>JAENZQ010000021.1 GCA_016841185.1 Anaerovorax odorimutans
CTAACCTCTAACCTCTAACCTCTAACCTCTAACCTCTAACCTCTAACCTCTAACCCATTATACATTTTTACCCGTCAAATTTAAAGGGAATTGGATTGTGTGGAGTAACTTTTGTAAATAGTAAAAAAAATCGGGCAAAGCCGATTTTTTTTACACAAGTTCCAGATATACCATTTCCGCTGCGTCCCCTCTTCTGGGGCCGATTTTAAGGATTCTGGTATAGCCACCGTTTCGTTCAGCATATTTTGGTGCTACATCATCAAAAAGATGTTTTACCACCGTTTCGTCAGTGACATATGAAAGCACCTGTCTTCTGGAATGTAAATCACCTTTTTTAGCTAGAGTAATCATTTTTTCAGCCATCTTTTTTGTTTCTTTAGCTCTTGTATCTGTTGTTTTGATTCGGCCTTCTCTTAAAAGGTCCGTTACAAGATTTCTAAGCATGAGGTTTCTATGAGAAGTGGGTCTGCCTAATTTTCTTTGCTCTGGCATCTTATTCCCTCCTTTGCTGAGTTATTCATCACTTGGCTTAAGCCCTAATCCAAGCTCTGATAGTTTATTCTTTACTTCATCAAGAGATTTTTTCCCTAAGTTCCTAACTTTCATCATATCTTCTTCTGTCTTATGAGTAAGTTCTTCAACCGTATTGATTCCTGCACGCTTTAAGCAATTAAAGGATCTTACAGAGAGTTCAAGCTCTTCTATGGTCATTTCAAGTACTTTTTCCTTTTGGTCTTCTTCCTTTTCAACCATAATTTCTACCTGATCAAAATTTTCTGTAAGCTCAATAAATAAATTGAGATGCTCCTGCATAACTTTTGCACCCAAAGATGCACCTTCATCAGGTTTGATACTTCCATCTGTCCATATTTCAAGAGTAAGTTTATCAAAATCTGTAACTTGTCCGACTCTGGTATTCTCTACAATATAATTCACTTTTGTTACAGGTGAATAGATAGAGTCTACCGGTATAACACCAATGGGCATATCTTCTGTTTTATTCAACTCTGCCGGTACATAGCCCCTTCCTCTTGAAATATTGATTTCCATAACCAGTTTTGCACCTTCTTCTAAAGTTGCAATGTGTAAATCCGGATTAAGAACCTCCAAGTCTACATCCGCAATAATATCTCCTGCAATCACTTCGCCGGGGCCATCTGCATCTATCATAACAGTCCTTGGCCCATCACTGTTTAACTTAACCGCGAGGCTTTTCAAGTTGAGAATAATTTCAGATACGTCTTCTTTTACAGAAGGAATTGTGGAGAATTCATGCAAAACCCCGTTGATCTTTACAGATGTCACCGCGCTTCCGGGTAAAGAAGAAAGCAAAATTCTTCTCAAACTGTTCCCGAGAGTTGTGCCATAGCCTCGTTCCAGGGGCTCTACAACGAATTTCCCGTAAGTGTTATCTTCACTTAATTCAACACATTCAATGGTGGGTTTTTCTATCTCTATCATACCCAAACCCTCCTTTTATTTTTTTGGAATTTGGGGGTATAACTCCCACAAATAATTAGTTTCTTTAATGGAAACTACTATTTAGAGTATAACTCAACAATGAGATGTTCTTCTATAGGAATATCGATATCCTCACGTGTCGGATAATTAAGGATTTTCCCTTCAAGCTTCTCAAAGTCTACTGATACCCATCCCGGAGCATTAACTGCCGCTTCTTTTACTTCCTTAAACTTAGGAGAGTTTGCACTGTTTTCCTTTACTTTTATAACATCTCCTTCAGATACATTAAGAGAAGGTATATTTACCTTATTCCCGTTAATTGTAAAATGTCCATGTCGGATAAGCTGTCGTGCTTCCTTTCTTGAGGATGCAAGCCCCATTCTGAAAACAACGTTATCTAATCTGGTCTCAAGCATTACAAGTAAGTTTTCACCTGTAATACCAGATTTTCTTGCAGCCTTATTAAAATATTGTCTGAATTGAGTTTCCAATACACCATAGAATCTCTTAGCTTTTTGTTTTTCTCTAAGCTGTAGTCCATAATCAGATAATTTTCTTCTTCCCTGACCATGTTGTCCTGGTGCATAATTTCTTTTATCTATAGCACATTTCGTGCTGTAGCATCTTTCACCTTTTAAGAACAGTTTTTGCCCTTCTCGTCTGCATAGTCTGCAGGAAGGTCCTGTATATCTTGCCATCTCACTACACCTCCCAATATATTATACTCTTCGTCTTTTTGGCGGTCTGCAACCATTATGAGGAATCGGTGTTATATCTTTAATAAGACTTATTTCTAATCCAGCTGTCTGAAGTGCTCTGATAGCAGCTTCTCTTCCCGATCCCGGTCCCTTTACATATACTTCAACCGTTTTTAATCCATGATCCATTGCAGCCTTGGCTGCTTCTTCCGCTGCCATCTGTGCAGCAAAAGGCGTCGATTTTCTTGAGCCTCTGAAACCCAATGCACCTGCTGTCGACCATGATATAGCATTTCCGGCAAGGTCAGTAAGGGTAACAATTGTATTGTTAAAGGTCGATTGAATGTGAGCCTGGCCGCGTTCAATATTTTTTCTCTCACGTCTTTTTCTACGTGTTGTTGTCTTTTTTATAGCTTTTGCTACCATCTATTTGCCTCCTTTAACCTTTCTTCTTTTTACGTCCAACTGTTTTCTTCGGACCTTTTCTGGTTCTGGCATTGGTTTTTGTATTCTGCCCTCTGACAGGCAATCCTCTTCTGTGTCTTATCCCTCTATAGCACCCTATCTCCATTAGTCTTTTTATATTAAGTGATACTTCTCGTCTCAGATCACCTTCTACCTGATATTCCGTATCAAGTATTTTTCGAAGACTGCTGACTTCGTCTTCTGTTAAATCCTTTACTCTGGTATCCGGGTTGATGCCTGCTTTTTTCAATATAGCATTTGAAGTAGCTCTACCAATCCCAAATATATAGGTAAGTCCAATTTCTGCTCTTTTGTCTCTGGGTAAATCGACACCGGCAATTCTCGCCATCCATTACACCTCCTGTATCATTTTTAGATTATATTGAAATATCCGCCATAAGCGTTTGTTTAATCCTCGGATTAAACCAGCCGCCCGCCTAAGGCTAATATTTTTCTCTGTCTATCCTTGTTTCTGTTTGTGTTTAGGGTTCTCACAGAGAATCATGACTTTACCGTTGCGCTTTATAATTTTACATTTTTCACAAATCGGTTTAACTGATGCTCTTACTTTCATTACTATCCCTCCTTATCACTTATCTCTCCAAGTGATCCGGCCTCTAGTCAAGTCGTAGGGTGATAATTCCACTTTAACTTTATCGCCTGGTAAAATTTTAATAAAATTCATTCGTATTTTTCCGGAAATATGAGCTAATACCATATGCCCATTTTCCAGTTTGACTTTAAACATGGCATTAGGTTGAGCTTCTACAACGGTGCCCATTACTTCTATGACATCTTTTTTAGCCATAAGATGCACCTCCTATCCTTGATCTAGATGATGCCTAATTTCTCAAGCTCTCTTCTTAAATAAATATTTTCTATTTTTTCGCCTTTTTCCAGCTTCTCTTTCATTATATCATTGATAATGGAATGATCGACCAAATGTTTGACTTTTTTCTTCTTTGGTTTTTCGACTTTCCTCAAATCACCGTCTGCAATCAAAACATATTGGTCATCTATAATATCAATTACGAAAAACAACCTGTCTTTATCACGCCCGGCTTTTGAACTCACAACCTGGCCTAAGCATAGTTCACCTGTCGTTTCCATTTTTTCACCTCGTACCTTTATCTCATTAAACAGCTCTAAGACTCCCTCTTCTATAGGTGGCCAGATACAAGAGCTGCTAAACTCGAAATTTGTTCGTCTTTCCATCGTGGAGAGTCTGAAACTCCCGCTGATGGGACTCACTTCATTCAATCGTTGTCAATATTATCGGCTCACCATCTGTTAATGCCACCGTATTCTCATAATGCGAAGATAATTTCCCATCATTTGTAACGACTGTCCAATTATCCAAAAGTACGGATACTTCATCGGTTCCCATGTTCACCATAGGTTCAATGGCAAAGACCATTCCGGAAGCTAATCGGGTGCCTCTTCCCGGCCTGCCGTAGTTGGGAATCTGAGGATCCTCGTGCATGCTTTTCCCGATTCCATGACCAACAAAGTCTTTTACTACTGAAAATCCGTTTGATTCAACATATTCCTGTATAGCATGGGATATGTCGGTTAACCTGTACCTTGTGTTACAATATTTCAATCCTTCATAAAAACTTTGTTCGGTAACTTTAATAAGCCTTTTAGCTTCATCGGGCACGGGACTGACTGCAAAGGTTCTTGCAGCATCTCCATGGTAACCTTCATATCTTACGCCAACATCAACGCTGACGATATCACCCTCACAAATTACTCTGTCTGAAGGTATTCCATGAACCACTTGCTCATTTATAGATACGCATATGCTTGCAGGAAATCCGTTATATCCCTTAAAAGCAGGCGCCATGTTATTCTTCAGGATTTCTTCTTCTGCAATCTGATCCAATTCTATTGTTGTAATTCCGGGCTTAATGGCACTTTTAATTCTTTCAAGAACACCAGCAGTTACTCTTCCTGCTTCTTTCATGATTTTAATTTCATTTTCGGATTTAATAATAATCATGATTATACTCCTAAAGCAGCCATGATGTCCTTAAACACTTTCTGAATATTCTGCTCCCCATCTATTGTGATGAGATTTTGTTTTCTGCTGTAGTATTCTATCAACGGTTGTGTCTCATTGATATAAACTTCTATTCTCTTTGACACAGTATCCTCGGTGTCGTCGTCTCTTTGATAAACTTCTCCACCGCATAAATCGCAGATACCCTTTTTTTGGGCAGGCTTAAACATAACATGATAAGTAGCCCCACAGCTGCGGCATACTCTTCTTCCTGCTGCTCTTTCAACAAGCGTATCTTTTCTTACATCTATATTAATCACCTTATCAATGGCTACATCCATTTCAGCAAGTACACTGTCAAGTTGTTCCGCCTGATTAACGGTCCTCGGAAAGCCATCCAGTAAGAAGCCGTCTGAACAATCTTCTTCCTTTAACCGGTCTTCAACAATGGCAACCACCACTTCATCAGGAACCAATTCGCCTTTGTCCATATAGCCTTTGGCCTTTTTACCCAGCTCAGTGCCTTCTTTAACATTTTTTCGGAAAATATCTCCTGTAGAAATATGCGGGATTTTATAACTGTCGGTGATATTCGCTGCCTGAGTCCCTTTCCCGGCGCCAGGAGGTCCTAATAATACCAGTCTCATATTGATCATCTCCTAATTTTTACTTTAAGAAGCCCTGATAATTTCTCATCATCATTTGACTTTCTATTTGCTTCATGGTCTCAAGGGCAACGCCTACAGCAATCAGTAATGATGTCCCTCCAAACCTGAACTGAAGTTCGGTAAATTGAAAAATCAAGGTTGGCAGAACCGCAATAAATGCCAGGAAAATACCTCCTACCAACGTGATTCTCGTCATTACTTTTGTAATAAAATCAGCTGTTGGTTTTCCCGGCCTTATGCCGGGTATGAAACCGCCATTTGCCTTCATATTATTTGATACTTCAATAGGATTGAAGGTGACTGCCGTATAAAAGTACGTAAAGAATATAATTAGAAAAATATTCAATATCGAGTATATCCATATTCCCGGCTGTCCATTCAATGACAGGTACTTTACTATAAAGTTTGAAAAACCACCCTCCGGGAAAAAGTAGGTCAGGGTAAGCGGAAACTGCAATAGTGACAAAGCAAAGATAACAGGAATAACCCCTGCTTGATTGACCTTAATAGGAATATGCGTACTTTGTCCGCCATACATTTTTCTTCCCACAACTCTTTTCGCATATTGGACGGGTATTTTTCTTGTACCCTGTTGAATCGCAATAATGCCTACAATAATGATTACCGCAATTACTACAAAAATAGATAATGTAACAATGGATACATCTCCGGTGGATAATCTGGTAATTGTCTGTTTAATGGCTACAGGAAGCCTGGAAATAATACCTCCAAATATGATCAGAGAAATTCCGTTACCAATACCATTTTCAGTGATTTGCTCTCCAAGCCACATCAGGAATGCCGTTCCTGCCGTCAGCGTTAATACAACAACAGTAATGGAAAAGAAATCAGTATTAATTAAGGCTCTGTTGAAAAGACCTACACTTACGCCAATAGCCTGAATCAATGCTAAACCGACTGTAAGATATCTTGTGATCTGAGCAATTTTCTTTCTGCCTTCCTCTCCTTCTTTTGCCAGTGCTTCCAGGCTGGGAATCGCAATGGTCAATAAATTAAGGATAATGGAGGCTGTAATATATGGGGTAATACTTAGAGCAAATATGGTAAAGTTACTGAAAGCCCCGCCTGAAAACAAATCATACAGTCCGAATAATCCTTCCCCTGACTGAAATAGTTGTTCCAATACGGTCCGGTCCATCCCCGGGACAGGAATATTTGAACCTAATCTGAAAATTGCAAGCATCATAAGCGTGAATAGCATCCTTTTTTTGATGTCAGGAATCTTCCAAGCACTTATAATAGTCGACAGCATGTTCATATTAGATCACCTCTGCCTTTCCTCCAGCAGATTCTATCTTATCAACTGCTGATTTACTGAATTTATGCGCCTGTATGGTAACCTTCTTTTCCAGAGTCCCGCCACCAAGTACCTTCACGCCATCAAGAACTTTCTTGATAATTCCTTTATCCATCAGCAGTTCAGGAGTAATAACTGTTTCATTTTCGAATATATTCAAGTCTTCAATATTTACTACAGCCCACTGCTTCTTAAATATATTTGTAAATCCTCTTTTGGGAATTCTTCTGTATAAGGGCATCTGACCGCCTTCAAAGCCTGGTCTTGTTCCGCCGCCGCTTCGGGAGTTCTGCCCGTTGCTGCCTCTGCCGGCGGTTTTTCCTTGTCCGGAACCGGTGCCTCTGCCTTTTCTTTTTGGATTCTTTTTGGATCCGTTGGCAGGTCTAAGTTCATGCAACTTCATCTTCTAACACCTCCTATTTTAGACTTCTTCTACTTCTACAAGATGTTTAACTTTTTCTATCATCCCGCGAATCTGGGGATTATCAGGATGCTCAACCGTTTGGTTTATTTTTCTTAATCCCAGTGCTTTCACATTTTTTGAGTGCAGGGGCTTTACGCCGATTGTACTTTTGATTAATTTTATTTTCAATTGCTTAGCCACGGCTCTCCCTCCTCTATCCTAATATTTCTTCCTTGGTTTTACCTCTTAGTTTTGATACGCTTTCAACTGTTTTCAGCTCTTTCAAACCTCTGATTGTGGCATTTGCCATATTTCTTGAATTATTGGTCCCTATGGAGTTTGCTCGTACATACTTTACGCCTGCCAATTCCAATACCGTACGGACAGAACCTCCTGCAATAACTCCTGTACCTTCAGCTGCAGGCATTAACGATACTTTTCCCGCACCTTATCATCCAACAGATCTGTGAGGTATGGTGGTACCGACTCTGGGAACATATATCATGTTTTTCTTGGCATCTTCAATGCCTTTTCTTATGGCTTCGGGAATTTCCAAAGCTTTTCCAAGGCCCACTCCCACATAGCCGTCTTCGTTTCCAACAACCATTGTAACACTGAATCTGAAATTTCTACCGCCTTTTACAACCTTTGCGACACGTCTGATATTTACAATAGACTCTTTCAAGTCTAATTTTGATGCATCAATTCTACTACGCTGCATTCATTACCCTCCTTCTTCCTTAGAATTTAAGTCCGGCTTCTCTTGCTCCTTCAGCCAATTCTTTCACTCTTCCGTGATATAAATATCCGCCTCTGTCAAATGCAACGGTTTCAATGCCTTTATCTAATGCTCTCTTCGCAATCAATGCACCGACAGCTTTAGCTGCTTCTTTGTTCCCGCCGTATTTGGCTTTTTCCTGGATTTCTTTATCCAGTGTAGATGCCGACACAAGCGTATTTCCTTCTGTATCATTTATAACTTGAGCGTATATATTCTTTATACTTCTATATATGCACAATCTCGGTTTCTCAGGAGTTCCGAACACTTTTTTTCTGACTCTGCCATGTCTGGCCAGACGGTTATCATTTCTGCTTTTTTTGCCTTCCATTGAACTCACTCCTTTCTATTTCTTACCGGCTTTTCCTTCTTTTCTTATGATGCGTTCATCCTGATATCGGATGCCTTTTCCTTTATAAGGCTCAGGCGGACGCTGCTCTCTTATTTTGGCTGCATAATTACCTACATCGGATTTGTTTATACCTTTAACGGTAATTTCATTTCCGGCAACCGCTGTTTCTATTCCATCCGGATCAGCCATCTCTATCGGGTGTGAGTATCCGACATTCAATACAAGTGTCTTTCCTTTTTTTTCACACTTATATCCGACTCCTACCACCTGAAGTTTCTTTTCAAATCCCTGTGTAACACCTGTTACCATATTGTTAAGCAAAGCTCTGCTTAATCCGTGCAGAGATCTGTGCATTTTATTGTCTGTCGGTCTAATGACAAATAGCTGTCCGTCTTTCTGCTCTACCTTAATGTCTTTGTGTATCTGTTCCTTCAGTTCACCTTTTGGGCCTTTAATGGTTATAAGATTATTTTTTCCTATCTCCATTGATACTTTTTCAGGAACAGTTATAGGCTGTCTTCCAATTCTTGACATCACTGCACCTCCTATATCCATTGATTCGGCTGTTTACCAAACATAACAAATTACTTCTCCGCCTACTCCCATTTTCCTGGCATCTTTATCTGTGATAATGCCCTTTGATGTTGAAATAATAGCAATTCCAAGTCCTCCAAGAACTCTCGGAATCTCATGTGTTTTAGCATAAACCTTTAGTCCCGGCTTTGAAATTTTCTTCATTCCGCTGATTACTTTTTCTTTATCAGCACCATACTTCATTTGTACTCTGATAATCCCTTGTTTTCCGTCTTCGATAATATCGAATCCTTTTATATATCCTTCTCTGTAGAGTATCTCGGCTATGGCCTTCTTCATATTAGAAGCCGGAATATCCACAGTCTCGTGTCCTACAGTATTTGCATTTCTAATTCTTGTAAGCATATCTGCGATCGGATCTGTCATTGTCATGGCATATTACCTCCTTCCCTGTATTCAATACTACCAACTGGCTTTCTTCACTCCGGGTATTTCTCCTTTATAAGCCAATTCTCTAAAACATATACGGCATATACCGAATTTTCTCAGGTATGCATGTGGTCTACCACAAATTTTACAACGTGTATATTTTCTCGTAGAATATTTTGGTTTTCTCTGCTGTTTTACAATGAGAGATTTTTTTGCCACAGTCTTCCCTCCTATCTTGCAAATGGCATGCCCATGAGTTTTAACAATTCAAGTGCTTCTTCATCTGTCTTGGCTGAAGTTACAAATATAATATCCATGCCTTTTATTTTATCTACCTTGTCATAGTTTATTTCCGGAAAAATAAGTTGTTCCTTAATACCAAGAGCATAATTCCCTCTGCCGTCAAAGGATTTCCTGTTAACGCCTCTGAAGTCTCTTACACGCGGCAGAGCAATATTAAAGAGCTTGTCAACAAAATCATACATTCTGTCGCCTCTTAAGGTTACTTTCACTCCAACCGGGTTTCCGGCTCTCACTTTAAAATTGGCAATTGATTTCCTTGCTTTAGTGACAACAGGCCTTTGCCCACTGATAAGTGCAAGTTCTTCAACTGCAGCTTCCAATAACTTTGCGTTATCTTTCGCTTCGCCTAAGCCCATATTTATTACAACTTTTTCAAGTTTTGGTATTTCCATTACATTGGTATACTGAAACTTTTCTTTTAAAGCATTAAATACCTGCTCCTGATATTGTTCTTTAAGTCTTACAGCCACGGTTAATTCCCTCCTTTCAAGTCATTAATCCAAAATTTCACCTGTTTTTTTCGATATTCTTACTTTCTGTCCGTTTTCTTTAATCTTAAATCCTATTCTTGCAGGTGCTTTGGCCTTTGAATCCCAGATCATAACATTTGAAACATCCACAGGACCTTCCTGATGAACGATACCGGCCTGCTGAACTTTTCGAGATGCTTTCTGATGTTTGGTCTGAACATTTACACCTTCCACAATCACTTTATTCTCTTTTGGCAAAGCTTTAATGACTTTACCCTTTTTCCCTTTATCTTTTCCCGATATTACATAAACTAAATCGTCTTTTTTTATATTCATAGTCACACCTCCTCGTTATAACACTTCCGGTGCAAGTGAAATAATTTTCATAAAGTTCTTCTCCCTTAATTCTCTTGCAACAGGGCCGAATATACGTGTTCCTACGGGATTTTTATCTTCTTTGATAATAACTGCCGCATTCTGGTCAAATTTTATATAGCTCCCGTCAGCACGCCGTACTCCGCCTTTGCTTCTTACAATAACCGCTCTGACTACATTGCCTTTTTTGACAACACCTCCTGGTGTTGCGTCTTTAACAGCACATACAATTATATCTCCAATATTCGCATACTTTCG
The DNA here is from genome assembly GCA_016841185.1 of Anaerovorax odorimutans. Taxonomy (GTDB): domain Bacteria; phylum Bacillota; class Clostridia; order Peptostreptococcales; family JAAYPU01; genus JAENZQ01. The sequence continues at coordinate 10,515 of JAENZQ010000021.1, forward strand.
GCTGGTTCCGCCTAAAACACGAATACAAAGCAATTCTTTTGCTCCCGAATTATCGGCAACTTTAAGACGTGTTTCTTGTTGTATCATTTTCGTGCCTCCTTTCAGAACTATTTAGCGCGTTCTACTATATTTACAAGTCTCCATCTTTTGTCTTTACTCAATGGCCTTGTCTCCATAATTTTTACTTTATCGCCTATTTTACATTCATTATTCTCATCATGTGCTTTGAATTTAGTCGTTCTTTTCACTGCTTTGCCATAAAGAGGATGTCTTACAAAGTCCTCTACGGAGACGGTAATAGTTTTATCCATTTTATCGCTGACAACGTTACCGATTCTTGTTTTTCTTTTATTTCTATCCATGGTTCACCCTCCTTCCACGTATCTATGCTACGCGTTTACCTTCTTGAGCTCCATTTCCCTCAGGATGGTTTTCGCTCGAGCAATTTCCTTTTTAACGATTCTCATACGAACAGGGTTTTCAAGCTGACCGGTAGCATGTTGAAATCTAAGATTGAATAATTCGTTCTTGAGCTTCATAATCTCACTGTTAAGTTCCATATCTGTCATGTTTCGTAATTTATCAGCTTTCATTTACTTCACCACCCTTGTCTTCTAATTCGTCACGTGATACGAATTTACATTTAATAGGAAGCTTATGAATTGCAAGGCGAATGGCTTCTCTTGCTTTTTCTTCGGATACTCCGTCAATCTCAAACAAAACTCTTCCGGGCTTAACAACTGCCACCCAATACTCAGGTGCACCTTTTCCGGCACCCATACGTACTTCGGCAGGTTTTTTTGTTACCGGCTTGTGAGGAAATATCTGAATGTATACTTTTCCTCCCCTTTTAATGGATCTGGTCATAGCAATTCTGGCAGCTTCGATCTGATTAGATGTAATCCATGCAGGTTCTAAAGCAATAAGACCATACTTACCATAAGCAATTTGATTGCCTTTATTTGCTGTTCCTTTCATTCTTCCTCTATGCACTCTACGACGTTTCACTCTTTTAGGCATTAACATCGCTATGTTCCTCCTTTCTGGTCAAGAACTGCTAAGTTTTAGCCTTAGCATTTTCCGTTTCTGATTATTCTTTTTACTTTACTGCTTCATCTCTTTTTCTGGAGTTTTCAGGCTTTCTCTTTGGTCTTCTTTTTCTATCTTCGGTATTATTATGATTTCTGTCTTCTGTATTACTTAAATCCCCTGAAGTCTTTGGAAGCACTTCTCCTAAGTTGATCCATACTTTTACACCGATTTTTCCGTAAGTAGTATTTGCTTCTGCAAAACCATAATCGATATCAGCTCTTAAAGTATGAAGGGGAACATTGCCTTCGCTGTATTTTTCTGTGCGGGCCATTTCCACACCGCCAAGTCTTCCAGCTGACTGGATTTTAACACCTTTGGCACCGGCTTTCATGGTTCTTCCCAGAGCCTGCTTCATTGCACGTCTGAAAGAAACCCTTCTTTCAAGTGCAAATGCAACATTTTCCGCAACTAATTGCGCATCCAATTCCGGTTTTTTGATTTCAAATACGTTCAGCATAACACTTCGTTTAATATACTTTTCCAAATCGGCTTTCAATTCATCTATACCGGTTCCGCCCCGGCCGATCACCATACCGGGTTTGGCTGTATAGATCGTAATTTTAACTTTATTGTTTGCGGCTCTTTCAATCTGAATCTTTGAAATGCCTGCCGTATATAATCTTTTTTTAATCAAGTCTCGCAATTTATTGTCTTCAATCAGAAGATCTGCGAACTCTTTTTTATCTGCATACCATTTTGAATCCCAGTCTTTAATAACGCCCACTCTCAATCCATGGGGGCTAACTTTTTGACCCATTCAATTCTTACCTCCTTCTACTATGCTCTTTCTTTTAAAACAACTCCTATATGGCTACTTCTTTTGAGTATCATCGACGCACGTCCTTGAGAGCCAGCTCTCCATCTTTTCATAGTAGGTCCCTGGTTCGCATATACTTCTGATACAAACAATCTGTCCGTATCCATATCATGATTGTTTTCAGCATTTGCTACAGCGGAACTGATAACTTTTTCAAGTATTTTAGCACCTTTATTGGGTGTGAATTTTAAAATTGCCAATGCTTCATTTGCATTTTTTCCTCTTACCAGATCGGTAATGGGTTTCATCTTCCTGGGAGAAATTCGTACATATTTTGCAACTGCTCTTGCTTCCATCGAATACCCTCCTTCCATAATCAACGTATTCTTTATTTCTTAACCTTTGAAGATTTTTCCTTATCCGCATGCCCTCTGTAAGTTCTTGTCGGGGCAAATTCTCCAAGTTTGTGTCCTACCATATCTTCCGTAATATAAACCGGCACATGTCTTTTTCCATCATGTACGGCTACGGTGTGCCCCACCATTTGCGGGAATATCGTAGATGCTCTGGACCATGTTTTTAAAACTTTTTTATCATTTTTATCATTCATTTCTTCTATTCTGCTTAAAAGCTTTGCTTCTACAAACGGTCCTTTTTTAAGAGATCTTCCCATTAGCTTTTCCTCCCTTCACAGACTTATGATCTGACTTTAATGATTACTTCTTATTTCTCGGTTTTACAATATATTTATCAGATGATTTATTTTTCTTTCTTGTCTTATAGCCAAGCGCCGGTTTACCCCACGGCGTAACAGGTGAAGGTCTTCCTACAGGTGCTCTTCCTTCTCCTCCACCATGCGGGTGGTCATTTGGATTCATAACAGACCCTCTTACCGTAGGTCTTATTCCCATATGCCTTTTTCTTCCGGCTTTTCCCATCATAATATTGGCATGATCAATATTTCCTACTTCACCGATGGTTGCCTTGCACTCAAGACTGACTTTTCTCATTTCACCGGATGGCAACCTCAGAGTCGCATGCTTTCCTTCTCTCGCCATGAGCTGAGCGGAGTTTCCTGCTGCTCGAACCATTTGAGCTCCTTTTCCGGGTTTCAATTCTATATTGTGAATCACCGTACCGACCGGAATGTTCTTAAGGGGAAGTGCGTTTCCTATCTTAATATCCACTCTTTCACCTGATATAATCGTATCCCCTACCGAAAGCTTATGGGGTGCAATTATATATCTTTTTTCTCCATCCGCATAAACAAGCAGTGCAATATTAGCACTTCTGTTGGGATCATATTCTATGGTCTTTACTACTGCGGGAATATCATCTTTATTTCTTTTAAAATCTATCAGTCTGTATTTTCTTTTCTGACCGCCGCCTCTATGTCGAACAGTTATCTTACCATGAGCATTTCTTCCTGCTTTTTTCTTCAGGCTTACAAGCAGGGTTTTTTCGGGTTCATTTGTGGTGATCTCTTCAAATGTTGATACAGACATCCCTCTTTGACCGGGTGTAATAGGTTTATATTTTCTAATACCCATGCTGTTTCCCTCCTTCGCATTATCATTTCATTTTGTATACTACATTCCCTCGAAGAATTCAATTTCCTTACTTTCGGGAGTAAGCGTTATAATCGCTTTTTTTGAATCGGCTGTCCGGCCGACATTCCGTCCCATTCTTTTCAACTTACCACGAATGTTCATAACATTTACTTTTTCAACTTCAACTCCGAAGATCTCTTCAACGGCAGCTTTAATCTGAGTTTTATTCGCTTTTTTAGCAACCTTGAAAGTGTATTTCTTATTTGTAGTATCATCCATACTTCTTTCGGTAATGATTGGTCGAATAATAATATCATAGGCTGTTGACATTATGCGTACACCTCCTCTATTTTGTGCACTGCATCTTGCGTAAGAATAAAACTGTTATGATGGATAATTTCGTACACATTCATTGTCGTTACGAGTGTTGTTGTAACGCCCGGTATATTGGCAGCAGATTTGATGATATTTTCATCTTTTTGCCCCATTACAATTAGAGCTTTCTTATCTGCTTTGATATTGGAAAGAACTTTAACCATCTCTTTGGTTTTCGGAGCTTCCATTTTTAAATCGTCCAAAACAATGATTTCCTTTTCCGCCACTTTAGAAGTTAATGCTGATTTCATTGCAACCCTTCTTAACTTCTTGGGAAGCGTATATCTATAATCTCTTGGTTTCGGTGCAAAAACAATGCCGCCGCCTACATGGTTGGGGGCAACGATGCTTCCTTGTCTGGCTCTGCCGGTACCTTTCTGTCTGTAAGGTTTTCTTCCGCCACCTCTGACTTCACTTCTTGTTTTTGCAGATTGAGTGCCCTGTCTCTGGTTTGCCAGATAATTTTTTACCACTTCGTGAACGGCGTATTGATTTATTTTTACTCCAAAGACTTCATCTTTTAAATCCATTTCGCCCACATTTTCTCCGGCCATATTTAATATGCTTACTTTAGCCATTTATCTTTCCTCCCTTCTGCTGATATGCCTACTTATCCTGTTTCTGCGCTTTTACAGCTTCCTGAATTCTCATTAGACCGCCTTTTGGTCCTGGAATTGCTCCTTTAAGAAGCATAACGTTTTTTTCCGGAATAATTTTTATAATCTCGACATTCTGTACGGTAACTGTTTCATTGCCCATTCTTCCGGCACCGGTCTGACCTTTGAATACTCTTCCCGGATAAGATGTTCCACCGAGAGAGCCGGGCCCTCTGTGATACTTTGAACCATGTGATGAAGGTCCTCTGGACTGCCCGTGTCTTTTTATCGGTCCCTGTGTTCCTTTACCCTTGGAAGTACCTGTTACATCAACTTTTTTGCCAACTTCGAAATCTTCAACCGTAATGGCCTGACCAACTTCATAGTTTTCAATATCATCTGCTCTGAATTCTGCCAAATGCTTTTTATACGGAAGATCCGCCTTTTCAAAATGACCTTTCAAAGGATTTGTAACCTTTTTCTCTTTCACTTCTCCAAATCCGATCTGTATACCTTTATAGCCGTCTTTTTCTTCATTTTTTATTTGTGTAACCGTAACCGGACCGGCTTCCACAACACTGACAGGTATAACTTCTCCTGCTTCCGTAAAAATTTGTGTCATCCCAATTTTTTTACCTAATATCGTTTTCATTTTACACCTCCTATATTCTTACAGCGGATTACATTTGTAATCATACTAAGAAATGGCTAAGGAGAACCTTATTATCTATCTCAACCTTAATTCCTAGTACTTTCTAAAGTTTTATTTCAATATCAACGCCTGCCGGTAAATCAAGTCTCATAAGAGAATCTACTGTCTTGGGCGTAGGATTTAAAATATCAATAAGTCTTTTATGAGTTCTCTGCTCAAACTGCTCTCTGGAATCCTTATATTTGTGGACCGCTCTTAAAATCGTAATGATTTGTTTTTCAGTAGGCAGCGGAATAGGTCCTGATACATCAGCCCCTGTCTTTTTCGCGGTTTCTACTATTTTTCCTGCCGACTGGTCTAAAATTTTGTGGTCATACGCCTTTAACCTGATTCTTATTTTTTGTCCTTGAGTCATTGCTTTTTTACCTCCTTTTTCGCACGTTATGACTTTAATCGCACGAAGGGCCTTCATACACTCATCCGGGTGTTTCCTCTTTTTTTTATTAAGGTGTACAAATACCCGTCGCCCGTTTCTTGAACGGACATTCTCAGCAGAAATTCCCTGGATTCAGCAACCTTCTGCTTCATCGCTGTCCTAAAGCATGCCATAATATTATATTACTGTTTTATCAGAAAATCAAGTATATTTTTTTAGGCTTGCATTCAATCTGACAGAGTGAATGCAAGCCGTCAAAACTTTGTTATTCAATAACAGATGTTACAACTCCGGAAGCAACCGTTCTTCCGCCTTCTCTTATGGCAAATCTTAAGCCTTCTTCCATTGCAATGGGTGTAATCAATTCGATGTCCATTTTAATGTGGTCGCCAGGCATACACATTTCCGTGCCTTCCGGTAATTTTACGGTTCCTGTAACGTCTGTCGTCCTGAAATAAAACTGCGGTCTGTATCCGTTAAAGAACGGTGTATGCCGTCCGCCCTCTTCCTTTTTCAGTACATATACCTGGGCATTGAATTTTGTATGGGGTTTGATGGTCTTTGGTGCTGCAAGTACCTGGCCTCTTTCGATTTCTGTTCTTTGTACACCTCTTAAAAGTACGCCTACATTGTCTCCGGCCTGTGCCTGATCCAACAGCTTTCTAAACATTTCTACCCCTGTTACAACTACTTTTCTTGCTTCATCCGTCAGCCCTACGATTTCTACTTCATCCTGTACTTTCAGTACGCCTCTGTCTACTTTTCCTGTTGCTACGGTTCCTCTTCCTGTAATGGAGAATACATCTTCCACAGGCATCAGGAACGGTTTGTCCGTATCTCTTTCCGGTTCTGGTATATAGGAATCCACCGCTTCATAAAGCTCTATGATTTTATCTCCCCATGGGCCTTCGGGATCATTCAATGCTTCAAGAGCAGATCCTCTGATTACAGGTGTATCGTCTCCGGGGAATTCATATTCATCAAGAAGCTCTCTTACTTCCATTTCTACCAAGTCTAATAATTCTTCATCATCTACCATGTCACATTTGTTCAGGAATACTACGATGTATGGAACACCTACCTGTCTGGATAACAGAATATGTTCTCTTGTCTGAGGCATGGGGCCGTCTGTGGCCGCTACCACCATGATCGCACCATCCATCTGGGCGGCTCCTGTAATCATGTTCTTTACATAGTCCGCATGTCCCGGGCAGTCTACATGTGCATAGTGCCTGTTCGGTGTTTCATATTCTACGTGTGCTGTAGATATGGTGATACCTCTTTCTTTTTCTTCCGGTGCTTTGTCGATTTCATCAAATGCGATTGCGTTTCCAAGTCCGTATCTTAAGTGTAATGTTTTTGTTATCGCTGCTGTCAGTGTTGTTTTGCCGTGGTCTACATGTCCTATTGTTCCAATGTTTACATGGGGTTTGTTTCTTTCAAATTTTGCTTTTCCCATTTTTTAATCCTCCTAATCATTTCTTCATAATCTTTTCAACCAGACCTGCAGGTACTTTTTCAAAGTGATCAAATTGCATAACGTACACACCTCTTCCCTGAGTTCTGGACCTTAAATCTGTAGCATATCCAAACATTTCAGATAAAGGCACATATCCTTTTATAATCTGTGCGCCTGCTCTTGTTTCCATGCCTTCTATTTTGCCCCTTCTGGAGTTAATGTCACCAATTACATCACCCATATACTCCTCAGGTACAGTTACTTCTATTTTGAAATAGGGTTCCAGGAGTGCCGGATTTGACTTTTTCATCGCTTCCCGAAAAGCCATAGAACCTGCAATTTTAAATGCCATTTCAGACGAGTCAACTTCATGGTAAGAACCATCATAAAGTTCAACTTTAACGTCTACAACAGGATAACCTGCTAAAGCACCGTTTTGCATGGCTTCTTTAATACCATCCTCAACTTTCGGTATATATTCCTTTGGAATAGCACCGCCAACAATGGAATTAACAAATTCAAATCCCTGTCCCGATTCCATTGGAGATACTTTGATTTTGACGTGCCCATACTGTCCGCGGCCGCCGCTTTGTTTTGCATATTTGTGATCGATATCTGCATAGCTTGTTATAGTTTCTTTATAAGCAACCTGCGGTTTTCCGACATTCGCTTCAACTTTGAACTCCCTTAAAAGCCTGTCGACAATGATTTCAAGATGTAGTTCTCCCATTCCTGCAATAATTGTCTGGCCGGTGTCTTCATTGGTAAATGTTCTGAAAGTCGGATCTTCTTCTGCAAGTTTCGCAAGAGCCAGACCCATTTTCTCCTGTCCGGCTTTGGTTTTCGGCTCAATGGCGATTTCAATCACCGGCTCCGGAAAACTCATGGATTCCAGTATAACAGGACTGTTTTCATCACAAAGCGTATCTCCGGTGGTAGTATCCTTAAACCCTACTGCAGCAGCAATATCACCTGCATAAACTTCGGCTATATCTTCTCTTCGATTTGCATGCATCTGAAGGATACGTCCGATTCTTTCCTTTTTTCCTTTTGTAGAATTATATACATAAGAACCCGAATTTAATTTTCCTGAATAAACCCGGAAAAAAGCCAGTTTTCCTACAAACGGATCTGCCATGATCTTAAAGGCTAATGCTGAGAAAGGTTCCTGCTCGTCAGCCTTTCTTTCCATTACCTCCTCTGTCTCCGGATGTATCCCTTTTATAGCCGGAATATCCAAAGGAGAAGGAAGGTAATCTACTACAGCATCCAATAACAGCTGAACACCTTTATTCTTGTATGCCGATCCGCAACATACAGGTACCATCTCATTAGAAACGGTCATTTTGCGTATTGCCGTTCTTACTTCATCCGGAGAGATTTCCTCGCCTTCCAAGTACTTCATCATTAATTCTTCGTCGGCATCCGCCACTGCTTCGAGCAAGTTTACTTTCCATTCATCGGCCAAACTTTTTAAGTCTTCAGGAATATCAACAATGTCCATTACTCTACCAAGATCATCTTTATAGATTCTTGCATTCATCTCTACCAGATCGATAATTCCGGTAAAGGTATCTTCTTTTCCAATGGGTATCTGAATGGGTACTGCATTTGCTTTCAGTCTTTCACGCATCATCTTCACAACATTCAAAAAATCTGCGCCTAAAATATCCATTTTATTGATAAAGGCCATCCTGGGCACTCTATACTTTTCAGCCTGTCTCCAGACTGTTTCAGACTGAGGCTCGACTCCGCCTTTTGCACAAAAAACTGCCACGGTGCCATCCAGCACACGAAGAGATCTCTCAACTTCAACTGTAAAGTCAACATGTCCTGGCGTATCGATAATATTTATTCGTGTGTCTTTCCACTGAGCAGTTGTTGCAGCTGAAGTAATGGTAATGCCTCTTTCCTGCTCCTGTTCCATCCAGTCCATTGTGGCAGCCCCTTCATGGACCTCTCCCAGTTTATGGGTTCTGCCCGTATAGAATAATATTCTTTCTGTTGTTGTTGTTTTTCCTGCGTCGATATGTGCCATAATACCGATATTCCTAGTCTTTTCTAAGGGGAATTGTCTAGGCATAATAAATCCCTCCTTTCCTGCAATAATAAGTATATATAATGTTCGTTACCATCTGTAATGAGCGAAAGCTTTATTTGCTTCAGCCATTTTGTGTGTATCTTCTTTTTTCTTCACTGAAGCTCCGGTATTATTTGCAGCATCCATAATTTCTTTAGCAAGCCTTTCCTGCATAGTCTTTTCTCCTCTGGCTCTCGTGTACTTTGTAAGCCATCTGAGACCAAGCGTCTGACGTCTTTCTGCTCTGACTTCAATGGGAACCTGATAATTTGCCCCGCCGACACGCCTTGCTTTTACTTCCAAAACAGGCATGATATTGTTCATAGCTTTTTCAAATACTTCCAAGGGATCATTACCTGTGTTGTTCTTTATGGTTTCAAATGCATTGTAGACGATTCTCTGGGCGGTACCCTTTTTTCCGTCAAGCATGATATTATTGATCAGTTTCGCAACTGCCTTGCTTCCGTATACCGGATCCGGAAGTACTTCTCTTTTTGGGATGTTTCCTTTTCTAGGCACTTCGCTTCCCTCCTTAAACATAAATTTGTTCATCGGTACTCGACAAAATATTTGCCGCTGTGCATACATATATATATGAACCCTCAATGAGGTGCACTCTACCGACTATATTATTTTTTAGGTCTTTTGGCACCGTATTTGGAACGGGCCTGATTTCTCTGTGCCACTCCTGCTGTATCCAGGGTTCCTCTGACAATGTGATATCTGACACCAGGAAGGTCTTTTACTCTTCCTCCTCTGATCAATACAACACTATGCTCCTGAAGATTATGTCCAATCCCGGGAATATATGCTGTCACTTCGATTCCATTTGTCAGACGTACTCTGGCAACCTTTCTCAAAGCTGAGTTCGGCTTTTTAGGAGTAACTGTCTTTACGGAAGTACATACACCTCTTTTTTGTGGGGCATTAATATCAGTTTGTACTCTTCTGAGAGAATTAAGGCCTTTCAAAAGTGCTGGCGCTGTAGATTTAAATTCTACCTTTTCTCTTCCTTTTCTGACTAATTGGCTAATCGTTGGCATCTTTCGGCACACCTCCTTTATTTTAGTATTATCTATATTATAGTTGAACTATAACCAAATTATAAAGAGATTAGAGGTTAGGAATTAGTAAATGTAGTTTTTTTAAAACAAAACCTTCCTTAGCCATTATCTCTTATCTATTTATCTTTATTTCTTATCTGTCACTTTTTAGGATTCCCGCCGTAGCGGCACCTACTTTTATACCGCAATCCTTGCCCAATTTCTTCATGGATTGCACGTGAGTAATGGAGATTTTTCTATTTTCTGCGGCTTCTTCAATACCTTGAATTACATATTTTTCTGCATCCTGTGCAACAAATACTTCTTCTAATCTATTTTCATTGATAGCTTTTATTGTTTGTTTGGTTCCTACTACCAACAGCCCCTTTTTCCTGTACTCGGAAAGCATGTTTCTACCTCCTTATTATATCTCTTTGCAACAGGATAAGGGATGATCATACATTATTTAAAATGCAGAACCTCCCTTTAACTTTGCAAGAATATCGTACAGTTCATACACCAACAATGTTGGCGCACCATTGTAGTATATCACCTGCCTAAATCTATGTCAAATAATTTCTTCTTCCTGGATAACATCCTCAGGTTCATCTACTTCAGGATGGCTGATGGCAATGTTTTTATACCTTTTCATGCCGGTCCCCGCAGGAATCAATTTGCCGATGATAACATTTTCCTTTAAGCCTAATAAACGATCGTTCTTGCCTTTGATTGCGGCATCCGTCAATACCCGGGTAGTTTCCTGGAAAGATGCAGCCGAAAGGAATGAATTTGTAGCCAAAGAAGCCTTGGTAATACCTAAGAGCGTTCTTTTACCTTTAGCAGGTTCTCCATCCTCGGCTTCCGCCTGCTTATTAGCATCTTCAAATTCATATATATTATACAATCCGCCCGGAAGCAAATCCGTATCTCCGGCATCTTCTACTTTCACCTTTGAAAGCATCTGACTGACGATAACTTCAATATGCTTATCGTTGATATCAACACCCTGTAATTTATACACTCTCTGTACTTCCTTAAGCAGGTATTGATAGACACCCTCTATTCCTTTTATCCGTAAAATGTCGTGGGGGTTTATGGATCCTTGTGTAAATTCGTCGCCTGCACTGATAAAATCACCGTCTTTGACTTTAAGTCTGGATCCATACGGTATATTGTATTTTGCTTCGGTACCGTCTTCTCCTGTCACAATAATTTCAGTATTTCTTTTTGTCCCTTTGATGGTTACGGTACCGTCAATTTCGGAAATAATCGCCAAGCCTTTTGGTTTCCTGGCTTCAAATAACTCTTCTACCCTGGGAAGACCCTGAGTGATATCGTTTCCGGCAACGCCGCCGGTATGGAATGTACGCATGGTCAGCTGAGTTCCGGGTTCCCCTATGGACTGTGCCGCGATGATCCCGACAGACTCGCCGATATTGACGATTTCACCAGTTGCCAAATTTCTACCATAGCATAATGAACAAACACCATTCTTGGTTTTACAAGTTAAGGCAGATCTTATTTTGATCTTATCTATACCCGCTTTTTCAATTAATTCTGCCGTATCCTCGTCAATTATTTCTCCTGTTTTCACGATAATTTTGTTTGTTTTAGGATGCGTAACATCTTCACCGGAAAATCTGCCTATAATTCTGCTCTTGAGAGATTCAATGACTTCTTTTCCGTCTGTGAAAGCTTTCACAACAACGCCTTCTTCTGTTCCACAGTCAATTTCTCTTACAATCACATTATGGCTGACATCCACCAGCCTTCGTGTCAGATATCCCGAATCAGCTGTTCTAAGAGCTGTATCCGCCAGACCTTTTCTTGCTCCGTTTGTAGAAATAAAGTACTCCAATACAGACAGTCCTTCACGGAAATTGGATTTAATCGGAATCTCAATGGTGTGTCCTGTTGCATTGGCCATCAGCCCACGCATACCACCAATCTGTCTGATCTGGTTTTTACTTCCTCTTGCACCTGAATGGGCCATGATGTATAAGTTGTTTAATCTGCCCAATGTATTCATCAGAGCATCTGCTACTTCCTCCGTAGCTTTTTGCCATGTTTCAATAACTTTTTCATATCTTTCTTCATCGGAAATAAGGCCTCTTCTGAATGCTTTTTCATATTTGTCTACCTGCTCATTGGCCTCGGACAGGATTTTGCTCTTTTCTTCAGGAATTTTCATATCGGAAACACTTATGGTAATCGCTCCAATAGTTGAATAGTGAAACCCTATTTCTTTTATATGATCCAGCATCTTTGCCGTCACAGTATTCCCAAATCGGTTAAAGCATTTATTGATTACAAGCCCTAATTTTTTCTTGTCACATAAAAAATCTATTTCAAGTGAGTAGGGATCTGAATTTCTGTTGACGAAGCCCAGATCCTGAGGAATTTTTTCATTAAATATAAATCTTCCTACAGTAGACTCGACAAGCTTTCCTTTATCCCCTTTATACAATTGCTTCCTGACCTTCACCCTTGCATGCAGTCCTACCGCACCCGTTCTATATGCCATGAGCATCTCATCAAAGTCTTTAAATATTTTGCCTTGACCTTTCTCGCCATCTACCTCTACTGTAAGATAATAACTGCCAAGCACCATATCCTGTGTTGGTGTCGTAATAGGTGATCCGTCTTTTGGCGCAAGGATATTATTCACCGACAGCATCAGAAATCTGGCTTCGGCCTGAGCTTCAACGGAAAGCGGCACGTGAACGGCCATCTGATCCCCGTCAAAGTCGGCGTTATATGCCGTACATACCAGTGGATGAAGCTTTATGGCTTTCCCTTCAACCAAAACAGGTTCAAAAGCCTGAATGCCAAGACGGTGAAGGGTAGGTGCCCTGTTAAGTAAAACCGGATGCTCTTTTATTACTTCTTCCAGTACATCCCATACTTCTGTTCGGACTCTTTCCACCATTCTCTTCGCACTTTTAATATTATGAGAAAGACCGCTTTCCACCAGCCTTTTCATGATAAAGGGTTTAAATAGCTCCAGTGCCATTTTCTTAGGCAGTCCGCATTGGTAAAATTTCAATTCCGGGCCCACAACAATAACAGAACGGCCGGAATAATCCACACGCTTACCCAACAGGTTTTGTCTGAACCGCCCTTGTTTTCCTTTAAGCATATCTGAAAGAGATTTCAAAGGCCTGTTTCCGGGTCCTGTTACAGGACGCCCTCTTCTTCCGTTATCAATCAAAGCATCTACTGCTTCCTGAAGCATTCTTTTTTCATTTCTTACAATGATGTCAGGAGCGCCCAAATCCAGCAGCCTTTTAAGTCGGTTGTTTCTGTTGATAACACGCCTGTACAGATCATTTAAATCCGAAGTTGCAAATCTGCCTCCGTCCAACTGTACCATAGGTCGGAGATCAGGCGGAATTACCGGAATAACATCCAGAATCATCCATTCAGGTCTGTTGCCGGACTGTCTTAAAGCTTCAACAACTTCAAGTCTCCTTACGGTTCTGATTTTTTTCTGACCGGTGCTCTCTTTCAATTTTTTTCTTAAATCTTTTGAAAGTTTTTCAAGGTCAATATGGCTTAAGATTTCTTTAACGGCTTCGGCACCCATAACCGCCTTAAAGCCATTTTTATATTTATCTTTATATTCTCTGTACTCTTGCTCCGAAAGGAGCTGTTTGTAAGATAAGGGTGTATTTTTGGGATCTGTCACAACATAAGATGCAAAGTACAGGATTTTTTCCAATGATCTTGGCGACATATCCAAAACAAGTCCCATTCTGCTGGGTATTCCTTTAAAATACCAGATATGCGAAACAGGTGCCGCCAGTTCTATATGCCCCATTCTTTCTCTTCTTACTTTGGATTTTGTGACTTCTACACCGCATCTGTCACAAATAATGCCTTTATAGCGAATCCTTTTATATTTTCCACAGTGGCATTCCCAATCTTTTGTAGGCCCGAAAATTTTTTCACAAAACAATCCTTCCTTTTCAGGTTTCAATGTTCTGTAATTAATCGTTTCAGGCTTTTTCACTTCACCTTTTGACCAGCTTCTTATCTTTTCAGGTGATGCGAGACCTATTTTTAATGATTCAAAATTATTGAGTTCGTACAAGGGGTGTCTCTCCCTTCATAGTGGATTTTAGGTTGTTTTAATAGTCTTCGTCATCTGAAATATCATCATCTTCATCGATGTTTTCATCATTATCCAGATCGTCATCCAGATCATCATCCAGAATCTCTTCTTCAATAAAGCCTAAATCTTCCTCGTCCGTATCTGTATCTGCATCTGCATCCGGATCTTCATCAACATTTCCTGAAGCATCTTCCGGCTTCTGATAGAATGAAAATCCTTCTACTTCCAATATTGAATCGATTTCATTCAATTCATCTTCGACAGATTCTTTGATCTCGATTTCTCTGTCTTCTTCTGTAAGAACTTTAACATCCAATGCTAAACTCTGCATTTCCTTGATAAGAACTTTGAAGGATTCCGGAACACCGGGCTCCGGTATATTCTCACCCTTGACGATGGCTTCATACGTCTTGACACGGCCTACTACATCATCTGATTTGACTGTCAGTATCTCCTGAAGTGTATAAGCAGAGCCGTAAGCTTCCAAAGCCCATACTTCCATTTCTCCAAATCTCTGTCCTCCGAATTGAGCCTTCCCCCCAAGGGGCTGTTGTGTCACAAGAGAATATGGACCGGTACTTCTTGCATGAATCTTGTCGTCAACCAGATGATGCAATTTTAACATATACATATATCCGACGGTTACTGGATTGTCGAATAACTCTCCTGTCCTTCCGTCGTGAAGTTTAAGCTTGCCTGTTTCAGGATAACCACATTCTTTGAGAAGCTTAATAATATCATGTTCTCTTGCACCATCGAATACAGGTGTAGAGATATACCAGTTTTTATGTTTTGCGGCTAACCCTAAATGTGCTTCCAGCACTTGCCCGATATTCATACGTGAAGGAACACCCAATGGGTTCAATACAATCTGTAAAGGCGTGCCGTCTTCCATAAAAGGCATATCCTCTTCAGGTAATATTCTGGATATAACCCCTTTATTTCCATGACGCCCTGCCATTTTATCTCCAACATTTATTTTTCTTTTAGTTGCCACATAGCAACGCACCAGTTTATTCACTCCCGGGGGAAGTTCGTCTCCGTTGTCTCTTGAAAATACTTTTACATCTACAATTATTCCTGTTTCACCATGAGGAACTCTCAGTGAAGTATCCCGAACTTCTCTGGCTTTTTCACCAAAGATGGCTCTTAAAAGCCTTTCCTCCGCAGTCAGTTCTGTCTCTCCTTTTGGTGTTACTTTGCCCACAAGTATATCGGAAGAATTGACTTCCGCACCAATTCGAATAATTCCTTCTTCGTCAAGATCTTTTAAAGCATCTTCTCCAACGTTGGGAATGTCTCTGGTAATTTCTTCAGGTCCCAGCTTTGTGTCACGGGCTTCGGATTCATATTCTTCTATATGAATGGATGTCAGTACATCATCCATAATCAATCTTTCATTTATAAGAATGGCATCCTCAAAATTATACCCTTCCCATGTCATGAAGCCTACCAGAAGGTTTTTACCTAATGCAATTTCTCCCTGGTCGGTAGAAGGACCGTCTGCAATAGGCTCTCCGGCCTCAACATGTTCATTTTTATTTACAATAGGCCTTTGATTAAAACAAGTCCCCTGATTCGATCGCTTAAATTTCAGAAGGTTATAATAATCTTTTCCGCCGTCATGATCTCTTTTGATGACAATCTGATTAGCAACCACATGTTCAACGACTCCGTTGTTTTTAGCCAATATAACAACCCCTGAATCCTTTGCTGCCAGATATTCCATACCGGTTCCCACAATGGGCGCCTCCGAAATTAGAAGCGGTACGGCTTGTCTTTGCATGTTTGACCCCATCAGGGCTCTATTGGCATCATCGTTTTCGAGGAAAGGAATCATAGCTGTAGCAACGGATACGACCTGTTTTGGAGAAACATCCATATAGTCGGCTTCCTCTCTTGGAACAACATCAATATCTCCGCCAAAACCTCTGGCTGTTACTCTTTTATTGATAAATCGGCCTTCTTCATCTAACGGTTCGTTTGCCTGTGCAATGATAAGGGTTTCTTCTTCATCTGCCGTTAAATAGTGTATTTCCCCGGTAACGATACCTTTTTCCTTATCCACCCGCCTGTAAGGCGACTCAATAAATCCATATTCGTTTATCTTTCCATAAGTCGTAAGAGACCCTATCAGTCCGATATTCGGACCTTCCGGCGTTTCAATAGGGCACATCCTTCCGTAATGGGAATGATGGACATCTCTTACTTCAAACCCTGCCCGCTCTCTTGAAAGACCCCCGGGTCCCAAAGCAGAAAGTCTTCTTTTATGGGTTAATTCTGCCAGCGGATTGGTTTGATCCATAAATTGAGAAAGCTGACTGCTTCCAAAAAATTCTTTAATTGAAGCCGTAACAGGTCTGATATTAATAAGTGCCTGCGGTGTAATAATATCCATATCCTGAATGGTCATTCTTTCCCTTACCACTCTTTCCATCCTGGAAAGACCTATCCTGAATTGATTCTGAAGCAATTCTCCTACAGTCCTTAATCTTCTGTTACCCAAATGGTCGATATCATCGATGTGTCCGATTCCATGACTGAGGTTCAGGATATAGCTTATGGAAGCAATAATGTCATCTACAATAATATGCTTTGGTGAAAGCTTGGTTTTATTTGAAACTAAAGCTTCTTTTATTTCTTTATCTGTTTTGAAGTTGTTTAATATTTCTTTCAGAACAGGATAATACACTTTTTCAGGTATCCCGATATCATCAATATTGATATCAATGAATTGTCGTATATTAACAAAGTTATTTCCTATAACTTTAACAATTTTACCTTCATCATCAAAAACATGAACAAACTTGATCCCTGAATTTTCAATTTCAATGGCTTTGGCTCTTGTAATTTTTTCTTCTTTTTTAGCAAGTATTTCACCTGTTTCAGGATCAACAACGTCTTCTGCGGCTTTACATCCGATCAGCCTGTTTGTTACGCCCAATTTTTTGTTATATTTATAACGACCCACTTTTGCCAAATCATATCTTTTGGGGTCAAAAAACAAAGAATCTAAAAGTGATTTTGCGCTATCTACAGTAGGCGGTTCTCCGGGTCTTAGCTTTTTATAAATCTCCAGAAGCCCTTCGTCTACATTATTGGTATGATCTTTTTCCAAAGTTTTTAAAAGTCTCTCATCTTCTCCCAAGAGTTGAATAATCTCTAAATCCGTACCAAATCCTAATGCTCTCAGCAAGGCAGTAACAGGCTGTTTTCTTGTCCGATCCACTCTGACGGAAACCACTTCATTTGAATCCGTTTCGTATTCCAGCCATGCACCTCTATTGGGGATGATTGTGGTTGAAAAAAGCCTTTTCCCTGATTTATCAATCTCCATATTGTAGTAGGGGCCTGGCGAACGCACCAATTGGGTTACAATAACCCTTTCGGCACCATTATATATAAAAGTGCCCTTTTCCGTCATAAGAGGGAAATCACCCATGAACACTTCCTGTTCTTTGACTTCACCGGTTTCTTTATTGATTAACCGGACTTTCACCTTTAAAGGGGCTGCATAGGTTACATCTCTTTCTTTACACTCTTCCACATCATATTTGGGATTATCATCAATAGAGTAGTCGATAAATTCAAGTATGAGATTTCCGGCATAGTCCTTTATTGGGGAAATATCTTCGAAAACTTCTCTGAGACCTTCTTCCAGAAACCACTCATAAGAATCTCGCTGAATTTGGATAAGACTTGGCATAGGTGCTACTTCATTAATCTTGGAATAGCTCATTCTAACCTTTTTGCCTGTTTTGATAGGGTGGGGCATGCTCTTCACTCCTTGCAGAAAAATGTTACTGAATAAACTTAATGATTGATTACTTTATAAAACAAATTGATTGTATTAATACTATTAACATTTTTTGTATTTTTCATACTATTTTGGTTTTTTATACGTGTATGGCAATTTAACATACTATCATAAGTGGTTAAATGTGTCAATAAAAAAAAATAATCGTTTTATTGTTTTGATTGGGCATCTAAAAAGAAAAGCCGGGTCAATTTTATTGACTCGGCAGTTTATTGTATAAACTATTTAACTTCTACAGAAGCACCGACTTCTTCAAGTTTATTCTTCAGTTCATCGGCCTCTTCTTTAGAGACACCTTCTTTTACTTTGTTAGGCGCATTGTCTACCAGATCTTTTGCTTCTTTCAAGCCAAGTCCTGTAATTTCTCTGACTACTTTGATAACTTTGATCTTCTGTGAACCTGCTTCAGTAAGCATTACATCAAATTCACTTTTCTCTTCAGCCGCCTCTTCCGCAACAGCAGCGCCGGCTGCCGCTACAGGTGCTGCAGCTGATACACCAAATTCTTCTTCGCAAGCCTTTACCAGCTCGTTCAATTCCAATACCGTCATGCCTTTTATTGCTTCAATAATTTGTTCTTTTGTCATTTAAAACACCTCCATATTTCTCTAATTATCATTTTCGGTTTCTTTGTTTTCTTCAGTATCTTCTGTCTTTTCTTCCGATTGACCCTTCGCTTCTGTCTGAACCGTTTCCCCGGCAGCAGCCCCTGTATCTTCAGCAGTTTTATCTTCAGCCTTTGACTCGGCTTCCTCGGCAGAACCGGCTAAACAATCGGGATTATCAATAATTGCCTTAAGCAAGTATGCAAAGTTTGCAACAGGGGATTTGATGCTTCCGAGAAATTTTCCAATAAGTTCTTCTCTTGACGGAAGTCCGGCAATGGCTTTTATACCTTCCACATCAAAAAATTTGCCTTCGACAACACCTGCTTTAAACTCCATTTTTTTTGTTTGCTTCATAAATCCATTCAGAACTCTTGCCGGCGCAACCGCATCATCGTATCCGAAAGCAAACGCACTGGGTCCTTCCAGTACTTGGGCCAGCTCTTCAAAGTCAGACCCTTTTATGGCTAAATTCATAAGCGTATTCTTATATATTTTGTATTCTACATTCGCGTCTCTCATAAGTTTTCTTAATGCATTAACCTCTTCAACCGAAAGTCCGCGATAATCTACAACCACAGCCGATTGCGCATTTTGCAGTTTGCTTTTTATTTCCTTAACAATCTCTTTTTTTGCTTCCTGGTTTGCAGACATTCTTCCACCTCCTCTGTATTCAGAATAATGTTTTCAAAAATCAATAAAGCCTTCTCCACCGCAGACAGAGAAAGGCCTATGTTTATATATAGTTCCTCGGCAGGATATTTAAACAATTCATGTCCCTGCTGTCTACGGTTTAGTATTCTTCTTTAATTTTATGCCATAACCTTCAGCGGATTTATTTTAACGCCAGGACCCATTGTGCTGGATACTGCAACACTTTTCAGGTATTGTCCTTTGGCTGCTGCAGGTTTGGCTTTTATAATCGCATCCATCAAAGCTGTAAAGTTGTCGGAAATCTTTTCTGCTCCAAATGAAGCTTTCCCTATGGGTACATGTATAATGTTTGTTTTATCCAATCTGTATTCCACTTTACCGGCTTTAATTTCTTTGATTGCTTTTTCAACTTCAAATGTAACCGTACCTGATTTTGGGTTCGGCATAAGTCCTTTAGGACCTAATATCCTACCAAGTTTTCCTGCCACGCCCATCATATCCGGAGTTGCTACTACTACATCAAAGTCAAACCAGTTTTCTTTCTGAATTTTATTAGCTAAATCATCTGCTCCCACATAATCTGCACCTGCATCCAAGGCTTCCTTTTCTTTCTCCCCCTTGGCAAATACAAGAACTTTTTTTGTTTTGCCTGTTCCATGGGGAAGTACGATCGCGCCTCTTACCTGCTGGTCTGCATGTCTTGAATCCACTCCCAGTTTTATATGGGCTTCAATGGTTTCATCAAATTTAGCTTTAGCTGTTTGTAAAACAAGTTCAATCGCTTCTCTTGCTTCATAAAGATTTGTTCTGTCAATTAATTTTGCACTTTCCTTATAATTCTTTCCTCTTGCAGTCATTTTATTACCTCCTTGTGGTATTAACGGTTTTTTACCTCCCACTTTATTTGGGATTAATCGTTGACAACAATACCCATGCTTCTTGCGGTTCCTTTGATCATATTAACGGCACTGTCCAAATTAGCAGCATTTAAGTCAGGCATCTTAATTTGTGCAATTTCTTTAACCTGATCCAAGGTAACCGTTGCTACTTTGTTCTTGTTTGGTACCCCGGAACCACTTTTTATTTTAGCAGCCTTTTTCAATAAAACTGCTGCAGGCGGTGTTTTTGTAATAAAAGTAAAAGATCTGTCCTGATATACTGTTATTACAACCGGAATAACCATTCCCGACTGATCTGCCGTTTTAGCATTGAATTGCTTACAGAACTCCATGATATTGATGCCCTTTTGTCCTAAAGCAGGTCCTACCGGCGGTGCAGGAGTTGCATTTCCTGCCGGTATCTGCAGTTTAACAAAGCCATCAACTTTTTTTGCCATTTTCCCACCTCCTTAAATGATTTGATTTATTATTTAATATTTATGATTTATGATTTAAGATTTAAGATTATGATTTAGCTCTCAGCAAAATCTCGTCATTCATCTTAATTCTTAATTCTTAACTATTAGCGCTATTGTACGCAGAGGATAGCATTGGTTTCTTTCGCTCTTCACCTAAAATAATGTTTAATAACAAAATTTAGCTCCGGCAAAATCAACATTCACCAATCACTAATTTATGTTAAAGCTTATCTATCTGGTTGAATTCCAATTCTACGGGCGTTTCTCTTCCAAACATGGAAATCAATACTTTCAGGGTCTGTTTTTCCGGATTCACTTCTTCAATGGTTCCCATAAAGCTTTCAAAAGGCCCTGATATTACTTTTACGTTGTCTCCCGGTACCACATCCAACTCATAGGATATTTTTTCTATCCCCATCTTTCTCACTTCATCGTCCGTTAAGGGGATCGGCTTTGAACCGGGGCCGACAAATCCTGTTACGCCCTGAGTATTACGAATCACATACCATGATTCATCATTCATATGCATCTTTACAACCACATAACCGGGAAACATTTTACGGGTTTTTATCTTCTTTTGGCCGTTCTTCACTTCAATTCTGTCTTCAGTGGGCACGGCAATATCTAATATAACTTCCTGCATCCCTCTGTTTTCCACAATCTTTTCCAGATTAGCCTTTACTTTGTTTTCATGTCCCGAGTATGTATGTACCACATACCATTTTGCATTTTCAGACATACATAAGGAGTAGAATCGAGTGATTCCACTCTTCCCTCCTTTTCAACTAAAAATTTATATCCAGAATGGCTTTAAGGGCACCGCTAAAAATTGAATCTACCAACCAAATACCCAATCCAAAAATAACACAGGTGAAAAGTACAACGCCTGTATAAGACACCAAATCAGATCTGCTGGGCCAAATTACTTTTTTCATTTCGGATCTGACATTTTTGAGAAATTTAACGGGTTTTCCTCTGGATTCTGTTAACTTACTCATTAAAACTCACTTCCTTAACAGAAATTATTTTGTCTCCTTATGGAGCGTGTGTGTTTTGCAAAATCTGCAGTATTTCTTTAATTCGATACGATCGGGATCATTCTTCTTATTTTTTGTCGTATTGTAATTCCTTTGTTTGCATTCTGTACATGCTAAGGTTACCCTTACTCTCATTTTCTATACCTCCTAACAAAAATTCCTCTATATACAATGACATACTGTTCACTATTATATCATTTACTTTTAAGGGTACTTATATAAGCTATCACAGATTTTTAAGCATGTCAATAAAAAAATACTCTTCCTAATAAAAATGAATAGCCGGTATTACCGGCTATTCATTTTTATTGATTCAGAGTTCTAAAACACTTTTGTTATTCAATAACAGATGTTACAACTCCGGAAGCAACCGTTCTTCCGCCTTCTCTTATGGCAAATCTTAAGCCTTCTTCCATTGCAATGGGTGTAATCAATTCGATGTCCATTTTAATGTGGTCGCCAGGCATACACATTTCCGTGCCTTCCGGTAATTTTACGGTTCCTGTAACGTCTGTCGTCCTGAAATAAAACTGCGGTCTGTATCCGTTAAAGAACGGTGTATGCCGTCCGCCCTCTTCCTTTTTCAGTACATATACCTGGGCATTGAATTTTGTATGGGGTTTGATGGTCTTTGGTGCTGCAAGTACCTGGCCTCTTTCGATTTCTGTTCTTTGTACACCTCTTAAAAGTACGCCTACATTGTCTCCGGCCTGTGCCTGATCCAACAGCTTTCTAAACATTTCTACCCCTGTTACAACTACTTTTCTTGCTTCATCCGTCAGCCCTACGATTTCTACTTCATCCTGTACTTTCAGTACGCCTCTGTCTACTTTTCCTGTTGCTACGGTTCCTCTTCCTGTAATGGAGAATACATCTTCCACAGGCATCAGGAACGGTTTGTCCGTATCTCTTTCCGGTTCTGGTATATAGGAATCCACCGCTTCATAAAGCTCTATGATTTTATCTCCCCATGGGCCTTCGGGATCATTCAATGCTTCAAGAGCAGATCCTCTGATTACAGGTGTATCGTCTCCGGGGAATTCATATTCATCAAGAAGCTCTCTTACTTCCATTTCTACCAAGTCTAATAATTCTTCATCATCTACCATGTCACATTTGTTCAGGAATACTACGATGTATGGAACACCTACCTGTCTGGATAACAGAATATGTTCTCTTGTCTGAGGCATGGGGCCGTCTGTGGCCGCTACCACCATGATCGCACCATCCATCTGGGCGGCTCCTGTAATCATGTTCTTTACATAGTCCGCATGTCCCGGGCAGTCTACATGTGCATAGTGCCTGTTCGGTGTTTCATATTCTACGTGTGCTGTAGATATGGTGATACCTCTTTCTTTTTCTTCCGGTGCTTTGTCGATTTCATCAAATGCGATTGCGTTTCCAAGTCCGTATCTTAAGTGTAATGTTTTTGTTATCGCTGCTGTCAGTGTTGTTTTGCCGTGGTCTACATGTCCTATTGTTCCAATGTTTACATGGGGTTTGTTTCTTTCAAATTTTGCTTTTCCCATTTTTTAATCCTCCTTAGCAAAATAAATGAAAAAAAATATACAATATATTAATTGGAGCCCATGAGCGGATTCGAACCGCCGATCTCCGCCTTACCAAGGCGACGCTCTAACCTGCTGAGCCACATGGGCATTAAGTCGATCCCGGCTTTTTAAACATAAAAAACGGCTTTAAAAAGCCAGAAACCTGTATATTTATCGCTACTTATTGTACTATTAACCACAAATCCTGTCAACAATAAATATATACTGCCCATCATAGTATTTTTAAACAATTTTTAGAAATTTCAGTATCTGCGATTCTCCACATAGGCCTCGAGTTTTCTCTTAACGCGCTGAAGTGCATTATCAATGGATTTTATAGGTTTGTCCATATTCTCGGCAATTTCCTGATAAGATTTACCCAGCAGGTATTCTCTCAAAACTTTCCATTCCAGTTTACTTAAAGAACCGGCAACTTTTGATTCTATGTAATCGATCTCTTCTTTAAAAACAATAATGGTCTCCGGATCAGTTACTTTTTCCGAGGAAAGCATGTCCATCAAGGTTCTCTCCGAATTTTCTTCATAAATGGGTTTGCTTAATGATACATAAGAATTTAAAGGAATATGTTTTTGCCGTGTGGCGCTTTTAATGGCTGTTATAATTTGCCGGGTGATACACATTTCAGCAAAGGCTTTAAAGGTTGCCAGCCTGGATTCGTCAAAATCCCTTATGGCTTTGAAAAGTCCAATCATTCCTTCCTGTATGATATCTTCTCTATCTGCACCGATGAGAAAATATGCTTTTGCTTTGTTTTTAACAAATTTTTTATATTTCTGAATCAGTGATTCTTCTGCATAAACGTTGCCTTGCCTTGCAAATTTAACAATCTCTTCGTCCTTGAATTCGGTATAATCGATTAATTCATCCCTTACAAAAGATATGGTTTGGTCCACCCTCATCCCTCCTGAAATTCTCACCATTATTTCATTCTATTCATTTTGTCGAAATTTGTCGAAAACGCTCAAACCCATTGCAATAAGTATATTTATTATACCTTAAGGTCCTATAATCGTCAATGATTATTCTTCTCCTTTCTCCATTCCTCTAACTTTTTTACAATTTTTTTATCAATTCTGTCACTTAAAACATACCTGGAACTGTTAATTGCCTCTGTTTTCTTGACAATTCTCTTGATATTATCTTGAATTTCAATGAGAAGCTCCCTTGCTGAAAGTCGGGATGCACCGCTTCCCATCACCACTTGCTGCTCAGCCCAATCCGAAGTTGCAACTCTTACTTCATTCAGTCTTTTCTTAGCTAATTCGGAAGCTTTCATTTCTATAAAAGAATCAGCCGTTTGATTTTCTTTCGTATAAACAACATGAATTCCTTTCACATTTAATTTTCTATCATTCTCGCTTTTGACCTGATGTGCGTCAAAAATAACCCAGATATCCTGACCCGTAAAAACCTTATAGTCTACAAGCATGTGGACCAGTTGATCCCGCGCATCCTCCAATGAACTCTTTGCAAGCTCCTTCAATACCGGCCAGGCATTTATTATATTATATCCATCGATAAGGAGATACCGTTTCAATGACATTCACCCTTTATTGGTTTATAGATTATAGATTATGGTTTATGGATTATAGTCTACGGATTGTCATAATTCCTAATATTATATCTTAATTAGCTCATTTTTGGTTTTGCCTTGCAAAACTTTCCTTAACTATTATCTGTTATCTGCTTATCTACCTACTTATCTTGTCAATTATTTACTTTGGCTTCTTTGTCTCACAACTTCATACATGATAACTGCTGCGGCGGCTGAAGCGTTAAGAGATTCGATCTTTCCGTACATAGGAAGCTTCACTGCAAAATCACAAGTCTCTTTTATTAACCTGCTGATCCCTTTACCTTCACTTCCAATAACCAAAGCAATCTTTCCAGTCATATTTGAACTGAAAAGTTCATCTCCTTCCATATCTGCTGCTGCAATCCATACGCCTAAATCTTTTAACTTTTGAATGGTTTGAACAATATTTGATACTCTGACAACAGGAACATACTCGACGGCTCCGGCAGAAGCTTTGACCGCCGCAGATGTAAGTCCTGCAGCGTTCCTTTTGGGAATAATGACTCCATGTGAGCCGGCAGCATCTGCAGTTCTAATAATCGCTCCTAAATTGTGAGGGTCTTCTATCCCGTCCAATATAATGATAAATAAGTCTTCTTTCTTTGCCTGAGCTTTAAAAACAATGTCTTCCAGCTCTGAATACTCATACGCTGAAGCATACGCCATTACACCCTGATGGGCCCCTGTTGCAGCTTGCCTGTCAAGGAATTGCTTTTCCACATATTGAACAGGGATTCCCTTATCTTTTGCCATTGCAATAATTTTCTTTATAGATCCCTGATTCGCACCTTTCGCAACCAGTATCTTTTCTATTTCCCGCTCGGACTTCAACGCTTCCATAACGGGATTTCTACCTTCGATAATATCGCTCATTAATTAGTTAGTCTCCTTTGTAAAGATAGATTATGGATTATAGTTTATGCATTATGAATTAAATTAGAGATTAGAGGCAGTAATAAGATAATAGATAAAAGATAATAGATAACAGTTGTGGTGAGAAATTTTCTAAAGAAAATTTCTACCATAAATCTTAAATCTCAAATCTTATTTTCTTTTATGTCATTGCGAGCACAGCGAAGCACTCTCGTATTTATATGCGATTTTGTTTAGCAAAATTTCCATAATCTATACTCTATAATCTATACTCTAATTATCTCTTATCTGCCTTTAATCTGTCACCTGTATCCTGTTCTGCCTTTTTGGTTTCTCATTGATATATTTTGTGAATTTAAATGAAATATCATTATATTTTTTTTCTTCGCTTTGCCAAATCTGTTTCCAGCCATTTTGCCTGTCTAAATCTGCAAAGTGTTTATCTGCCTCGTAATTATTTTCTATTTTTGTGACATAGCATTCCGAACAGTAAGGTAAAAGTTGAGAATAGACGGATTCTCCTCCTATTACAAAAACTTCTTCTTCGTTATACTTGTTCGTTTCTTGAAACAATTCTTTTAATGAATGAGATACTATCATATTTTTATTATCGTCATAACGCCTGTTTTTAGTTAATACTATATTGGTTCTGTCTTTCAGAGGTTTCTTTCCAGGCAAAGATTCCAAAGTTTCTCTTCCCATAATAATGATTTTGCCTAAAGTTTTCTCTTTGAAAAATTTCATATCCTCGGGAATACGCTCTAACAGCTGCCCTTTATAACCGATTCCCCAATCTAAATCTACAGCTACAATCGCTTTCATGTTCTGCCTCCTCATATTGCAACAGGAATTCTTTTGATTTGTTCACCGCTTTGATAGTCTTCTAAGAAAAAGTCGTCCACTTTAAAATCATAAAAATCTTTAACTTCAGAATTTATTTGCAGCTTCGGTGCAGGATAAGGTTTTCTTTCAATAAGTTCCTTAATCAACGGAATATGCCTGTCATAGATGTGTGCATCTGCTATGACATGAATGAATTCGCCTGCCTCAAGGCCGCTCACTTGAGCAAACATATGTACTAAAACAGCATATTGACAAACATTCCAGTTATTTGCTACCAAAGTATCCTGGGAGCGCTGGTTTAGAATAGCATTCAATTTCCTGCCTGTTACATTAAAAGTCATACTGTAAGCACAGGGATACAACTGCATTTCATGTAAATCGCTGTGATTATAGATATTGGTCATAATCCTCCTGCTGTATGGATTATGCTTTAAATCGTACAGTACTCTGTCTACCTGATCAAATTCTCCTTCCGGGTATTTATGCTTTATGCCTAATTGATATCCGTACGCTTTGCCTATTGAGCCTTTCTCGTCCGCCCAACTGTCCCATATATGGCTGTTTAACTCATGAATATTATTGGATTTTTTCTGCCATATCCAAAGAATTTCATCAACGGCTGCTTTAAGGTTAGTCGGTCTTAGAGTAAGAATGGGAAATTCCTCCGAAAGGTCATATCTATTTATCACTCCGAATTTTTTTATGGTATGCGCCGGAGTACCGTCTTCCCATCTTGCACGCACATTCTCACCCTCAGAAGAAAAGCCATTTTCCAGAATATCTTTGCACATGGAAATAAAAACATTATCTGCTCTGCTCACAGTAAAACCCTCCTTTTCGATTGATGAACTAAGATTTATGATTAACGATGAGATTCTGCCCCTGTCAGAATCTCTCCAATTTTATTGAATACTGTAGGAACAGGGTTCCCCTTTAATGTGCATCTAATATTTCCTCAATCTTGAGTCTTTATTAGATCGCCACGCTCAGCTCGCGATGACACGGAAGTTTTGAAAGCCTTAGGTCAGATTTCTTTTGCCGTTACCGCAAATTGTTTAAAGGGAAAGATTCCCAAGAGATAGCCTCTCACCCGGGCTGTATATCTTACATTAAGGATCTTATCGACTTCCTGCCCGGTTTTAGGATCTTTATAGATAATATTGGTCTTTTTCAGGTCATCTGCAACGAAAATATCAAAAACCCGATAAGTAATGATATGATATTGCTGCAGTTTTCCATTATATTTTTCAGAAACGGAATATTCAACAAACGTTTTGAATTCCTGTTCTTCTTTCGAAAGATCTTTTACTTCATCAAAAAACAATGATTTACCTGCTAAAATCAATATCAGCACCAAAGTAACAATGAGCATGCTCTTTTCTCTTGGATTCATCCTTTGTATTCCCCCTCAGGCTTTTCTGTCTTTCATAAGAATTGTTATGGATTTTTCCATAAGCTCCCGAAGCCTTTCCTCTTTCTTAAGCAAATATAAATAACCCAATAAAGCTTCAAAAGCTGTTGCCATTTTATATTCCATTATTCCGACATTTTTCGGTATGGATGACATCTTATGATTCTTTCCTCTTCTGACAATCCCCATTTCTTCTTCCGTCAGCATATCCTGAATTGATTTTAATGCTTTTGCCTGGCTTTCCGCCTTTACGAAATCCACGGAAAGCCTGTGAAGCTCATGGACTTTTGATATACCGGTTTTAACCACAATATTTCTTACAAATAGTTCATATATTCCATCTCCAAGATAAGCCAAAACAATCGGGTTGACATCTCTGGGATTAATGTCAGTATACTGTAATCTCAAAATATCTTCAATCTCTTTCATTTTTTACCTCAATGTCCGCTTTTTATAATCCTTACTCCTTGTGATGTATCCTCAAGGGTAATACCTTTCGCTTTCAATTCATCACGAATCTCGTCCGCTCTTTTAAAATTCTTTTCCTTTCGGGCTTGCTGTCTTTCCTCTACCAGTATCAATACGGATTCATCTACTTCCTGAATCTCTTCCTTCTGCAAAAGCCCCAGAACCCCGACAAGCTCCGTAAAAAGCCGATAGAGTTCCTGTACAAAAGCCTTTGATGATTTATCCGTAACGGAAGTGTTGATGTCTCTTACCAGTTCAAAAACAACACTGACGGCATCAGCAGTATTTAAATCATCCTCCATCGCCTCACAAAACCGCTCTTTATGCCTGAGAATTCCTTTGAGTTTTGCTGACTCTTCAGGAAGCAATTCAAAATCCTTAGCAGTATTAAGATAATGTTCCATATTGGTTTTTGCATTATTCAGCCTTGCAAGTGAATTTTTAGCCTGCATTATCAATTCTCTGCTGAAATTGATAGGACTTCTGTAATGTCCGGATATCAGAAATAAGCGCACAACTTCCGGGTCATACTCTTTTAGAATATCCCTGACCATAAAAAAATTACCTTTTGATTTTGACATTTTTTCATTGTCAATATTAATAAATTCATTATGCATCCAATAATTGGCCAATGGTTTTCCGGTTAGTGCCTCGCTTTGTGCAATTTCATTTTCATGATGAGGAAATATCAGATCCTGCCCTCCTGCATGTATGTCTATGGTTTCTCCTAAGAATTTGGTGGACATGACCGAACATTCAATATGCCATCCCGGCCTTCCTTTCCCCCATGGAGATTTCCAGGATATCTCATCATCAGATTTTTGAGCTTTCCATAATGCAAAATCCATAGGATTTCTTTTCCGCGTGTCCACTTCAATCCTTGCTCCCGAATCCAGCTCCTGCATATTCTGTCTGGAGAGTTTTCCATACTCACTGAATTTTGCAGTGTTATAATAGATATCTCCATCAACTTCATAAGCATATCCTTTTTCTATAAGTCTTTCAATGAAGCAAATAATATCGGTCATATTTTCCGTCACCCTGGGATGCAGGGTCGCATGCTTCACATTTAGTGCCTCCGCATCCTTGAAATATTCCTCAATATATTTTTCACTGACTTCAGATGCTTGAATACCTTCTTCTTTTGCACGTTTTATAATTTTATCGTCCACATCCGTAAAATTCTGAACGTATTTCACATTATACCCTCGATACTCCAGGTATTTTCTCAGTGTATCGAAAACAACAAAGGGTCTTGCATTTCCAATGTGAAAATAATTGTAAACGGTCGGTCCGCAAACATACACTTTTATTTCCTTCTCATCTATCGGAACGAATTCTTCTTTTTTTCTGGTCAAAGTATTATATATTCTCACTTGATTTCTCCTCCTTTTCTGTCTTATTTAGTTTATTCTCCAAAAGAACGATGCGCCTTCTCAGGCATTCCAGCTCCTGCATAATCGGATCGGGAAGATGGATCTGGTCCAGATCCGCTTTTTCTATCCTTTCACCGCCTTTTTTTACAACACGGCCCGGAACACCCACAACCGTACAATTTGGCGGTACTGCATCCAGAACCACAGAACCAGCACCAATTTTGGAATTATCTCCAACCATAAAAGGTCCCAATACCTTGGCCCCGCTGCTGACTACCACATTATTGCCAATGGTAGGATGCCTTTTTCCGACATCCTTTCCGGTACCGCCAAGGGTTACTGCCTGATATATGGTTACATCGTCACCTATTTCCGTCGTCTCTCCTATTACAACAGCCATTCCATGATCGATAAAACATCCTTTTCCTATTTTTGCCCCCGGGTGTATTTCAATCCCTGTGATAAATCTGGAAAATTGGGAGATGAGCCTTGCAATTAATTTCAGCCCCATATTATAAAAAACATGAGCAATCCTATGTGAAATCAAAGCATGAACGCCGGGATAACACAATAATACTTCTAATCTGTTTCTTGCCGCAGGATCTCTTTCCAGTGCAGCATTGATATCGCCTTTAATATCTTTTACAAATGACATAGTAAAAGCCCTCCTCAATTAAAAAAACTTTCATCTCTATCAGAGACGAAAGTTCCGCGGTTCCACTCTGTTTAGGGTTGTACCCTCAACTCAATGCCTTATCGCGGCAAACGGCTGCCTTACTTCATTTCAGGAAGCTGCTCATAGGTGCATTTCAGCAAATCTCCTCCTAAACCGCTCTCAGCAAATGCGGTTCTCTCTGTCGGTGAATTCTCTGCTTACTTAATCCTAATCATCACATTATTATGATTTAAGATTTATGATTTATGGTAGAAATTTAGCTGCAGCTAAATTTCTCACCACAATTGTTATCTATTATCTTTTATCTATTATCTTATTACTGCCCCTAACCTCTAATTTAATCCATACTCTATACTCTATAAATTAAATTAAATAATCTCTGACATACCGTATTCGGGACAGAATTTTTTCTTTCCCCAACACTTTAAGAGTCATACCCATATCCGGACCATGAACTTCTCCTGTAAGCACTACCCGGATAGGCATGTATAAATTTTTCCCTTTAAGTCCTGTTTCTTTTTGAATCTGTTTAAAAACCATTTTACCAAAATCCTGATCAATTGTCCCGGCATTTTTCACTTTTTCTTCAAATATATTCAATAAGTCCTGAATGTGTGTAAGTTTCAATACCTCTTCTGCCTCTTCATTTTCAGGCTCTATGCTATCGCTGAAAAAAATAGCCGCTTCATTTTTGATTTCTTCTAAATAAGACAATCTGTCTTTTAAAACAGATACCAGATCGCTAATCCAATTTATTTTCCCCATGGCTTCCTCTTCAGAAATATAGCCGGCTTCCACTAAATAAGGGGTAGCCAATTTAGCAAGAATGTCCGAATCATACGATTTAATAAAATGGCTGTTGACCCAGTTTAACTTATTAGTATCAAATACGCCCCCGCTTTTGGATACTCTTTCAAGAGAAAAACTCCGAATCAGATCTTCCATCTGAAATATTTCCTGCTCATTATCCGGACTCCATCCAACCAATGCGAGATAGTTGATCAATCCTTCCGGAAGATATCCTTTGTTTTTAAAATCAGCAGCCGCTACATCTCCGTGCCGCTTGCTGAGTTTCTTTCTTTCAGTATTTAGAATGTTTGGGAGGTGAACAAATACAGGTGCCTCCCATCCGAAAGCTTCATAAAGATAAACGTGCTTCGGTGTAGAAATCACCCATTCTTCACCTCTTATGACATGTGTAATCCCCATAAGATGGTCATCTACGACTACCGCAAAATGGTAAGTTGGAAATCCGTCTGTTTTTATGAGAACCTGATCATCCAGATCATCAGTATTGACAACAACGCGCCCTCTGACAACGTCCGTAAAAACAATATCTTTATTCCCGGGAAGTTTAAGCCGAACAACACAGGGCTCGCCTGCCTCAACTTTTTTTCTGGCATCTGCTAACGAAATATCTCTACAGTGGCCGTCATATTTAGGAGTTTCGCCATTATTCATTTGTTCTTCACGAACCTGCTCCAATCTTTCTTTTGAACAAAAACAATAATATGCATATCCCTCTTCTAAAAGTTGATCAATATGCTTTTTGTATATGTCCAGTCTTTCTGATTGTATATATGGCCCATATTCCCCCACCTGAGTTATTTTTCCATCCTGCATCATAACACCTTCGTTGTGGTCAATGCCGCACCATTTTAGTATATTCAGCATGTTTTCAACAGCGCCGCTTACAAGACGGCTCTGATCCGTATCTTCTATCCGAAGTATGTAACTTCCGTTATTTTTTTTTGCATATAAATAATTGTATAAGGCCGTCCTTAAACTGCCAATATGAACAAATCCCGTGGGACTTGGCGCAAATCTTACTCTAACACTCATAATACCTGATATCCTCCAAATTCTTTTTAACTTTATGTAGTATTATATAGCATACCCTTAAGGTTAGCAATTAAACAATTCAAATTAAGTGTAAGTGAAAATATAAGTGGAAGTGTAAGTGAAAGAAGATTTTGCCTTGAGGCAAAATCTTCTTTAAATCATAAATCTTAAACCTTAACCCTTAAATCTCAATTGATGGTGTATTCCACATACTTCAGCGGGTCCTGAGGGACATCGTCGACTCTTACTTCAAAATGAAGATGCACACCCGTGGCATTGCCGGTATTACCCATTTTAGCAATGACCTGGCCTTTTTCGACCACATCGCCCTTGCTGACTAAAATTTCATTGCAGTGACCGTAATATGTTGTTCGGTTATTTCCATGTGAAATAATGACCAGTAATCCATAGTTGCCTTTCCATCCGGAAAAGGTTACAACACCACCATCGGCTGCCATAATAGGTGTTCCTTCTTTATTGGCAATGTCTATACCTGAATGCATTCTGCCCCATCTTCTTCCAAAAACAGAAGTCAATGTCCCTCTTGAAGGATTATCCAAAGCCCCTGTCCCTAAGGATGAAGGAATTGCTTTGGTTCCCAATAACACGATTTGATTCAATGGTTCTTTGATGATAGTTGAATCTATGTTTTCCGTTGATACGATTTCTCCGTTTTCCCGTTTCACCTGTGTTTCGATTTCTTTTACGCCAAATATACCGTCTTTTTTAATCTGTTCTTCTCCCTCATAAAGGGCTTCTGTCTTTTCATATGTAGTTTTAAACATGATTTTTTCGCTGACGACAGCCTTTTCGGTGGTTACAACCGTAAGATAAGGCTTTGGTATAACCAGACTTATTTTCTCGCCAATCTGTAATTTATCGGGATCAGTGTCCGGATTGGCAGTCTCTAAATCTTCAAGAGAAATTTTATATTTTTCTGCAATGGTCCACAGGCTCTCTCCCTTTTTGACCTGGTGTTCTTTCATCTCAGTAGTACCTGTCAGAACATACCTCAAAGCATCATCATAATCAAATAATTCATTTGCATGTATATTCTTCTCATGTATTTCTACTGCTTCCTTGAAAGAAACATCCAGATACCGGCTGCCTTCCTTTAGATAATGCTTTTTAATATCCTTCAAAAGCTGACCGGCTTTTTCCTCACTGTTCAAAGCCACTATCTTATCGCCGTTAACCGTCATCACCCAGGATTTCAAATAGGAGTTTTCCGATTTGGAAAGTTCCTGAACAACCGCTTCTTCGTTTATGGGCGCTATTTCAGTTACCTTTGCTTTTGAAAATAAAATCATTTCTTCATTGACAGTAGCCTCTGTACCATACTTCCGGCTTAAGTCTTTTTCAACAGAGTCCACAATCTTATAAATCTCATTTTTACTTTGAACCTGTCCCATGCTTTTCCCATTGATACTCACTGTAAATACTGACCGGGTGCTGTCTGCCAAAAGTGCCATCATAGCAGCAATAGATAAGCCAATGATAAGAAGGGATATCATCTGAAGCGGATTATACTTGTACTTCAGCTTTCTTCCCATATATCTCCTGAATTTTCCGAATATATCATTCATTTTTTTTACCTGCCTTTTAATCTTCCACCTAATTTATTTTATTCTTCTTTTTGAGAAAATTTACAACATTTTCTATTCTATTATTTTATACAGAATCTCAATGTATACTTGTCAATAATTTCCTTACTCATTATTATCATATCCTTAAAGGCAGGTCAATCAAATAAGCTGCATTCGACAAAGAAAGTTAAAATCTCTTGAAATTCGTCTTTCTTATGGGAATATTGAAGCCCATTGAAAGAGCCTTTGCGGGACATGCTTCTTTACAGGCACCACAGCGAATACATTCAGGACTGTTGGGATTTTCATAAGGAATAACATCCATTTTACAAGCGTTTATACAGTTCCCGCATTCTGTACATATCTTTCTGTCCACCTGGATACGATAATATGAAACCTTATTGAATAAAGCATAAACCGCACCTAAAGGACACATATATTTGCAGAAAAACCGATATATCTTTGTTGATAATACAACAACAAACAATAATATTGCCAGCTTCCAATTAAACAAAGCACCTGCTGAAGCACGTAAAGATTCATTGGCATACAGCAAAGGAATGCCTGACTCCAATGTCCCTGCAGGACAGATGTATTTACAAAATGCAGGTTCTCCCACGCCCCAATCGTTGGAAATGAAAGCAGGAATAAAAAAAACAAAAATCAGCAGGAAAAGATACTTTGAATGTTTCAAAAAATCATACCGATGAGGCAGATGTATCTTTTTAAAAGGGATTTTATAAATCCATTCCTGAAAAAGCCCGAAAGGACACAGCCATCCGCAGACAAAACGCCCTAAGAGTGTACCGACGATCAGAAAAAATCCCAGGAGGTAAAAGGAAATTAAATATTGCGCACTGTTTACCACTGCCTGAAAGGCACCTATAGGGCATGATCCCAGGGCACCGGGACATGAATAGCAATTAAATCCGGGCACACAAAAAAATTTGGATTTTCCTTTATAAATTGTTCCATTCAGGAAGCCTTTATAGTAGCTATTGGTCAGAACAGCCGTTACTATCTGTACAGTTTTTCTTAACATATCAACCAATCCCTATACATTCCAGACATATATTAATGGCTTTGGTCAGTACCGTAAAAGCCTCCTGTCTTTGTATTCCGGCTATAAGCAGTACCCCTCCGGTGAAAATCAAAAAAAATTGAAAAACTCTGTGTTTCATATGACGCCTCTTTTCGAATAGAATATACCTCTATTTTATTATAAAAACCAAAATTTTTTTATACTTTTCGCCGGATTTTTCCAATCAGTAATAAAATCAGCGGAAAAATAAATCCAAAAAAAATATTAGCGGGGACTGCAAAGGCTGAAGAATATGTTTGCAGCTCGAATATATTTTTAGAAATATACAGGCTTAAAACGTATATAAAGAGTATAAAAATATTGATGAGTGGTTTTATATGAGATAAATTAAAAAGCCCCTTGACCATTTCCAGTATAATAAATGTAAATACCGAAATAATAATAAAATCTGATATGACCCACGACGTTACAAGAATTGATTCCAGTCTTTCGAAAATACCAAAAGCTTTAACTTGCCTGACGGCAGCATAAAAAGATAAAGGCGTACGGCTGATGATGGATGCCCCCAGAGAACCGATTGAAGATATGATCAAAAATAATGTTACCAACAGCAGAAATACCGATATCCCTAAACCTTTATCCATTACCTTATCTTTTTCCATAATCCTGTCACTGAAAATAAAGATAAAAAATATGTAAATCCACAATGCGGTGATACCCAGGCTTCCCTTCATTACAGGCAAAATATCCATATAACTTATTGGAGTGAGCTTATTTATTTCAATTTCGGGCATCAGGAATATGAATAACAGAAAAAAAACAAACGTTAGAAAAATAATGATGATCTCATTCATCCGGGCAATAATAACGATTCCTTTTCTGAGTATATAAGCCACCATCACCAGCATAACAACCATGAATAACTGAATTTTAATACCGGGATAAGTGGAGGTCACCAATCTTTCCGCATAATATCTGACATACAAGGCAAGCAATAGGGTGATATAAACGATATAGATCATCAAAACAATTTTTCCTGCAAGCTTACCAAGAATTATATTCAACAGATCTGAAAAAGATGCGGTCTTATGCTTCATATAAATGCTTTTTATCAGCCAGAGGAGGATCACAAGAACAGGAAACGAAGCCAAAGGGCAAAGCCATCCGGCGTGATTGGCTTCTATGGCAGTATAATTGGCAGCAAGCCTCACCGCCGGTGTATAGACCGCCGTCAGGAATAAAAACAATGCCTGTTTTAAAGATATTTTCTCTCTGTCCGGTGCTAACATATAATAATCCCCCTTTTTAATACTTAATTCCAATAAACTTGAGGATGATATTTGAAAGACTGTGCCGGTAAGGGTCAGAAAAATAGAAATAACCAAATGCCAATGTCATAACTGCCATGAAAAAATATACCGCCATCTCTTTTTTCTGCTGTTTTCCCTTCATGTAAAGCAGTTCAAATATACTGATTAACAATGCCGTACATGTAAAAACCAAAATCACTTTTTCACCCCGCTTTGACTGCCTATGGCTTCTTTTATAACATAGCTTCTGTTTATTTTGCTTTTTACGGATACCCGGATAGGAACCTCTTTAAATGCGTCTTCCTGCCAGTTATCTTTATATGCATTCCATTCTACAGGATATTTATGAAATACGGCATCTCCTATCCCTAAAATATCCACACCATTTTCCTTGGCGTATTCAATGGCTTTTTCGATTTCTTCACTAATGACTTTTTCTTGTTTATTTTCAAGGTCTTTTAGGGCTTCTTCTTTAAAAATATCTTCTTTTCCTTCATAATCTACAATATTACTGGACATCTCCACCTCAATGATTATTGAAAGGTTGTCCTCCTTGATTTTAGGTATTTTTTTGACCTTTGCATCGATAATCTCGAGAGAAATCTGGTTGCCCCTATCATCCTCTACAACGATAACCCCGCCCTCCACTTTATCATTTACCCAGTTTAATCCTCTGGAAAGATGCTCTGTAAGATACCCGATCAATTTACCTTCCTTAAAAACAGCATACCCCGCAAGCATTGGGTCATACTCCTTCTTTCCTCCAAGTTCTTCCATGATTTCTTCCCATGGCGTCCTGTGAACCAGTTGAATACACGGTATATAAACCGATGTATAGTCATGATCCATTAAGTGAATAATTTCAGCCAATACCATATCCTCTGAAATCGACAGTTCATCATGATTTTCAAAGAGGCTTTTCAACCGGTCCGACACTATAAACTCCTTTGTATTGATCTTTTCTATTGCTTCCCGGGCCGTAACCCCTCTTACGATCAAGACATTAGGCGTCAGCCTCGTTTCATGATCACGAATGATAAAATCCAGATATTTTGAAAGCCCCTCCTTTGCAGCCGCTTCCCCAATGATGATATATTGCAGATGCCCCCAAAAAACATCCTTACTTGCAACCGCATTAAATTTTCTGTTTGCCTCAAATAAAGTCCGACCCTCTTCCGTAACGATATAAGCCTGTTTTCTTGTTGCCTCGGCTGTGGCTCCTGCTTCGACGATTTTTGATATAATGGTCATATTTACACAATCTTCATGGTCTGCTTTATCCAGCCCTACGGTTCTGATAAACAAATGCTCTTCGATTTCCGCTCTCTCTCTTATGATCTTTTCGCAGCCGGAAATATGGATTATCATAAGGCATACAGTAATCAAACGCATTATCTTTTTCATCATTTCTTACTCACCTTTTTTTTTATTTGAAGTTTTTAAGAAAAACGGACGAAAGGCATCGTATTTATTAGGCATTCTTATAATGGTATCTTCGTATTGATAACTTTTACTCCCTACGTAAGGTGCAAGATAGGGTACCCCATAAGACTCTATTGCCGCAAGACAAAATAATATAAGTATGGCTCCTACGGCCAGGCCAAAAAGACCTATGATGCTGCAAAATATCGCCAGCACAAACCGCCAAACCCTCAATGCATTGCTGAAATCCTGATTGGGCATAGCAAAACTGGCAATGGCCGTAATGGCTATGATCAGAACAACTCCGGGAGAAACCAGCTTGGCGTTTACGGCTGCTTCGCCTACTACCAGTGCCCCCACTACAGAGACTGTCTGTCCTACGGCTTTGGGTAAGCGAAGTCCTGCTTCTATCAATACCTCGAAAGCAATCAGCATGATGAAAACTTCCATATAGATAGGAAAAGGCACCCCTTGCTTGGAAGCCGCAATAGACTCGGCAAGTTCTGTGGGAATCATCTCAGGGTGAAAGGTGGCAACAGAAACATAAAACCCCGGCAAAACAAGCGTTGTCAGCATAAGCGAATAGCGCAGTATCCTTGTAAGGGAACCGATGATGAAATTCTGCGAATAATCGGAAGGCGTCTGAAAAAAAGATACAATGGTGACCGGTACAATGAAAGCAATGGGAAACCCCTCAATGATAACACCGACTCTTCCTTCAATAATATTGGAACAAAAAGTATCCACCCGCTCCATATAATGCACCTTTGGAAACAAATAGCCTTTTTCTTTTACCAGTGCTTCTTCGATTATCCCGGTTGTCAAAACCCCTTCCGTCTCAATTTGTGAAAGCCTTCTTTTTATCTCTGCCACAATATTTTTATTGACGATGCCGTCAATATAAATCAAACATACCGGCGTTTTACTCTGCTTGCCGATGATTCTTTCATTTATTACCAGATTAGGTGTCCGGACCTTACGCCTGATGGTCGCCGTGTTGACCTTCAGGGTCTCAACAAAGGAATCCTTTGCCCCTTTCAAAATGTTTTCTCCCGTAGGTTCTGTTACATTTCGTTTCTCATATTGCAGGGTATCGAAGGTAATAGCCGTTTTTTCATGATCAAATATCAAAGCTGCATTGCCGTCAATAATATCGCTGATGACATCATTGATATGAATACGTTTTTTTTGAGATATGTAATAAACAGCACCCTGCCGGATCTCATGGATAACTTGCTTTTCGTTTTCTATATCTTTAAACCTTTTTCCATATTCCAAGGGTTTGAGTATATACTCATTGATGGACTTCTGGTCAACCAGTCCCTCCAGATACACCAGCTCCACCGTCATTTTTTTATCCAAATTAATAAATACCTTTCTGGTTTTAAAGTCTGCAGACTTTCCAAGAACTTTTTTTATGTTATTGAATGTAAGCGTCATTTTTTCCAGATCAGGCGGTTCACTAAAAATCATTTCCTTTGGAAGCTTTTTTCTTTTCTTTTTATCAAACAACTTTTTTCATCTCCTGAAAGTACCTTTTTCTTAGTATGTTTTTATACCGTATTTTCATGCAACAATATATAACCGTTTTCTTTCATGTTGTTTATGACTCTATGGAAAATGTTTCGCCTACAACAGATGCCCGATGTTTCTCCATTTGCAGTTTATACAAACTATAAGCAATAGCACGGGTGGTTTTTTCCGCCATGGTATAAACCATCCCCAAAGAAGCGCTTTGGAGCATCAGGAGCGGAGAAAAACCGGAAACAGCCACTACGCCTGATATTGCAATGTCCCCAACGGAAGGCAGGTTTTTTCCGACGCCGCTGCCAGGACAGATAGGCCCATATTTGATACCGATACATCCCACGTACTCCGAGTACCCTACAGAAGAATCTATTGCAATGATAAGAGTTTTTTCTCCGTTGATTTGTTTTACTGTTTTTTCCAATGTCAATGCGTGAACCGGTTCATAAAGAGTGCCGTATAAATCAAATTCATAAAGGGCATATTTTGATAGCAGGTGCCCTGCCAAAGGCCCGTAACTGTCTCCTGTAGATCTGTCCGTACCAATGCATACAACTGCTATTTTTTCATAAGGCTTGGATATTTTATTAATCATCTGATAAATACAGTTATTCAGCTCAAATTGTGATAATCGATCTTTAGTATTTATGTATACGGATTCATTAAATAGCTTCATCTTGAATCCCTCCCTCGCATTAATATACTCAAATAAAGGAAAGAATATTTATTATGAATAGTTAATATTGGTATCAATTGAAATTTTATTTAAAATATGTTATGATCCTTTCAATTTAAATCTTACCTTTGGAGGGAATAAAATGAGCTTTGAATATGTCCAAAAACTTCCATCCCCGGAAGAAATGAAGGAACAAATGCCATTAAACAAAAAAACCGGTGCCCATAAGGCGCATATCGATAAAGAGATACGGGATAGCTTTTCAGGTAAAAGCAATCGTTTTGTTGTCATTATCGGGCCGTGCTCAGCTGATGATGAGGATGCAGTGGTAGAGTATACGGTTAAATTGGCAAAGGTACAGGAAAAAGTAAAAGAAAAGCTTTTGCTGATCCCCCGGGTTTATACCAATAAGCCTCGTACTACCGGCGAAGGCTATAAAGGCATGATGCATCAACCGGACCCTAATGAAAAACCCAATATTGTAAAAGGTATTCAGGCTTTAAGACGGCTGCATATCCGGGTAATGGAAGAATCCGGCCTGACAACGGCAGATGAAATGCTGTATCCCACAAATTATCCTTATGTAGAAGACTTGCTAAGCTACATCGCTGTAGGTGCAAGATCCGTTGAAAATCAGCAGCATCGTCTGACAGTAAGTGGAATGGATGTGCCTGTAGGAATGAAAAATCCTACCAGCGGTGATTTAGCGGTTATGCTGAATTCCATAAAGGCGGCTCAACTTCCTCATACTTTTATTTATAATGGCTTTGAAGTCAATACTACCGGAAACTCTCTTGCTCATGCCATGCTCCGCGGAGCCGTTAATCAATACGGAAGAAATATCCCTAATTATCATTACGAAGATTTAATCTATATCGCCAAAATGTATCTGGAGGCGGGACTGAAAAATCCATCTCTTATTGTAGACACCAATCATGCCAATTCTATGAAAAAGTTTGAAGAACAGCCGCGAATTGCCATGGAGATCATCAGAAGCATGAATCATTCGGAAGCCGTCAGAAAAATCGTTAAGGGCCTATTGATAGAAAGTTATCTTGTAGACGGAAGGCAGGACACCCAGGCCGTCTACGGAAAATCTATTACAGATGCCTGTCTGGGATGGCGGAAAAGCGAAAGGCTGCTGCTGAATATCGCTGATGCGATCTAATGTCTTGTCCTGGACAGCCGCAAGGGCTGTCCCTACTTACTATTCTTTTCTTTTCTAAGCAAAGCCTGTCATTCTGTTCCAGTCGGGCACGGAGACCCGACCCTACAACGATGTGTAAGCTACATCTTACATCATAGATCTGAAATTGCACAAAAACTATTGACTCATAATTTTTCATGCAGTATTATATATTTATACATATGAATAATTGTTCATATGTTCATTTGAAAGGAGACAAACGAAATGCCTAATAAAGATTCCATTATAGAATTGTGTGATACTCCTGTCATACATGTAGAGATCGTCAATAAAGTCAGAAAAGACATGCCGGAAGAAGAGACTCTGTATGATTTGGCAGAATTATTCAAGGTCTTTGGAGATACGACACGAATTAAAATACTTTATGCTTTATCGGCTTCGGAAATGTGTGTCTGTGATATGGCAGCTCTTCTCAGCATGACACAGTCAGCCGTATCTCATCAGCTACGAGTCCTGAAACAAGCCAGACTTGTTAAGTTCAGAAGGGACGGGAAAGTCGTTTATTATTCTTTGGACGATGAACATATCCAACAGATATTCAATCAGGGTTTAGATCATATAAATGAATAATAGTCATCAAATTTTGCCTTAGGAAAGAAGGTGCAGTATGTCGGATAATAATAAAATAGAATTTATTCTTGAAGATTTGAATTGCAGTAATTGTGCAGCTAAAATCGAAAAAGCCGCAGGCAAAATAAACGGGGTTTCCTCTTCTGTTCTCAATTTTGTTACAAAAACCCTTACCCTTAAGATAGAAGAATCTTCAGAATTATCTCATATTGAAAAAGAATTAAAAAGTATCGTAGAACGGATCGAGCCCCATGTCATCATTAAGAAAAAAAAGGATAAAAAAAACCAGAACAACAGCGCTTCATTAAATAAAAAAGAAGCGACGATACTGGCCGGCGGTGCATTTATATTTCTTGCCGCTTTAGTTATGAATTTATCCTTTAAAACAGAGTTCATATTATATTTATTAAGCTATCTACTAATTGGAAAAGAGGTGCTGCTTAAAGCCGTCCGAAACCTTATAAAAGGCCAGGTCTTTGATGAAAATTTTCTTATGGCCGTTGCAAGCATTGGAGCATTTGCCATTCAAGAATATCCTGAAAGCGTCGCCGTAATGCTTTTTTATCAAATCGGTGAAATGTTT
Source organism: Anaerovorax odorimutans (assembly GCA_016841185.1). GTDB lineage: Bacteria > Bacillota > Clostridia > Peptostreptococcales > JAAYPU01 > JAENZQ01. Next base: position 52,698 of record JAENZQ010000021.1, read on the forward strand.
CAGGATATGGCCGTCAACCGCTCCCGAAAATCCATCAGCGAGCTCATGGATATCCGGCCCGACTATGCGAATTTAAAAAGAAATGATACCATCCGAAAAGTATCACCTGATCAGGTATTTTCAGGTGATATCCTGATTATTAAACCCGGAGAAAAAGTCCCCTTGGACGGCCTTGTAATAGAAGGTGAATCTATGGTGGACACTTCTGTTTTAACAGGCGAATCGATACCGAGGCATATCCGGATCGGTGATGAATTATTGTCAGGATCCATTAATATGAACGGTTTATTAACTATTAAGGTAACAAAGCCTTTTGCAGAATCCACTGTTTCAAAAATATTGGATTTAGTTGAAAATGCAGGCAGTCATAAAGCTCCTACTGAGAATTTTATTACAAAATTTGCACGGTACTATACGCCTTTTGTTGTATTTTCAGCTGCAGCACTTGCATTTATCCCCCCTTTGCTGATACCATCCGAAACCTTTTCGGAATGGATCAACAGAGCTTTGGTGTTTTTGGTTGTATCCTGCCCTTGTGCTCTTGTCATTTCAATTCCTTTGGGCTTTTTTGGCGGTATTGGCGGAGCATCCAGAAACGGCGTACTGATTAAAGGAAGCAATTATCTTGAAGCTCTCAATCATGTAAAAACCATTGTATTTGATAAAACCGGAACTCTTACAAAAGGAGTTTTCAAGGTAACGAAAACTGCTCCTGAACCTTTATTTTCAAAAGATACACTCTTGGAATATGCTGCTTATGCAGAATACTTCTCCAACCATCCTATTTCACTTTCTATAAAAAAAGCTTATAAAAATTCCATCGACCCCCGAGATATTTCTGATTATCAGGAAATTTCAGGTCATGGTGCCAAAGCCATTGTTAAAGGGAAGACTATCCTTGCAGGAAATCGCAAACTTATGAAAAAGGAGAATATTACTTTTCATGAAGCAACTGCCGACGGCACCATTGTATACTTGGCCGTTGATGAACAGTATGCCGGTTTCATCGTCATTTCAGATGAAGTAAAAGAAGATAGTGCAGAAAGCATTAAAATCCTAAGACGAATGGGAATAAGGGAAATCATTATGCTCACGGGAGACAGCAGATCGACAGGCGAAAAGATCAGTAAACAGTTAGGCATTTATCATTTTTATACGGAATTACTCCCTCATGAAAAAATCGAGAAATTGGAAATAATTGAAGACAGCAAATATCGAGGAAGCAAAGTTATGTTTGTAGGAGATGGTATCAATGACGCTCCTGCATTGGCCCGTGCAGATGTAGGTGTCGCCATGGGCGGCCTTGGTTCCGACGCCGCCATAGAAGCCGCTGATGTGGTATTAATGACAGATGAACCCTCTAAACTGATAAGTGCGCTAAGAATCGCAAAAAGAACAAAAACCATTGTATGGCAGAATATATTTTTTGCATTAAGCGTGAAGGGTCTTGTTCTCTTGTTAGGGGCAGGAGGTATCGCAACGATGTGGGAAGCTGTATTTGCCGACGTAGGCGTAGCCATTATTGCAATTCTCAATGCAATGCGGGTCATGAAAGTGAAGCGAGCCCCTAAGATAAATCAATGAATTTAAAAATACATTTTTAAATTGAATCTGGAAAAAATAAAACAGTAGAAATCTACAAATTATAATAAAAAAAAATGGAGGTGGAACAGTGACAGTAAAAAGTGATCTGCAAAAAGCTATTGCTTCCAGCGAATCGTCAAGAGGAACTTATGCTATGATGGCGCAATCCACAGAGGACCCACAGGCAAAGCAAATGTACAATATTATGAAAGCAGATATGGACAGGCATTTACAATATTTGAATGACCGATTGAGTTATCTCACCCAGAATAATAACCTGAATCAACAATAAATAAAGCCCTGACTTCAGATGGAGTTTCCCTTTTTGAATGCACGAAACTCTGTCTGAAGTGTTTTTTAATTTTTTTATCTTCATACATCATTTATCCGTTCTTTCCGCTGTTTTTGGTTTATCGTATAGCTGTAAAAATTTTTCAACAATTTCCGGATCGAATTGAGTTCCTGAACATCTTTTGATTTCTTCTATAGCTTCCTCATGGGACACAGCTTTGCTGTATACCCTTTCATTGGTCATAACATCATAGGCATCTGCAATGGCAATTATCCTTGAGAAAAGTCCGATCTCTTTTTCTTTTAACCCTTGAGGATAACCTGCCCCATCCCATCTTTCATGATGAGAAAGAATATAATCTGCATATTGAGCCAGCTCCGGGGTGGATTGTGCGATTCGATAACCTATTTCCGAATGTTTTCTCATTTCAACCCATTCTTTCTCTGAAAGAGGTCCGGGCTTTAATAGAATCCGATCGCTTATAGCGATTTTACCAATATCATGCAGCATGGACAGTAGGCTTAAATCATCCAGTTCATTCTCACTAAGCCCCAATGACCGCCCAATTTCCACGCATAGTCTGGCCATTCTTTCCGCATGCTCCTCTGTCTCATTGCTCCTTTCAAATAAAGATTTCTTTAGAGAAGAAATAACAGAACTCCTGAAGCTTCTACTCTCCAAAAGCTTATGCCGGTACATCATTTCTTCAGCAGCTTTTATAATATGTTTGAAATCTTCACGATGATTATGACGTGTAGCCCGACCCAATGAAATACTTGTTTTTATCGTATTATCACTTCTTTTTTGACATTCTTCCTTAATTTTTAAACAAATCTGTTCGGCCTGTTTCTCATCCTGCCCGGGGAGCAATATAATAAACTCATCTCCGCCCCAACGTGCCAGAATATCTTTACTGCTGCAGGCATTTTTAAGAATTTTCGATATTCTTTTCAAAACCCGGTCCCCTTCGGAATGACCGAAAATATCATTTGTGAATTTTAAACCGTTGACATCTCCAATAATAATGGAACTTGGCAATTCTCCGTCTTTATTAAGCTTTTTTAACTTTTGTTCAAAATAAGTCCTGTTATGCAGCCCGGTCAACATATCATGAAAGCTCATGTAAATAATTTCTTTTTCTCTTTTCTTCTCCTCATCCACATCTCTGAAAACAAGTACGACACCGAGGATATTTCCTTTCTCATCACGAATAGGCGCTGCTGTGTCGGCAATAACTTTCTCAACACCATTTTTTGAAATAATGGCCGTATGATTTGCCAATTCTACTGTTTTCCCTTCCTTTAAAACCTTTTCTACCGGATCTATACACCTTAATCTGGTTTTTTCGTTTATAATATGAAATACTTCGGCAAGGGGTTTTCCCATAGCATCCTTCTGTTTCCAACCTGTTAATGACTCAGCCACTGAATTCATCAACGATATGTTTCCGTGAGCATCTGTTGTAATCACACCATCACCGATAGACTGCAAAGTGGTCTTAAGTCTTTCTTTTTCCGAATAAATGATATGCTCATATTTTTTCTGCTGTGTAACATCACTGAAAACAGTTGCAAAATATCCTTTCTGGGGGCAAAATGCAGATATCTTAAAGTACTTATCCAATGGGGGGTAAAAAGTTGTAAAAATGGCCGGCTTTCCGGTTTCGACAACCTCTGCATATTCCTTTAAGAACGGCGCTTTCTTCAAATGATAGAATTGACTTGCCAAAACTCTTTCTTTAATTTTGTCTTTGATTCCTGTATGCCGGTAAAATGCCGGATTCACATCAATTATCCAATAGTCTGAGGCATCCCCTTTATCATCATAAACCATTTTATGGAGCGCCACTCCTTCTTCCATGTTTAAGAAAAGGCTTTGAAGTTTTGCTTCACTTATTCGCAATTTTTCCTCTGCAATAACCTTATCCGTTACATCCCAGTCTGCACCGTAATACAGACCGCCTTTGCGGATGCTTCTCCATTCCACATATCGATAAGACCCATCCTTATGCCTTAACCGAACGACATAATCTTTGACCGGTTCATAGTTTTCCAGTCTTTTTTGTGCTTTTTCAAATCCTGCCATATCATCAGGGTGTACCAGATCCTGGTAAGTTAACCCTTCAAGGTCTTCCCGGTTATAGCCTAAAGTCTCTTCCCAGGCTTTGTTGATCATAATAAAGCGTCCTTCTGAATTCGTAATATCAATTAAATCTGCCGTTAAAGCAAAAAACATATTTGTCATTTCAGTTTGTTTGGTCAATTCATCCTGGGCTTTTCTCTTTTCGGTAATATCTCTCCATACGGCAAATACAATTTGTTTCTTGTCTTTTACAGGTACATGAGACAGCATGATTTTAAACCAGCGCTCCTGTTTATTACCGTCTATATGCAACCATTCAAATTCCTTTCCATGATAGTATGCTTCATCTAAATATTGTATGGATTTTACAACAGAACTTTTTCCGTCAGGCTGAAATTCAGGAGATAGTTCGAAAGGACGTTTGCCCAGTATTTCGTCAAAACTCTTAAGGTTGAGTGAATCCAGCAATGCCTGATTGCATTTTATAAAAACGCCATCCTCAAGAATCGACATTGGCATATTGGATTTTTCAAACATTAACTGATAAAACCCTTCATTCATCATCTTTCACCCTTTTAATCCGATAGATTGTATACAATTTTTTATATTTATCGACATTTTTTTTATTTTTTTCATTATATCGTCTTTTTCTATTCTCAACAATAGTAGAATTACAATAATTACATGTAATAACAATTTCTATTACCTTTTTAAAATAAAAAATACCCTCTTAATTATTGAGGGCATTTAACAGGTTCTTATTTAAAATACTGCATTTAACCAAAACTAACAATCATTTTCTTTTACGTTCTTTTAATACTACGCCTATTGCTTCTGCTTTACAAACCGTAATCGGCTCATCTAAATAATCTGCTGCAGAGGGACCAATATCCAATCTTGAAGCAACAATTTTTTTGGCTACAAACTTCATTCTTCGAGAAGTATTCCCCACTTCACATAATTCTGCATAAGCTTCGATGTAATCACCTGCATAAACAGGAGCCAAAAACTGCACTTCATTATATCTCAAAAATAGTCCTTCATCTCCATCAAATATGATAGATACTTCTGTAGCTGCATCTCCAAAAAGGCTCAATATGCGTGCACCGTCAACCAGATTACCTCCATAGTGAGCATCGCTTTCTGACATTCTTACTCTTATTAAAGATGTGATTTTTTCCATTTTTTAGCCTCCTCTCTTTTATCGTTGTCATGATCCTAAAACGCCAACCTTATACACTAACGATAAGAATTTTCTAAAATTGATATGCATTCTTCATCTGATAAAACCTTGCGCTCTGCATAAAATTCACTACCAGCATTTGCTTTTGCCAATTCAACAATCTTTGGAAATTCATGTTTTTTGATTCCATATTCAGACATTTTCAAATCATTTACACCGCAAGCTTTTTTTATCTTAATAAGTGCATCAACAAAATCCATAGAGCATTTTGCGTGATTTACTCCCAAGGCTCTTGCCATATCTATCATCCTGCCAGAAGTTATGCCTATCTCGGCAATATGTTTGTAATAAGCTTCGCTAATCAAAGCCAGCCCTATTCCATGAGGCAGCTCAGGATGCAGCCCACTAAGACCATCTTCCATTGCATGCTCTGCAGTTAGACTTGTAATTGCTAAAAGCATCCCTGACAAAGTACTGGCCAATGCAACATCGGCTCTTGAATCGATATCGTTACCGTTCTTTACAGCTTTTATTAAGCTTTTTCCAACCAGGGCAATACTTTTAATTGCAAAAAGATCACTTATCTCATTTGCTTTTTTAGAAAGATACCCTTCCGTACTATGAAACAAAGCATCTAATCCTTGATAAGCTGTCAGCTCCGGAGGGACACTGAGCATCAAGGTGGGATCTACAACAGCCAGTACCGGAAAAGTTTTAGAAAACCCAAATCCTATTTTTTCACTTGTTTTTTGATTGGATATTACCATCCATTGATCTGCTTCAGACCCGGTTCCGGCAGTAGTAGCTATTGCCACAACCGGTAAAGTTTTATTCTTGACCGGTTTGAACTTAGCAGTTCCCCCATAAAAATAGTCCCATAAATCTCCTTCATTTGTTGCTACAATTGCAATTGCTTTTGATGCGTCTATACTGCTGCCTCCGCCTAATCCAATAATGAAATCACATCTGCTTTTTTTAGCAATTTCAGAACCTTCCATTACGCATTCTCGAGTAGGATTAGTTAGTATCTTATCAAATACCACATACTCTATGTTGGAAATTTCGAGCTGGTGAATTAATCGATCCAAATAACCAAATTTTTTTACTGATTGCCCTGCAGAAGTTACAATCAATGCTTTTCTGCCAGGGAGTGTTTCTTTATGAAGTCTTTCCAATATGCCTTCTCCAAACAGAATTTTCGTTGGGATATAATATTTGAATTCCAAATTGCTCATCCTTTCTCTTTATAATACATCTGCTCTGGTGAAGGTTTAGAAACCAAAAATTCCAGAGCCACCATTTACCAAAATAAATATTGGCGCAAATACAACTGCAACAATGGTCATAAGTTTAATAAGAATATTAATAGAGGGACCAGCCGTATCTTTAAACGGATCGCCTACCGTATCTCCTACTACAGATGCTTTATGGGCTTCACTTCCCTTCCCTCCATAATGTCCTTCTTCAATATATTTTTTTGCATTATCCCAAGCACCACCTGCATTTGCCATCATAATCGCAACTAAAACTCCAGCGGCCGTTGCTCCTGCAAGCATACCGCCCAGAGCCTCTGCCCCCATAATAGTCCCCACTGCCAAAGGCGCTATTATTGCCAACAACCCGGGAACAACCATTTCTCGGAGAGCAGCTTTTGTACTAATATCAACACATTTTGCATAATCCGGAGTTGAAGTTCCTGCCATAAGTCCAGCATCTGCTTTAAACTGTCTTCTTACTTCTTCAATCATCTGAAAAGCAGCTTTTCCAACTGAATTCATCGTCAAAGCAGAGAATAGGAAGGGAAGCATCGCACCAATAAATAATCCTGCAACCACCTTGGGATTCAGAAGACTGATGGTTATATCAACACGATATCCGGCTTCTAATGCTAATGTCTCTATAACCTGAGAATAAGAAACAAATAACGCCAAAGCCGTAAGCGTAGCAGAGCCAATTGCAAATCCTTTTCCTATAGCTGCAGTTGTGTTCCCTACTGAATCCAGCTTATCAGTAATTACTCTCACTTCTTTAGAAAGCTCGGCCATTTCAGCAATTCCACCTGCATTATCAGCTACAGGACCATAAGCATCTACTGCCACTACCATACCAGCTGTAGAAAGCATCCCTACGGATGCGAGAGCAATCCCATATAAACCTGCAAATGCATATGCTACCATGATACCAATTATAATCATAATAATAGGCCATACTGTCGAAAGCATACCAACACCAAACCCACTTATTATTGTTGTAGCAGGCCCTGTCTGACATTGGTCTGCAATGATCTTCACATGCCTGTAGTCTGCAGAAGTATATATTTCCGTTATTTTTCCAATTACAATACCAGTCAACAAACCGGATACAACAGAGAATGCACAATTATAATTCCCGAAGAAATATTTGCTAAGAATAAAGGAAAAGAATACAACAATAATACTGCTGATATATGTTCCAATATTGAGAGCCGCTGCCGGATTTGTATTTTCATTGCCTTTCACCAGCACGATTCCGATGACAGAAGCAATTATGCCAATTGCCGCCAGTACCAGCGGAAACAAAGACCCTTCGTAGGGAAGCAGTTCAAATTCAGGGCCAAAAATTGGATTTATAATCGGTATAATAACCGCTAATGTAATGGCCGAAATAATAGAGCCAACATATGATTCAAACAAATCTGACCCCATGCCTGCAACGTCTCCTACATTGTCCCCTACATTATCTGCAATAACAGCAGGATTCCTGGGGTCATCTTCAGGAATTCCGGCTTCTACCTTACCCACAAGGTCTGCTCCCACATCTGCAGCCTTTGTATATATACCACCTCCAACTCTGCCAAAAAGCGCCATAGATGAAGCTCCAAGCCCTAATCCTGTTATTACTGAAGCTGAATTGACACCCATTATTACAAATACACCTCCGACTCCCAAAAGCCCCAGCCCTACAACAGAAAGACCCATTACGGCTCCACTTCTGAAAGCCACCTTAAGCGCTTTGTTCATCCCAGCTTCTTTAGCTGCATTTGCCGTTCTGGCATTCCCTTTTGTTGCTACTCTCATACCAAAGTAACCTGCAAGTACAGAAAATAGCGCTCCTATTACATACAGCACTGCGGTTGTCCAATTGATTCCAAATCCAAGAACAATAAAAAGCACAATGATTACAACTGCCATGGTTTTGTATTCTCTACTCAAAAAAGCCATTGAACCTTCTCTTATGTAGCCTGCAATCTCTTTCATTCTATCAGTACCTTCACTTAAACTGCCAATCCAAGCAGATAAAATGCAGGCCCCCAATAGAGCCATAATAGCTGCAACAGGTACTGTAATTGCTAATATATTCATTTGCTTAATTCTCCTTTCAAATTTCGGTTAGTAATACACAACAAAATGCTATAGGTATTTATACTTTCTTGTATAAATACCTATATATTTTTTTGGAAAAGGATTTTTAATATATACTTTGAATTTAATTACAACTACATCTCAATAATTACTGCTGTACCCATTCCGCCTCCGGCACACAAGGAAGCGAGCCCGTATTTGTTA
>JAENZQ010000022.1 GCA_016841185.1 Anaerovorax odorimutans
GATTAGGGTATATTCCTGAACATCTCCGTTTTCTGCGGTGACACATATGGTTATGCTATTGTCTCCTACATTTAAATCTATGGCATCTGTTGCCGTACCGCTTTCTACCGGTACTGAATCAATTGTTACATCAGCATCATCATCCACCGTTGCTGTCAGGGTCATGGATTTTTCACTTCCTGGAACCGTTACATAACAAGTAGCATCCTCTAAAAAACTCAACGATTCTGTCCCTTGATTTGTCGTTATTGTCAAGTCGGAAAGTTCATTATCATCAGACGGTAAGCGATTGATTATAGCCGAGTAGGTTCTAACTTCCGTATCATAGCTATCCTCTACCCGACAAGTAATCGTATTATTCCCTACATCGAGATTGATTGCAGATGATGTCCTGCCGGATTCCACTGTTTCAACATTGACCCCCATACTTGCTTCAGGGTCAACGGCAGTAGGCATTACTGTGACACTGTGAACTGAGTGATCCACTTCAGACGAATATTCATATGTATCAGGTGTAAAAGTAGGGCTTAATTCAAGTTGTCCCTCAATGCCGTTAATGGTTAAATTCGAAAGATTAGGACTTGAAGGCTCTCCAACTGTAACCGTACAGGAATCTGAAATAAATCCATCCTGTGTTGAGACAGTTATAACTGCTGATCCGGTTCTATTTGCAGTTATAACACCATTTGAAACAGAAACGACAGAATCATCACTGGTTGACCAAATAACATTCTTATTGGTTGTATCTTCCGGCGTAATAGCTGATATTAATTCATATGTACTGCCTTCTGGAGTTATTAGAGAGTTATTATTGAGGGCTATCTCCTGAGGATGAATAACTGGTCTAAACGTAGGATAAGAAACTCCTTCATTTATATCCCAAATCCGTTGAAAATCAAAACCGGTAAACGTATTTTTCTGCTTTAGCTCTTCCTGTGTACATGGCTTTAAATTGCTAAGTGTTGGAGGGCTGAAAGAGCTTGCAAAACGAATAGCAACGATATCGCTGCTGGATTTATAGTAATAACAATTTTTCAATACCACATCGGATTCATAAGTTTTATCTGCTATCCCACTTATACCATTTCCAACTCCTATGGAATAACTGTTTTCGGTTGTAGAACCGCCATCAGTACCAGTACATATCCCAACAATAGGACCGCTGCTCCCACTATTGCTTATGTTTGAAGTATTATAACAGTCTGTTACCAATTTACCATTGATTCCTGCAATACCACCTACTCCAACATGATTATTAGTTAGTGCAGAAATATTGGGCATACTGCTGGTATTATAGCACTTCGTTATAGTTCCAACGTTATAGCCTGCAATACCTCCGGTTCCTGAAAAATAACCATAATACCCTCCGCTGTTAACGTTACCTTCATTATGGCAGTTCTCAATAGTTCCGCCGTTGTACCCAACGATTCCGCCAGTATGATAATTAGCTGTATATGTGAGCTCAGCTGTTGTAATATGATTCACATAAGAAGTATTATAACAATTAAAGATATAGCCATGACTCACTCCTGCAATACCACCTAAGTAGCTTTGAGAACCATTTGTGGATACAATATTGCCATCTGTCAGTCCTAAGTTTAAGATAGTTCCTAAATTTCTATCGAATAAGCCGACATAATACTCATCTCTATCAATATTCAATCCTGAAATAGCATAACCGTTTCCATCAAAAATCCCGCTGAAATCAACTGGGTTTCCAATTGGTATCCAACCTTTACCGTCATTGTAGTATTCTCCGCCTTCACTGGTTGCAGTACTCATATCGATATCATTCACTAATTTAAAACAGCTGGACGGGTAATATCTTACTTCATTTAATTGTCTTGGTGTAGAGACTAAATAAGGATTGGAAGGCGTTCCATTCCCTCCTTCAAAATCACCGCTATCTGTAGTAAAGCTGCTTGTAAAGCTTGACACCATAGGATTTCCTGATTCATCTGAAATAGATTCTGCAGGTAAAGCTACTAAATAGACTGTTCCTTTTTCTAAGCGAGATGATGGCGCTATAGTCAATACTTTATCACTGATTGTAGAAGTAGAAGAAACTTCAACGCCATCTTTTAATAAAGCAATCTGTTCAAATGTATTTCCCTGTATAATATATTCATTAAATGTAATGGTAATCTTTTTATCTCTTGAAACATTTTCTTCATTATCTAAAGGTATGATAGATTCTATTACCGGAGGATCAAAGTCCTTTGAATCATCTTCTAATATCGAAACACCCGCAGTAATATTCCCTGCCAGACTTCCTCCCCCTGAAACATTTTTTAATTCTACCGCAAAACTTCTGTTTCCGGTATATATTCTGTCATTATTAATAGGAATGGTAATGGTTTTCTGTGCCTCTCCATTCCCAAAAGTTAATGTGCCTGATGTGCTTGTATAATCAATTCCTGCTTTTGCTGTACCATCTATGGTCTCATAATCTACAGAAACAGAGCCATCAACACCATTATTTCTCATAACATAAAGTGTTACAGTTCCCGACGGCTCATCAACTGAATAATAGGGCGTATGCCATTCAAGACTTCCTGGCTGTCTATCTTTATAGGCACAAAGAATAATTCTACCGTTGACGGTCCTTCTATAATAAATTGTTCCATCTTTTCCAATGGCCGGCTTTCCAAATCCATTCACTTTCCAAAGTTTTGTACCGGAAGAATTTAAAGCGGTGCCATCATCTAAATAAATCATGCCGTCTGAGGCTATTGTAGGAGAATTAAAAATACCATTTGCATCATGATAGATTTCCGTAGCATTTCCGGTATCAGGATCGATTGTAAATAATCCTCCTTCCCTATAGCTCACTTCCCCTGTACCATAATCTATACTCATCCATCCTGTAACCGCATATACCGTTCCATTTGGCCCTACAGCACATTGATCCTGTATATCTGCCTCTTCGGCAAAGGCAGTCCATTTCCGGACTCCATCCGCCGTGTAGCAGAATATTTCTCCTGTATATTCAGGATGATAACTGGTCAAATATATGTTTCCGGCTCCATCTATTGCTATTTTTGAATAATACTTTCTTAACAAACCCCCGGTGCTTACCCACTTTTCTCCACCATATCTATTTAGTGCAACAAACTTATCTCCAAGCTTTACATAAATCGTACCATCGCTGCCTACAGCACAAGAAGCCTTGTTGGTCAAATCTACTCCGTCATGCTGCTCAACGCTTTTAACATAATTCCATTTAGATGTTCCAGTGTTTTTGTCAATACAGGTTAAACGGTAATTATCATAGACTGTACCGCCGCCGCCTCCGGCATTTATCTCGGTAATCAAAACATTTCCGTCTATGTCAAGTGCCGGGAACATTTCCAAAGATCCATATCCCGTCCCCTGCTCGTAAGTCCATTTTGTTGTCCCGCTACGATCAAATGCCATAACACCTGCATCAGATGCCACATAGATTGTCCCGTCTGCTCCGATAACAGGTGCTCCGTCTCTTACGTATCCACAAGGTACCGACCATTTTTCTGTTCCGTCCGGATTAACTGCATAAAGCTTTTCATCCATTGTACAAAAATAGATTTCTCCGTCCCTTCCGACAACAGGCGGAGTAACAATTGAACTTGTTGGTGTGAATGTAAACTTTAAGAAAGGCTCCTGAATACCTGCATAACTTGATAAACGTATCATATTAGAATGTGCAGGCCAGTAGGCATTCGTATCATAATCACCTCCATGCCCTCCGCCAAGATCAAAGCCGTAAACCATGGAAGAACTTGAACTCATAATAATAAAAATAACGATTGGAATAAACATTAATAATCTTTTCATTTCAAACAACCCCGCCTTCAAGATTTATATCCATCTCATCATCACCCAGAGGATTACTATTAAAAACCGTTCTTATTAACCGGTCACGTTTTTCTATTTAATTGTCAAAATTAGTCTTATCTTTACTATATATGAAGTCTTTTTATTTCGCAATAATTATAATAATATTTTAAAAAATATTTCGGAATTATCATGAACACAATTGCTTTTTTTCTGCCACGGCTATATAATAACTAAAGACTATATATAATTTGGAGGAAAAATATGTATAATGAAACACTTAACTTCGGTTCATACCTGAATGATTTATTGACGCTGAAAGGCATTGATAAAAAGCACTTTGCCGCAACCTTAAATATAAATCGATCACTTCTTTACCGATATTTAAACAGCGAACAATTGCCTGATCAGAACCAATTGAATGACATGATAGAAAAGCTTGATATAAGAGGATCTCAGCAAAAAAAACTGCTGGAAAGCTATGAATGCTCACAATACGGCTGGGAGATTGTGAACGGCACGAAATTGATTATAAATATGCTCAACAGCCTGGAAAGCATAATCCAAACGGAAAGTATTACTTACGAATATAAAGTGAAAAAACCGGAATTTTTTGACAGAAATAACGGAGTTATTCCGATAAAAAGCAGAGCTCTTGTAATAAATACAATTTTGTCATTACTTGATTCAGCCAGAGAAAACTCTGATATTTCCACTGTCAGAATCATTTTGAACCCTGACAATGAAGATTTTGTCAATGTGCTCTCCAAAATACTTAATGAATTGACCCATAACAAGAAAGATATATCCATAAAGCACATCTTTCGTTTAAAGGATACTTTGCTGAAAAAAAACAAGCTTCACAATTTAAAACTACTTGATACGATATTTCCTTTTTCTTTTTTCAAAGACATATACGAAGCGTATTGTTTAACCGAAAATGTCACACCTGAATCCTATAAAACTTTCTTCCCGAACTTTATCAGCGTTGATTCTAAAACAGCTTTTGCCTTTTCAAAAGACGTAGAAAACGGTATTTTTTATGATTCAAAATGCCAAAATGTCATCAAGTTAATGAACGAAGAATTTGAAAAAATATGCGGCGACTGTCTTCCGCTTTTTTACAATCTGGAAACCTATGAAAAGCAATCTCAGTATATGTATGATTATGAACACATAGTACAGGCAGAAACAGCAATACTGCATCCGGAAAGCAGCATTTATACCTTTCCTGCTGATATCATTGAAAAAAAAGAGAAGGAAAAGTTAATCAGAACAAAACATGCTCAAATTCTGTTAAAAAGAATCGAGTTGTTCCAGGAAAGAATGAAAAAAGGTAAGGCTCTTGAGATCATTTCCCTTGCAGGTATTAAAAGTTTTGCTGCAACAGGACAGCCTCAGCTATATAAATCAATAAAATTCAATAAAAGTGAACGCGTTGAAATATTAAACAATCTTTTGAAATTTGTGCAAAAAGAAAAAAACTACACCCTTTATATCATGAAAGAGGATCATCCCTTTTATAATTCCGACTTCGCCGTTTACACCATCGGAAGTGAACTTCTCTGTATCGTACCGAGTTTCACTAATTTTGCAGAATTAGATAACATATTGATCAGAAACAGAGGAATTGTAGAAACCTTCAGCGATTTTCTGCATTCCAGTTTTATCAAGAAAAACAGCATCACCGAAAGAAATGAAGTCGCCGAAGTTATTTCAAATGTTATTGACAGTATTTAGACTATGGGGAAATTAGGGACGGTGACTTTTTGCACATAAGCCGCTTTGCAATGAGTGCAAAAAGTCACCGTCCCCATTCCCATTTAAGTCGCCGTCCCCATTCCCATTTGATTATTGTCGAATCTCTTCCATAGATATTCGAACTTTTTCATAAACTGAACCTAACTGCTCCTTTGGTTCTATATAAGGATCTCCCCATTCTCTTTTCATCATCAATTCTGTTAGAGCGGAATGTCCAGTAATAATTTGACTTAAACTTGATGAATAAATTGCTCTGACTTCAGGTGTAGTGCTTGTCATAAGCGCATTCAGATATGCATTAGCGGCTCCTGTAGCTGAAGCAATTAAATTCTTAGCAATTACTTCATCCGATATACCTATGTTTTCTTTGGCCATGTTTTCAAAAAATGACATTTAATGCACCTCCTTGGTCTGAGTAACCCTGTTTTCAATAATAAATTGCTGTAAGCCTTTAATCCTGCCCTCTGTTGCAAGAATCGCCGATTCTGACTGTTTCTTCAATTCGTCGTCTTTGATTAACCTCTGCATAGCCCTTGCAACAACATACCCATTGTTTTCCATGTCAAGAAGAGTTGACATAGATAGTACTTCGGTTTCAGAAAGATTTCTCATGAACCATCCTCCATTCTTTTTTTCTTATGTTCAATATTATTCTTTCGTTTAATAGTTTGTATGATATCCAATTAACCTATACAAATTTTTTTTCATTTAACATTTTTTTTGACCATTTCATGAGATATTCCATATGTCCGGAATCTGCATTGGGTTGTTCATTTACAATAACAAAACCGCAATACTTGTAAAAATTCACAGCAGATTTGTTTTCTTTATAGACACACAATTCGAGGCATGGATATAATGATTTACAATAATCCAGAAGCTGCCTTCCAATTCCTTTCCCCTGACAATCGTCTAATACAAAAAGGGCCCCTATAAACGAATTGTTTATAATGCTTATAAACGCCTTAACGGCATTTTTTTCTTCATATACGAAAGTTGCAGAATGAGGTAAATATTGATTTTTTACAACATTATAATTCTCCATCCAATACTGCTCCGAGATAAAACTGTGTGCCGTGATATTGGTTTTCAGCCATATATCCATAATCTCTTCTATTTGTGACTTGTCCATTGATTTGATCATATATCCTGTCTCCTCGTAATTAACTTTTAAGCCCATTGGCTATATTAGACACATTATTCTAACCCAAAGCCAAAACTTTTAGTTATTTTATGATACGATACCCAAAGAAGCGTGTCAAATCAAACGGACACGCTCCCTGAATAACCTTATTTTAATGACTAATTATTATCTTCATTAAAATATTCTATAGGGTCTACCGGTTCCTCATTTTCCCTGACTTCAAAATGCAAATGTGGTCCGGTGGCCATACCTGTACTTCCGACTTCGGCAATTTTTTCTCCTGCTTTAACTTTTTCATCCTCTTCTACAAAATATTCGCTGCACTGACCATAAAGTGTTGTAACATCCTGTCCGTGGCTTATAATAACAGTCTTACCATATCCACTTAACCATCCTGCATAAATGACCTTGCCTTCTGCCGTCGCAATGATATCTGTCCCCTTAGGTGCTGGAATATCTATACCTGAGTGAAACCTTTCCTCTTCAATTATTGGATGTACTCTCCACCCATAGGGAGAAGTTATTTTAAAGTAATCCGGAACAGGCCACTGCATTTCTATCCCGGTTTCCTGGCCCGATAATGCATCTATTTCATTTTCTTCTACTTTATCCGCACTTGTTAAAAATGTAAATCCTAATACAATGAATATGATTAAAGCAATTATTGAGATCTTATAGGGGTTTTTCTTATAATTTGAAATCATCTTTATCCTCCTTTTTATTTCTCTCCTATTTCCAAGAACCCCTATTGCTACAACAGGCTGAAAAGAACTCTTGAAATTTTGGAGCATATGAATAATTGTATGTCCATAGTTTTTATACTCATTTTTATCGAGATAAGATAGAGTCAGGGAATCACAAGCAACCTCGCAATCTTGGCGCATCTTAACAAACCCAAACCATATTACCGGGTTAAACCAATGGATGATCTGTATGATCCCTATTAAGGCAAATATGTAAATATCTTTTCTTTTATAATGCGTAAGTTCATGTAGAAAAATATGCCGGTACTGTTCATAATCGAGTTTTCTTTCCATATATGAAGGTATAAGAATTTTTGGTTTAAACAAGCCGGTCAGAGCAGGTGCATCTACTGCCTCCGTAAAGACAATGCCTATCTTTTTATTGATTTTCATTGTGCTTTTACATTTTTGTAAAATAAAGCATACATCTTCAGAAGCATTGTATTGGCTGACTTTGATTCTCTGTCTAAATCGTAAATTTACTCTTATCGTTAAAATGCTAAAAACCAGAACTCCTATCAGCCAAACAACTATTATTTTAAAATCTGTGCTGTTCAGGAAGCTTTCTGAAAACAGGAGATTACCCAGAAAAGGCTCTTCTGCAAATCCGTTTATATGCTGCCCGTAATTAGTATGCCCTGTTATCATAATATTGTCTTTTTTTAGTTCTAACAGGTTGTACACACTGAAAATGCTCTGAGGTGAAAAAGGCATGATCATTCTAATAATCAAAAGCAGCCAAATATAGTAATGTTCCCGGGCTCCTATCCTCCTGTCCAGTACTGCTTTAATAAATAATATAATCCCAACCAGCAGGCTTCCGTTTAATGATGTTTTGAGCAGCCAATCTATAAAACCCTTTAATATTTCCATCTCTCACCTCCATTATTCCGACTTTCTGTCAAGTATCTTTCTAAGCTCTTCAATTTCTTCATCTGTTAATTTTTCCATTTCCAGAAAGTTAGCAAGCATTGCTTTCAATCCACCGCCATAAACCTTTTTCAGGAATGTTTTGCTCTCTGCTTTGACATACTCTTCCTCATTTATCAGGGGATAATATAAATATGTCCTGTCTTTCTTTTGAAACCCAGCTGCTTCTTTTTTTACCAACCGGCTTAACAATGTCTTTACTGTTGTAGGTTTCCAGTCCATTGCAACTCTTTTCATTACTTCATTGGCTGAAACCGGTGACTTAGCCCAAAGAACATTCATTATCTTCCACTCAGAATCCGAAATTTGTGGTATATCCTTCATTAAGTAACCCTCCTTAACTACAACTGTAGTTAATATTAGACTACACCTGTAGTTGAATTTTGTCAATATGTTTTTTGAAATTTTTCCAAATAAAAGATCGAAGAAAAAAGAACATTCAATCCTGAATGTTCTTTTTTGCCATAGAATTCCCATTATTTCATTATGCGAAATTCATATAATAAATATATCGTTCATTTTCAAATTTGTAATTCACTTTGCCTTTGTGCCTTAAATGTTCTAAATGCGCCAAAGCCTCTCCAACAGCAAACCATTTTTGAGTAACAGGAAATTCGGCCCAGTTCTTAGCCCTAATGGACCATGTCATCTGAGAAGCGATTCCATAGGGTGTTGCTCCGGCATTATCCTTCAGAATCTGTTCCACTTCTGCGATCCTGTCTTTGTGATGGCAAATCAGTTCATCGATCCTGCCATGGCAATCTCCGATTGCTTTTCTATGGGCCGAAAAGGCAGACTTAACATCCAGTTTTTTGATTACATTTAGACTATCTATATAAAGCCCTAAATAATCGTTTGAATGATCCCAGGAAATAATATTGGGAGTGATATCAAATATGATATGATCTCCACTGAAAAGTATCTTTTCTTTTTCAATATAAAGACATATATGTCCCGGTGTATGTCCTGGCGTTTCTATGCACTTTAATTTATAATGACCTAAATCAAATTCAAAGCCATTTATTATCCCTGTATATTTCCCGTTTTCAGAAGGCAAATAGGCATGGGCAGGGTTGATGCTCTCATTTTCAGCTAATTCCTCCCTTGATAATCCCAGGGCAAAATATTTTTCATCCACCTCATTCCAATATCCGGAGTGAAAAAAGTTCACAAGGATCTGCCTGTCTGTTTCTCCAATGAATATCTTTGTACTGTCTGAGGCGATGGATGCGGATAATCCGGTGTGATCGGAATGCAGGTGCGTCAAAAAAATATCGGTATTTCCCATATCCGCATTGAGTTTATTCAGGCCGGAGGTTAAAGCATCATAGCAGGCTTTTGTATTGAAACCTGTATCGATTAATAGATTTCTCCCTGTTCCTTTTATGAAGTAGCTGTTGAGATTTTTCAACGGATTGTTGGGAAGTGGAACTTTAATAACAAATATATTTTTTAATACTTCTTCTACCATATTGAGTCCTCATCCTTTTCTCAAATTATACGATTATTTATCAACATCTGATTTTCGATTATTTATTTAAACTTTATTAGCTCTAATCCTCTCAATAAAATTATCTGCTATTTCTCCTGCTTCCTCACTCAATTGTTTATTATACATGTTATTGAACGGATCACTAAAGCCATGTTTCCCACTCAGAACATGAATATCAACGTTTGTTCTTATTAAAGAAGGAACTAATTCTTTAACATCAAAAGATTCCTCTTCTGCCGGGAAAAACAGCAGTACCGGACACTTTGGCATGACATCCCTATAATCTCTAATTCGCGAACCATAGTATCCTATTACACCATCACATATATTCCTCTCGGTACTGCATAGCCATGCAATCGTTGCTCCTATACTGAAGCCCAATAGGAATACCTGATTATATTGCATTCTGGCTTGTTTTATCAATTCTTTAACTTCTTGAAATGCCGACTCAAAACCAATGTTGTTAATAAAAAATTGATACGCTTCTGCTTCTTCATTGTAGCAAAAAGGTTGTTCAACATTTATTAAATTAGGGCAAATAACATCATACCCTTTCTTATCAAAATGATTACTGACTTTCTTAATATGCCGATTAATGCCATATATCTCATGCAATATTATAATTACCGTTTCAGAATTATTTTTTATAGCCGGCACTTTCTACCTCCTGATACTTAATTTAATTATTTGTTTCCTTAGTATTTGCTTTCTCACTTTCTAAGAAGAACATGCTTTAAGTAAGGTTTCATTGACATGACACCGCCGCCCTGGCTGACGATTTTCAATATTTGCTCCGGATCTTTTACGATGCTTCCTGCCAGTGTCGTAACACCATGATCCATAAAAATTTCATTGCAAAGAGGTGTTGATGCCCCGACAATGCAGATTTCCCTTGCGTTTTTACAATAGGGCAGGATTGAATCAATGGTATGATTGATAATGCTTGTTGCTGTGATCACAATTACATCGCATTCCGGGAGATACATCGGGATAGCGCTCTCAGGATATAGTCCTTCGCCTTTCGCAGTATTTCTTTCAAATACATAAATATTGTCAGTGAGTGTTTTTATTTTTGATAAGATAGGAGCAAAATCACCTACCATACCAAATATTTCTGTAGGCTTGACATCAAGGATCCCGATAACATTCCCGTCATCCCATGAAGATATACTGCTGTTGAGCACGGCATTAACTGTGGCCAAACCAATTGCCGCCTTTAAAAAATTTTTTTCCTTTGCCCAAGGAATCAATGTTTCGCTATTTTTTCCGTTAAGACTACCCGCCTCCGGGATAATCCCGCAGCTTGTCCCCAAATCACTTCTGAAAGTATACGAAAGGCCACAAGCATCATCTTCTAAAAGAACGCAGGTATACCCCAGCCCTGCGCGAACTTCCTTAATCTGCCGTCCTCGCGCTTTTGACAGGGATTGATCAATTAATTGATCAATAATCATTTTAAAAATCCTCCTTTTAAAAAACCAGTTAAGGTTATAACATCTTTTATATATTATGCGCTGTATAAATGATAATAAATACCGCCCTTTGCCATCAGTTCTTCATGATCCCCTTGCTCTTCGATCCCCTTCTCCGTCAAAACCAGTATGCTGTCTGCATTGCGGATTGTAGTCAGTCTATGAGCAATGGTAAAAGTTGTTCTCCCTTCGGCAAGCTTTTCCAGAGATTTCTGGACCAGACGTTCACTTTCATTATCAAGTGCAGATGTCGCCTCATCCAAAATAAGGATCGGCGGATTTTTTAGGAAGACCCTTGCGATACTGATCCGCTGCTTCTGTCCTCCCGAAAGCAGGATACCTCTTTCACCTACAAAAGTATCATATCCATCCGGCAATTTCATAATAAAATCATGTGCGCCTGCTTGTTTTGCAGCCTCTATGATTTCCTCTTTTGAAGCGCCCGGCTTGCCATACTCTATGTTGTCATAGACAGATCCGGAAAAGAGATAAACATCCTGCTGGACCATTCCGATTTGTGACCTGAGAGAATGCAGTGCAATAGTCCGTATATCCCTTCCGTCAATGAGTATTCTGCCTGAAGTCACATCATAAAATCTCGGAATCAAATTGCATATAGTTGTCTTTCCTCCACCGGACGGACCTACTAAAGCAACATTCCCCCCCGGTTTGACATGAAGATTGATATCGGACAAAACATGCTCTTTCTTGTCCGAGTATTTAAAGCTTACCTGTTCAAAACGGATATCTCCGATGACTTCATCAATGGGAGTAGCATCCTCCCTATCTTTTATTTCCACAGGCGCATCCATTACCTCAAAAAACCGCTCCACACCCGTCATACCACGCTGGAATTGCTCTGTAAACTCTACAATACGGCGGACAGAAGCTAAAAGGGTCGTTACATACAATAAATAAGCAACCATGTCGGCAGCCGTAATTTTACCCTTTATCATGAATATGGCTCCGGCTACCACTACCGTAATGTACATGATACCGTCAAAAAATCTGACAGTGCTTTGAAAACCTGCCATATACCGGTAAGCTTCTTTTTTTATGCTGAGAAAGCCGCTGTTTCCCTGCCTGAATTTATTTTCTTCGATAATTTCATTTGCAAAAGATTTCACCACTCTCATACCCAATAAACTGTCTTCTACCTGTGCATTGATCTCGCCCAGCTGATTTCTTGATTTTTTAAACGCCCGTCGCATTTTTTGGTTAAAAGTCATTGAACAAACCAGCATAATAGGAATGATAGCAAAAATAATCAGTGTCAGCCAGAAATTCATCGTGCTTAAAATCGCAAAAGCAATGCCTATCTTCAAAGCACCAATGAAATACTCCTCCGGGCAATGATGTGCAAATTCCGTAATATCGAACAAATCGCTGGTCATCCGGGCCATCAGCTGACCGATCTTTGTATTGTCATAGTAAGAATAAGACAGGTCCTGCAGATGGGAAAACAGATCCCTGCGCATATCGGTTTCTATTTTAGCTCCCATGATATGACCAATGGAAGCCATTATATAATTTGCTGCAACATCCACAACACGCAGTACAAGATAAAGGGCTCCCAGATAAAGAATCAGCTCTAAGGTGAGGCTTTCGATATCGTACATGCCTTTTTGGGTGATAAAACGTACAATCAGGGGAAGCCCCAGCTCACATACGGTGGTTAGAGCCGCACAAAACAAATCCAGGATCAGTATCCAGCCATAAGGCTTAAAATAAGGTGCGAATCTTTTTATCAGGTGCATGGTATTATTATTTTTAATATTTTGAGCCATAACAATTAATCCTTTTTCTAAAATATCCCTGCAATACATATTAAAATACAATTATTCTGTCAAGTCAATAAGAAAGCCTTGTACTTCCAATAATCAAAAAATGAAAAGGTCAAGACTTCTGCCCTTTTCATTGTTCAAGCAGTTTTTCTATTTTTTACAGTTACAATAGTAACACCTGCTAACACAAGGATTCCGCCAATGAAGAAATTAACATTCAATTTTTCTTTCAGCAAAAGCCATCCTAAAAACGACCCTACAACCGGCTGGAAAAAGAAAAACAATGAGCCTATTCCGGCATCCATGAGTTCCATTCCTTTATTCCAAAGAAAAAATGCTCCGGCAGTTGAAACGATTCCCAGATATAAAACACCTGAAATGATTAAAATGCTTTGATAGTAAATTTCATATGAATGGAGCTCCCATATCATTACCGGCGTTGTAAAAACAATTGCAAACAATATGGCATAAGTCGTAATGAAAAGTGACGAAAAACGCTTTGAAGCAACTTTTACATAGACCGACAGCAGCGCCCAGGTAATTGCAGCCCCCACTAATATGATACTACCCAGCAGATAATCTCCGATATGTGAATCCCATCCAATTACAATAACGACCCCTGATGATGCCAAAAGTACTGAAATAATCTTTCGAACAGTCAATTTTTCCTTCAGAACAAACTTTGCAAAGACCACTATAAAGGCAGGTGTAGCCGATGTAATCAACGAACCGGTATGTGCATCAGATAATTTTGTGCCTATGAATTGAAAAGAAATGGATGCAAAATAACCTATAAACCCGATCCAAGCAATCAGTAACCAATCACGCTTCTTTATAGCTGAACAGCGATCTTTATTCTTAATCCGGAAAGCTTTTAATATAGCAAACAAAAAAGCAAAGCCTATGACATAACGCAGCCATACTAAAGTCAAAGGCGGAATGAAATCCAGGACATATTTGCTGACAACATACATACCACCCCACAGACTTGCGGCTAAAGATAAACAAATTGCTCCCAGTAAATTTTGTTTATTCATGATAATACCTCCGTCTATTACAAGAAAATTTATATAAGAGAATTTTCCTAAAACGGGGCATGACTTTTTTACTATCCATCCCCGGCTTAGGAATGAACAGCCGGTTGGTCGTTTTCGAAAATATCCAGATATAATCTCATTATTCGGTCCCCCTATGAATTGTATTTCCTCGATTATAACATATATTTATGAGGTTAAAGCACAAAAACAGCAATGAATTGCTGTTTTTGCGTGGTCCAGTAAGTCCAGAAATTGGATCGCATCTTCTTGTCTTATTTCATATATTAAAATGGTCCATAGTTCATTGCACTTGCAATAATAATCGTTACGCCACCTATGACTATCCAAATCAAGCATAACGGATAAAGAAATCTAAACCATTTTTCATAAGGGATCTTTGCTACCGATAATGCACCCATACAGGATGCCGCAGTAGGTATTATAGAATTTGTTATACCATCGCCAAACTGATAAGCCAGTACGACGATTTGCCTGTTTATATTCAATACATCTGAAAGCGGTACCATGATAGGCATTGTGACTGCTGCCTGCCCGCTTCCCGATGGTATGAAAAAGTTGATGATTACCTGCACAAAGTACATACCAAGGGCTGTTATTGATCCTGGAAGATTTTGAATCAAGCTTGAAAGCGAAAATATAACGGTATCCATTATTAATCCGTCCTGCATAACGATCAGGATACTTCTTGCAACACCGACCACCAATGCGCCAAATACGATTCCTTTGGCACCATTAATGAACTCAGAAGAAACTTTACTCGGCCCCAATTTTCCTAAAAATCCTCCGATAACACCCATACATAAGAAAGCTGCAGATATCTCCGTAATATACCATCCATAGTTGAACACACCATATACGATAAAACAAAATCCAATGGCCAATGTTGCCAATACTAAATAATGCTCCTTCTTCATTTCCGGTAAATCAGTCAAATCAAGGATCTTATGTTTTTCTTCCAATTCCAGTTCCCTTACAATACTTTTTTCCGGGCTTTCCTTTACTTTCGTTGCATATCGGATGACATACAAACTGGTCACTGCAACAAGTACTACCCATATGACCAATCTCAGTTCAATTCCTGAAAACAGCGGCAGCTCCGCTAAACCTTGTGCAACTCCTACAGTAAACGAATTCATGAATCCGGCTGTAAATCCGCAGGCAGCCCCAACAAGAATTATCGCAGTTCCAACGATGGCATCGTAACCTAAAGCCCTGGACAAAGCAATACCGAGGGGTACGAAAATTATTGATTCCTCAGCCATCCCGATGGTTCCTCCAAATATAGAGAATATAAAAAGTGTCATAGGTATCATCAGTTTGCCTCTGCCTTTAAGCCTAAGTGCTATTCTGCTGATAATCGCTTCAATCGCTCCTGTAGCTGTAATAATGTTAAATGCCCCTGCAATGATAAATATGAAAAATATGATGCTGGATGCATCTTTCATGCCTTTCGGAACAGCTTTCCACAAGTCAAAGAAACTTGTCGGATTTTGTTCAACATAATGGAATGATGCCGGATCTATTACCGTACGTCCTGTATTTGCATCTTCGACCCTTATATATTCGCTCGCCGGTATGATGTAGGTTAATATGGCCATAATTATTACAATTGAAAATAAGATCACATACGTATGAGGAACTTTAAATCTCTTTTTTTCTTTTCCTTCATTTAAGGCTTTTTCCACCATATCATGAACCTCCTGATATTCAAATAAAAATTATCTGCAGAATTCTTCTGCAATGCGAGTATATATTTCTGCATAGTTTACCAGATCTACAACCGGAATTTTTTCATCTTTTGCATGTGAATATTTCACATTTCCCGGTCCTGTGACAACTGTTGGGATTTTCCCGTATGTTGAAAGAATGCCCGCATCGGTCCATCCTCTTACAACAATCTCCGGTTCTTTTTTATTAAATTCCTTTAAAACACTATAAACTGTCTTTGCAACCCGAGAGTCAGGTTCAGCTATCAAAGGAGCATGGTCGAATTCATTCATTACGCCTGAATCCATTCTGATGATTTCTGCTTTGAATTCCGGATCTTCTGCCTTCAATTCATCAATTATATCCTGATATTCTTTTATAACACTTGCCACATTTTCCCCGGGTGTATACCTTCTGTCGAATTGAAGAATGCAGCTGTCTGCGACAAAACTGGGCGCTACACCGCCGTATATGTATCCAAAATTCATTATGTCAGGGCCCATCCACTTATTTTTTCTTTCTTTGAGTTTGGGCATCAGTTCTGTTTCTACTTTTTGAATAAATTTAGAAGCTTTTGATATGGCATTTATCCCTAATTCAGGCGTACAGCCATGTGCTCTTTTACCTTGAAATTTAATTTCAATCCATTCAAGACCTCTATGGCCTAAAGAATAACCATAATTTGAAGGCTCTCCTTCAATTGCTCCATCAGCAGTTACCCCGCATTTCACCAGATGCTCCACACCATCTGATTTCTCTTCTTCCCCTACAACAGCTGCTAAAATAATATCGCCTCCCAAGGGTTTGCCTTTTTTCTTGATATTCACCATAGCTGTTATCATACATGCAACTGCACCTTTCATGTCATTGCTCCCTCTCCCAAGAACGTATCCGTCAACGATCTCACCGCTAAATGGATCGATGATCATTTCATAGGGCGGTACAGTATCAATATGGCCGCTAAGCATTAAATTCTTGCCCGTTCCGTTACCTCTCAGCCTTGCTATAACATTTCGTCTGAGGCCTTCCACCTCCTGAAATTCAACTTCTAATCCTTTTTCTCTGCAATAATTGTAAATAAACTCTGCTACATTGGATTCTTTGTCCTTCACATCTGAATGACTGGGTATTCTGACCAACTCTTGAGTAAGTTTAACTACTTCGCTTTTATTTAACTCGTCCATCGTGACACCTCCTTTCTAAATATTTAATGATTCAAAGTGTTTTTTGCCTAAATATGCAAATGATGTGCCAATTTTCAGCAAAATAAAAAACAAGTAAATATCTCGTAATTTTACTTGTTTTTTGTGAAAAAAAGATTTGTATTCTACCAAATTGTTCATAAAGAACAGGCTTTATGTTTAGCTTTTTAACAGGCGTTTATTTAATTAACACTATTCCGATTCCGGTTTCAGATCTTTAAGTTTCTTCCATAGTGTGGTTCTGCTTATCCCAAGTTTCTCAGCTGTCAACGATTTATCTCCTTTGTATATTCTAAAAGCCTCTTTAATGATTTTATTCTCCATGTCTTCCAATTCCCCTATTTCTATTTTAATGGTGCTGTCATCATTATTTTGAGAATACTTCTGCTCAAGATTATTTAGCAAATTATTGTTGGTTAATTTCCTCAAGTCTTCTATATTGATATTTTCATTATCTTCATACAGCACGAACATTTTATGAGCAAAGTTCCTCAGCTCTCTCACATTCCCGGGCCAGTTGTATTTCATGATCCATTCCGCAACATCTTCATTTAAGTTTATAAACTTTATTTTACTTCCCATTTCTATTAAAAATTTATCTAAAAGTAAAGGGATATCCTGTTTCCTCTCTCTGAGTGAAGGAATGTATAAGTCAAGGACATTGATCCTGAAAAACAAATCTTCTCTGAATTTTCCTTCGACAACCTTTTTAAATAAATTTTTATTTGTAGCAACAATTATTCTTATATCAATATTAATAACAGAGTTTCCGCCTACTCTGTGTATTTCCCGCTCCTGCAATACCCTCAAAAGCCTGCCCTGAAAATCCAAGGGCATTTCGCTTATTTCATCAAGAAAAATAGTTCCATTATGCGCAAGTTCAAACATCCCTATTTTCCCGCCTTTTTTCGCCCCTGTAAAAGCACCTTCTTCATAACCAAAAAGTTCGCTTTCAAGCAGGTTCCCTGGTAACGCCGCACAATTTACCGCAACGAACGGCCCTCCTCTCCTGTCACTGACATTATGTATACTTTGGGCAAAAAGTTCCTTCCCTGCACCTGTTTCTGCAGTTAACAATATTGTACTGTCCGTTCTCCCGATTTTCCCAGCTCTATTGACAGCTTCTTTAATTTTGTCACTGTCTCCTATAATATCTGAAAAAGAATACTTCGCTACAAGGCCCTTTCTATAAAGTTTCGCTCTTATATTGCGTTCTGTTTCCTGTATATTTGAAGTTTCCTGAAAGTTTACAACGATGCTTAAAGTATCGTTATTGATCACAATAGGAATTCTGTTGACAAGAAGCTGTTTGTCATTTATGGTCATTAATTTGTTATACAGCTCATTTCCATTTCCTAACAACATTTCAAAACTATCGTTTATAATATCTTCTTTATTTATCACTTTTTCTGATTTAACATCCAGAATTTTTTTCGCTGCCGCATTTATTGACGTGATTTTATTGTTCTTATCAAATGAAATGATTCCTTCTTGCGAATAATCCAGTATGGTTTGATACCGTTTAGCGATTTCTTTATCATTTCTTGATAATTCACATATATTCATCGCATTTATCAAAGCATTTCTAACATTCTTTTCACTACATTTTACCATGATATAATCCAGTTTATGTTTATTAGCTGTTTGTTTTATGATGCCGCCCATTCCGACCAAAGTAATTCTGCCAAATGATACAGCATCATCAAGCATCCTCATGATTTCACTCTTGGTTTCATATTCGAAAATTTTAAAATCTATATTTAAATATTTTTTAAGTTTATATATCTGAGCAAGTTCATCATTTTTATAAACCACGATCCCTATTGTATTGTTGTAATCTTTCGCCCTGTATATGGCGTATAAGATATCTGCAACACTTATTTCTATAGAGACAACAGGCTTGCTTACAATTTTCCTTATCGCTTCAGCCGTACCCCCGCTGCTTATAATCACATCATATTTATCAGAGCTCTTCTCAGCAAATAAATGTCCATCCTTGGTTATTCCGCCTTCATACAAGTCATATTTAATACTTAATTCTTTTGACACTTTATTGGCCATTTGAGTAAGTTCATCAGTTGGTGAAACAAATAATATCCTGTTTCCCACAAATCTCACCTTCTTTTTTCCATCCTGCTCAATTTTTTATATTTTTTAACCGCCCTTATAAGAAAATTATAGAACATATAACGGAAACAATAAAGCACCGCAAAAATCTTTTTACTATTGAATATTTTTGGGGACATAAATAAATGGAAACTGAAGATTTACAGCAGTTTACACATTTTTTCGGCAACGACATTTATCTTCAGCGAAAAACAAACTAAATACCATAATGCTGATAACCGCTACAATAATGGAAATATAAGTCTCGGTGAGCATGGGGTGGATAGGGAAATGGCCGAAATAAGCTTTGTACATTACCCAGAACAGCCCTGCTGCAGCAGTTAAAATCATTGATCCTACAGCTCCCGGCTGTGAAGTCCGTTTCCAGTACATGCCAAACAGTAACACCACAAAAAGAGAGCCTCTCAGCGTATAGGCAAAATAAACCATATCCAGTATCCGGGCACTCCCATATAAGACAATCGCCAATAACATGCAGGCCAGACCGGAAACGCCTGTCGTCAGCCGGGATACTTTCAACACCTGGTGATCCTCGGCATCCGGCTTCAGGATCCTCTGGTAGATATCTTTTGTGATCATGGTCCCCGAAGCCAGTATGATGGGAGAAATGGTGGATAATATTGCAGCCATGATAGAAGCTAACACGATACCGCCGGCTACAGGGTGCAGTTCCATCATCAAACCGGGCAATGCGAGTTTTGCATTTATAAGCTCCGGAAATTTTACTTTAGCTGCCATTCCCAAAAGCGCCGTTAAAAAACCAAAGGGTGCAACAACAACTGCTGTAATAACGGCTGCTTTTTTGGCTACTGCTTCATCCTTTGCTGCCAGAATAGGCTGTATCCCAGCTTGAGCCGTACAGGCTCCAAGAACAGATGCAATGATCCATGATGATACTTTAGGCATGCCGATGCCGCTCATCTTAAAATAGGGGTCTGCCGGCAGGGAAGTCTTCAAAGCCTCAAATCCGCCGATATCACCTGCCACTAATATAATGGCCAATAAAATGCCTCCGTACATGGCGATGAGATGCATCATATTTGTATACCCTACTGCGATCATTCCCCCTGACAGGGTATAGATGATAAACCCGATACCAAGGATGATCACAGAAGCGGTATAGTCGATTTTTAAAACCATGGCACCCAGAGTGCCGGCTGCAATAAGCTGTGCCGTTCCGACTGCGATCATTACAAAAGTCAGTAAAATACAGGAGACTGTTCTGGCATTCACCCCGATAAATTTTTCAAGAATCCCGGGGACTGTAACGGTATCAAGACTTCTATACAGTTTAGCAAAAAAAATAGCCAGAACAATGACTCCAATACCGTTTGCAATGGTATACCAGGCGCCGGATATACCTATCAAGTATCCGTATTCGGAAATCCCTGTGGTCGATGTACCCCCCAGCCATTCTCCGGTCCCCGCAGCCACACACATCAATACACCCAATCCTGTTCCATGAAATGCACCGGAGGATGTAGATTTCGTTTTACAGTATAAACCGATGCTTACTGTTGCCATAAAATATACCGAAATAATCAGTAATTGAATTGACATTCAGCTACCTCCATATCTTTTATTCTTAAACTTCTTTATGATTGAATAAATCTCGTACTGCATATTTCTCATATTTTTTATAAAAGCTCTGTGAATGTTCATTTTTTTAACTTTCCTGTTTAATTTTTAGTCAGGATAAATTTTTTAATTTTATATTTTTTTGAATGCAGTAAGTCCACCCTCTCCAATTCACTTTTTTTCAGAATTATGAAGCAATAAAATTTGATATGCCATATTCGGATTATTATTTAAATACTTTCATAAGCAGTACTTGTGCAATTATCATGCCACAGTATAATATGATAAAAGAGAGCGGATAAAAATCAAAGATTTCTATCCGCTCATATTGTATTAATTTTATATTATTATTTTATTCCAATTCATAAGTAACGATACGCTTTATACGGTTAACCATTGGCATTTCTAATCTTAATACCTGGGCTTTTTGCTTTCTTGAATGTAATATTCTTCCACACCCTTTTCACCCATACGTTTATTATTGTCCAGCCAACGTTTTTTTATCGCCCCTCCAAATTCACCCTGACAAGGAAATTCATCACATTGGAAACAAAAATCAACTTCTTTATCTTTATGACATAACTTAGCCTGACATTGGACCGGACATTTCACATACTCGCTTCTGCATCCTCCGCATGAAGCCCCGGCGAAATGATTCATCATAGCCTCAAAGGCATCATACCCCTCGTAAACAGGATCAATCGCTTCTCGAAGTTGAGCCACTCTTTTGTATCCGCTTAATAAAGATTTTAGCTTTGAACTTAATACTTTTATTTCGCCTTCTTCATAATCTGCACATCTGCTACAGTCCAATCCACAAGGTGCAATTTTTTTTACGATTTCCTCATATTTCATTTTTATTGTTTCCCCCTTTAAATAGCATTGCTTTTATTATATCATCATAATACCTTATTGCTACTGCTTTGTTAAATTAATACAAAAAATTTATTCTTAATTGGTCTGATCAGGGATTGATATGATAACTCTCCAGACTTGAGATCACTTTATTGTCACCAGATACAAATTCTCTTTTGACCAGCCCAATCCCATCCTTGAAGTACTCAAACATAGTGGAATTTTGTCCATCGATCTCTACTTTGATACAGTTCTGAAATTGACCTGCAGAAGTTTCAACCGTAGCATCTGTCTCAACAATCTCTCTTACATCGATTGGCCCCTCCCACTTAGTTCCTTTTTCAAGAGGTGCCTTCAAAATAATTGTGCTATCATCGGATTCTTCATTTAGATAATTGACTTCTTCATATTCTTCTCCTTCAAAAAAGATACGGGTAATTGCATTTTCTGTAGTTGCAAAAACAGATGCACTTATTGTTCCCCCGTTGTTTTCTTTGACCTGGGCCAGATTTTCTTCAACATAAAGCACTTCACGAGTAAATGATGCATATTCATTGCCTTCACCTTTATATGCCCAGGTGCTTCCCTTGGAAAGCGGAAAATAGTCACTAAGATTTTGGGAACCTGATGGCTGTTCTTCTTCCTGAGGCTTTTCTCCCTCCGGTTCTTGTTTCGGATTGTCATCATTCGTGCAACCTGCTGTAAAACTAACAATAAAGACTAAAAGAATCAAAAAAAATACTGAATACCGCTTCAAAATCATGCCTCCCATCTGATTAAGCTTAAATATTAGTATTTTTCTTTAAGATTAAAATATTCATGCCGTTTACACTCCATTTCTTATAACAAAGTAACAGTCCTCCGGCATTGCCGGAGGATTGTACATGAGGGAGAAAAATGAATGAAGAAATTCTCTGAATCACTTCACACGATTTCTTTTATTGCAGGATATAACTTGCGAAACACTTGATATTTTTTCTGATACGCTTCTACCATTTCTGCTTCAGGAACGATGGTTTCCTTAACTTTTACAATGGATTTTGCCGCATCCTCCACTGTTGCATACTCACCGCAAGCCACTGCTGCAAGGATTGCAGCACCAAGTGCAGGCCCTTCTTCCATTTCCAGAATCTCTATTTTAAGGTTCAAAATATTGGAAAGTATCTGCTGCCAAATGGGGCTTTTTGCTCCACCGCCGCAAAGTTTTGTCTTCTTTATCTCTATACCAAGGGATTCCGCAATCCCAATGGAATCCTTAAGTGCAAAAGATACGCCTTCAAATATCGATTCCATCATCTGCGCTCTTGTGGTATCCATCCCAAGCCCTAAAAAAGCGCCGCGCACGTTGGGATCATTGTGGGGTGAACGTTCACCCATCAAATAGGGAAGAAAAAAGACTCTGTTGTTTGCTGCTCCTTTTATACCCTTCTGTTCACCCTGATAATCCCCGGTTTTCAAAATATCTTCCAGCCACCATTTAAGGCAGGAAGCTGCACTAAGCATACAGCCCATTAAGTGATACTTGCCGTTTGCATGACCAAAAGAATGAATAGCATTGTTTTCACCTACTCGGTAGCGATCACTTGCAATGAATACGGTCCCCGAAGTTCCGACGGATATGTTACAGCTTCCGTTTTCCACTGTTCCTGTTCCGACAGCGGCCGCTGCATTGTCCCCTGCTCCGGCCGCCACGATAATATTTTGAGACAATCCCAATCCCCTTTTAATTTCTGGCTTTACATAACCGATAATATCATAACTCTCGTGGATTTCAGGGAGCAATTGCTCACGAATACCGCAGATTTCAAGCATTTCCTTAGACCACCTGCGGTTTTGTACATCAAGGAGCAGCATACCCGACGCATCAGAAACATCGGTAGAAAATGTCCCGGTCAATCTATAAACCAAATAATCCTTTGGCAGCATAATCTTACGAATGGAATAGAACTTTTCAGGTTCGTTTTTCTTCATCCATAGGATTTTAGGTGCGGTGAATCCGGCAAAAGCGATATTTCCCGTATATTCCACCAGTTTTTTCTTCCCAATCACAGTATTTAAAAATTCAGTTTCCTCTTGTGTTCTCCCGTCATTCCAAAGGATGGCAGGCCTGATCACCTGATCCTTTCCATCCAAGGCTACCAGTCCATGCATCTGTCCGCCTATACCGATTCCACCGATCCGGATCTTATCGGCCTGTTCCGCTGCGATAAGTTCTGCAAGACCCACAAGGGTCTGGCGGAACCAATCCTCGGGATTTTGTTCGGACCATCCGGGCTTTGGATAACAGACAGGATATTCCTTAGATATGGAGGACAAAACAGTTCCGTCTTTTTCCATGAGAATAAGTTTTACGGAGGAAGTTCCCAGATCAATTCCAATATATTGCATATATATCTTCCTTAACCAAACATGATGGTATTGAGAATGGATTCCAGCATCTCTTGACGGCCACTTCCCGGAAGCTCCGGAGCTCCCAAGTTCTCAGCATAAGCCGACAGGCTTTCCAAAGTGGCTTTTTTACCTATAATGTCGGCACCGATTCCATTCTCGAAACTCTCATATCTTGCTTTAACAAAACTGTCGATCCTGCCGTCTTCTATCATTCTTGCGGCGTTCACAAGGCCAAGAGCAAAAGCATCCATAGCCATGATAAATCCCAGGAACATATCCTCTTTTGTATAACTTGGCCGCCTGTTCTTGGCGTCGAAGTTCAATCCTCCTGTAAGCCCTCCAGCCTTCAGTACCTCGTACATACACAGGGTGGTTTCATATACATTGGAAGAAAAATGATCCGTATCCCAGCCAAGGAAAAGATCCCCCTGATTGGCATCAATAGAGCCAAGCATCCCGTTGATCGCAGCGATTCGTAAATCATGTTGGAAGGTATGGCCTGCAAGAGTTGCATGATTGGCTTCGATATTTAATTTGAAATCTTCATCTAATCCATATTGTCTCAAAAATCCGATGGCAGTCGCAGCATCAAAATCATATTGATGTTTCATTGGTTCCTTTGGTTTTGGTTCTATATAAAAATCCCCTTTGAAACCAATTTTTTTCCCGTATTCCACCGCCATCCTCATCATATTTGCAACATTATCCTGCTCGAATCTCACATCTGTGTTCAGAAGGGTTTCATAGCCTTCCCGGCCGCCCCAGAATACATATCCTTTGCCCCCAAATTTGACAGTCAGATCCAGTGACTTTTTTACCTGAGCTGCGGCAAAACAAAAAACATCGGCAGAATTCGAACTGGCGGCACCGTTCATATATCTCAGATTATTGGTCAAATTGGCAGTGCCCCACATGCACTTGATTCCGGTTGTATCCATCTTTTCAAGGATATAATCTGAGATTTCATCCAATCGGCCGTTGGTTTCTTTGATATCTGCTGCTTCCGGCGCTATATCCACATCATGGAAGCAGAAATATTCTATTCCCAGCTTTTCCATCATTTCAAAGCCTGCATCGGCTTTGGCTCTGGCATGCTCCATGGTTCCGGGTACCGCTCCGAAGGATTTATCTGCTGTATCGGTACCAAAAATATCTTTTCCGGCATTACATAGATTGTGCCACCATGCCATGGCAAATGGCAGGTGTTCCTTCATCGGCTTACCGAGAACAATCTGTTCAGGATTATAAAATTTAAATGAAAAATCATTTTTACTATCTGGTCCTTCGTATTGTATTTTTTTGATATTTTTAAAATATTCGGACATGTTTTCCCTTCTCTCGCTATATGCATTTTCTGCATAAATTTTTTTAAGCTTTTACTTTTTTCTTTGATATTACATCAAAGGCTACTGCCGCTACCAGGACAAAACCTTTTACGGCTTTCTGCCAATTTGCATCTATTCCCAGTATGGACATTCCATTGTTTAATACTCCCATGAAGATTGCTCCGATAACAGAGCCTCCTACGGTACCTGTTCCGCCATAAGCAGAAGCCCCACCGATAAAGCAGGCCCCAATAGCATCCAGTTCATACCCATCACCAAGACTTGGTGCAGAGGAATTGAATCTTGCAACACACACCAGAGCTGCTACTGCACATAAAAAACCCATATTCGTGTAGGCAAAGAACATCATCTTTTTGGTATCTACACCGGAAAGCCTTGTTGCTTTTGCATTTCCGCCAAGGGCATACAGGTATCTGCCTGGGACGGTATTTCTGGTAAAATAAGCGTATGCCAATACCACTAAGGAAACCAGTATCAGAACCACCGGATATCCCTTATAGTTGCCAAGTAAATAAGCAAAAACCATGATTACCGCACAAATGGTAATCAGTCTCGTTATGAGCATCGGCATGCTTTCTACCGAATATCCCTTTTTAATTTTTTTAGCTCTTCCCTGAAGTTCAAAGGCTACATAGACAGCACATATAACAGCCGCTATGATCAATGTTGTAGTAAGTAAGAATGCAGGATCATCCGTTCCCGGAAGAAAGCTTGTAAAATACTTTAAATAGTTATCCGGGTATGGGGCAAGAGTCATTCCGTTAAGAATAACCTGTGCGACACCCCGCCAGAGCAGCATGCCTCCAAGGGTAGCAATGAATGGGGGTATTCCTATGTAAGCAATGCAATATGCCTGGATTGCACCAATAAATGTGCCTACTAAAAGGCAAATTATTATTGTTAAATACACATTCATGTGCATCTCTACAATAAGCATTCCTGCCACAGCACCTACAGTAGCAATAACAGAACCTATAGAAAGGTCGATATTACCACCGGTTAGAATGCAAAGCAGCATTCCTGTGGCGAGAATCACGACATAGCTGTTTTGGGCAATGATATTGGAAACATTTTGAGGTTTTAAGAGAGAACCCTTTCCGGCTGCAATAATCAGAGCCTGAAATAAGATTATTACTACGATTAATGCAATCAGCATGGTATTCCCCTTTAGGAAGCTTTTAATTCTTTGCATTTTCATTCTCCATTTTATTATTTTCGCGCATGATACATGACATGATGACTTCCTGACTGGCCTCATGTCCATCGAATTCGGCAATCATGCGGCCTTCATGCATTACAAAGATCCGGTCGCTCATTCCAAGAATTTCCGTAAGTTCAGAACTGATGATTACCACAGATTTCCCTTCTGCAACCAGTCGATTAATAATACAGTAGATTTCATATTTCGCACCCACATCGATACCTCTTGTGGGCTCATCAAGAATCATGATATCCGGATCTGCAAACATCCACTTGCTGAGCAGCACCTTCTGCTGATTTCCTCCGGATAAATTTTCTACATTCTGCAGTACACTGGGACATTTTGTATTGAGTTTTTCTTTGTATTCTTTGGCCACCAATAGTTCTTTATCTTTGTCTATTATTGAATGATTACTGATTTTTTCCATTCTGGCCAGCGAATTATTTTTGTAAATAGGGCTCGAAAGAATCAATCCGTCTCCTTTTCTATCCTCAGTAACATAAGCGAGCTTTGCATTAATAGCTTGCTTTACACTGTTCAGGCTTACTTTCTGCCCGTTGATAAACAGTTCTCCACTGATTTTAGCGCCATAGCTTTTTCCAAATATGCTCATGGCAAGTTCCGTCCTGCCGGAACCCATAAGGCCACTGATTCCGACAACCTCCCCTTTTCTGACATTAAAGTTTACGTTATCGCAAACTTTACGCTCAGAATACAGAGGATGATACACTGTCCAATTACAGGCTTCCATGGTAACCTCCCCGATCTTCGACTCCCGTTTGGGATACCGGTCTGAGATTTCCCGACCTACCATACCTTTTACAATGCGGTCTTCGTTGATATTATCCTCACCTTTTACCAGAGTTTCAATGGTGCAGCCATCCCGTAGAATAGTGATTTTATCTGCTATATAGGAAATTTCATTGAGTTTATGAGAAATCATAATAGAAGTAAGGCCGTTCTTTTTAAGTTCCAGCAACAGTTCCAGCAAATTCCTGCTGTCTTTCTCGTTCAAAGATGCGGTAGGTTCATCTAATATCAAAAGTTTAACGTTTTTACCCAGTGCTTTTGCGATTTCTACCAATTGCTGCTTTCCGACTGCAATGTCTTTGATTTGAGTGTGGCTGCTCTCCTGAAGCCCCACTGTGTGAAGCAGTTCATCGGCTTTTTTATAGGTTTCGTCCCAATCGATGGCATATTTTTTACCCCGCTCATTTCCAAGGAACATGTTTTCAGCAATGGTCAGATAAGGTACCAGCGCCAACTCTTGATGAATGATAACGATGCCTAATAGTTCACTGTCTTTAATGTTTTTAAACCTGCAGACTTCACCATTATAAATAATATCTCCATCGTAGCTTCCATAAGGATAAATGCCGCTCAGTACATTCATGAGAGTTGACTTTCCTGCACCGTTTTCTCCAACTAGTGCGTGAATCTCCCCTTCTTTTACTACCAGATTAACATTGTCGAGAGCTTTGACCCCGGGAAAGGTCTTGGTAATATTCATCATTTCCAGCATTGTTTTTGCCACGAAAAATCCTCCCTTTTTTAAAATTGACAGGCGGCGAAATCACCACCTGTCAAAATAAGGATGGTTCTTTATGTTATTGAATGTCCGCTTCTGTATAGTAACCGCTGTCGATCAAAAGTTCTTCATAATTATCAATGGTGCATATGACCGGTGAACAGAGATAAGAAGGAATGACACCGGTTCCGTTGTCATATGTTTCAGTATCATTAATTTCAGGTTCTCCGCCCTTTACAATGGCATCCACCATTCCGACAACTTTTCCTGCCAGTGTCCGGGTATCTTTGAATACAGACATGCTCTGAAGTCCTGCCACCATACTCTTTACATTGGGTTTGTCGCAATCCTGACCTGTAATAATCGGAATGTTTTCATTTGTATATCCTACGGAAACTAAGGCATTGACCGCACCCATGGCAGTTGAATCATTGGAGCAGCATACTGCATCCAATTTCGTACCTTTTGGGCTGTATCCGTTGGATGTGATTAGATTTTCCATACGAGCCTGTGCAACTTCTGTTTTCCAATCTGCAGTAGAAACCTGAGCTTGAGTGGTCTGTCCTGAAGGAACCACAAGTACGCCGCTGTCAATATAAGGCTTCAAGATGCTCATTGCGCCGCCGAAGAAGAAGGCAGCATTGTTGTCAGCCGGGTCTCCGGTGAAAAGTTCAATGTTGAAAGGCCCTTCTGCATTCTTAAGATCTAAAGCTTCCTCAATATACTGGCCCTGCATAACACCCACCAAGAAGTTATCAAAAGTTGCATAGTAGGAAACCGCATCGCTGTTCATAATAAGCCTGTCATAAGCAATAACCGGAATATCCTGCTCTTTTGCTTGTTTCAGGACTTCTGTCAAAGAGGAACCGTCAATAGCTGCTATTACCAGTACTTTACAGCCTTCAGTAATCATATTTTCCAGTTGTGATACCTGGGTTGGGATATCGTTGTCCCCTGCATACTGAAGATCTACCTTATAGCCGGCTTCTTCCAGTTTGGCTTTCATGTTTGCTCCATCCTGGTTCCACCGCTGAAGGCTCTGTGTCGGCATACTTACACCGATCATAACGGCTTCATCGGAAGAATCTGCTGATGTGTCGGTCCCTTCACCACCGCCGCCGCAGGCCGCCATGGACAGCAAAAGGACAAAAACCATAAACAAGACAATCAGTTTTTTCATTTTTTCTCTCCTTTTCTCTTTTCCGTTTAATAAATAACTTTTAAAAAACTATTTTCTAAAAGTTGATTTAATAATATCATCCCTACGAGTACTTGTCAACCATATTTAGTTATATTTTCCATGACAAATTTGGTCAAAATAAATTATTCTTCTAAAATATTCATCGCCTGCTTTTTATTCAGTTATTTTTTAATGTACAAAAAAAGCCGGAGGTTACTCCGACTTTTTAGCTATCTTTTTTAATTTATACCATCTTTATATACTTATCAACAAAATGTAATGCAGTTCCTATTGCACTTGCATTGGAAGTATAATTGCTCAAATGTAAATAATCTGCATTCTTTTCAAATACGGCAATGCCGGCCAGTCGCCGTTTAATGTCCTCAAAATAATCTCCAATATATTTGGCCAGTGTTCCTCCAAGTATTACTTCGCAGTCAAAAATCGTTCTGATATTATTAATCCCCAGGCATAAATAGGTCAGGTACTCTTCCCAAACCGCCCTGCATAAAGCATCTTCTTCCTTCAGCTTTTCAAAAAAAACATTTATTCTGCGGTCTTTTCCATATTCAAGAACCGAAGTGGAGATATATGCCTCCAAACACCCGTAATTTCCACAAGCGCACTGCTTCCCTCCGTTTACAACCGTCATATGCCCGAATTCAGCACCCCGATTATTCATTCCTGTATAGGAAACACCGTTGTAAATCAAAGCACCTCCTACTCCTTCGCATACACTCAGAAATGCCAGTGATTTAAAATCCTTTCTGCTG
The DNA here is from genome assembly GCA_016841185.1 of Anaerovorax odorimutans. GTDB lineage: Bacteria > Bacillota > Clostridia > Peptostreptococcales > JAAYPU01 > JAENZQ01. Next base: position 30,086 of record JAENZQ010000022.1, read on the forward strand.
TGTAATTCTGCAAAGGCACTGGCGTTTGCATCATTTTCAATAAAGGTTTCGTATGGAATATATTTCGTTAGTACGTCTATTGCTACTTGTTTCACTTTTAATGTAGGTGCATTGAGAATGTTTCTCTTTTCCTCGCATAACACGCCGGGAATAGATATTCCAATTCCTAGAATTATTTCAGGTTTGATGGCTTTTGCACGTATGTAGTTTTGTATTCCAGCTGCAAGGGTTTTTCCGTAATCATCACTGGCCTCAAAGCTTATACTCAGGCACTCTCCGGGCCGGGTGTTACCCCTTAGATCAATTGCCAAAATATTGATATACTCTGCCGTTATTTCTACTCCGATGACCATTCTCGCATCAGATTTTATGGAAATTTTTTTTGGTTTTCTGCCGCCGCTTGACTCAAAAGTGCCTGCATAACGTAAAAGTCCCATATCAAAAAGTTCCGTAATGTTTTGGTTTATAGTGGGCAGGCTTAAACCAAGAGCAAGGACAATATCTTGTTTGGAGACTTTATCATTCTCGTAAATATACTGATAAACTTTGTTTCTGTTGATTAATTTTAAATCCGTAGTTGTTGAAGTAGTTCTTTTCATATTTCATATCCTTTTTTAAATAATTTATCCCCCTCTTAGTTTTATAAAAGACTTTTATAAAACATGCTACTATTATAATTCAAATTTATGCAAAATACAAGCAGTTTTTTCATTTTCATCAAATATTATATAAATCCTTTATTTAATATAAAAAAGGAACAGTATTATATGCTTTTATGTACTGTACCTTCTTATTACCGAAGCAACTATAAAGTTATTACTTAATAGCCATTAAATTTATGGTTGACTTTCGAATGGAAAATCAGCATAGAAACCAGCTCAATGTCACCCTATCGGCCAATAGAGTGACGATTTATTTTATACGGTTAATTAATGTAATTATTTGAGCCAGCTAAACCCTTGCTTGATCAAGAATGCTTTTGCATCTTCGTAAGTAAGTCCTTCTCCGTCATTATAATAAATACCATGCCAGAATTGCAGCGGTGTGATTGTGTCATGTGTTAGAAAATAAGCTTCTATTTCCTTAGCATATGCTTCTCCACGAGAATGCCTCGCGAATTCTGCCAGTTTTGCAATCCACTTACCCTGCGCTTTCATGTTCCACGGATCATTTTTCTCTTTGTAAGCAGCCATCAAATCATCCATTGGCACTTCATTATAACCGTTAGAATGAACCATTATACTTTTGTCATATTTTTTTTGAAGACGCGGTTTGTTTTTAGGATAGCCTACAGTCAACATAAGAGCAGGGATAACACCTGATGGTAGATTCAGAAGTTTTGAAACAGCTTCCAGGTTATTGATGATATTGCCGATATACACTGATTTTAAATCAAAGGCTTCTGCGGCCAAAGCAAAAGTATGCGCTGCGATGCCAATATCAAGCAGTGCCATCCAAAAATGGTCGAAATCATCCAAAGCATTATGGGCAAAAGGCTCCACTTCATTGATGCGCATAACTTTTCGATAATCAATACAAAAAATAAGGTTTAAAGGCGCAGACGCAATGAATTTTTGGTTCCGGCAATAGCCTGCAATTTCTTTCTTCAATGCAGGGTCATCGATTTTAATAACCGAATAGTTTTGAAATCCCCCTGCAGAAGGTGATTTTGACATTAAACCCAGCAGAGTATCCAGGACATTCTCAGGAATTTTCTTTGATAAATAGCTCCTGCAGCTGGCCCGGTTATTAATAATGTCTATAATATCAGTATTCACATGAGCACCCCCTGTGGTTTTTTATCTTTGCTTTAAGAGTCGATTTTCAGGTAGTCCATTTCTGTTTTAATGTTCTTCAATTAATAAAGGATGTGGAATCTATCAATTCCTGAACCGCTTTTAGCTTTGAAATATGAATTCCTCTATTTTTTTAACCTTATTCTGCAGAAAGGGCAATAAGTAGGTGATAAAACATACTTATCAAACCTTGCTCTACAGTTAGGACATCTTCTGATAAACAAAAAAAATATCATCATTACACTAATAACCACTATCAATAATATTTTTAAAATCATCAACATGTTTTCAAATTGATTAAATTCAGCTATTAGGAGTAAAATCACAATAATTGGAAGTAAAAAAATCGATATCGCCATAACAACCGTATTCATATTTTCTATTTTCTTGTATTTTTGTATTACTATTTCTTCATGGTTTTCTTCCTTTTTATTATCCATATCAGCACCCTCTCATTCAGCCCGCATGTAACATTATACCATTTTCGATCAGCCTTATCCTAAATGAAATAAGCAGGGCCCTAAAAACCATTTATCATTCAATTAATAAAATTAGAAATCTTTCTTTGAAAAAGCACATAGGCTAATCCTTTAAGCAACGTCCTTGTCCAGTTTCATCAAAACTGTTCCCTTTAAAGGTCGTATCATCGAAGTCAACATTTTCATCCTGATTTATGAACCCTTCCGCCTCATTATCCTCAAACGTACATTTGAAGAAATTGATAGAGCTTGAAAAGTCAACTGATAAAAATGTACTGTACTTTGATAAAACTTTATTGTTAGTAAACTCACATTTTTCGAAATTGATATTATCTGAAGAAAAGATACTTATCATATCATACTCCTGGCAGTTTCTGAACTTGCTGTTCAGAAACGTAAAATCTGTTGATTCATTAATCTCCATTATTCCATATGTGCATTCCTCAATAATGGAGTCGTCAAATGCAAGTTTCTTTGTATTCTGCGCCCGGATTCCATAAGTTCCGCAACCATAAAGAAGACTGTTATCTATATTAATATTATTGGATGAATCGAAATTCAATACACCGCCTGTGCAATAGCCCGGTCTGTCGGTATGCCCGACTTTAAGATTTTTCAAGTTTACGTTATTACAATTAATAAATGTTAAAACATCGGCATATCTTGCTTCCGTCAAAATCTCCGACGGTTCGTCCCCCAATCCTTCTATGGTAATATTGCTAATCCCATCCAATATCAGTTCTTTACCGTCATACTCGTTTTGCCAATAGATATTCTTGCTCCCATTATCGTCTTTATTCAATTCAGAAATATTGTAAACTCCAGGTTTCAATTTGATATGTTTATTTGAACCTAATGCGGAATATAGTTCATCAACATTACCCACTGTAACTTCCTGGACCTCACCATCAGGTTCTGTACTTGTTCCTATGTATATGCTATTCGTATCTCCATCCCAGCTTATCTCTTTACCTAATGCTTGACTTATCACCCTGACGGGCAAATATGTTATACCCTCTGAAATAAAGGGCTCAATGACATTTCCATCGGCATCCTCAGGTTCTAATAGGATACCATCCATATAAATTTCAATGTTATCATACAAAACTGTAATTTCTTTTTGTAAAGGGGCTGCTATAGCTGTTGTCCCTAATAATGATGCAATGATTATACCCGTAACAAACCCTTTTACCTTATCCTTATTGATCATTCATATGCCTCCAATTTCTTAATAATATACAATAATACCATACTCTCTGAATTTGTGATATGCTTCCCCCTAAAGGGGGGCAGACACCCACCTTTGATTATTTTTTTTGTTCATTTTCATAAGCTGAATTTTTTATTTCCTTATGGATTTTCTTCAAGGCTTTTTTTGATCCTCTTTGGATGTCTTTTTCCAGCTTTCTTTCTTCAAAAGAAGTAAATAAAGCATCTAAATCATACCCTTGTGGATACAAATGATCTTTTTTGATCAAAAGCTTAACTCTTTTTCTATTGATTTTCTTGAATTCATTGTGAACCATAACTTCAATGTTATTATATTTATCTTTTTCTTTATACACGATAGCTTCTTGTTTATCATCCAGAAGCAACACCTTGTCTCCAACCTCCAATTTCTCATTTTCTCTTTCTTCTGAAGCTTTTGAAGGCTCCTGACTTTTTTTGATTTTGTTTTCCTTGACAATATCATAATTGTAGGTTTTGTGATCGATATAAAATTTTGCTTTTTCCAAGACCGATTTTTTTAATCCCATTTTTCTTGAAATCCATAAAGCATTGCTCTCTCCGAAATCTCCTATTACCATCTGATAAAGGGGTTCGAGAGTATCCGGATCAAATTTCATATAAGCATTTTCAAATCCTGGATGCTTCATAGCGTACTCTTTAATATCTGCATAGTGAGTAGTTGCCGTTGTTATACTGCCTTTATGATAAAGTTCTTCAAGTATAGCAATAGCTAAATTTGCACCTTCATTAGGCTCAGTCCCTGTGCCTATTTCATCAAGCAAGATTAGAGAAGCATTGTTTGCTTCATTTAATATTCCGGCAATGTTTTTTATATGTGAAGAAAAAGTACTCAAGGCATTTTCAATGCTTTGATTGTCTCCAATATCAACAAAGATATTATCAAATACGGATAGCTGAGACTCCGAATCTGCTTCAATATGAAGTCCCAGCTGTATGGCCAGAGTCATAATCCCTATTGTTTTTAAAGCAACTGTTTTCCCTCCGGCATTAGGTCCGGTGATAACCAAAGTTCTTTTATCACTGCCAATATTAAAATTCAAAGGTAAACACCCCTCTAACAAAGGATGTTTCCCATTAATAATATGAATATAACCGATGTCGTTTACTTTTGGCTCTGTTCCCTTTACAGCTATACTATACTTTGCTTTGGCAAAAACCATGTCATAAGTCGCAATCACTTCCAGGTTAATATGAATACCTTTTATAGCTTCAGCTAACATACCCGTTAAATAAGCTAACACTTGATATTCTTCAGCTTGTTCTTCATATCTTAATTGAATCAGTTCATTGTTTAATTTAGATACTGAAGAGAGCTCCACAAAAACAGTCGTTCCTTTTGCAGAAACATCCACCACAACACCCTCAACATTATTTTTATAGGCTGCTATTATGGGAATGACATATTTATCGTTTCTTTTGCTTATATAAAATTCTTGGATGTATTTTTTGTTTTTTGCAGAAGATAAGAATTTATCCAATTTATCTTCAATTTTTGCTTCTAAATTAAGAATTTGCTTTCTGATTTTTGAAAGTTCCTTACTGGCGTTTGAGTCTACTTTATTATTTCTAATTGCATTATTAATTTCATCTTCAATATCTATAAACTCTGTAAGGGATAATGCATATTCACTTAAAAGAGGGGCATAGAATTCCTGCTGCTTCATAAACTTTTTTAAAATTCTGCAGCCTCTTAAAAAATCTGCTACCATTATTAGTTCTGAAGGGTCCAGTATTTCGCCTTTATCGATCTTATCGATCAGATGGCTGATATCCGATATCCCATTAAACGGAACATGATTGGAATTATTGATGATACTTTTTGCCTCAGTTGTTTCTTTTAGCCTTCTTCTCACCATATCAATGTTCGTTTGGGGTTTCTGATTATCCACTAATGCTTTCCCTAAACCACTGATACAATACTCCTTCACCTTTTTTTTAAGTTCATAGTAACCTAATTTCTCAAACGTGTTATTATTCAATTTTAATTCCTCCTATATTTATTAGTCTGTTTGCATACAACCGACTTAATAAATAAGGAACGCACTTTATATAAACATATGAGTTAAACGCACTTATTTATCAAGCCGTTTAACTACCCGCTCTAAATTTTTGAATTTTTTGTTTAACATAAATTCATCTCCTATATTCTAATAATTGATTTTCCCTCAAGATTATCTCACCAAAATAAACTTTTTACAAGAGAAAGTTTTCGTTCTGTTAATCAGGCCTTGCTATTATAATAGTTTATCAATAAATATAAGTGCCCCGGCCTTATTAAAAATGACCGCATTATATATGGTAATCCTCTGTTATTTATTATTTATATATCCATTCGGCATTATTGTTTTCAAGTGTTTTCCACCATTCCAAAGGGTATTTCTCATCGCATATGATAATATTGATTTCATTTAAGTCAATGATTTTATAAAGATTCCTTACACCGATCTTAGAATGGTCTAAAACTGCAACGGATTCTTTTGAAAGATCCATCTTTATCACCTACGCGATTCTTTGAAGTTTTTTATAAGCGAATCGAAGATACACCTCTTCACCGATCGAATACATACTTTTTTCATTCTCATTTAAAACGTCTACCATGATCTCTTTTTCATTCACTTTTACAACATAACGGATAATACTGCCTAAAAGGATAATATCTCTCAGGCTGCCTTTCACCGTCAGATGCTCCGGCTTTTCTTCATGTTTGTTGTCGATTTTGATGACTTCCGGCCGTAATGCAAATTGCCCCTCAAATTGATGCTTGTTATTGATCCAGTTGATAAATGTATCTTCAATGATATTGTAATTTCCAATGAATCCTGCTACAAAAGAGTTCACCGGCTTTGTATAAATGATTTCAGCATTTCCTTTCTGAGCGATTTTTCCTTCATGAATGACATATATCTCGTCAGATATAATAAGGGCCTCCTCCTGGTCATGGGTCACAAAAATCGTCGTAATATCCAGTTCTTTTTGTATCTTTCTGATCTGCAAGCGAAGGTTTTTTCTTATTTTTGCATCAAGTGCACTCAACGGCTCATCCAGAAGCAATATTCTCGGTTTTAGGATAAGCGCACGAGCCAAAGCAACTCTTTGTTTTTGCCCTCCGGAAAGTTCATGAGGGTAAGCCTTTTCTTTTCCGGTCAATTCAACCAGGCTTATGTAGTTTTTTAATTCTTTTTCGATTATCTTTTTATCCAGCTTTCTCACATTCAGTCCAAAAGAAATATTTTCTTCCACATTAAGGTTTGGAAATAAAGCATAGCTTTGAAAAACCATGCCGATATTTCTTCTTTCCGGTCTTAAATTTGTCACGGCCTCATCATCAAAAAATACATCTCCTTCGTCCACATCGGTCAGGCCTGCGATACATCTGAGCAGAGTGCTTTTGCCGCAGCCGGAAGGACCCAGGAGCGTGACGAATTTACCGTTATCTATCGTCAAACTGATCTGGTCAAGCACTTTGTTATCTCCGTAAGATTTACTTAAATTTTCTATTTTAACCGAACTCATTTATTTCACCCTTTCCTGGCTTCTAATTTATTGATCGCTAAAACAGTACCGCTTATGATCAATACAAACAAGAAATAACTGATTACGATTGCACTGGTATAATGCCCGCTTACGCCCCGTGTCCCATACATATAAACTTGTACCGTTTCATAATTTCCGCCCACCAAGATATTTGACAGAACAAATTCTCCTATTAATATTGCAAAGGACAGCAAGGTTGATACTGTCACGCCTTTTAGCAAATTTGGGAGCACTACTTTGAAAAAAGTAAAAAACTCACTTGCGCCAAGAAGACTGGCCGCTTCGGCTATGGTCTTCACATCCAAACTGTCAATGCTGTTTTTTATACCTTGATACATATATGGCAAAATAACAACAAAATAAGCTCCGATGAGAATAAATACTGTCCCTGAGATTGCAATGGGTCCCCCTGAATAGATTTTAATCAGGCCAACAGCTAAAATAACGCCTTGTAATGCAAACGGCAGCAATATGATCTTTCCCATTATTTTATCTAACCATTGAAAGTGAAGCTTCCCCACATAAATCACCGGAACAAGCAGGATAAAACTAATGATGATACTAATAGCCGCTGAAAACATCGTCCGGCCAAGTGCCAGGAAATACCGGGCTGTTGTGAATAACTGTATGTAATGCTTTAATGTAAATCCTTCCGGTAACAGTGTGTTTTGCCATTTTGCAGCAAAGGAATAGATCAATGTGAAAAAGATAGGTATAACTAAATAAATCATTAATCCCATCGCTATTGCTTTATTTGTCTTATTCTTTTGCATGGTTGCCCCTCCTGCTGATTAAATTCAAACCTAAGAGCATGGCTGCAAGAATAACCGATAGGGCACTGGCCAGGTTTGGCTTAAGAAACAGATCCCCGCTGATTAATGCACCGATCCTTACAGGTACGATATTGAATGCTCCGTTGGTTAATGCATATGCTGTTGCATAGGCTCCCATAGCATTTGCAAACAAAATAGCTAAAGTTGATGTCAATGCCGGCATTAAAATCGGAATACCGACTTTTTTCCAAAAATAACACTTTGATGTACCTAAGCTTACGGCGGCATCTATGTAACCTTCCGAAATACTGTCAAAAGATGGATACATCAGCAATATACCAAGAGGGATCTGAAAATATACATATATGATGACTAAGCCCAGGTTGGAATAAATATCAAATATACTAAACACATCTACTCCTAATGCCTTAAATAATATGGTAAAAACACCGTTATTGCCCAGAAGGATCATAAAAGCGAAAGCAAGTGGAACTCCTGCAAAATTTGAAGTCATGTTGGTAATGGTTAGGGTCATCCGGCTTAGCTGGTTATCCAAAGAATAGATAGCATAAGAAGCAATAACGGAAACAATCAACCCGATCACTGCTGATTCTAAGGAAATGATCAAACTATTTTTAAAGCTTTGTAAATAGAATGTACTTCCCAAAATTTCAATGTAATTATTAATGGTGAAAATGCCGTCCTCCGATCTAAAACTATTGAATATAATAGAAAGAGCCGGAATCAGAAGAAAAGCGGATACCATTAGAAAAAAAGGCGATATAATCATGATATATCTAAAATTTTTCATACTAAGCACCTTCTTATGGGGTTTTAAAGTTTTAATTGTTTGCATATCAAATCAAATATTTCGGTTTGCTTTGCCGGAATCGCTGGGAATTCTCCTTTTATATCGCTTCTTAAATACCAGAATGGCACTTTTCTTTCATCCTCCAAACAACTGCCGTGATATTTATCCGTATTCATACCATGATCAGATGTAACAATAATGTCATAGCCTTCTTTAAGCCAATCCGGTATATATTCTGAAAGTATCGTATCTGCTTTTCTTGCAGAAAAGCTGTATTCATTTGAATCGCTGCCGTATAAGTGTCCATTCAAATCAATATTCATAGTATGGATCAGTAAAAAATCAGGTTTGAACCGGTCCATCAAGAACTTTGCATCTTGAAACAAATGAGAATCCGGATATTCATCATCGCTATAGTATATGCCATAATGAATGGAGCCTTTCTTTTCAAGTTGAAAACGGTCCTTTTTCCAATCAAACGGTGAATGTATATAAAGTTCAGAAATCCAGTAATAAGCAGCCGCAGCTGTTGTTAGACCAGCTGCGTCAGCTTTGTGAAAAATACTTTCTTCATTGCTTTTTCGAACGATATTATTATGTAATATTCCATGCTCATAAGGCTCTTTTCCGGTTAAAATCGTTTCGTATAATGGTCTGGAAAGAGTGGGCAGTGATGCTGTTACTGCTTCTTTTTTTGCAATATCAAACTCTTCCAAATGCTTCATAAAACCCATTTTTTCCTGTGCCGTTGTATTGTTAAGCCCATCTAATATAATGAGTATCTGCTTTTTCATGCCATTACCTCTTAAATCCATATTTGTCTATACTTAATTCATATGAATCAGTACTCTTGATTGCCAAAGTTCGGCTAAAGTTTCTGTTGTTTTGTTCCAGGCATCAAAATCACTAATGGGTTTTGCATTTTTGTATTGCTTATTGGGCAGCATGATTTGCAATACATCTTCAGGCATTTCTATATTAGGCCGGATAGGCCTTGCATACCCCCTTGCCAGGTTGATCTGTCCTTGATCGCTGAGAATATATTCTCTTGTCAATTTTGCCGCATTGGGGTGGGGAGCATATTTATTAATGATCGTTGCATATCCGCTGATAACAGAGCCTTCTGACGGAATACATACATAGTAATCATCTTTTCCTAATTTATCTCTGTAATTAAGTGCATTGAAATCCCACATAATCCCCACTTCAACTTCGCCGCTTTCAAAATTGGCAATACTCGGATCTAATGTCGTGATTCTGCCTTCCTTTGCCAGTTCCTCAAAGAAAGCAATTGCCGGTTCAATGTTTGATTCGTCTCCTCCAAGAGCCAGTGCACATGCAACGATGGTATTATTTGCCTGAGCCGCCCGACCAACATCACCGATAGAAATTGAATAACCACCTTCTTTTAAATCATTCCATGATTCAGGAGGGTTCTCTACTAATTTTGTATTTGCCATAAACGAAATGGTTCCGGTATATCCCAACATCCAGTGTCCCTCGTCATCTTTGGCCCAATCGGGGATTTCATCCCAATAAGAAGTTTTAAAAGGCTCTGTAACTCCTTTTTGGACGGCAACGGGGGCAAAAGCAATGCCGACATCACCGATATCTGCTGTTGGTTTGTCTTTTTCAGCTTCCATTTTTGCAATTTCCTCCGCGCTGCTCATATCTGTGTCCGAATGGCTTATTCCATAAATGTCATTGAGGTCTTCCCAGGTATCTTTCCAGTTTGCCCATGTATCCGGCATTCCGATACTGACAACCCGGCCTTCTTGTTTTGCTGATTCGGTAATTTCATCTAATGTTAATTCCTTTGTCTCTGATACATCATCATTATTAATGGTTTCATTTGTGCCTTTTGACGCACATGCTCCTAACATGAGCATCAATATCAATATTAAAAGCGCAACTATAGCTTTTTTTACTCTGCTCATCTCACTCATTTCCTCCTATTGAGTTAAATTTCTTTTGTACAATTACAATAATAGTCTTTAAATGTTAAATAAATATAAATTTATGTTTATATCTGTGTAAAATCTATGTTCGAAATGAACTTATTTGAACATGGCTCCGGACAGGTACCGGGCAGGACAAATGCTGCTATTATTGTCATTCTTGATAATAAAACTTTTATGGGAATTGACCTTATCCGGCTTTTCTTACTGGCGGTAGTAACATTTTATGGTATGATAATATGGAATAATCTGGTATAATGTATCTGGTGATTTGGCTTAAGAATTGAACTGAAAAGGATGGTGATGTTGCATGGAAAACAAAAAAAACAAAAAACTGACGCCTTTAAATATTTTACTGATCGCCAGTTTGTTAATAAATATTTTTACTATTTCAAATATGAGGATGTATCAAAACTTTATTAGTGAAGAAATTAACAGATCTTTGGAAATCATGCGAGATTCTCTTGAATCGTCGAGAGAAGCGGGAGAAGAAATAATCAGATATGGAAAGATCGATGAGAATCAATATCGAAAAATATATTATGATTATGATGATTTTGAAAAAGAATTTAAAAAATTAAAAAAATACATTTCGAGTCTCAAATCCCAAAGTATAAACTTTTCCGGTATTCAATCTATATCTGATATAAAAACCTATCTATATAGTTTTGCCCGGGAGAAAGGATTATCCAGGGATAAAGTCCGGGGAGATGAAATCATAACAATAAATTTGACGAATGAAGAAATTGAAAAATTCAAATCAGTTAACAGAAAAACTATCGAATATCTTCGTATTTTTAATGATTACGACATTACCTCCACAAGAACAGTCAATGTTCTTGCAGATAAATGGGTCCTTATTATCGAAGAGCTCTATCAATATAGTATTGACAGCACCTTGGTATCTGTAAATTAAAATTATCCTTTTGATTACAGATTGTCATAGATGTTAGAATCTAAAAAAGAACTGAAGGAGTTAAAAATGATTATTATTGTTTTCGCTATACCAATATTATTGATCCTATTAGGAATACTAATCAAGTATTTTAAACAGTATTGGCTTATCGCCGGATATAATACTGCTTCTCAAGAAGAAAAAGAAAAGATAAATGTAGAAAAATTGGGGAATTTCATTGGAAACATCCTGTTCTTTTTAGCAGCCATCAACCTATCAGGACTACTCTTGAAATATTTTGGCTATAAGCTGATAGGAGATTTGACCTGGGGTTTATTTATAATTGCAATCATATTTATGATCATTAAAGGGCAAAGCTTTTATAAGGACGGCAAGCCTGCTAAAAGAAAAATGAATAGAATTACTATTATTATTGTATTATCTATTATGCTTCCTGTACTGGTGTTTGTTTTTGGTTTGATCGGTTATGGTATTACAGCCAGTAAGGTAATAATAGATGGAGAGTTAATTCAAATTAGGGGCATGTACGAAGCTTCCGTATTGAAGGAAGCCGTCACCTCTATTGAATTACTTGATGAAATTCCGAAGATTGAAGGAAAGGTAAACGGATTTGATTTCGGACATATCAATAAAGGTGTGTTTAAGATAAAGGATTGGGGCAATGGAAGGCTTTATTTACAATCAAACAAGGGTCCCTATCTATTGATCAGATATAATACAGAGGAATTTATTCTGATAAATTATAAGAATCCTGATGAAACAATAGCGGTCTATAAAATGATTTCTGATGATCAATAAACCATTCAAGAGTTCGATGATTCGAAGGGGTTATATCTTTTTACGCTTTTAAGTATGACATATATTCAAATGCTGTTGTCCCGTATACACGCTTAAAATGCCGGTTCAAATGCGTCAGGTCAACAAACCCGCATTCTGTTACTGCCGAGTAGATATCCCTGTTCTTTTCTATAAGCTGTTTCGCACGCTCGACTTTGCAATTTAAATAATATTGATAGGGTGAAATTCCCGTGCCGGTTTTAAACGTCCGGATAAACTGGAACTTTGACATGCCAAACACTTTACCAATTTCATCCACCCTCAGAACATGATCTAAGCTGGAATGAATCATTTCCTTTGCTTTTTTTATCAGGTTGTCATTTTTTCTCCGCATCGTACTGATTTCTTTTTCGGAAAAACTGTCTGCAAGCGTCAAAAGCAGTTCACTGCATAAAGAGTCTTCTTTATCACCGAATATTGCATTGGCCAGGTTTAATATTCTTTGCTCCAGTTTATCATTATAAACGACAGGAGATGAAAAACGCACCATATCCTTTTGATCAAGTATCTCTATAAACATTGACGGCTTGATGTAAAGCATCACGTAATCAATGCCCCTTTGATCCTGAGCGCTCCCATCATGTGCCTGTTCAGGATTAAAAAGCATGACCCCGTTTTGATATGAGGACTGTAAACCACCATCCATATTAAATTGTTGAATCCCTCGTAAAGTCACTCCTAAAGCATATTCCTCATGACAATGCCTCTTGTATTTGAAATCAGTAAAACTCGCGGATAAGGCCGTGATGCCTGCTGATTTTTTATATATAAACCGATTCACCTTAATCACCCTTTAAGAACTCAACTGCCCCTGATACCATAACAGCCGAATATACTAAAAATAATGCCATTACTATATTAACAGCCTTTTGGTATTTATGCAAAAATCTCTTGAATACTGTCCCAAACAAAACCCATGTAATCATCGCTATGAGCCCGGTAACCATTATCACCAAAACAAATGTGGACAGCATAAATGGCGATGTATAATATGGCATCACAAAACTTGGAATAACAGTCATTGTAAACAGTATGACCTTCGGGTTTACAAACTGCATAATAAATCCGGACATAAAAGATGAAATTTGTTTTTTATCTCCCTTTGATGTATCCATTCGATATATTTGAAAAGCAAGATAGAGAATATACAGACTGCCTATGATTTGCATGATATTTAAAATTTTGGGCATCAATGCTACAAGTATGCTATTTAAAGCAGCAGAAATAGCCAGTAGTATGCTAAAAGCAGCTATCGCTCCGCCGACAAACCTCATAGCCTTTTTTCCCCCATAATTATTAACTACTGACAGGATTACAATATTCGTAGGGCCGGGTGTAAATGTAACAATTATACAGTATATTAAAAAAGATGCTATATCCATGATATAAACTCCTCCAATAGATTATTTTCATGAATTATACATCTTTGATTTCAGACTCGTATAGTATATTATTGCATAAACATCAATTAGCCTTTTATAATTTGATAACTGCAATACCTAAAGCACTAAGTCCGATATATTTTTTGAGGAAAGGCACGGAACAAGACAAACGAAACGTTCCCGTGCCTTATCGATGACAAAAGTAAGGACCCAGCCATCATCATTATATAGAAAAATAGATTTCTTTTCATTCAGGATAATATGGGATACAAAGCCATCTTCCCACAGTTTTCTAAGATACACACCCCATTTTGGTATCTCTTTTACTTTTATTTTCTTGTTCTTAAGTGTTTCAATCAGATTCATTTAAATCTCCTTATGTGAAATATTGATTGTAATTACATATCTCTTTAATAACTCATATTTTTCTCGCAAAAATACCGAACGTCTCGGAATTTCCACATAAAGGCTCTCCCATTAAATTTTTATAGACTTTTTCGATAATAAAATTATGTCTTTTAAAAAGTACGGTTATATCATCCAGGTTAAATAATCTGTTATAAAATCTAATGATCCTTATATATCCCTCTTCATCAATAATTGTATATTGATGACCTTCTGTTTTCGGGTTTTCATACATAAATACTTTAAACACCTCCATATGCGGTTTTGAGCTCCAAAAACTACTTTCATATACAGATATCCTTTCATCTAAATCCGGCTTTCTATTTTCTGTAACGACGTCTAAAACAAATAGCCCATCTTTTCTTAAAGCTCTATGAATTCTTGACAAAAGTATAGATTGCTCATCCTCACTTAAAACAGAAAAATCATAAAAAATCATTGTAGCAATATCAAAAGATTCTTGATAATCCATATCCATATAGTTCATTTTTTTGAATTCAGTGTTCTCATAATCCGATTGAATATTTTTAACTGCATACTGTAAAGAGTTCTTTGAAATGTCTACTCCAGTAATTTTTGCGCCGGTTTTAGCAAATTCTCTTACATATAGACCTGGTCCACACCCCAAATCGATTACTGTCTTATTTTTATCCATCTCTGTCACTTGGATGATAAAACTTGTTTCTTTCTCTATGGTTTCTTTTGTTTTGCTTGCAGACTCAATCTCAGGATTCAAATGAAGATCAAGCATCTGTTGTGATATATACGGATCATCCCAAAATCTGTCCGTACTTTTTTCATAAAGCTCCGGCTTTGCTATAGCTTGCTTCAGTGATTCAAAATTGATTTTATTGCTATCAATAATTCTCATCATAGTTGGTCTCCTTTTTTATTAACATCGTTATTGATAAGGCAAACAATTAGTGCAGAAAAATATATTCTGCCTGACTCTTATATTTCTTATAAGAGCAAAAAACGTCTCAGAATTCTGAGACGTTTTTATCTAACATGGTCACTCAGAATACTTAAAACAACACATCACAAATAAACTGCTCAAACGAACAGGATCATTTGGATATTAAGATGTTGTTCTAAATATTCTTTTCCAATTCATTCAATTGTTACAATGAATCGGATAGATCAACTCCTTTAATGCCTTATCAATTGAATAATATCAAATATTCTTTTAAAAGTCAATATAGCCTGATCTGTTTTTAAGGATTTAATGAATCAATTTTATAAGGCAACTTCAGGTTGAGTAAGTACTACGCAGCCTGCCATCCCCATGTCATTCAAACGTCCCAGCATCTTGCAAAATCAAGGCACTACCCCCGTACGATTCCTTCACAAGACCTGAAGTATATGAGTGACTGATTCTTCTGAAAATGTACGAACATAAACCTCAATATCTCTCAAATGCTCATTCACCAATTGTTCTTCTACTCCCAGAGGTGCATATACCGTATAAATAACACGGGTTGTATCCGGTGTTATGGCCGTCCGCAGATCCGGGCCCCGAAGAATGCTTGAGATGACGGCTTCCTGATCAGCGATCATAATGTCGCCAGGTATGGTTGTTACGTTATGGCCTCTCATCGTCGTGAAGCTTTCTCTCCCGGTTGAAACTTTCAAACTAAGTGGTGCCTTTATTTTATCAAGATCGTGGCTGGCTGTCAGAAGCATATTTTTTAATTCCGCAATAAACATTGCTTCAACCAACGGTAATCTTGACGGTATTGGTTTGCCTTTTATGACCGATTCAATCTGAGGCAGAACATGATAAGTATATCCAAATTTCTTATAGTATGAAATATAGGTGTCCATAGGATGAAGTACTTTCAAATCCCCGCGTGTAGCCTGACCGTATTTTGATCTTATCATACCTTCAAACTCCTGCTTTACGAGCATAAGCTTATTTTCAGGAGATACGTTCTGAACATCCTCCATAACCAGAATGCCAATGGAACACTTTGCAGCATCACCTGCTTCATTAATAAAAATATCCATAATCCTCTACCTGCTCCTTTCTTTTTTATTTTTGTATTCAATAGAAATCGGAAATGTGGCATTAAAGTCCTCCGCTGATAAGAATTATGCCAGCTGATATAAAAACCCAACCACTGCTGAAAATAAGCATTTTCACATAACGGCGGCTGATAGCATCATCTATTCATTCTAATAACTTTCTAAAATGTATTGCATCATATTAGCATGATGGTATAATTTTACTCATATAACTGGCTCTGTTAAAGAACCAGAATAACGCAATTTTTATGGAGCCAGTTGGAGGCATTATGTTAGGAATTGAATTAAACAGAAAAAGTGAATTGTATTTATGGCATCAAATATATCAGAACTTGAAAGAACTGATGATATCCGGACAGTTAAAAGCGGGGGAAGCCCTACCGTCCACACGGGAATTAGCAAAGGAACTGGATGTTTCACGCAATACGGTGTGCGAAGCTTACGATTTGCTGATTGCAGAGGGCTTTGTAATAAGCCGTCAAGGTGCCTCTTCACGGGTTTCAGACGGTTTATGCATTGAGCCGCTGGAGCCGGCATCATCTCCTAAAATGAAAAGTAAAGCCGTCCGGTCAATCTCAGTAAGCTTTCAGACAGGAAGGCCCGACTTAAGGCAATTCCCCAGGTTTCTTTGGAAACAGCTTCTGCATAAAGCTTACGAGAAACTGCCCCTTGAGACTTTTGACTATACCGGACCGCAGGGATTATCTGAACTTCGAGTGGAAATTGCAGCCTGGCTGTTCAGAAGCCGGGGTCTCAAGGTTGCTTCGGATGATATCTTTATTACTGCCGGCGCAACGCATGGGCTGCATCTGACTGCGGATATTCTGTGTAAAGGCGGCCAAAAAATATTGATGGAAGACCCCTGCCATACCGGTATGCTGGGTACGCTCATAAACAAAGGCTGCTCTATTGTTCCCATACCGGTTGATGACAGAGGGATCCAAACCGTCCATTTATCAAAGTACGAAGATTCAAGTGCAATATATGTTACGCCGTCTCATCAGTTTCCATTGGGCGGAATCCTTCCCGCATCCCGCCGTGCCGTGCTGATCCGCTTTGCCAGAGAAAATGATCTTTATATCATCGAAGATGATTATGACAGTGAATTCCGGTATAGCGGCCTGCCCATTGCTCCGCTTTACAGTATGGACCCCCAACGTGTGATCTATGTCGGCACTTTCAGTAAAGCGGTTTTTCCGGCATTAAGGATAGGTTATGTGATTTTACCCTACCAGCTTCAAAAACGCTGGCGGGATCTGCGTACTCACATGGATGTGCAAAACCCGCCCCTCGAGCAGGCAGCCTTGGCCGAATTTTTAAGGACACGTAAGCTTGACAGGCATGTCAAAAAGATGCGTAAAGTTTACTGCCGGCGTCGAAAGGTGTTGTTGGATGCGCTTGGAGAAGCTTTTGGGAATAAATGGATTGCCTATGGAGATGCCGCCGGGTTGCATGTCGCTGTTGATTTTCCGGGTATGAGTTTTGGTGAAGCATTCAAAAAAAACTGCCTGCAAAATGGACTGTATGTTACGCCATTAGAAAGCCATTGCTTAGAAAAAGGCCGGCACCAAAGCAAGCTGCTGATCGGATATGGGCATCTTGAACCTGATGCAATTAAAAACGGCGTTGTATTATTATCTGATATTATTGAAAAATCAAGTTTTTAAAAATAGCTTCGCAGTTTATTTTAAATTATTATAGTGAAGAAAACAAATCTTTTATTATTTGCAATACTCAAATGCAATCAAAGCATAATAAAGCGCTGCCTGTTCCAGCACAGCCATTTCGATATGTTCATTATCGGAATGTGCACAGTCAATGCTTCCCGGGCCTAAAATAACAGAGGGCATTTTACCTATGCCGCAAAAAAGGCCTCCGTCCGACCATGCAGGAAAAGCATTAGGGAAATGTTCCTGTCCGGTTTCCTCTGAAATAACTCTTAAAGATGCCTTTACAATGGGCTCATTTATATCCGTTTCCATGGCTTCATTGACATCGCCTTCACCCATAGGAATAAAATCTGCATGAAACTGTGGATCTTTCTCTTTTATTTCATCCATTATTTTTTGGAATTCGCCCATTACCATTTCATGTTTCTCCTGAGGAAGCCATCTCCTGTCCATTCGAAGAACACATTCTCCGGCTACAATGCCGGGCTGTGCTCCTCCATTGATAAAACCATAGTTCATCAGGGAAGGGCCAATCAATGCATGTCTTCGCTTTTTCAATGCCGGTTCCAGGTCTTCTTCAAGCTTCGATATGAACTTAACAGCTTTTTGTATGGCATTGATGCCTTTTTCTTTTTGTGAGCTATGTACGCTTTTTCCGTGAAAAATAAATTCAAGCCACTCGACACCTCTGTGACAGGTACATACTTCCATGTTTGTAGGTTCTCCAATAATGACCCCGTCGGCTGAAAAACCGCTGCTTATTAAAGCTCTTGTACCTAAACTGCTGTCTTCTTCATCAATGACCCCTGCAAAGATCAAATCACCTTGAAGCACAGCACCGGCTTTCTTGAGAGCTGCCATAGAGATCATCATGCATGATAAAGCACCTTTCATATCCACCACACCGCGTCCAAAAATTTTACCGTCCAGGGTCTTTATTTTAAAGGGGTCTTCCATATTATACGGATGCACGGTATCCGTGTGCCCCGTCAGTAATAACGCCTTGCCTTTTCCGTTTCCTTTCAGCCGCGCAATGATATTACATCTTCCATCAGTCACCGGAATCATTTCAGCTTCAATGTTTTCCTTTTTAAAAAAATCATAAATCTTTTTTGCGGTTTCTGTTTCTTGATTTTCTATCCCCGAATAACTTGGACTTGCCACCAGGTTTTCAATCAGGCTTATGATCTCTTTCACTTTTATGTTTTTTTCGATTCTTAATCTCAATTCTTTGTCCATCTCATTCTCCTTTCCTGATTTTATCAGCAGATTTCACCTTTTGAATATTCGACTTTCCCGCCTACGATTGTTGCCAGAACTTCTACGTCTTTTATATGCATCGGATCTGTCGAAAATATATCTTCTGATAAAACGACCATATCTGCCAGTTTCCCTTCTGTAATAGTTCCTTTTATATTTTCTTCAAAAGAAGCATATGCGGCACCCTTAGTAAACAATCCTAAGGCCTCTTCTACTGTGAGGGTTTCTTCGGGTATAAAACCCTGTTCCGGCTTTTCGTCTAACCCTTTTCTTGTAACAGCCGCATAGATCCCAAACAGAGGATTTAGCTTTTCGTAAGGACTGTCTGATCCGCCTGCAAGGTGCATACCCATATTGAGCATCGTTTTCCATGCATAGCTCTTTTTTATTTTTTGAGACCCAACTCTTTTTTCCACCATTGCCCAATCGCAGAACCGTATACAGAGATATACGGGTACTTGAGGCCGCCGGCATACCAATAGGCTCCGAAAGCGGCGTAGGCTACTACCTTGTGGAAGGTTACCACCTTCCTCCTGTAACGTTTACTTCGGAAGAAGCCGGTGCTTTATTGCTGGCGGGTAAATTAGCAGATGCTTATACAGATTCAAAAACCAAGAAGAATGTCGATTCTGCACTATATAAAATTAAAGCTGTACTGAATAAGGAAGACAAGGCATTCCTCTCTGGAATAGAAAAGAAAATACAGGTATTTAATTCGGAAAACTTTAATGAGCCAACTGAAGACAGCATCCTCAAGAATATCCAGGTGGCAATGTATACAGGCAATATTATAGAAATTCAATATTACTCACCTAATAGCAGCCAGAGTACGTCAAGAAGGATTGAACCTGTTTCCTTAGGTTTTTTTGACAATCACTGGTACCTCATTGCTTATTGCCGTTTGAGAAAAGCCTATCGTAATTTTCGTATAGACCGTATTGAAAAGCTTTCAAAGACAGACCAAAGATTTCAGCAATGACGAACGCAGCCTGTTGAAAACCAGGATCGTCATGCTTTATCCGATAATTCTATTCTTTTATCATAGATTACGCCTATGAGTATAAAAATAATCCCAATTATTTTTATATAAACCAATTTGCCTAATATAATAGAATCTACGATATATCCGATCCCCAGTTGTCCAAGCAAAACAATAACAGTCGCATAAACGACTTTGACATGTGACATGCCTACCATGACCAGAACCAAAGACAATAGCCCGAAAAAGCCTCCTGTAAAATAGACCGGAGGGACCTCTTTCAAAAATGCCGTATTGAATATATGCGCATTATGGTAAAAAAGAGCAACCAAGATAGCTGACAAAGCGGTCGCTTCAACATAGTTCAGCAATGTCCCTTTAAACACACCGAGCCGTTTTTTAGCTTCCAGATTGATCATCCTGTTCAATATGTTTACCATTCCGCTAAACACTGCTATTGTGATCCATACCGACATATCCAATCCCCCTAAAAAAGTAATATGAGTATACCTATACATAATAGCAAATATCCCGGGATCCTCTTTAACTTGAATTTGCTCACCGTACTGCCGAAAAGGCCAAAATGGTCAATGATTGTTGATATGAATATCTGCCCCACTATGGATAAGGCCATGGTTAAAGTAGCGCCTATCTTATTTGCACAGATACTTCCGCTTATGACCAGCAATATCCCAAATAGCCCGACAAAATATACATATTTTGGCAGCCCTTTGAATGAAATTTTTTCTTTTTTGATTAATTTGATGTAAAATGCCAATACAAACATACCTATTGCATGAACAATAAAGCTTATTTCGAATATATTAAGAAAATTAGCCAATTCTCCATTCAAACTGATCATTAAACCTATCGTTATTCCGCCTAAAAGTAATACTATGTAATACATCTCACTCTTTCCATACCTCTCTACTGCTTATAATCAAAAACTATAACACGAGCTTGAATAAAAAAATATGAGATTTCTCATATTTTTTAAAATAATACCATGCTATAATATTTAAAACCTCTACGTGAAAGGGAACTGTATGAATAGTAAAGAAAGCTTACAATTTTGGATTGAAAAATCGGGTATATTGAATATCTTTTCTTTTGATATCAAACCATTTTTGGAACTCCATTTCTTTAATAAAAATGACATAATATGCAAAGAAGGAGCTCCTTTGAACAAGCTCCTCTTCTTAGTAAACGGCAAAGCGAAACTTTTTATAACACATACAAATGGAAAGGTGTCATTAATAGATTTCCTTGCTGCGCCGACAATAATAGGTGAAATGGAATTCATTGGCGGGCAGAAAAACACCAACGGCGTGTCAGCTTTAACAAACTGCATATGTATCGGTATCCCATTACAGCAATTGAAAGTTCAATTAAAAACCGATACTGTATTTCTTCGTTATCTATGTTTATTTTTGAGTAAAAAAGCATTAAAGAATACCAATAAATTTTCACAAAACATCAATTATACCTTAAAAGAACGGTTAGCGTATTTTATTCTGCTGTCAGCAGATGAAAGTTTTTATAGGGAAAAGCATACGGTAGTTGCTGAATATTTAGGTGTTAGTTATCGTCACTTGTTATATGTTCTGGCAGAACTGCAGCAGGAAAAGATATTAAAAAAAATTTCCAAGGGCTATATCATTACGGATTATAATGCACTGTGTACTCTATCGGCAGACATAAAGAAGGAACAGGAAAACTTTCATTCCCTTTCCAATTTGCAATCGGACAAACCTGAATAAGCAAAAGCCCTGCTATTTTTCTGGAGATACCAAATGCAACTGCATGAAAAAATATGGTAGATTTCTCTTTTGATGTTTATTATAATGAGAACAACAATTATATAATGCAGTGAAAAGCTTACAATATCAGCTTATTCAAAAAGGAGGCGGAAGTTGCGGGGACTTTGAAATGTTGACCTGGTTTCCAAGTTAGATTGTTTGTTTTGTAAGAATTTTTTTGAGGGAGAAAATTCGTTATTATTACATTGATCTAAGAAAGATGGAAATTTAGGAGGAACAAATATGTCAATATTTTTTAATCTTAAAATCGGAACAAAAATTGCTGTTGGTTTTATCTTTGTAGCAATACTTACAGGAATTGTCAGTGTTATCGGTATTAAATATATACTATCAATCGATACGGATGAAGCAGTAACAGCAATACTTATTACAATTGGTGCGGGTATGTGCCTATCCGTCCTTTTTGGATTTTCTTTAGGCCGCCTCATAGCAAAGCCCCTTCAACAAATCGCAGAAGCTGCAAAAAAATTGGGTGCAGGTGATCATGACTTCGAAATAGAATTGAAAGGAGCAGATCATAAAGACGAATTCGGAGACCTGATCAATGCATTTATAAGGTTAAAAGACCGGGTATACTGGTATGAAGCTATTCTTGACTCAATACCTTTTCCTTTGTCCATAACAGATATGAATATGAACTGGGCCTTCATCAATAAAGAGGTTGAAAATATCATTGGTAAAAAAAGAAACGAAGTTGTCGGTAAACATTGCAGCAATAGGGGTGCAGAAATATGCAAGACTGAAATGTGTGGAATAAAACGTTTGAGAAACAATATACCTCAAACAACATTTAATCAAAATGGCATGAGTTTTCAGGTAAATGCTTCATATATACTGGGTAAAAATGGTGAAAAAATAGGGCATATGGAGTTCGTTCAAGATATTACCGCTAAATCGAGAGTGACCGATTATCAGAAAAGCGAAGTTGAAAGACTTGCAAATAATCTGAAACTTATCTCCATGGGTAATTTTGAACTGGATACAAATATTGGAGCAGGTGATGAATATACCGTTTCTGAGCGGAATAATTTTCTGGAGATCAATAAAAACGTTTTATTGGTCAAGTCTGCAATCATAAATTTGATTTCTGACATCGATGGATTGGTGAAAGCGGCTTTAGAAGGAAAATTGAATACACGGGCCGATGTTACTTTACATTCGGGAGAGTTCAAAAAAATTATAATTGGCGTTAATGAAACTTTGGACGCAGTGATCCATCCGGTAAATGAAGCTTCCGCCGTACTGCAGGAAATTGCGAAAGGAAACCTCAATGCAAGAGTCAAGGGTGAATACAAAGGCGACCACGCAGAAATAAAAAATGCCTTAAATATAACAGGAGAGACCATACAAAGCTACATAGATGAAATCTCAGACATCTTAGATGATATGGCAAGCAAAGACCTGTCAGGCAGGATCGAAAGAGAATATTTAGGAGATTTCATCAAGCTTAAAGACTCCATTAATTACATACTCATCCAATTTAACAGTATATTATCCGAAATCAATGCTTCCGCAGAACAGGTAGAAGCAAGTTCCGAGCAAGTTGCTTCATCAAGCCAAAACTTATCACAAGGCTCTTCGGAACAAGCCGGATCTGTAGAGGAAATCAGCGCAAGTATCATGCAAATGGCTGAGCAAACCAGGGAAAACGCAGAAAATGCATCAAAGGCAAATGCTATATCAGAAAAAGCCAAAAAAGATGCAAAAAATGGAAATGTCCAGATGGAAGAAATGCTTCAATCCATGAACAATATCAAAAATTCTTCAAAAAACATATCAAATATCATAAAAGTTATTGATGAAATTGCCTTCCAGACGAATATCTTAGCGTTAAATGCAGCCGTAGAAGCGGCAAGAGCAGGTGAACACGGAAAAGGTTTTGCCGTTGTGGCGGAAGAAGTCAGAAACCTGGCAGCTCGAAGTGCCAGAGCAGCAAAAGAAACCACAGAGCTCATTGACAATTCCATCAATAAAGTAAACCATGGCTACGAAATAGCCAATGAAACAGCAAAAGCTTTAAAGCAAATTGTCACGGGCGTAACAAATGCCGTTGAAATCGTCTCGACCATTGCCGATGCATCAAACGAACAGGCCAATGCTATCAATGAAATCAATCAGGGCATCGAACAAATTTCTGCAGTAACACAATCCAATACGGCAACTGCAGAACAAAGCGCATCGGCCGGTGAAGAAATGACAGAGCAGGCACAAATGCTGAAAGCATTGATACAGGAATTTCGACTATCCGGTACCGCAAGACAGCTTCCCGACAATACAAAAGGGCATAAAAAAATTCCGGCACCTGAAGAAAATAATAATCTGGAAATTTCTTTAATTGGTAACGATTTTTTATAAATAAATGATAAAGTTAATAAAATAGCTGCAATAGTAAAAGCTTATTGCTCCAATGCAATAAGCTTTTATATGCAAGAAAAAATATCACCGGCTATCTTTCTGCTTTCAGGAATCATTCCCTAAGAGTATGTTATCTGTTCGATCTCATAAGCCTTATTTTAAAAGCTTAACTTTTTTTTCTGCGGGTAATAGCCCTTCCTACGAATAGAACAGATGCAGCCACAATAATAGCAAGGACTGGCCATAGGAAATACAGCGCATAGCTCAATTTACTAACCTTCTTCTGTACTTTATCGGCAAAAGTGGCTTTCGCGTTTTTATACAGCGTAAAGCTTAATTCTTCTTTCGGCAGCGCATCGAAAGACGCTGTATATCTGTTTCTGCCATCTGCTGTCAATTCAAGGTTGCTTTTAATAATATACGGGGCTTCTTCGGGCGTCATGATTTCGATATCCAGATTGGCAAAATCAGCCCAATTTTGAGCAGGGCTCAATAAATATGTATAGCTGTATTGAGGCCATGTGGTTTCTCTGCTGTCCATTACACCTGCGGATAGGTATCCGACACTCACCCTTCGTGTTTCTTGGGCCGGAAATTCTACTGAATAAACTAAAGTTATGATTCGGTCGGTAAAACCGGCTGCCAACACATCTTGAAGCATAACAAATCCTGTCACCCGGCTTTCTCGAAATATCCGTGAGACATAAGGGGCAAGCAGCTGATCATCGGAAATCCAATTAGAAATATCTGCCCTTATGTCTTGGCGGATAGCGGCGGACAGGTATTCCCCGGGATCAGCCGTATCCTGAATAATATCAATATTATAGCTGTCTTTCGGCAGCTTTTTGTTTTCGTTTGAGTAAACTTCATATGTAAATTCAAAGTCCTCCCCGAGAATAAGAATCTCCATCGCCTCTGAATTGCTAATCCTGGCACTGATGCTCGACCCTTCGCCGTCGGAATAGCCATAGCTTCCTCCATTAAAGCCGGATACGATCAATCTGGTCTTTTGGGGATTCACATTGAAATTTATCTTAAAATCAACGTCTTCTTTACTATCCATATCAACTTTAAGACGATAAAGCTTAGCATCATTATTCAGGTCAAAATCTTCTGAAACTATGGGATCTTTTAAAATGTCACCGACGCCGCCGTAGGAAAAACCCTCACCATCACTTCCTTCAACATCAGCATCGTCAGGATCGATATAAATCTCATAAGGAATTGTCTCATCGTCAACGCGAATAGCTATATCCGAGACTGAAAGATCCGTTAGACTTGCTACAAAAGGGAATGCCATCTGAACGTATAACGTGCCATCTGTAGGATTCATCATTTCATAGCCCGCATTTACTCTGGCCACAGGAGAAAAGTTATTGCCATATTCGTAATCCTGAGAAAAATCAAAAGTCAAATGCTCGCTGTTCACGACGACTGGGCAATCTTTATCTACTGCCAAAACTTCCGAATA
Organism: Anaerovorax odorimutans; assembly: GCA_016841185.1. Classification (GTDB taxonomy): domain Bacteria; phylum Bacillota; class Clostridia; order Peptostreptococcales; family JAAYPU01; genus JAENZQ01. The sequence goes on from JAENZQ010000022.1 coordinate 55,808, forward strand.
GGGATAAGCCTCCCAATAAGAAGGTGCTGAGTTTGCATTAACAAAAATAGCATTTGCCATAATAAAGATAATAATTAGATGAACAAATCTTTTCATGACATAAATAACTCCACTTCGCAATTTTTTCTTAATGGTTAGACAAATATTTTGTGAAAAATGTTCCGAATCTTTTTTACTAACCATTCCAACCATCAAAGGAAAAAACCATTATATACAAAATTATAAAACAAGCAAATTTTCCTTTTCATCTTTTCAGGTTAACTTAGAACTTCTGTTAGCCTCTAAAATACTTAGATCGAAGGATCGCCAAAACGAGCTTCTTTATGACAATAGATAAGCCCCTGTATTATCGGCTTTCTCTCCATTAAACAGGTTCTTGTTTTCAAGTTCCTGAATTATTGAATAACCTTTACATTATCCGTCTACAGGTATTTATTATTCTTTCGTGTACCTAAACATTATACTTAAGGACAATTGGAGACAGGGCAATTTTGTCACGCGCTTGTCACGTTATTTATTTTCAATTGTTACAAATTTTTTTGTCTCAATATTAAAAGCTAAAACAGAATTATCTTCAAGATATTTAAGAATATAAATATAAGGGTCCTCAAATATGCTTTCTTGAAAATAAGGCTCGATTTTTTTAAGATTTGACTCATTCTCATTACTTGAATAAACTTCTTTGGTGTTGATATTTTGAACCTTCCAGTATAAATCTACGTCTTCATAAACTATATAATTATCAATCAATTCAACAGTAAAATCAATGATTGTTGGTATTGTTCCTTGAGAGCCCCGGTCCAGAACATATGAGTTTAGTATAATCAGTTCTGTTAAATCATTCTTTGGAATACAGACAAGACTCGAATATATTTTATCTCCTTCAATTCTATATCGTTCTCCTAATATATATAACTGATTTCTAAAGTCGCCGTATTTTGCCGAAAATGAATAACCTTCAAATTCTTCGTTTAATTTTATGCTTTCTTCACTGATAATTTTATGATTTTCATCGGCTGTTAATAATAGTGCATCCCTTTCATCTATATTATAAAGTAAAATCTTAGTGTCTTCAGAATCAGCAGAAAGAATAATACCAAAATCATATCCATATTCATCGGAAAATAATTGTGCATCGGTATAACTTATTTCTAAACTTACTTTTTCGTTATTTGTATGGTCTTCTTTGCTGTCCGTACTAATTAAGGTAATCACCAATACACATATAACCACTGCTCCTACAATGATATGTTTATGAGCTGTTTTAAAACTTATCATTATTATCACCCAATTTTTCTAATAAACTGTTTGATGATACCGCACCTCATCGGTTTATATTGTTTTCTATAATTTGGCCATCTGTACAATGCTGATCTGCCGTCCTATACGGCAATATGGATGTTGTCTCACCGGTTTCTATATCATATACAACAATCTTTAAACATTGGCCGTATCCTTTTGGCAAGCTGTCAATATAATACACCTTATTGCCTGAAGCTTTAATAATTTCACTCATATCCCCATTGATGCAAGAAATCACAGAGCCATCCAGTTTAGCCTTATAGAATCGATTATTGTCTTCACAATTACCATAGTATAACCAGTCATTCTCAATGTCAAAATCATAATATATAGTTTCATCTAATATTTTACTCATATTGTTTCCATCAAGATCCATTATGAATAATCCTTCTTGATTATTGCCATATTCCGTTGGATATGGCGTAAAATAAATTGTGTCATCCTTGATTCTGTAATCCATACAGCGTTTACTTCCTAAATTTTTCAACTCACTGCCGTCCAGTCTTGCTTTATACAAAAATTCATTATCCATATAGTTGTTATAGTAAATCCATCCGTCTATAATCACCGGGAAACTAAGCATAGATATTTCCACATCATCGATTCTTTTTTGATTCTTGCCGTCTGTTCTGACAGAATGTAGCTGAGTACCGCTGTCAAGATATTCATCAAAATCCTGTTTAGGAAGATAATATATCCTGTCATTGTACACCCCCACTAAATCTTCTAAAGGACAACGAAGCAATCGTATTTTTTCGCTTCCATCATTTTTGATCTTATATAAATTTTCATCATCATCCCCATTAATATAATAAATCCAGTCATCCGAAACAAGCATATCGTATATGTCACCTGTGCCTGCAATTAAAGTTAACTGGGATCCATCGGTCTGAACTTTATATAAATTATAATCTAAAACATAATATAGCCAATCATCTATAATAGTTTCATCATAAATAAAGGGAGCATCCCCGTATATCTTCAAACCATATACATCATCCCAGCATGTTATCAAACCTAATTGCTGCGAGTAACTATAAGTTAGAGGAAAATATACAATATCCCTGAATAATAAAATAGGGTAAGCTTCTTTTCCATTATCTATGGATTCTCCATTTAATGATATATTGTAATCACATATTTCGGCAATATATGTCTCATTAATATCATTATTGGCTGTTAAAGTCGGATTGACATTAAAATACTTATTATTCTTTGTAATAGAAAATATCCTGGCCGGATCATCCCATGATATGGTCAAGCCCAAGGAACGGCAATAATCTGCTGTCATAGGAACATATGTAACGTAATTATATGATAGAAATGGATATGGATTATGTTGATTATCGATGACTTCCCCATTGATTTCTATATTAAAATCGGGAACAATCACCTCAACTGCTTTACCGCTCGCAAAAGATATGCTTCCGGTAATTAATATCCCTAATATAATGAGTACAATGATAATCTTTCTCATTTTTTCCCCCTTGTCTCTTACCTTTTTTATTTATACTTATTTAACCAGCATTTTAAGCCCTGAATTCTATTTCTTCAAACAAAACCCACCAACATCATTATTCTCAAACTGGCTTTATATTTTTTTCTTCATCATCGTATGCCCCAATTATATAGTTCTCCATAGCCTTAACCCAAAATTAATTATAAAGGAGGATTTATATATAAACAATATTTTTGTCATAATATCCAATTTTGCTCAAAAAAAACCGTCACTAATGACATCTTTATAAATTTTTTTTCATTTTAGTGTCATTGAACGAAGGGAACTCTAAGTTCCCTTATCTTCAAGAATTTAGTGCTCCATCCTTCAATATGTATTCCTGTCTACTCCCCTGTCGACAAGGGAAATGAATTGACCATAATTTTCTTCTTCCATTTGATCCAAAGGAATAAACCGAAGTGATGCACTATTGATACAGTACCGCTTTCCCCCCTGATCCTCCGGCCCGTCATCAAAAACATGCCCTAAATGCGAATCTCCTGCTCTGCTGCGAACTTCAGTACGAACCATTCCAAAGCTTCTATCCTCCTTATATTTCGCAACATTAGGGTCTATAGGCTTAGTAAAACTTGGCC
>JAENZQ010000023.1 GCA_016841185.1 Anaerovorax odorimutans
GAAAAAACATTTGATTTTTTAAAAAAAGAATGTGGTGTTATACACGGGGTTGCTCATTGTATTGCTCATGCAAAATCTGAAGAATTGAAAGGAAAATACTATAATACTTCAAGAGAAGGCTATGCAATGGCTCATGATATCAGTGTTTATTCACTGCTTTCCGTTACCAGACATGCAAAAGAACTGATGACAGAAGGCGGCAGTATTTTTACTTTAACATATTATGGAGGCGAAAAGGTCATAGAGAATTATAACATCATGGGTGTTGCAAAAGCGGCGCTGGATTCAAGCGTTAAGTATCTGGCATCAGATCTGGGAAAAGAAAACATCAGAGTGAATGCCATATCGGCCGGGCCTATAAGAACTCTTGCAGCCAAGGGTATTTCACACTTTGACCATATGTTGAAAGCCTTTGAGACAAAATCTCCTATGGGAAGATTGGTGGATCCTGCCGAAGTGGGCAAAACGGCTCTGTTTCTGTTAAGCGATCTAAGCAGCGGCATCACGGGAGAAATTATTCATGTAGACTGCGGATATAATATTATAGGCATATAAAAAAAGCTGCCAATGGCAGCTTTCAGGCTGTTGAAAATCTCCGAATTTCTGCGTTGCTGCTTTCAAGCGAACATGCTCACTTACCTGAAGTAAGCTCCGCTGCTCGCTCTCAGCGCGCCTTGAACTTCGAATTTTTCAAAAGCCTGGAGATTGTAGGCTTTTTCAACAATCTCAAAAAAGCTGCCATTGGCAGCTTTTTTATTCTTACCATAAATCATAAATCTTAAGTCTTTATTCAAAAGGGCTGCATATAGTTTACTAAAAAGGAGGTTTTCTGATGAATCTTATTGATTGGCTGGCGGATCATATTGAAGCCATAGATATAAATGAGATTTTTGAAGAATCTGAAGAAGTTGGATGGTTTTGGATCAACAGAACGGTTTTTTCAGATATTTTTTTTAATCTAGGATTTGAAGTCGATAGTAGTGAAAATGAAGCAGATATCTTCGGCGAGCTGGATGATAATAAGGTGCTTGATATCTTAGAAAAAGCATTCAAAGAAATAGGCTATATAAGCATGAATCAATATTTATTTTCTAATTGGGATAAAGATTTTAAAGCAACTGAGGATATGGTAACTCTTGTTTTTGCTAAAAAAGAATTATATCGTAAAATCAGTATTCATTTTCAGAATCGCTTTGGCTGGTTTTTAAAAGCCTTAGCTCTGGATACCTATTATAAAATCAATTCGGAGTTTTCCGGTGTAGTAGAATGTTATAAAGAGTTATACAGGGACAATTACAGGATCATTGAAGATATTCTGTCCAACAAAGAATATCAGTATCTTTCAGGAAGATGGAAGTATATGACTAATGACGCTGTTTTATTGTTTTATAAAGGGAATAAATTTATGAATAGCTGGACGGAGCAGTCGGCGGAGTCATTTTATCATGAAATAACAATGGAATTAGAATGAAAATCAATAAACAGATATCTAAAGGAATTTGCTCTTGACTTTATTCCAGAAATCATAGTGATGAAACCGTAACAAGCTGGCTTTTTTATCGGATAAGCTGAGAGAGATTTCTGATATTTCGTTAAATCGGTATTCGATACCGTCAGAAATGATCAAAATTGAATTTTCAAAAGTATATTCAGGATATATATGTATGGTTATTTCAGGGGGGACAATCACACTGGAAGTAAAGGACCGATAAGCAGTGGTATTGATAGGGGCTAAAGGCGTTATCTGAAGCAGATTTAATCTTGGATCAACGATGCTTCCGCCTAGGGCGTAATTGTATGCCGTACTTCCCGCAGGTGTTGCCACCAGGACTCCATCACCACTGAATCTTTCCAAAAAACTGTCATCCAACGAAATGTTGAGATGAACGGTTCTGGATTTATTTCCTCTTATCCCGATTTCATTTATTCCAAAAAGCTCACAATCTTCATTTTTAGTGGCAATCTTTGCGCAAACAGTGTTCAATACCTGGATCTGATAATCCCCTTTATTATATTTAAAAATGAATTCATCCAGTTCATATGGGGAGATTTCCTGAAAAAATCCCAGATGGCCTGTATTGATTCCAATAACAGGGATGTCCGGAAAATCAAATGAATGTATGGTTCGTAAAAAAGAACCGTCACCTCCGACACAGATAATTAATTCGGCATTATGATCAAATTCCTTGGGGACAAAAAATCCGTTCTTTTCCAGCTTAAGCTTTAAAACCCGTTTTGTTTCCAAAGAAAGTGCATTATCATTTGCAACTATATTGATTATTCTGTTCTGGTTTTCCGACATTTCATGAGCCCTCTTTTCTTAGAATTCTTAAATCATTTTATCATACATTGGCAACAATGATAATATTTTTTACATCTAACGATCCTTCATGTATAATTCTTAATAGAAAAGAGAAGGCTTAAATTAATTTCCAATTAGCACTTGTGTCATTGCGAGCAGAGCGCTGCGATTTTATATTTACACTTACATTTGTGCTGACAGGGGCAAGCCCTGTCTCTACAAAATACTTACACTTACGGAGTGTGATTTAATGAATGAAAATGATTTGATCTATAAAGTTGAAGAAAGAGATGAAAAATTACTGATAAAGGAAATATTGAAGAGAAGAATGAATTTTTCAAGCAGGCTATTGAGAAAACTAAAAAAAAGCGGAGGCGTTTATAAGAACAATGAAGCTGTTTTTTTGAATTCCAATGTCAAGAAAGATGATGTTCTTAGAATTGTTTTTCCCGAAGAAACCAGTTATTTTGAACCGGAAGATATACCGATCTCGCCGGTTTATGAGGATCATGACATTCTGATCATCAATAAGCAGCCGGGGATTGTGGTGCATCCTACAAATGGCTGTAAAGATGGAACAATTGCAAATGGTATCGTTCATTATATGATTGAGAAGAACGAGCATTACAAGATCCGCTTTGTGAATCGATTAGACCGGGATACGTCAGGGTTGCTGATTATCGGGAAAAATTCATATATTCAGGAAGAGATATCAAGGCAAATGAAAGAAGGACGTGTTCTGAAGAAGTATATTGCCATTGTAGAAGGGAATTTAAGTAAAAATGAGGGGATTATTGATGAACCTATTAAAAAGAATCCCGGCGAGGCAGCCAGAGTTGTTTCAAAAGACGGACGTATTTCAGTAACAGAGTTTAAAGTGATAGAGAGGGTTGATGAAAGGTATACAGTAGTGGAAATTGTCCTAAAAACAGGCAGGACTCATCAAATCAGAGTACATATGGCACATTTGGGACATCCTGTGGTCGGAGACAGTTTGTATGGAACAGGTGAACATAGCATGAACAGACAGGCTTTGCATGCTTATCATTTATCTTTTACGCATCCTCGTAACGGAAAGCTACTTAAAGTCAGTGCAAAGCTTCCCGCCGATATGGGTCGGCTTATTCAGCAAATTTAATGTGTATAGGTAATTAAAAAAGCGGGAAGGCTTAAAGGCCTTCCTTTAATATAAGTTAAGTAAAATGCACGATATTATTAAAAGCAACCGAAAAGATTTCCAAAACCACTGCCATTATTGCAGCATAAAAATATAACGCCAATGATAATCAGTATCCAGAGCCAATTGCCTTCACAGCCGAATCCGCCGAAAATACCTCCCCCTCCGCAGCAGCAAAAGAGGATAATCAATAGAATAAAGAGCCATAAGTAATTATCATTATCACAACCAAAATCCTGGCTGTCAACTTCTTTTAATTCTTCAGTCAAGAACAAACACCTCCTGTTATAAACAAACTTGCTATATAGTATGTAAAGGCGGCAGAAGATGTGACTTTTCGTATATTAAAGCAGGAAACAATTTTTTTTTATTAATTTAATAAAATCAGGGGTTGACGTCTGCAATTTGAAATAGTAAAATATTAATAATTTTATGAAGGACAATAGCAATGAGGGAGAAAAAGATACTTTTAACGTTTTTAGAGAATCAACGGTTGGTGCAAGTTGATACATGAAAGTATGTAATGGTCGCTCCGGAGCTGCTCTTTTGAAACAGATAAGTAAATTGAGCCGGTCAAATCCGTTAACAACAATGAAGGTATCTTATTAATGTATTAAGATATGATTTAGGGTGGTACCGCGAGAAATCAGCTTTCGCCCCTAACGATGTTGGGGGAGAGGGCTTTTTTTAGTCCTTAAAAAAGATTGACATATGTATGTTCTAATCTGACCTGAGTTTTACAAAAAACAATATATTTAAAGGAGATGTTTTTATGGCAAAAATGTATTATGAAAAAGATGCAGACTTGAAATTATTGGATGGAAAGAAGATTGCAATAATTGGATTTGGCAGTCAGGGTCATGCACATGCCTTGAACTTGAAAGAAAGCGGGGCGGATGTTGTTGTAGGCTTATATGAAGGCAGCAAATCAGTGGGAAAAGCCAAAGCAGAAGGACTTACGGTCATGAGTGTATCAGATGCTTCAAAAGCAGCAGATATTATTATGATACTTGTTCCTGATGAAAAACAAAAAAAAATATATGAAGAAGATATCAGGGACAATTTAGCTGAAGGAAATACTTTAGCTTTTGCTCATGGTTTCAACATTCACTTTAATCAGATCGTACCTCCAAGCAATGTGGATGTATTCATGGTTGCACCAAAGGGACCTGGACATCTGGTGCGAAGGATATATTCAGAAGGGTTTGGTGTGCCGGCATTGATCGCTGTGTATCAGGATTATTCAGGCAAGGCAAAAGATATAGCTCTGGCATATGCCAAGGGGATCGGCGGAACAAGAGCCGGTGTGCTTGAGACAACTTTCCTGGAAGAAACTGAGACCGATTTGTTTGGAGAGCAGGCAGTGCTATGCGGTGGTACAACAGAGCTTATTAAGGCAGGATATGATACTTTAGTAGAAGCAGGATACCAGCCTGAAATTGCATATTTTGAGTGTCTTCACGAATTAAAACTCATTGTAGATCTTCTTTATGAAGGCGGATTTGAGAAGATGAGATATAGTGTAAGTGACACGGCTGAGTATGGTGATTATATGAGCGGCAGACGAATTGTCAACGAAGATACCAGAAAAGAAATGAAAAAGATACTTGAGGAAATACAATCCGGACAATTTGCAGAAAAATGGATATTGGAGAATATGGCCAACAGACCCAACTTTAATGCGGTTAAGCGACGTGAACTTGAACATCCGATTGTTGAAGTCGGTAAAAAATTAAGGAAGATGATGAGTTGGATCAAAAAATAACGGTGACATAAGGAGGAGTTATATTATGCAGTTGACAGGTTCTCAAATCATTATGGAATGTTTGAAGGAGCAAAAAGTTGAATATATTTTCGGGTATCCGGGCGGGCAGATTATGCCTGTATATAATGCGTTGTATGATTATACGGATTGCTTTAAGCATATTCGTACCAGCCATGAACAAGGTGCTGTCCATGCTGCAGACGGGTACGCGCGTTCTACCGGGAAAGTAGGTGTATGCTTCGCAACCAGCGGACCCGGTGCCACAAATACTGTAACAGGTATTGCAACTGCATATATGGATTCTGTTCCTCTGGTAGTAATAACCGGGCAAGTACCCCTAAACATGATTGGAAAAGATTCCTTTCAGGAAGTGGATATCACCGGAATATCTTTGCCCATAACCAAACATAATTTTTTTATAAAAAATATCAATGAATTGGCCGAAAGTATACGCTCCGCTTTTGAAATTGCTCAAAGCGGCAGGCCCGGGCCTGTTCTCATTGATGTTCCTAAGAATTTTCAGATTGATACGACTGAATATGTCAGAACAGAAATAGAAAAGCCGGATACGGTGAATAAGTATGAGAAATCGGACCTGGAGAAAATAGCGGACCTAATCAACAAAGCAAAGAAGCCGGTTATTTATGCGGGAGGAGGAGTCATAATCTCGGAGGCGGCGGATGAGTTAAGCAAATTTGTCAAAAAAACTCAGATTCCGGTTTTGAACACGCTTATGGGGTTAGGCTCTTTTCCAAGGACAGAGAAGCTTTCTTTAGGTATGATCGGTATGCATGGCTTCAGGGAAGCAAATCTGGCCATAAACAACAGTGACCTGATACTTGCAATCGGTGCAAGATTCAGTGACCGGGTTACGGGTGATACAAATAGGTTTGCTACAAAGTCAGAGGTCGTCCATATCGATATAGACGAATCTGAAATAAGCAAAAATGTGAAAGCAAATTATCCGCTAATTGGGAACATCAAAAATATTCTTTCAGAGCTTATTCCTATGGTAGAAAAAAGGGATCGGGTCCAGTGGATCGATGAAATACTTAAGTGGAAAAAGCCTCAAAAATCAGAAAGTACAGAATTTCTTCCTGAAAACATTCTGAGGGTGGCCAATGAGGTTTTAGAAAATGATACATTGGTAACCACTGAGGTAGGGCAGCATCAGATGTGGACTGCCCAGTACTGGCCGTTTATCAAGCCGCGGTCATTTATGACTTCGGGCGGTTTAGGAACCATGGGATATGGTTTTGGTGCTGCCATAGGAACTCAGTTGGGAAATCCTGAAAGACAAGTTCTTCATGTTGCAGGTGACGGAAGCTTTAGAATGAATCTCAATGAATTAGCTACTGTTTCCCATTATAAATTGCCGATTATAACCCTTATGATGAAAAACGATACTTTGGGTATGGTCAGACAATGGCAGAAGTTATTTTTCAATAAAAGGTATTCTGCTACAGATATATCTAATGTTATTGATTATGTTAAGTTGGCGGATGCATTTGGTTTAAAAGGGGAAAATGTTTATGATCTGGATTCTTTGAAAAGATGCTTAAAAGAAGCATCTGAAAACAGGAAACCGATGCTTATCATTTGTCATATCAACATAGATGAAGATGTATTTCCCATTGTTCCTCCAGGAGAAGCCATTAACAATCAGGTATTTGAATAAGCTTCGACTGTAAACAGACCCAAAGTATCAGACGGTTTTTTAAAACAGAATCATGGAAATGATTCACTTCCGGAGGAACTTTGGGTTTTGAGCAGTCTTATATATGGAGAAGTAAAATGGAGCAAAAAACAAGTGAATATCAAAAAGGGATAATTTATATTGCAGGTGTCTATATCATATGGGGATTACTTCCGGCATATTGGAAACTGATGAACAATATCAACGCTTTGACCATTTTATCACACAGGATCATCTGGTCCTTTGTATTGGTTTCCATATTGCTCGGGGTATTGTATAAACCGAAAGATATACTGGAACCTGCAAAAAACAGGAAAAATAGGATTTTTTTTATTGCGGCAAGCATCATCATTACCATTAATTGGGGGACCTATATTTTTGCAGTTGTGACAAATCACCTGATCGAGGCCAGTATGGGTTATTACATCAATCCTCTTGTTGTGATATTCCTAAGTATGATTATCTTTAAAGAAAAAATGAACATCCTTAAAAAGATCTCCATAGCTTTAGCCTTTATAGGTGTTATTATAATGATTTTGGGCTATCATAAGGTACCGGTTATCGCTTTGACACTTGCTTTTTCCTTTGCCTGTTACGGCGTTATAAAGAAAAAGCTGATGGTGAATTCTTTAATGTCTTTGTTCTATGAAACCCTGTTTATTTTGCCTGCAGCATTAATCTATGCAATATATGCGGAAAAAACAGGTGCCGGATATTTTATCAATATAAATATCAAAGAAATGCTTCTCCTGATGGGAGGCGGGGCAGCAACATCTATTCCTTTATTACTTTTTGCATCAGGTACTAAAAGAATAAATTTTTCAATGGTTGGTTTTATGCAGTATATTTCGCCCACCATCACTCTGATAATGGGTGTGTTTATATATTCAGAGCATTTCGGGATTAGCCACATGATTACCTTTGGATTTATCTGGGCTGCTCTTGTTATTTTCACCATTGCGAATATTATGGACAGAAAGAAGCAGGCCCTGCCCGTTAAATAATAAATATCATTAGCTTTCAGCGGACGGATAGGTAAGTTATATCATAGAACCAAAAGAAGTATAAATAAAAGAACTCTTGAAACTTCAAGAGTGTTCTTTTTGTTAAAATTATTGAAATAAGTATAAAGGACAAATGTAATTCATTTGTAAATATTTAACAAATTTATAATTTATCAATTAATAGTGCACTGTTATAAGATAGGTGTAGCTATAGGAACGATATGAGAAAAATATCTATAATTTTAGTGCTTGTATTACTTATGGTCAGTCTTATGGTTTCATTTTCATATGCGGAGTCTCTCATAGAGTCAGGACCCAACTATCGAATTTATGAAGGTATTCTATCTGGATATTCTTCGTATTCATGAAAAAGCATTACTCCCTATGGGGGTGAGCTTGCTATTTCATCTGGATTGACCGAATCATTAGCTAAAACATTTATTGCTTTGTGTGTTTCTGTTATGAAAAATAGTAATTAAAAGTAGGAGAATACTTTATGTGTATTGACCAAAATATTAAACCAATTTTTATAATCCTAAGCAGGATTTTATTGGTTTTTCTTTTAGTATCATTTGCAGTTAAAGCAGAAACCAAAGTTGTATTTATCATTGCTCTGGTTTATTCTTTTATAACCATTTTTTGTATATGGTTGTACTGCAAGCCTTTAAGCAATAAAAAGCTTTGGCTTATAAGAAGCTTAATTGCAGGAGATATAATATGCAGTATCTTATATATACTGAAATTATACCAATCCGTTGTTTTTATTGCTGTTTTGTTTGTAATATTATGGGGAACCCTTTATATTGGAAAAGAAGAAAATAAAATAAAGGAAGCTGAAGAGGATTTTATCAATAGCTTGATATCTTTTAAGAAAATTAAAGAATATAATCATAATAAAGCAACGTTGTTAAATAGAATATGCCCTAAAAAAGAATTTTTGATTACATCAATAATAATTATTTCTTTCATAATATTATTATTTGTATTACCTAATATTATTGATGAATTTTATATACCTGATCATAGACCAATTAAAGACCATTTTGACAGTCACCATGATTTCTCAGATAAATTTGAATTAGGCTGCAAATTATTTGTTGTATCTTTTTTAATGTCAATAATAATAACTTTTATTGAAAGCGTTTATGACAACAACAAAAAAAACTACTATATATATATGAATATATATAAATGGATGATTGTGCTGGTTATATTTATTATATGTTATGTGACTGCGAAATATGGTTAAGAAGGTGGGGCTGTCCCCAATTGCTTCACTGTCCCCAATTGTCTCATAGAACCAAAAGAAGTATAAATGAAAGAACACTCTTGAAACTTCAAGAGTGTTCTTTTTGCTAAAACTAATCTGAATATTTAATCTTTATCGTCTTCGCATTTAGACACGGCTTCTTCCTCTGAGCATTTACATCCACGTCTGCCTCTGGACTCCTCATCGATCTGATCCGGGAATAATTGAGGGAAAGTGGAGCAAATAGGTGAAGTCTGAGGACTTAATTGTACAAAGCCTGTCGATAATACGCAGAGCTGTACCGGAACAACAACTTTCTTTTCACATGTAACACAAAGTGCAATAATCACATTTGCAGTGACAAATCCGGATTCCTGATCCAACAGTAAATCTCGCGTTGTACTATTGGTTGCAAGCCGTACTTCACAATTAATATTACAGAATTCCGCAAATCTTGGCAAAAATGCTGTGTTGTTTGTGGAAGGAATACAAATTTCAAAAAAGTTAGTTAAAAGAAGTGGTGTCGTTGTTGCAATAGGAACCATTGCTCTTAGAGTTAATACACTTTCACAATCACATCTGTCAACGATTAATACATCAATTTCAATAATAACATTTCCGGTTATTTGAATATTCTGGGTACCGAAAACTGAAGTACCTTGATTTTCTTCTTCACAATCTGTTGTGTCGGCATATATGATGTGTTCTGATTTGGTTCCATCCGGGCCTGTAACTCTTATGGGTTCGTTATTTTTTTCTACAAAATGAGCGCCGGAAATGGTGGTTTCTGTATTTACTGTAAGGTTTTTCGGATCTTCAATATCTTCCGGATTAAAGAATTTTTTGCATCTTATGTCCAAAACCTTTTTGATTCTATGTCCTCTGGGGATTGCAGGTCTGAAACACTGTCCCGAAACGGTTTTTAGCCCCTGAAGATTGAAAAGTACTGCATCATAGACTTTCTGAACAAAAATAGGTTCTGATACAACATTTCTCAAATTTCCGTCGAATCTGCAAATAGTGTTAGCAGTACAGCAATTTGTTGTAACGTCGGGTGATATATTGCCGCCGAAGCAACTCATAAATTTACCTCCTTTACTATGTGTTGTATAAATATTCTCATTGGTAGTATATTCTTAAAGAAAAATATGTGTTACATTAATCAACACTTTGGAATATATCCATATAAAAGAAATATTTATATATTAAGCGGGGAATAAGCGTGACAGGTTTTTCATTAAATATTTCCCCATTAAATAAAGAAATGCAGGTGTTATTATGAGTTTTATTAATATCCAGAGTGTTTTAATCTATGACAGCGCAGGTAACATACATAATTTTTATTTGGAGGATACAAATATTTCTTATGTCAAAGCGGATGTATCAACTAAAAAAGTACAGTCTAAAGTTCTTGAAAGAAGCATTAAGGAATTTGATGCCTTTATTGATGAAAAAGATATGATTTTTTTAATGTGTTTATCTTTTGATCAAAAATTAATGTATTATAAGATTTTCAATGAAAAAATCAGCGGTTCAGTTATCAGCGACCAATTAAATCCCGAATTAAAGGACATTCATATTTTCGGGAACAGCGAAAACATGAATGTTGTTTATACATTGCCTTTTGAAGATGATCATAACCGATGCAGGATTCTGCAAAGCAGATATAATGGAGAAGATTGGGACAATAAAGAAGCCGGGCAATTTACACAGGGAGATGCCATACAGAATGAGATCAAAGTTATTATGGAAGATGATGAAGTATACTTGGGATTTGTTGAATATGAAGGTAATAAAAGCTCCCTGAGGCTCAGAAGATTTAACGGGGATTCATGGAGCGACGATATACTGAAAATACAAAAGGATGAAGTCATATACTGGTATGATTTTAAAAAATACAATAACTTTATGGAAATTGTCTTTACAAATAGGATCGACGGTCAGTATGTCATCAGGTATGAACTTTATGATATAAAGGAAAAAAAGCTGATTGAGAAGTATGATTTGTCTGATTTCTCCAACTGTATGCATCCGGTACTCATATCTTATAAAGGAGTACAATGGGTTGTCTGGATTGAGATGGATGGAATATTCAGCTGCCGGCTGTTAAATGACAGAAAGGGAATAGAAGGGCCTTATAAATGGAAGGACAGTAAAAAACCGGATTTTATGAAATGCAGATTTTCTTACAACAATAAAATAATTGAAAGAAAATTAGGTTTAAAATGCAGTTATGTTTTCACTCGTTTTCCGGAATACTCCTTATTGGGAATTGGAAATTTAAGAGGAAACGCAGAAACTGTATCGATTCGGAAAAAAAAAGAAAAGATAGGAGATAGTAAAATGGAACAAGAAAAAGAAGAAAGCAGAAAAGATGAAAGAGTTGATACTCAAAAAGCCTTTAAAGAAGAAGGAATAAGCATTCAGGACAAAATCAGTTATTTGGAAAAAAGAATTGATAATATTGAGAATTATCTCAAACGGCGAAGTCGAAATAATATATTTGGAAAAGGCAAATAATAAAGGCTGCCTCTTAACGGAGGCAGCCTAATATTGTTTGTAAAAAGGAGGACATAAGGATATAATAAAAATAGTCATTTCCTTATTTAAAGGAGAAATATTCATGAGGCCATATTTTATTTTTTTATTGTTTCGACGAATAGGAGCTATTCGCTACTTGATGAAAGACCCTACAGTACCATTCTTTCAAAAAGCTTTGATTATATTTGGAATTGTTTATCTCATAAGTCCTGTTGATTTAATCCCTTTTCCCGTTTTAGGGTTTAGTGTTATTGATGATTTGACATTATGGGTATTTATTCTGTCGTATCTGAAAGACCAATTGGACAAGTATTATCCAAACAGAGATAAACAGGAAAGAAAAAAGTATAAAGGTAAAAATATCATCGATTCAGTTGAATATGAAATAAAGAAAGATGATAATAATAATGGAAAGGATGAAGGTAATGAATAATGCTATTGGAGAAGTGATGATTTCTCAAAAGGAACTGGAAGAAAAAATTGAAGAACTTGGCAAGAAAATAACAATGGATTATAAGGGAAAGGAAATATTGGTAATCGGAGTCCTTAAAGGCGCATGTATTTTTCTAAGTGATTTAATCAAAAAAATTGATAATGATAAGCTGAGTATTGATTTTATGGCTGTTTCAAGTTATGGTGCATCAACAAAAAGTACAGGTGTGGTTCGTATAATTAAAGACCTGGATACAAGTATTGAGGGCAAAAATGTTCTTATTGTTGAAGATATCATTGACACCGGGCTGACACTCCATTATCTTTTTGATAATTTAAAATCACGGAATCCGGAATCTTTGAAGATTTGTACACTTTTGGACAAGCCGGAAAGAAGGGAAATTGATATTACAGCAGATTATGCTGGTTTTCAAGTACCAAATAAATTCATTGTGGGCTATGGTTTGGATTATGAAGAAAGATACAGAAATCTTCCATACATTACCTGTCTTAAATAAAATGAAAGTTAAGAGAGTGTTCACAAATTTTGCTTCGGTTTAAAGAGTATATTGCCGTATACATCAGGCGGAAATGGAAAATACTAAAATAACAAGATTTAAGGACAGGAGGCAAATACTGTGACAAATATAAACGCTGATTTTAACAGAAAGAAGACTGATTATCCCAATATTGCAAATTTGAACAATAATACAAATGCAGATCTAAATACGGATGTTGAGCCAAACGAGACAAATGTAAATCTGGATTTTAACCCCGAGAAGAAAACCCATACAAAAGGAAGCCAATTTGAAGAAATCAAAAAGCGGTTTCAGCAAGCGGATGTAGACGAAAAAATCGACATTTATACTACAACCAGTGGCTTGTCAGTGGAGCAATTCAAAGAATTATTAAGACTGTTCCCACTTCAGTACTTGGATAAGTTGGAAAGAGCAATGGAAGAATAAAGAAGCAAGGTAAAGCCCTGCTTCTTTTTATTTTTTTCATTTGTTTTTTTTGTTCATTTGTTTTTTTTTTGTTCATTTGTTTTTTTTCCTTAGGAATCTTATATTCATAAAATAGCTGGATTTAATTGAAATTTTATATTGATACAGATATAATATTAGCCGTGATAATAATAAAAGGAGTGAGTTTCTAAAATGGCAAATTTTAAAGTACCGGTAGGTCTGTCAAACAGACACATTCATTTAAAGCAAGAAGATATTGATATATTATTCGGAAAGGGCCATGAGTTAACGAAATATAAAGAATTAAGCCAGCCCGGGCAATATGCCTGCGAAGAGAAAGTGGATATAGCAGGTCCGAAGGGAACACTGAAAAGCGTAAGAGTCTTAGGCCCTGCAAGGCCGGAAACTCAAATTGAGATATCTATGACAGATGCCAGAGTCTTAGGGCTTAAGGCTCCAGTGAGAGATTCAGGCGATTTAGCAGGATCTCCGGGGGTAAAAGTTATTGGGCCTGAAGGAGAGGTCGATCTTGAAAAAGGGGTTATAGTTGCTGCAAGGCATATTCATATGCATACATCAGATGCGGAAAAAGCCGGATTAAAGGATAAGGATGAAGTCGATGTGAAAGTTGAAGGCAAACGAGGTGTTATTTTTAATAACGTATTGGTAAGAGTCAGTGAAAAATATGCATTGGAAATGCATGTGGATCTGGATGAAGGAAATGCAGCTCAAATGACTAATGGAGATTTCGTAGAAATAGTAAAGTAGGTAAAATGATGAAGAATCTTGAAAAGTATTTTGATCATACTCTTCTAAAGCCGGATGCCACTATGGATCAAATTAGAAAAATATGCATGGAGGCAAAAAAATATAGTTTTTATGCGGTTTGTATCAATTCCTGTCACGTGCCATTTGTATGTCGTGAGCTAAAAGGGACGGGTGTGAAGGTAGCTTCTGTAGTAGGGTTTCCTTTAGGTGCATGTGATTCCGAAACCAAAGCATTTGAAGCCGAGCGTGCAGTATATAATGGTGCCGATGAAATAGATATGGTAATAAATATCGGAGCTCTTAAAGACGGGAATGAATCACTTGTGGAAAAAGATATCCAAAGAGTTGTCGAAATCTGCGGAGGACAAGCAGTCATAAAAGTTATAATTGAAACCTGTTTATTGACAAGGGAAGAGATCATTAAGGCCTGTGTCCTTTCAGAAAAAGCCGGCGCTCATTTTGTAAAAACTTCTACCGGATTTTCTGGAGAAGGAGCAGTAGCGTCCGATGTGAAACTAATGAAAGAAACTGTAGGAAATAATCTTAAAGTAAAAGCTTCCGGAGGTATTAGAAATTTAAAAGCAGCAATGCAAATGATCGAGGCGGGCGCTGACCGTATAGGTGCAAGTGCTTCCGTGGCCATTATGGAAGAACTGAAACAGACAACTGAGAACAAATAAAAATTGATGAAAGAAATTATTGCCTCCAAGGCAATAATTTCTTTCGTTGAATGTTAATTGTCCATTTCAGATTCGATTTTTCGCACTTGTAAATTTACTGAATGAAGGCTAATAAAAGAATAAGTTAGATTAAAAGATGAAACATGTATTATCTCATTTTATTAACTGTTTTATTTGTGAATTAAATTGTTTATTCAGGTTTAAAAGTTGAATTTAAAGGGGCGATAATATGAATGAAGAACTTTGTATTGAAGCAAGAAACATTACAGGACAGTATTTTAAAGAAGGATATAATTGTGCTGAATCGATTTTTCTTGCATTTAAGGAGTATGTCGATGCAGATGATGCAATACTTAGAATATTTACGGCATTTGGAGGAGGACATGGCAGGGCCGGATGTACATGCGGCGCTTTGATGGGGGCAATCAGTATTATAAGTTTATTAACAGGAAGAACATCTACCAATGACGAGGATAAGGAAAACTGTTACAGCTATTCCAAAGAGTTTCATAATCGATTTGTAGAACAGTTTAAGACGAGTTGCTGCAGAGCATTGAATACATATGATTTTGATACCAGGGAACATGCAGTCAATTGTTTGAAGATTACCGGAAAGACGGGACAGATGTTAATGGCGTATTTGCTGGAAAAAGAACTGCTAAATTTATAAGAGAAACTGAGAACAAAGAGGAAAGAAAAGAGGATTTTGCTGATAAAGTCCTTTTTTTTATGAAATAGAAAATATCAATTATTTTGTTGACATAAAAGATTAGAATAGTTATATTATATAATAGTTAAAACATATAATGATTTATATTTAAAACAATAATAAACAGGAGGCCTCAATGGAAAGAGATAAATTATTAGGGTATATTTTTGATTTTATGCCGATTCTTCATAAAAAATTATTTAAAGGGGTTCATGGAATGTCTGTTTCGAGACAGCAAATCAAATTGCTGTTTTTGATTAAAAAAAACAATGGAAAACCTATGAAATTTTATGTTGAAAAATTAATGATTTCAAAACCTAACCTTACTAAAGTAGTAAATAAATTAATCAGGGAAGGCTATATCATAAGAGAGCATGATGCCTCTGACAGAAGAAATATAAACTTATACATAACTAAAGAAGGTGAAGGGCTGTTAGCGTTTCACATGAAGGAAATGAAAAGGAATATGCTGAATAGGCTTGAAGTCTTAGAAGACGAGGATGTACTGAGACTGAATCGTTGTTTCGAAGAAATGGTATCTATACTCAGCAAATTGGATTAATCTTTGAAATGGAGTTAATCATATGGCAAGAATTATAAAAGAATTAAAAACCTTTACGATTCCAATAATTGCTGTGATTGTATTAGTATTCATACAATCCTTATCAGAGCTTGCTTTGCCTACCATGATGTCTGACATTGTGGATACAGGTATCGTAAAGGGAGATGTACCTTATATTCTGAAAATTGGTTTATGGATGATCCTTGTAGCCGCAATTGGGACACTGTCGGCAATTTTGGCAAGTTTTGTATCTTCCAAAGTCAGCTCCGGATTTGGGAAGCAGCTTAGGTATGGAATATTTTTCAGGGTAGAGGGCTTTTCGTTGTCAGAGTTTGATCAGATTGGGACGGCTTCTTTGGTTACCAGAACCACAAATGATATCACCCAGATACAAAATTTTACCGTGACTGCTCTTAGAATGTTGATCAGAGCGCCTGTCATGGCAATAGGAGGCATTATTATGGCCGTATCAAAAGATGCAAAGCTCTCACTGCTTTTGATCGGTGTTGTGGCTCTATTATCCGTTCTAATCTTTTTTGTTTCCAGAAAAACCATGCCGCTTTTTAAATCTTTGCAGAAAAAAGTAGACAGAATCAATTTGGTTCTAAGAGATTATTTGACAGGTATTCGAGTGGTGCGTGCCTTCAATAGAACAAAAAGAGAAAAGGAAAGATTTCATGAAGCCAATCTTGATCTCACCGGGACAGCAATAAAAGTAAATAAAATAATGGCCTTATTGATGCCTTTGATGATGCTGCTTTTTAATTTTACCAGTATTCTTATTTTCTGGTTCGGATCTGTCCGTGTGGATAACGGTGCTATGCAGGTGGGAGACCTGATGGCCTATATTCAATATGCCATGCAAATTATGTTTTCATTGGTAATGATGACCATGATGTTTATCATGGTTCCCAGAGCTTCTGTTTCAGCTGCCAGAATAAGTGAGGTTATGGACATGAAAACATCAATATCAGACCCACAATTATCGAAAAAGGTTGATGCAAGAGGGTTTATAGAATTTAAGAATGTATCCTTCTGTTTTGAAGGTGCAGCGGAGCCGGTTATAAAGAATGTTTCTTTCAGTAGTTGGCCGGGAAAAGTAACGGCAGTCATTGGAAGTACCGGATCAGGCAAGACTACTCTTATGAATCTGATTATGCGCTTTTATGATGTTACAGAAGGCAAAATACTGGTTGACGGTGTAGATGTAAAAGAAATAAATCAAAAAGTGCTGAGGGAGAAAATAGGGTTTGTACCACAAAATGCAGTGCTTTTTACAGGGACCATTGCGGATAATATACGGTTTGGAAATGAGAGCATTACGGGTGATATGTTGAAAAAAGCAGCCGAAGTTGCTCAGGCAAATGAATTTATTGATCATATGAAAGATGGTTATGATTCTGAGATATCACAAGGAGGAACCAATGTATCCGGAGGGCAGAAACAGAGGCTTTCAATTGCCAGAGCTTTGGCCAAGAAGCCGGAGATTTATATTTTTGACGACTGCTTCTCTGCCTTGGATTTTAAAACCGAGGCAAAACTACGCAACGCCCTTAAGGAATATACCCGGCAGGATTCGCTTATCATTGTGGCGCAGCGAGTGAATACGGTAATGGATGCGGACCAGATCATTGTATTGGAAAACGGTGCTGTTGCCGGAATAGGAAATCATAAAGCATTAATGAAAAACTGTGAGGTATATCGGGAAATCGTATCATCACAGCTTTCAGAGGAGGAGATTGCATGAGTGAGCGTGACAACAATATGAACAGAAACTCCTTGAGAGATAGAGGACCCGGAAGAGGCCCTCATGGGATAAGTATGCCGGTTGAAAAAGCAAAGAATTTCAAAGGAACACTGAAAAGGCTTATTAAATATCTCATGCCTATGAGAATGAGGCTTATAATAGTAGGAGGGCTTGCTATGTTCAGTACAGTATTCAATATTCTAAGCCCGAAAGTGATGGGAAAGGCTACTACAAAATTGTTTGAGGGCCTTATGATGAAGCTGCAAGGGATACCGGATGCAGCAATTGATTTTGATTATATTGCAGGAATTTTAATGATTTTGACAGTGTTATACATCGTCAGTGCCCTGTTTAGTTATGGGACCCAATATATTATGGCGGGCGTCGCCCAGAAAACTGTTTTTGATATGCGAAAGGATATCAGTGAAAAATTGCACCGGCTGCCTTTGAAGTATTTTGATTCGAGAACTCATGGAGAAATTTTGAGCCGTGTAACCAATGATATCGATAATATCAGCAACACGCTTCAGCAAAGTATTACGCAGCTTATTACTTCTATAGTTACTTTGTCGGGTATCATCATTATGATGCTTACCATCAGTCCGGTTATGACACTGATCACGCTTATAACACTGCCGTTAAGTATTTTCATAACCAAAGGAATCGCAAAGAAGTCCCAAAAATATTTTAAAATGCAGCAGAAGATGATCGGAGAGCTTAACGGGCATGTTGAAGAAATGTATACCGGACATAAAGTGGTAAAAGCCTTCGGATACGAAGAAAAATCGCTCGCTGCTTTTCAAAGATTAAATGACAAGCTTTACAATGCAGGTTGGAAAGCTCAGTTTGTATCCGGTATTATCATGCCATTGATGACCTTTGTCAGCAATATAGGATATGTATTTGTAAGTGTAGTAGGTGGGATATTTGTTACAAGGCGTGTTATAGAAATAGGCGACATTCAGGCTTTTATACAGTATTCCAGACAATTCAGCCATCCAATAGTCCAAACCGCCAATATTGTAAATATCATTCAATCGACAGTTGCATCTGCTGAGCGCGTGTTTGAGGTGCTGGATGAAGAAGAAGAAGAAGTAAAAGGCAATGAAATACCCGTCCAGTTAGAAAAAATTCGTGGAGAAGTTCATTTTAAACATGTGGATTTCGGCTATAAAAAGGATGTAAAGCTCATTGAAGATATGAGCTTTACGGCAAAGAGCGGTCAAACCGTTGCGATTGTTGGACCTACAGGTGCGGGGAAAACAACACTTGTAAATCTTCTTCTGCGGTTTTATGAAATCGACGATGGGAGAATAACGGTGGATGGGATAGATATACGCGATTTGACACGGGAGGGCTTAAGAAGCCTGTTCGGGATGGTCCTTCAGGATGCATGGCTTTTCAAAGGCTCAATATGGGATAATATTGCTTACGGTAAAACAGATGCAACGGATAAAGAAATCCTAAAGGCTGCTGAGATGGCCCATGTGGATCATTTTGTACGGATGCTGCCGGAGGGCTATCAGACAGAATTGAATGAAGAAGCGAATAATATTTCTCAAGGACAAAAACAGCTTATTACCATTGCACGTGCAATTCTGGCCGACCCCTTCATTTTGATACTGGATGAAGCAACAAGCAATGTGGATACCAGGACAGAGATATATATACAGAAAGCCATGTCGGAATTGATGAAAGGCAGAACCAATTTTGTCATTGCCCACAGACTTTCAACTATCCGAAAGGCAGATATTATCCTTGTCATGAATGAGGGTAAAATTATTGAAAAGGGAAACCACGAAGTATTAATGGAAAAAGGCGGGTTTTATTCCGATCTATACAACAGCCAGTTTTTGGGAAAACCGGCTTAGGTATATATTTATATACTTATACTTAAACTCAACTTTCCCACTTGAATAATATGGCTAAATGTGTATATTTCATGGGAGACATTTAACCAATTTGAATTTCAATAATGTAATTACTTGTTATTATGGGAAAGTTGAATACTTAAACTTATATGCATAAGGGTAAAGAGAGGACGGGCAAAAATGAACAATAAATAAGGAGGATGCGGTTATGAAGGATATGAAGTATGAAGATATAAAATTTAATAAAGTGGAAGTAAAAGATTTGAACCAAAAGAACAAAGAATTTATTAATTGCCGGTTTTATAACAGTGATTTTTCAGAGGTGGATTTCTCGGCTTCTTTTTTTGAAGATAGTTGTTTTTCGGCATGTAATGTTTCATTAGTAAAGTTTGTTGATTCCAAACTTAGAAACGTTCAGTTTCAGAACTGTAAGATAGTTGGAATTGATTTTTCCAAATGTGATTCTTTCATTATAGATGTAGGTTTTGAAGATTGCCTGCTGAGAAGCTGTAATTTTACTGACTTCAAATTAAACAAAGGATTATTCAGGAATTGTGAAATCATAGGGTGTGATTTTTGGGGAGCTAAGCTTATTGAAAGCGATTTCAGTTATTCGAATTTAAAGGATACTATTTTTGAGAAGTGTGATTTATCCAAGGCAAATTTTTCTTTTGCAAAAGAATACCGCATAAGTCCATCCAATAACAAGCTTAAAAAAGCCATATTCACCTTGCCCGATGCCATAACACTTTTGAGAGATTTTGATATTGTGGTTAAATGAAGAGAAGAGCGTAAAAAAAAGAATTTTGCATCGCAAAATCCTTCTAAATTATTCATTGTTCATTATTAAATCAACTTTCCCACTTGAATAATATAGTTAAATGTTTATATTTCATGGGAGACATTTAATATATTGATTCTTAATTTGATTGCCCTGTCTCCTCATTTAAACATTAAACCTGAAATGAACAACATCTCCGTCTTTCATTTCGTAGTCTTTCCCTTCAAGACGGATCATTCCCTGTTCTTTGGCCGCCTGCAGGCTTTGACATCTGATCAGGTCATCATAATGTATGACTTCCGCACGGATAAAACCACGTTCAATGTCCGAATGGATTTTTCCGGCGGCTTTAACAGCCCTGGTGCCTTTCTTGATGGTCCACGCTCTGACTTCAGGTTTGCCGGCGGTGAGAAAACTAATGAGTCCTAAAAGGCGGTAACTGGCTTTGATTAACTTGTTCAATCCCGATTCGGAAAGACCTAATTCCTGAAGGAATTGTTTTTTTTCTTCATCTTCCAGTTCTGCAATTTCTGATTCAATTTTTGCACATATGGTGACAACTTCAGCTTTTTCTTTTTGAGCAATGTTTTTAACAGTTTTAACATATGAATTATCTGTCGTATCCATTAAATCGTCTTCCGCAACATTTGAGAGATAAATAATTGGCTTATAAGAGAGAAGGTTTATTTCTTTCAGCATTTTTTCTTCAGAATCATTTGTATCCACCGACCTTGCAGATTGTCCATTTTCCAAGTTACTTTGTAGTTTCATGAGGAAATCAAGTTCATTTTGTAGGGTTTTATCTCCTTTTAATAATTTCTTTGTTTTATCAATTCTTCTTTCGAGGATTTCCAGATCAGAAATTATCAATTCCGTATTAATTGTCTCAATGTCCCGTTCAGGGTTTATGGAGCCATCAACATGTGTAATGTTTTCATCATTGAAACACCTGACCACATGGACGATAGCAGAAACCTCCCGTATATGGGATAAGAATTTATTTCCCAGGCCTTCTCCTTTGCTTGCGCCCTTTACTAAGCCTGCAATATCATAAAATTCAATGGATGTAGGAACAATCTTATCTGAATGATATATTTTATCAAGTTCCAGGAGTCTTTCATCTGGAACTGCAACAGTTCCTACATTAGGTTCAATTGTACAAAATGGGTAATTTGCAGATTCTGCACCGGCTTTGGTAATGGCATTGAACAGTGTGCTTTTACCGACGTTGGGAAGACCTACTATACCAAGCTTCATATAAAACATCCTTTCAAATAAGTATGAAAATTAACACATTAATTATATATTAACCTGTTTCATTGTCAATAATAACAGAGAAAGGAACATTTGATTATAGGCTGCTATTCTTATATAATTATTGTATAATTAATTATAGAAAAGGACGGTGATAATTATTGGACCCGGTTGCATTTACCATTTTTGGAATATCGATTCGATGGTATGGAATCCTGATTTCTCTCGGGATGATTTTGGCTACATATATTACGATGAGAAGATCAAATAATTTCGGGATACACCCTGATCGAATTTTAGATTTTATTCTGCTGGTTATACCCGCTGGAGTTATCGGTGCAAGATTATATTATGTATTATTTAATTGGGATTATTACAGAGGAGACTTTTTTAAGATTATTAATATTAGAGCCGGAGGTCTTGCAATACATGGAGGTTTGATTGCAGGTATACTAATGGCTATTTTATTATGCGTTATTTGGAATCTGAGAATTTTGACCGTAATTGATTTAGGAATGCCCGGGGTAGCTTTGGCTCAGGCAATTGGAAGATGGGGAAATTTTTTTAATAAGGAAGCTTATGGAGCACCAACTGAATTGCCTTGGGCAATTACCATCGACGGACAGAATGTCCATCCTACTTTTTTGTATGAGTCACTATGGAATTTTGGCTTGTTCCTGTTTCTGATCTGGTTCGAAAAGAGAAAAAAATATGAAGGTCAAATACTTTTATTGTATGGTATGCTGTATTCCTTAGCCCGATTTTTTATCGAAGGTCTGCGGATAGACAGCCTGATGCTTGGAGAATTCAGAGTAGCACAGTTATTAAGCGCTGCTGCCTTTGCCTTATGTTTTCTCATACTTGTTATAAACAGGAGGCGGTATAAAAATAATATTTTCAGATAAAGTTAAGATATAAGGTAAAATGATTGCCCGCGGGCAATCATTTCAGATTGTAGACAATTTAATACTGTTGTATAAATATTCTTTTCCGTTATCTATTCGGATAAAATTTGGCGACATATCTATCATCTCAATTTTTTAACAAATAGCTAAAGTCACTCATATTTATACAATAGTATTCAATTCATAAGTTACTTTGTCTTCAGCCTGAGATGATTGCCCGCGGGCAATCATTTTTGATTCTAAACCCTCTGCCCCTCTGACTCGCTGACCTTCTGACCCTCTAACCTTTTTTTCTTTTACATTACTGCTGTATTTTGTGTACTCATTGGGAACAATAACAATATATTGTTTTCGGTATATTAAAAAACCAAGTTCTTCACCGAATTATTAGAAAATGTGGAGAGAATGATATGTATTTTGGTGTTTTGTGGTTGCAGAGTGGAGGAAAGTGGTGTATAGTGGAGATAGTTAACTTTAGTGTGGTGAAATACTATGTTCATAGGTGAATACCAACATTCAATCGATTCAAAAGGAAGGATTATTATTCCTTCAAAATTCAGAGAGGCTTTGGGATATAAGTTTATTCTTACCAAAGGGTTGGATAATTGCCTCTTTATATATCCTATGGACGAATGGGACAACCTTGAAAAGAAGCTGAAACAATTACCACTTGCAAGTAAAGATGCAAGAGCTTTTGTAAGACATTTCTTTTCAGGTGCGGTGGAATGTGAAGTGGACAAGCAAGGCAGAATCACCATTCCACAGAACCTCAGAGACCATGCAAAAGTAGATAAGGAAGTCATCACGATAGGTGTATCTTCAAGAGTTGAAATATGGGATAAAGAAGAATGGGCAAAATATAATGAAGACTCGGATTTAAGCTATGACCATATTGCAGAGAAAATGGCGGAACTTGGTATATAGGTGATGATTTTATGGAATTTCAGCATGCCCCTGTCATGTATCAGGAAGTACTGGAAAATCTGGAAATAAAGAAAGAAGGCATTTATGTAGACGGGACTCTTGGAGGGGCCGGACACGCGTCGGGCATCTGCATGAATCTAAACGAAAAGGGGATTCTTGTAGGAATAGACCGTGACACAGATGCCATCCATGCATCTCAGGAAAGACTTAAAGATTACATATGCAAAAAAATATATGTTCATGATAATTATGTCAATATAAAAGAAATAATCAGAAATCATGAGTTAAATAAAATAGACGGAGCCGTATTGGATTTGGGTGTATCCTCCTTTCAGCTGGATAATGAGGAGAGGGGGTTCTCGTATATGAAGGAAGCCTCTTTAGATATGAGGATGAATAAGACGGATACGGTTACAGCACAAGATATTATCAATACGTATTCTGAAGATGAGTTAAAAAAAATTATTAAAGAGTACGGTGAGGAGAAATGGGCTTCCCGGATTGCAAATTTTATTATTAAAGAGAGAAAAAAAAATACAATTAGAACAACAAGCCGTTTAGTGGAAATCATTAAAGCTGCAATCCCTGCCTCTGCAAGAAGGAAAGGTCCCCACCCGGCAAAAAGAACTTTCCAGGCATTAAGAATAGAGGTGAACAACGAATTAGGCCTTTTACAAGAAGCGGTTTACGATTTTATAGATGTACTGAATACCGGTGGACGGCTATGTATCATAACTTTTCATTCTCTTGAAGACCGGATTGTTAAAAATTGTTTTAATGAAGCAGCAAAAAAATGTACGTGTCCGCCTACTGTACCAATTTGTATATGTGAGGGGAAAGCCAAAGTAAAGAAAGTTTCAAGTAAACCAATATACCCGTCTGAAAGTGAATTAGAAAGGAATCCTCGTTCAAGAAGTGCAAAACTGAGAATTGTTGAAAAAGTATAAGTTCTATTACAGCGAAGGAGAGAATAAAGATGTTAGCAGCAGAGAAAAAGTATACTATTTATGAAGACTATTTTAATGAAGGCTATGCAAAGACATATTCTCAAAAAAGAAATACCACACTAACAACCGGTGAGAAAATAAAACTTATTTTAACTGTTTTCGGACTGGGTGCTATGTGTATTGTTATGATTATGTCCTCTGCTTATACATCTCAGATCAAATATAATATCAATAGCATCAATAAAGAAATTAGTATTGTTGAAGGAGAAATAGAAAATCTTATTGTAGCCATCGAAAAGGAAAGTGAAATTGTTTCTATTGAAGAGAAAGCTTTAAGCTTAGGCATGATCTATCCTTCGGCTGAACAAATGGTATTTTTAGAAAACGGCATTCGGAAAGAATCAGATTTTGCTGCTGTTTTAAGGGAGGAAGCTTATAATTAGGACTTACTGAATAAATGACTCGTATACGGATTTCAATTTTTTTATTTCTCAAATGTAAACACCCATATGAGCTATTCGGCAAGCCCTGATTAGTAGAAAATGATCAGCAAAGCCTGACTAATAACTAGAATCAGAGAGAGGTGCTTTCTTTGTCGCTCCCCACCAATAAAAATAAAAAGCGTCTTGCGTTTTTCTTTTTTATAGTATGTATTCTGTTTTTAAGCCTGATCTTCAGATTAGGATGGATCCAGATTGTCTACAGCGAAAAATATCAGCAGATTGCACTGGAACAACAAACAAGAGATATTCCAATCCCTGCAAAACGAGGGATTATTTTTGATAGAAAAGGAAAAGAATTAGCAGTCAGCGCCAGTACCAGTACAATATGGGCAAGACCATCGGAAGTTCAAAATAATGAGGATGTTAATGAGGTTGCCCGTTTCTTATCTGAAACCCTTGGAGAGCCTCAGGAGAATGTTCTGGATATTATTACGAGGAAGAATGTAAACCTTATTCGTGTTGCTAAATGGGTGGAAAAAGAAAAAGCCGATAAGATAAGGGAAGTAAATCCGGAGGGTATTTGGATCGCAGAAGATAATAAACGTGTATATCCGTTTGGAAGCTTTGCATCACATATCATTGGCCATACTACCGATGATAACAGAGGGTTGTCAGGAGTAGAATTGAAATATGATAAATATCTCAGTGGGCTTCCGGGAAGATGGATAAAAAATACTGATGCTTTGGGCAGAGAGTTATCCTACGGAACAGAAAAATATTTTAAAGCAGAAAATGGTTTAAATGTGGTTTTGACAATCGATGAAGTCATACAGCATTTTGTGGAAAAAGCTATTGAAAATGCCTATCAAAAGACAATGGCAAAAAAAGTTATGGCCATTGTCATGGACCCTAAAACAGGTGATATTTTAGCCATGTCTTCTTATCCTGATTATGATCCCAATAATCCCCGGGAACCGATTTTGGAAAATGATCTGAGTTATTATAATACTCTGGGAAATGAAGGACAACAGGATTATTGGAATCAGATGTGGCGAAATCCGTTGATCAGTGATACTTATGAACCGGGTTCTACTTTTAAACTGATTACGACGGCTATTGCATTGGATGAGAATGTGACGACTCTAACGACAAAATATACATGTACAGGGTATATCACTGTGGAAGATGCGAGACTCAGATGTTGGCGGTATTATAATCCTCATGGAGTACAGACGCTGATTGAGGCCGTCATGAATTCCTGTAATCCGGTTTTCATACAACTTGGATTGGCGGTAGGTGAAGATAAGTATTATGAATATCTGAAAGATTTTGGGTTTGAGGATAAAACAAGTGTTGATCTTCCCGGTGAGAGCAATTCCATTATTCAAAGCAAATCTGTCATCGGGCCTGTAGAGTTGGCAACTATGTCTTATGGTCAGGGAATTTCAATAACACCTCTCCAGTTGATCACGGCAGTTAGTGCCATCGGAAATAACGGAAAACTCATGCAACCACGAATCGTCAAAGAATTGGTGGATGACAATGGAAATGTTATTCACAGATATGAACCGGTGCTTGTTAGACAGGTTGTTTCTGAGAAAACCGCAGAAGAAATGCTTTTGATAATGGAAAAGGTAGTGCAGGATGGTACAGGACGAAATGCTCAGGTCTCTGGATACAGAATAGGGGGGAAAACGGGGACGGCAGATAAAGTTATAGACGGAAGATATGTGGAAGGAAAAGTATATTCATCCTTTATTGCAATGGCACCTATAGATGATCCTAAAATGGCAGTACTGGTTATTGTCGATGAACCAACCGGAACTCATTTTGGCAGCCTTACGGCAGCGCCGGCCGCCAGAGAGATATTGGCGGATACTTTAAGATATCTTAATGTAAGGCAATATTACTCTGAGGAAGAGCTTCAGAAAATGAAAGAGGAATATGTATATGTTCCCGATATAAAAAATAAAAGCCGGGATGAGGCCATTGAAACCTTAAAAGAAAAGGGTTTGGGGTATGAAATAATTCCTGAAGATGAAGTTGAGAATTTTCCGGTTAAAGACCAGTATCCTAAACCGGGAGAGTTGGTCAGAAAAAATGTATCAGTTTATTTATATAAGAATTAAGAATGTGCAATTTAATTTTGCTACAGAATATGAAGCAGCTTATATCGAAGAAAAACCTTTTGATAAAAGTTGCTTATTATTTTAAACTAATAATATAAAAGATACCAATGCAAAGGAGATGTTGTATTGAAAATAGAAGAACTGCTTCAGGATGTGGAGATAATCCGGGTCAGTGGAGAATCGGCTTGCGATATAAAAGGGATTGCTTATGATTCGCGGAATGTAAACAAAGGAGATCTGTTTGTTTGTATTTCAGGCTATAAAACAGACGGGCATAAATATGCTGATGATGCATTGAAAAATGGTGCTTCAGCTTTTATTGTTGAAAATGAGATCCATAAAGAAATATATGCGAAAGCCATGGTAATACAAGTAGCAGACAGCAGAAAAGCCTTATCCGGAATTTCAGCCAATTTTTTTGGCCATCCTTCAAGAAATCTGAATATTTTCGGAGTAACAGGGACCAATGGCAAAACCACCATTACATTTTTGATCAGACAGATTTTGGAGACTGCACATATTTCCTGCGGGCTTATCGGGACCATTTCTTATAAAATCGGTAATAATGAATACCATTCATCTAATACGACTCCGGAGTCTTTTGAACTGCAAAAGATGTTTAATCATATGAAACGTGATAACATTGAAGCCTGTGTTATGGAGGTTTCATCCCATTCTTTGTCTCTCGGCAGAGTTGAGGATATTGATTTTGACTATGGCATTTTTACTAATTTAACACCGGATCATTTGGATTTTCATCATGATTTTGATCATTATTATCTATCCAAAAAGAGTCTGTTTTATAAAACAGGAAAAGCAAATATAATTAATATAGATGATGAATATGGAAAAAAAATGGCCTGTGAATTAAAAAAGGAAAAGGATTTAATAATTCCTTGCCTGACTTATGGAGTTCAGAATGCTGCGGATTATAAGGCTGAAAATATCAATATTTCTGAAAAAGCTTCTTCTTTTGAACTCCTGTTTAAGGGGAAGCCATTAGGAGCACTGTCTTTGCCAATTCCCGGATTGTTTTCTGTTTATAATGCCCTTGCGGCAGCAGGTGTATGCCTTGCAGCCGGAATCGGGTTTGAAGATATTGAAGCAGGGCTGAAAAGTATTAAAGGTGTACCGGGAAGATTTCAGGTTGTTGAAAATAAAAAAGAAATCCCTGTTATTGTAGATTATGCACATACGCCGGATGCTCTGGAGAAAGTATTGATAACCGCCAATGGCTTTAAAAAAGGACGGCTGATATGTGTATTTGGCTGCGGAGGAGACCGGGACAGAACAAAGAGGCCACTTATGGGAAAAGCTGCAGGAAAACTGGCGGATTACTGTATTATTACCAGCGACAATCCCAGAACTGAGGATCCGAAACAAATACTGAAGGATACTGAGGCCGGAGTTATTTCAACAGACTGTCCTTATGAAATCGTTGAAGACAGATTTGAGGCAATTAAAAGAGCAGTTGAAATATATCATAAGAATGATATTATTATAATTGCCGGAAAAGGGCATGAAACCTATCAGATTATAGGAAATCGTACCATTCATTTTGATGACAGAGAAGCTGTTTTAAACATCATTGAATCCATGTAACAGGAGGGCAATAAATTGAAAGAGTTACGGCTTTCGGATTTGTCGTATAAAGTTAAAGGAATCTTACATAGTAGAGGGACAGATGTAGTCGTTAAAGGCATCTCCACTGATTCCCGCAAGGTGACAGAAGGAGACCTTTTTATTGCTATCCAAGGTGAAAAAATGGATGGGCATGATTTTGTCCATCAGGCAATTAGAAAAGGATGCAGTGCAGTACTGGTACATAAAAATATTGAAGATATTGGGGAAATGCCATTTATAAGAGTAGAAGATACATTAAGAGCACTTCATCAGATGGCAGAATATTATATATCATTGTTCAACATACCCAAAATTGCAGTAACGGGAAGTACCGGGAAAACCACAACAAAAGAATTGATCGCATCTTTACTGTCAAAAAAGTATCGAGTTATCAAAAATATAGGAAACTACAATAATCATATCGGGCTTCCTTTAAGCGTATTCAATGTTGAAGAAAAGCATGAAATCGCCATATTTGAAATGGGAATGAGCAACCTTGGTGAAATTGATCTGCTTTCTTCAATTATCAAGCCGGATATTGCAGTAATTACCAACATAGGATTATCGCATATTGAGAATCTGAAAAGTCAGAAAAATATTTTGAAAGCTAAATTAGAAGTAACAAATTATTTTGATCATAACAATGTTCTGATTTTAAATTACGATGATATTTGGTTAAAAACTCTTGATAAGGAATCAAATATCTGTAAATTGGTTAAAATCGGTTTGGATAGAGAATCGGATTATATTATTAAAGATATACACGATTCTGAAGAGGGTATCAGCTTTTCACTGAATGTCAATAATAATTCGTATCCTTTTAAAATGAATGTTCTTGGGAGGCATAATGTCTACAATGCTACAATGGCCATTGCCTGTGGTATTTATTTTCAAGTAGACATGAAGGATATAGCTGAAGCATTATCCGAGTACAGAGGCTATGAAATGCGCCTGAAAACAGAAAAGACATCGAATGGCGTTATCGTTTTAAATGATGTTTATAATGCAAGCCCTGATTCAATGAAAGCAGCTATTCAGACTTTAACAACAATAAAAGGGAAAAGGCATATTGCCATACTTTCGGATATGTTGGAAATGGGAAGTTTTACGGTAAAATATCATAAAGAAGTAGGGGGTTATGCTGCAAAGGTTCAATTAGACCTGTTGATAACCACAGGAAAGTTTGCAGAATATATTGCTATGGGAGCGAAGATTCAGGCAAACAACATGAGCATTTTGCATTATGAAGAGAAGAAGGAATTACTTGACAACCTTGATGATCTGATTATGCCGGGAGATGTGGTACTGGTAAAAGGTTCAAGGGGAATGAGAATGGAAGAAATTGTTGAATATATAATGGAAAGGGGATAAAGATGGAACAACATATGCAGATTATTATTACCATTGTAATATCTTTTGTCATTACCCTGATATTGGGCCCCATCAGTATACCGGTTTTAATCAGATTAAAAGCAGGACAAAGTATACGGGATGAAGGACCGAAGAGCCATAAAGCAAAGGCAGGCACACCGACAATGGGCGGTATTATGATTATTGCGGCAGCATTGATTACAAGTTTGTCTGCAGGAAATGTCAATAACGACTTGATTATTCTGGTTTTTTCTATTTCTGCATTCGGCATATTAGGCTTTATCGATGATTTTATTAAGGTGGTTTTAAAAAGGAATCTGGGGTTGCGGGTTTATCAAAAACTTTTTTTTCAAGTGGTTTTTGCAACTACCATAGCTGTTTATCAGGCAAAAGTGTCCGCTTTTGGTACAAATATCTATATCCCCATCTTGAATGAATATTGGGATTTTGGTGTTTATTATGTTCCGTTCATTGCTTTCTTTGTAGTATGTATGGTCAACAGCGTAAATCTTACAGATGGTCTGGATGGTCTTGCGTCAGGTGTCACATTATTAGTATCGCTTTTTTTTAGCCTGATGGCTTTAAGTCTGGGATTTATGAGCACTGCAGTATTTTGTGGTGCATTAACCGGTGCTTGTTTAGGATTTTTGAATTTTAATGCGCATCCGGCTAAAGTATTTATGGGAGATACAGGATCTATGGCACTTGGTGGAGCAATTGCAGCTGCAGCAATTTTAATGAATCTTACTTTGATTATCCCCATAGTAGGAGGTATATATCTTGTTGAATCACTTTCGGTGCTATTACAGGTAATCAGCTATAAGACTCGCAGGAAAAGAATTTTTAAAATGAGTCCTCTGCATCATCATTTTGAATTAAGTGGTTGGAAAGAAACTAAAGTGGTTGGAGTTTTTTGGGGTGCGACTCTGATACTCTGCATTATCGGAAGGATCATTTTAATATATTAAAGGCGGTGGGAATATGCTATTGGCGAAAAAAAAAGTGCTGGCGGCCGGCATGGGAAAGTCCGGAGCTGCTGTAATAGAAGTCCTTTTGTCTGCAAGGGCGGAAGTTTCTGTTTATGATGCTAAGACTAAAGAAAAAATTGATACAGATATCATTAAGAAAGTAGAAATGTATGGCTTGAAGTCTTACTTCGCAATACTCCCTGAATCCATCGGAGGCTATGATCTATTGGTTATAAGTCCTGGAATACCCCTTGATACTCCTCTTGTTACAATGGCCAAAAAGGCGGGAGTGGAAATAATCGGAGAACTTGAACTGGCGTATCGCTTATGCAAAGGAAAATTTATTGCAATTACCGGAACCAACGGAAAAACCACGACAACAGCACTTACAGGGGAGATATTTAAAAATGCGGACAGGCAAACTTATGTTGTCGGGAATATAGGTGTTGCAGCGGTATCAAAAGCCATTTCTGCACCAGAGGATGCATATATGGTAACTGAGGTCAGCAGTTTTCAGCTGGAAACCATTAAAAATTTCAAGCCTATAGTCTCTGCTGTATTGAATATTACACCGGACCATCTGAACAGGCATAAGACTATGGAAAACTATGCTAAAGCCAAAGCAAGAATTTATATGAATCAGGATGAAACCCAATGTTTTATTGTAAATAAAGATAATCCGGAGGCATATGCTTTAAAAAAAGAATGTAAGGCTAAAATAATTCCGTTCAGTAGAAAGGAATCTCTGGATTTAGGGTGTTATGTTCATGATCGAGAAATCTGCATAAAGGATGAATTAATGAATTTCTATAAGGTTTGTTCAATAGATGAATTACAAATTCCTGGATCACATAACTTGGAAAATGCTCTTGCATCAACAGCTATAGCATATTGGTCAGGTGTTTCACCTGATGTAATTAGAAAAACATTAAAAGAATTTGAAGGTGTAGAACATAGAATAGAATATGTGGATTGTATTAATGGAGTCAGGTTTATCAATGATTCGAAAGGTACCAATCCGGATGCGTCAATTAAGGCTATTGAGGCCATTCAAACACCTATGGTTCTCATTGCAGGAGGCATGGATAAAGGAAGTGAATTCAAAGAGTTTATTAAAGCTTTTAACGAAAAAGTAAAATATTTGGTTTTATTGGGAGAGACAGCACATAAAATTAAACAGACAGCTAATGAGATGGGTTATACCAATGTTGTGGTCCAAAATAATATGGAAAGATGTGTTCAGGAAGCTTTTAAAAAGGCAGAGGCCGGCGATACTGTATTGCTTTCACCCGCATGTGCCAGCTGGGATATGTATCCTAATTTCGAAGCTCGCGGGCAGCATTTTAAAGACTGCGTAGAAGGATTGAGGAGGACTTTAAATGTCTGACAAAAAATCAAGTGATTTTACTTTGATTTTTATTGTTACATTATTGGTGATTTTCGGAATTATTATGGTTTTTAGTTCCAGTTACTATTATGCCCTTGCAAAAAAAGGCGATGCCTATTATTTCCTCAAGAGAGACTTGATTTGGGCTGCTGTAGGATTTACCGCAATGTTTGTTGCTTCATATGTAAACTATAGGATCTATAAAAAAGTTGCCCCGGCATTGTTTGTTATAAGTATTGTTTTACTGTTACTGGTTTTTACGCCGCTGGGTATTGAGATCAACTATGCAAAAAGATGGATTGGAGCAGGACTGGTTACGATTATGCCAGGCGAGATTGCTAAAATATGTGTGATTATTTTTTCCGCCTGGTTTTTAAGTAAAAAACCGGAAAAGATCAGAAGCTTTACAAAAGGAGTGCTGCCCCTTCTCCTGATCATTATTACTTATTTTACTTTGATCATACTGCAGCCAAATCTGAGTACTGCTGTTACCATCAGTATGATTATTGTTGTTATGATGTTTGTAACAGGAATGAAGATTCTTCATCTTTTTGGGCTTTTCATAACAGGTGTAGCAGGAATTATTGTGATGATTTATTTGGAGCCCTACAGGATGGAAAGATTGACCAGTTTTTTTGATCCCTTCTCCGACCCTATGGGAAGCGGGTATCAGGTCATTCAATCCCTTCTGGCATTGGGATCGGGCGGATTGTTTGGCGTAGGGCTTGGAAGAAGTATTCAGAAAACATTATATTTACCGGAACCCCAAAATGATTTTATTTTTGCTATTATCGGAGAAGAAGTCGGATTTACCGGAGCGACTGTGTTAATCATATGTTTTATGGTTTTGATCTGGAGGGGGATACATATATCCATAAATGCACCTGATTTGTTTGGAACGCTTTTAGGCTCAGGTATTACGGCAATGATTGCCATACAAGTCATTATTAATATTGCGGTTGCAACTTCATCTATGCCGCCGACAGGTATTACGCTGCCTTTTATCAGCTGGGGAGGCAATTCTCTGGTGCTTTTCATGGGGTCAATGGGTATACTTCTTAACATTTCAAAGCATACCATAAATTAATACAACCTGAGGAGAAAAATAATGAAAGTGATTATGACGGGAGGCGGTACCGGAGGACATATTTATCCTGCTGTAGCCATTGCCCATAAGATTAAAAAAACATACAAAGATGCGGATATTATTTTTATAGGAACAAAAAGAGGCTTGGAGAGCGAGATTATTCCCTCTTGTGGATTCAAAGTCAGAACCATTACAGTCAGCGGGTTTGACAGAAAAAAACTTCTTAAAAACATCAATACCATCAGAAAAGCAGTAAAAGGATTGAAAGAAGCCAATGCAATCATAAAAGACTTTCAACCGGATATTGTTATTGGTACGGGGGGCTATGTATGCGGGCCTGTGGTATTAGCCGCTGCATTAAAAGGAATCAACACCTTTATTCATGAGCAAAATGCATTTCCTGGGACTACCAACAGGATCCTTTCCAGATTTGTGGATAAAATATTTATCAGCTTTGAAGAGTCAAAAAAATATTTTAAAAACAAAAATAAAATAATTTTATCAGGGAACCCTTTGAGAGAAGATTTTTTAAAGCAGAACTTTACAGGAGCCAAAGAAAAATTGGGCATCCGGAAGGGCGATTTTGCTATTATTTGCTTTGGCGGCAGCAGAGGTGCTGAGAAAATAAATGAGGAAATGATTAATGTAATTGAAGTGTTGAATCATATAGATGATATAAAAGTATTTTTTATAACCGGAAAGGTCCATTATGACATGATCCAAAATGAAATCCAAAAAAGAAATATTGTTTTAGGTGATAATATTAAAGTATTGGATTATATACATAACATGTCAGATTATATGTCCGCTTGCGACTTGGTAATCAGCCGGGCAGGCGCTATTACGATTTCTGAGATCAGCGCACTGGGAAAGCCTTCTGTTCTTATTCCGTCGCCGCATGTTACCGGCAACCATCAATACCATAATGCTAAAGTGGCTGCCGACAGAGGCGCAGCATATATTATAGAAGAGAAAAATTTAAGCGGGGATAAGATCATACCGATTATTTTCAAATTGAAAAACAATAAATTATTAGTAAATGAAATGAGTGAACAAAGCAAAAAATTAAGCCATATGAATGCTGCCAATATCATTTTACAACATGTTGAACAGTATTTGCCCTAAAACCTCCCGATATTGTAACACCTTATAATAATATGCATAATATATGTTATGTACCTATGGTATTCACCTGTAGCATATTATGGAGGTGTTATTTAGGTGAGTAAATTTCATATTACCGGTGGTGTTAGATTATCCGGAGAAACGGTTATTAATGGTGCAAAAAATGCGGTGCTTCCAATCTTAGCGGCAACAGTAATGAATGGAAACTTTAATATAATTAAGGACTGCCCAAATCTTAAAGATGTACGGACAATGCTGCAAATACTTGATGCCATAGGATGTGATACACGTTTCGAGGGAAATACCATTACAGTTAATTCGAAGCCCTTAGATACCTATACAATACCGGAAAATCTGGTTAGTGAAATGCGCTCCTCTATATTTCTATTGGGGCCCATGCTGTCTCGCTGTGGCAGGGTGGTGCTCAGTTACCCGGGAGGGTGTGAAATCGGGCCCAGGCCCATCGATTTGCATTTAAAAGTTCTTAAATCTTTGGGCGTATCTATCAATGAATCTCATGGTTTTCTCGAATGTAGGGCAGAGAATTTAAAAGGATGTACCATTCAGTTAGATTTTCCAAGTGTGGGAGCTACAGAAAACGCAATGCTGGCCTCAGTAGAAGCAGATGGCATTACAAGAATAAAAAATGCCGCAAAAGAACCTGAAATAGTTGATTTGCAAAATTTTTTGAATGCAATGGGAGCGAGAATCAGCGGCGCCGGAACAAGCGAAATATATATTGAAGGAAAAAGAAAACTTAAAGAGGTAGAGTATTCTATCATTCCGGATAGGATATTCGCAGGTACCATATTGGCAGCTGTAGCCGGCACCGGCGGTGAGGTTCTACTTAAGAATGTTATATCGGAGCATTTGAGTATCGTATTATCCAAGTTTATAGAAGCAGGATGCAGTATAAAAGAGGAAAAAAATGAAATATATTTTAAAGCGTCTAAGAAGCTCAATGCGGTCGAAACGATAAAAACTTTACCTTATCCCGGGTTTCCGACAGATATGCAGTCACAGTTTTTATCCTTAATGACCATTGCCAAAGGTACCAGCATTATCACGGAAACCATTTTTGAAAGTAGATTTAAGATTGTAGATGAACTCTCAAAAATGGGTTCAAAAGTAAAAGTGGATGGAAGAACGGCCATTATTACCGGTGTGGATCAATTAACAGGAGCAAGGGTATTTGCCAAGGATTTACGGGGAGGAGCTGCTCTGGTTATAGCCGGATTAGCTGCAAAAGGTGAGACGATTGTAGAAAATGTTTGCCATATCGATAGAGGCTATGATAAATTGGATGTATGTATGAATAATTTAGGAGGTAAAATCATCAGAGAAGATTGAGAGGACTGAAGATGAAACGGAAGGACATAATCAAAAAACAAAAGAAAAGCTCGATTTTTAAAAAAATTTTGTTTATATTTCTTCTGAGTATTATTTGTTTTTTTATCCTATCATCTGATATATTTTCTGTAAAAGCGGTTTTCGTAGAAAACAACACCTTGTTTTCACAAGAAGAAATTATTGAAATGTCGGGTATTGTTTTTGGAACCAATACCTTTAAGATAGAGACCAAAGATATTTCTGACAGAATAATGGGCAATCCGTTTATAAAAAATGTTCAGGTCAGAAGAAGTCTGCCTGATGGTATCACAATAGAGATTGAAGAACGGAAAGAAGCAGCCTGTGTTTTCTTTGTTGATCAGTCCATTGTTCTGGATGAAGAGGGATATGTTTTAAAAACTGTAGAAAACAATCCTTATCTTACAATAATAGATGGTTTGGAAATAGAAGGCTTTGTTGTAGGAGAAAAAATAAAAATAAAAAATCAGCAAGTGCTGGAAGAGGTTTTAAATGTTATAATGGAAATGGACAAACATAATCTTTTTTTTAAAAAAATATCCATTGAAAACGGTAAATTCAAGGTTGCTATATACGATAAACTATTTTGTACGGCAGACAGCCAGGTGCTTATTGATAACATGAAAATACTGGGAGATATTATCTATGATCTTCATAAAAAAGATATAAAAAGAGGCATTATAAGGGTTGAAAGTGATGGTTATTTTTCCTATAGCCCGGCGGATTAATACGGAGGTAACAAATAATGAAAATTAAGAGTGGACAAATTATGATAGGTCTTCTTGCTGTGATTATCGGCCTCAGCATATCCGTTCAAATTCATTCCATGGATGGAGATGTTATCGGAGGAGGGCTTGTACCTGTCCAGAAAGCTCAGAGTCTGGCACAGGAATTAAAGGAAGTAAGAAATGAAAAAGCAATATTGGTGGAAGAGCTGACAAACCTGGAAAACAGGATCAAAGAAATAGAAGAAGCTGAATCAAAGGATGATATTCTCATAAGGAATTTAGTTTCTGAACTGGAAAAGTATAAGATGATTTCCGGAATGACAGATGTAAAAGGGCCGGGTGTTATTGTGACAGTAGATGATCCTCCAAAGGAAGATATGGATTATACGGATATGAGTGTTATTATGTATAATTATTCGCTTTTGCTCAGTCTGATCAATAAATTGAATGATGCAGGTGCAGAAGCTATTTCCATTAATGAGCAAAGAATTGTTGCCATAACGGAAATCAGTCTTGCAGGCTCCAATGTTAATATTAATTCGATTCCTACGGCACCGCCTTTTACAATAAAAGCCATTGGCAATCCGGATACATTGGAATCAACTTTGAACATCCGGTTCGGTATCATTGACCAAATGAGAAACAGTTATAATTTACAGGTAAAGACACAGAAGTTAGACGAAATTATGATCCCCAGATATAATGACATCATAAAATTTCGATATGCGGTACCTGTTGAATGAGACGAAGTATGGTGAAGTTCATGAAAATCAAAACGATATTCCTCTTATTATTTTGTATTTTGATAGGTTTGCTGATTTCCATACAATCCAGAATGATTACAGGATCTTTTTTGTATATTTCTCCGAAGGTTCTTCAGGATTATGAAACTTCTATCAAAACAGAAAAAATGGAGATGGAGCAGATTAAAAGCCTGATTATTGAAAAACAGAATAAACTGAATGAGTATACAGGTTACGAAGAAAGTGACAATATTCTATCTGCTATGAATCAGGAGTTGAAAAGACTTAAACTCATAAGCGGGTTTATGGATATTAAAGGAGAAGGCGTTATTGTTCTGCTGGATGATGGTACCCGAGATCTTTACCAGGGTGAAAATCCCAATGACATTCTTGTTCACGATATTGATTTGCTTACGATTATCAATGATTTAAAGGTAGCAGGCGCCGAAGCTATTTCAATTAACGGGCAAAGGCTGATCAGCAATACGGAAATTAATTGTTCCGGACATTCTGTAAGAATCAATAACCAATTTTTTGCTCAACCCTTTATCATAAAAGCGATCGGAAATCCTAAGACATTAGAATCAGCCCTCTCTGCACCTGGTACATACGGAGAATTTCTGAGGGAATATGGACTGATTTTGAATGTAAATAAAAGTATTAATATACACATATCCAAATACAGTGAAGGGAAAGATTATAAGTTTCTTAAAACTGTTGAAGAAGGTGAGATGATCTGATGTTAGTTGCAGTTATTGGGCTGGTTATAGGTGTTGTATTAGGCTTCTTTTTACCAAATTTTTATCCTGTGGAATACTCTTTTTATATTTCTATTGCAGTACTTGCTGCATTGGATTCTGTTTTTGGTGCTGTGAGAGCCAATATGGAAGGGCGTTTTGATATGCTCATTTTCATTTCAGGCTTTTTGGGAAATGCAATCATTGCAGGACTATTGGCTTATATAGGAGATAAGATGGGCGTTCCTTTATATTATGCTGCCATTTTTGTTTTTGGAGGTCGATTATTTCAGAATTTCGCGACTATCCGGCGTATGCTTATTGACAGATACTTCAGAAAAAAGTAAAAATATAATAAAGACTATTGTTTTAAATCTATGTTTGTTATGCTATAATAAATTCATTGGGTTTTACGGGGAGGTTGGCTTATGTTCGAGTTTGATGTTGACATTGAGAATTTTGCACAAATTAAGGTTATCGGCGTTGGCGGTGGCGGCAACAACGCTATAAATAGAATGATTGAGGCTGGATTGAAGGGTGTTCAGTTTATTGCTATAAATACGGACAAGCAGGCACTGTTTTCTTCAAAGGCAGAAACTAAAATTCAAATTGGGGAGAAACTGACAAAGGGTCTTGGTGCAGGTGCCAATCCTGAAATTGGACAAAAAGCCGCAGAAGAAAGTTTTGAAGATTTAAGTAAAATTATTCAAGGTGCTGATATGGTTTTTATTACTGCAGGAATGGGTGGCGGTACCGGAACAGGTGCAGCACCTATTGTGGCAAAATTAGCCAGAGAGCAGGGCATTCTAACGGTAGGCGTTGTGACAAAGCCATTTACTTTTGAGGGTAAGCGGAGAAGGGATCAGGCCGATCTCGGTATTGATTATCTTAAAAAGTATGTAGATTCATTGGTAATTGTCCCAAATGATAAACTTCTACAGATATCAGAAAAACAGACTTCTATGATTGAGGCTTTCCAAATGGCCGATGATGTTTTAAGATTGGGTGTTCAAGGCATTTCAGATCTTATAGCAGATGCCGGTCTTATTAATTTGGATTTTGCTGATGTAAAGACCATTATGAGTGATCGAGGGATTGCTCATATGGGTGTGGGGAAAGGAAAAGGAGAAAATCGTGTGGTGGATGCTGTAAAGCAAGCGATAGAAAGTCCGTTGCTTGAAACATCCATAGAAGGTGCCAGTGCAATTCTGCTCAATATCATGGGCGGCTATGACTTGGGAATGCTGGAAGTTAATGAAGCGGCGGATCTTATTGAAAAATCTGCTGATCCTGAGGCCATTGTTATTTTTGGAGCTTCAATAAAAGAAGATATCAAAGATGAAATATACATAACTGTTATTGCAACGGGCTTTGAAGGCATGAGAAGCAAGGAGGCTTTGGAGGATGAAGCCCAATTGGAGGGAAATGATAAATTGTCGGATATCTTTAAAAAATTTGACAAAGAATTGGACATACCAAGCTTCCTCAAAATAGATGATTTGGACTAAACCGGCATACTGCCGGTTTTATTTTTCCTAAAGAGGCTAAAATATATAGTAAGAATCATCAATTTTTAAAGCTATACGGATAAGGCGCTTGAAATTTGAAGAGATTTATCGCATTCTTATGAAGATAATGGTAAAATACATTTAAGGTGATGTTATGATAAAAGAGATTACTTCCAAAGACAATCTTATGATAAAAAGAATAAAGCAACTGGAACACAAAAAATACAGAGATAAATACGGTTTGTTTCTACTGGAAGGGATGCATCTTATTGAAGAAGCCTTAAAATACAATACCATACTTAATTATATCGTATACAGCGATTCTTTTATAAAAGATCCTTATCAGGAAGAACTGATCAACTTTCTTTGTGAAAAAAATAATAGCATATACAATGTTTCTGATTCATTATTTGAATATATCGCAGAGACTGAGAATCCGCAAGGAATCATTGCAGCTGCCGTTAAACCTCAGACTGATTTTGAGGAAGTTCTGAAAACCGATGGCTCCAGTGTTGTGATTCTGGACAGGATTCAAGATCCGGGTAATATGGGAACTATTTTAAGAACGGCAGATGCAGCGGGAATCCATGGGGTTATTTCGATGAAAGGAAGCGTAGATTTTTTTAATTCCAAAACAGTCCGTGCGGCTGCAGGTTCGATTTTCAGGATACCTCTTTTCCAGTTCAATGATAACAATCAGTTGACTGATGCACTTAGAAGGCATAAAAAGAAGACTATTGCTACTTCTCCAAGAGCGAAGGATTATTATTATAATTTGCCTGTTTTTGAAAATTATGGTTTGATAATCGGAAATGAAGCTAATGGTGTAAGTGAGACACTACTTGATTATGCAGATTATAGGGTGAAAATTCCCATGCTTAGAGATACCGAATCATTGAATGCCTCTATAGCAGCATCTATTATTCTGTATGAAATGGTTCGAAAAAAAATGAATATATAATATCTTGAAAAGAAAACAGGGATATGGTAATATAGTGCATATTTAAGTATAAGTATAAGTGTAAATAAAAGAAAATTATTAAAATGGCGATGATGAAGAAAGTAGGATGTTTGTATCAAATGTCAGAGAAAAGTGCCTTGGCTGGGAGCATTTATTTGTAAACATTTGAAGTTCACTTCAGAGCCGGCTTTCTGAAACATTTACTTCATATATTGGCTAAACTTTGGTAAGAGGTAGGAAAGCCCGGGTACATAACGTTATATGTATTAAGTGATAGATATTTAATTTCTATAATTAGGGTGGTACCGCGGAATCCCGTCCCTTGCAGGGGCGTTTTTTTATTGTATAAAGGTTGTGAGAAAGGAGATACATCAATGAAAAATAAGCTTTTTGAGATTAAAAATACTGCAATAAATCTCATCGAAGAAGCCGCAACAAAGGATGCTCTTGAGAAAATAAGAGTAGAATTTTTAGGGAAAAAAGGCCGGCTTACATCAGTTCTGCGAGGAATGGGCAACCTGTCTGCAGAAGAAAGGCCTGCTGTTGGAAAGATTGCTAACGAAGTCAGACAGGTGTTGGAAGAGGAACTTAAGAAAGCATTTGATAATA
The DNA here is from genome assembly GCA_016841185.1 of Anaerovorax odorimutans. Classification (GTDB taxonomy): domain Bacteria; phylum Bacillota; class Clostridia; order Peptostreptococcales; family JAAYPU01; genus JAENZQ01. The sequence goes on from JAENZQ010000023.1 coordinate 41,067, forward strand.
TCAATGAAAAAGAAAAACTTGAGAAACTTCACAAAGAAACATTAGATGTTACAATCCCGGGCAAGAAAATTACTTTAGGAAGCAAGCATCCTCTTACCGTTACATTGGATGAAATCACTAAAATATTTATGAATATGGGTTTTAAAGTAACGGAGGGACCTGAAGTTGAGACGGTTTATTATAATTTTGATGCATTGAATGCTCCGAAGAACCATCCTTCACGGGATATAACCGATACTTTTTATATTTCCGATAATGTGCTGCTCAGGACGCAGACGTCCCCTGTTCAAGTAAGGACACTGAAAAGCCAGGCACCTCCTATTAAAGTTATTGCTCCGGGAAGGTGCTTCCGATGCGATACTCCTGATGCTACCCACTCGCCAATGTTTCAGCAAGTAGAAGGGCTCTTAGTGGATAAAGGTATTACCATGTCGGATCTCAAAGGAACCTTGGATGTTTTTGCAAAACATCTTTTTGGCCCTCAGGTCAAAACAAAATTCAGGCCGCATTATTTTCCTTTTACAGAGCCAAGTGCAGAAGTGGATGTAACCTGCTTTAAATGTGGAGGCTCCGGATGTCGTGTTTGTAAAGGCAGTGGCTGGATTGAAATACTGGGAGCAGGAATGGTGCACCCCAATGTATTAAAAGAAGGCGGAGTCGATACCGAAGTTTACAGCGGTTTTGCTTTTGGTATGGGTGTGGAAAGAATTGCCATGCTTAAATATGAAGTGGATGATATAAGACTATTTTATGAGAATGATATGAGATTTATTGAACAATTCAGATAGAAGGAGGTATTTATATGTTGGTCCCAATCAGTTGGTTAAAAGAGTATGTGAATATTAAAGATATGGAATCAAAAGATTTTTTAGATAGAATGATTATGTCGGGTTCAAATATTGAAGAAGTTCATCATTACGGCGAAGGTATCAAAAAAGTTGTGGTTGGAAAGGTTTTAAAAGTTGAGAAACATCCGGATGCAGATAAACTTTTCGTGATAACTGTAGATATTGGGAGCGAGGTGCTCACTATAGTAACAGGTGCGGATAATGTTCATGAAGAGGATTATGTGCCTGTTGTTCAGTCAGGCGGCTGGCTGCCGGGAGGCATTAAAATAAAAAAGGGTAAACTCAGAGGCATTGAGTCCAATGGGATGTTATGTTCGGCACAGGAATTGGGATTTGGAGATAATGTGGTTCCTGCTGCCATAAAAGAAGGAATCCTTATATTGGATCAGGCATATCCTCTTGGAATGGATATTTTGGAAGCACTTGATCTGAAGGAGGAAGTTGTTGAATTTGAAATCACACCCAACCGCCCGGACTGTCTTAGTATATTGGGCATGGCCAGGGAGGCAGCCGCAGTTTTTTCTGATACGATAAAATATCCTTCTACAGATATTAAACATAATACAGATGATATTAATGATTATATCTCTGTACAAATCGAAAAGCCGGAGCTCTGCAAAAGATTTACTGTGAAAGCCATAAAGGATATTGTCATCAGGCAGTCTCCCTGGTGGCTTCAGAAAAGGCTGATGGCTTCCGGCGTCAGACCTATAAACAATATCGTAGATATAACCAATTATGTCATGTTGGAGTATGGGCAGCCGTTGCATGCTTATGATCTAAGGTATGTTTCGGGTAATAAGATTGTTGTAGATACTGCTTCAGACAGTCAGAAATTTACTACATTAGACGGAGTGGAACGTCAGCTGAATTCTAAAATGCTGATGATCAATGATGCGAAAGAAGCTGTGGGTCTGGCCGGTGTAATGGGTGGTTTGAACTCTGAGATAAAAGATGATACCGTAAGTATTCTTATTGAGGCAGCTAATTTTGATGCAGACAATGTAAGAGCCACTTCAAAGAAATTAGGACTCAGGACGGAAGCTTCCTCCAGATTTGAAAAAGGAGTTGATACAAATCTTACTCTGGATGCCGTTAACAGAGCATGTAAGCTTATCGAAGAATTAGAGGCGGGAACAATCATAGCAGGCACCATAGATGTATATCCGAAGACTGAAGAACCGCGAAGGATAAAAGTCAGGCCCGACAGAATCAATGCGCTTTTAAATACGAATATGTCTACAGATGAACTTGCGGATTTGTATAAGAGATTGGAGATGGAAGTCGACTTGGGTGATGGCGCTGACTTATATGTTCAGCCGCCTACTGTAAGGTTGGACTTGAAAGAAGAAGTGGATTTGCTGGAAGAAGCAGCTCGAATATATGGATATGACAATTTGGATGCTACGATTCCAAAAGGGTATACTCAGGGCGGAAACAGCAGTAAACTGGATTTTCAAAATATGGTTAAAGAGGTACTTGCTGCCTCAGGCTTGAACGAAATACAGACGTATTCTTTTGCCAGCCCTAAAGGGGCCGATATGATTGAGCTGCCTGAGGCAAGTATCAAAAGAAATTTTATTAAGTTGATTAACCCTCTTGGTGAGGAAAACAGTATCATGAGAACGACACTTATTCCGAATATGATGGAAACACTAATAATTAATTATAATAGAAATATAAACAGAGCAGCTGCCTATGAATTAGGAAGAATATTTCTGCCTTCCGATACTGAATTGCCAAATGAGGCCATAAGCCTGGTATTAGGTGCATATGGACAGAAAAATGATTTCTATATGTTGAAAGGAATTGTTGAAACCTTATTGGATAAAATCGGAATAAAAGGTGCGGAATATGAGCCGGAGGCCAATCATTCCACTTTCCATCCCGGAAGGTGTGCCAATATACTGTATAAAAATGAGTATCTTGGTATAATAGGTGAAATTCATCCGGATGTTGCCGAAAACTATGATATTTCTGCCAGAGTATACATCTGTGAATTGGATTTTGAAAGTATATTATTAAATGCGGATACGGAAAAAATCTATTCTCCTTTACCCAAGTATCCTGCAATGGATAGAGATATGGCAATTGTAGTGGAGGAGAAGGTATATGTCAGGGAGATAGAAAAAATTATTTTAGAAAATGGCGGTAAAATATTAGAAAATGTTGAGCTTTTCGATATATACAGAGGAAAGCAGGTCAAAGAAGGGCATAAGAGTATTGCTTATTCCCTTACTTATCGGAATGCCGAGAAAACTTTAACCGATGGAGAAGTTAACAGAGTGCATTCACGTATCATTAAAGCTTTGAAAGAGAAGCTTGGAGCCGAACTTAGAGAATAGGCACTTTGCTGCATTAGCAGCAAAGTGCCCAGAGGTTAGAGTCAATTACAATGAATAATTATGGTCAAAATTATTGCTGAGAAATGAATAATTTCTACCTTTTACACTTACACTCTTACTTACACTTACACTTATACTCAAAGTTAAAAGTATATCCTTGACAAAAGGCTTCTTTATATATATTATAGAGGATGTTAGAGGGAGTAACTTACCATTTAGGGAACCAAAGTCGTCAAGACGGATATCGCTATCCCGGCTTTGGTAGCAATAAAATGATTTGCCAAGTGAGACTCTACAGTTATTGTTGAAACTGTAGAGTTTTTTGTGTTTAATAAACGGAGTGATTTTTTAAAATGAAAGGAAAAGGCCATGGAAGTGCTTATTTATTCAGTGTTAACTGATTTTCGTGCATGGGCATTGATTCTTGTAATTGCTGTTTGCTTAGGCGTTTTGAGCAAGGGTGCGGATATTCTGGTAGAAGAGGCTGTCAGCCTATCTTTACACTGGGGTATTCCCAAAATGATTATTGGAGCTACAATTGTCAGCTTGGGAACGACACTTCCTGAAGCAGCGGTTTCCGTGCTGGCAGCTGTAAAAGGAAATGCAGACTTAGCTCTGGGAAATGCTATTGGTTCCATTATTGTAGATACAGGATTAATCATTGGTGTTTCTGCGTGGGTAGGCGTACTGACTATTGATAAAGCGCTGATAAATCATCAGGGAAGAGTACAGTTAGCCGCAGGTATTTTACTTTCTGTGTCATGTTTGCCTTTCTTTGACGGAAAAGGAGTTGTTGCCCAATGGATGGGTGTTTTGTTTCTTTTATTGTTGGTAGGGTATCTTTATTCGACAATAAAATGGGGAAAAAAGTCTAAAGGTGAAATTTCTGTGCCATTGACAGAAGAAAAAAGCTCTCTTTTTGTTCAATTGCTGAAGTTGGTATTTGGAATTGTAATAGTGATCGGATCATCTAAAATATTGATTCCTGCTGTGGAAATTACTGCTTCAAGAATTGGGATTCCCCAAAGTGTTATTGCAGCAACCTTAGTAGCATTTGGTACCAGCTTGCCCGAACTTGTAACCGCCCTTACTGCCGTAAGAAAAGGGCATGGTGAAATAGCGATAGGGAATGTAATTGGTGCGGATATTCTGAATGTCTTGTTTGTTGTCGGAAGCTCGGCAGCTGTAACAAAAGGCGGCCTTATGGTTCCAATAGATTTCTATAAATTACAGATACCTTTTATGTTGATTCTGGTAATCATTTTCAGATTAATTGCAAAGAGTAAAAAAGGTTATATTGCAAAAAAGGAAGGAACGGTGCTGTTTGGCATATATCTGATCTATTTGGTTTTAAATTATATATAAATGCATGGATATTATTCTTCATTCTTTTTTGATTTTATTTGGATTTTTTAGTATGTTTCGTTTATAATTGTATAGTAGGAAAATACAATTATTGGAGAGAGTATGATGAGTGAGAAGACAAAGGTAAGTGTTAAAATATATGGGCAGGAATATAAAATATCAGGGGATGCACCAAGGGAATATATTATACAGCTGGCCGATTATGTAGACAGCAAAATTGTTGAAGTTGCTGCAAATATGAAACAGTATACCACACCAATGATCACAGTTCTTGCAGCGGTTAATATCGCAGATGAATATTATAAAGCACGAAAAAAAGTAAATGATATGCAATCTGAGATGAACAGACAGGCAATTGAAATGAAAAATAAAAATCATTTTTTGGAAAAAGCCAAGGATAGTTATATTCAATTTAAAGAAGAATCTGAAAAGTGCCGCCAGCAGATAAATATTATGGAAAAGGACCTTGATGAAAAAAACAGACAGTATGATGATTTGATCAAAGATTTTCAAGATTTAAAGAATAAGAATGCCGATGCAGAACAGAAAAATAAGAAATTATCAGATATAGTGACTGAATTAAAGAAAGATCTGGAGACTAAAAAGAATGAGATAGATGAATTAAAGCAAATAAATCAGGAGCTTGAGAACAACTACTTTGATACACAGATGCTAAATGTGCAGTTAAAAAAAGAGATCGAGGATATGACGCAAGACAAGCCGGAATAAAGATGACAGACCGGCCAAGTATAAATCTGAAATACTGAAACATTGGTTTGATTTTTTAAGGTAGTGTTATAATATAATAACTACTTTTTTGTTTTGTTATGGAGGTTCGTATGAACGAAAAGACTCTAAGGGTATTGGAATATCATAAAGTAAAAGAAATGCTCATGGCAGAAGCCGTCTCTGAAATGGCAAAAAAAAAGCTTGAAGAATTGATGCCTGTTTCAGATATCCACCATCTTCAAGCAAGTCTTTCAGAAACTTCTGAAGCTGCTTCCATAATCGTGAAGAAGGGAGGTATTCCTCTAAATCAGATTTATCAAACAAAGCCATCTGTTTTAAGAGCTCAGAAGGGAGGAGCGTTAACTCCTGCGCAATTATTGGAAATATTATACAACTTGAGGCTTACAAAACGCATAAAAAATTTTTTCAAAGAAGAGGAGGAATCGGATAGAGGGATGATATATTCTCTGACAGCTTCGTTAATCACCCATAGAAATCTTGAAGATGAAATTGACAGATGCATTCTTTCTGAAGAGGAAATATCTGATAATGCCAGCGCTGTTCTTAAGGCCATCAGGAAAAATATAACCAAACAGAATGAAGCACTTAAAAATAAGCTAAACAGTATCGTGACATCTTCTTCCTATAAAGTGATGCTTCAGGATGCCATCGTAACTGTCAGACAGGGAAGGTATGTTATTCCGGTGAAACAGGAGTATAGAAGCAGGTTTCAGGGGATTGTGCATGATCAGTCCTCTACCGGTGCAACCCTTTTTATCGAACCGGCTGCTATTGTCAATATGAATAATCAACTTAAAGAGCTTCATCTGAAAGAAGAAGCCGAAATCCAAAGAATTTTATCTGAACTATCCGCTTTAGTGGCTGAAAAAGCTCCGGATATTGTGTCTAATTTAGAAATACTGATTAAGTTGGATTGTATTTTTGCAAAAGGAAAGCTATCAGTCCGGATGAAAGGGATAGAGCCGGTTTTGAACAGTAAAGGATATATCCGGATCCGAAAAGGACGCCATCCCCTTTTAAATCCGGAGGAAGTTGTCCCCATCGATATACATATCGGAGATGTTTTTGATACTTTAGTAATCACAGGCCCTAACACGGGGGGGAAAACAGTGACCCTTAAAACTACGGGATTGTTTCTATTGATGACGCAATCGGGCTTGCATATTCCTGCCGAATATGGTACGGAAATATCTATTTTTGAAAAAATTTTTGCAGATATCGGAGATGAACAAAGTATTGAACAAAGTTTGAGCACTTTTTCTTCACATATGACCAATATCGTAGACATTTTGGATAAGGCAGATGAACGATCGGCAGTTTTTCTGGATGAATTGGGAGCCGGAACGGATCCAACAGAAGGGGCTGCTTTAGCGATAGCGATATTGGATTATCTTTATGATAAGGGCGTTAAAACCATAGCAACAACGCATTATACGGAACTTAAAAAGTATGCTTTGGTAAAAAAAGGAGTTGAAAATGCATCAGTTGAGTTTGATGTGGAAACATTAAGTCCTACATATCGATTATCCATTGGAACTCCAGGAAGATCCAATGCATTTGAAATTTCTTTAAAATTAGGTATGAAGAACTTTATAATCAATGAAGCAAAGAAATTATTAGGCAATGATGATATTGCTTTTGAAGAAATTATTTCTACCATAGAAAAAGATAAAAAAGAAGCCGAAAATGAAAGAGATGAAGCAATCAGGCTTAAAATCGAAATCAAAAGATTGAAACAAGAACTTGAAAACAAAAAAAGCCATTTAGAACAGCAAAGAGAAAAGATTCTGAAGGAGGCAAAAGAACAATCCCGAAAGATCCTTAAAGAAACGAAAGCCTATGTGGATCATACCATTAAAGAACTGCATAAAATGGAAAATAAAAGTGATCTGAAAGAAAGAAATAAAGGCATTGAAAATTTAAGAAAAGGTGTGAAAGATAAATTAACGGCAGTTTCCGGACAACTTCCTGTGGAAGATATAGAAATCACAGAAACACCTAAGGACTTAAAAATCGGAGATACGGTCAAAATATTGTCTCTTGACCAAAAAGGAAATGTATTATCACTGCCGGATAAGAATGGAGAGTTGATGGTACAGGCCGGCTTAATGAAAATTAGTGTAAATGTAAAGAATCTCAGAAAGATAAAAGAAGAAAAATCATCGGAACAACTGGAGAAAAGTACATTGGGGAGTATCTACAGATCCAAAACAGCTAATATTGAAACCCATCTTGATGTCCGGGGCCAGCTTCTGGATGATGCTATTATGAATGTGGATAAGTACCTGGATGATGCTTATATTGCAGGCCTCAAACAGGTTACCATCATTCATGGCAAAGGTGAGGGTATCCTGAGAGACGGTATACAGAATGAACTGAAGGCTCACAAACATGTTTCGCTATTCAGAAAAGGAAATTATGATGAAGGCGGCGATGGCGTTACGGTGGCGGAGATAAAATAAGTGTAAGTGAAAGTGTAAGTATAAGTATAAGTGTAAGTGGAGGAATTAAGAAATGTTTCTTATCAGTGCATGTTTGGCAGGTACTCATTGCAGATATAATCATGATCATAATTATAATGATAAAGTAATTGAAATAATAAAAGAAGAGCCTTCTTTAATTGTATGTCCGGAGCAATTGGGAGGATTGCCAACGCCGCGTCCGCCTGCAGAGATTGCCGGAGGAGACGGGCACGATGTTCTGGATGGAAAAGCAAAAGTGATGAATGCGGAAGGAGAAGATGTAACGGAGCTTTTTATACAAGGGGCAAAAGAAGTTCTTGAAATTGTTCGGCTATATGGTATAAAAAAAGCGATACTTAAAAGTGGAAGTCCATCCTGTGGATGCGGAAAAATATATGACGGAACATTTAGTGGAAATAAAGTAAATGGAGAAGGCGTTACAGCCGCACTATTAAAGAGAAATGGAATTGAAGTAGTAACAGAGAAGGAACTAACTCTTTAAAGTATAGGCGCGAGTATGAGTTGTAAGTATAAGTATAAGTATAAGTATAAATATAAGATATCAGAAGCTTGTTTTAGTTAAGATTTAAGAATTATGGTTCAAAAATATTGCTTTGGCAAAATTTCTATCTTTATAAATTATTATTTGACTTTTACGGAAATGGCAAGGGCCTTTGCTTTGAAAGTATGTAGGGACAGGGCTTGCCTCTGTTCGTTTAATAAGTAGTTTTTCAAGAAGATGAAAGATGAAACAGATGGTAGATGTTACACGCCGAAAGCGTTATTTATACTCAAACTTTTATTACTTACACTAACGCTGAAGGCGTTACTTACGCTTAAATTCTTGACATATCCTTAAAGTTGCTTGATAATTAAGTGATGAAGAGTTGGAGGTAAAGAAAAGTGATAGAGTATAAAAGAGAAATTGCACAGCTGTTGAGTAAAGAAATATCAGAATTAGATGATCATGAAATATTGGAGATGGTAGAAATCCCGCCTGATTCCAAAATGGGGGACTATGCATTTCCATGTTTTAGACTTGCTAAATTATTCAGAAAAGCGCCTCCATTGATTGCAGAGGAAATAGCAGGAAAATTACATAGTGAATTATTCGGAAAAATAGAAAATACAAATGGATATATCAATTTCTTCATGGATAAGGCGATACTTATGGAGGATGTCCTTAAAGATGTCCATAAAAAAGGTCAGGAATACGGGAAAACAGATATTGGGAAAGGACAGAAAGTCATAGTTGAGTTTTCTTCGGTCAATATAGCAAAACCTTTTCATATAGGACATATTCGAAGCACGGTAATTGGAAGCGCTTTGAATAATATTTATAAATTTTTGGGATATGAGACTGTTTCCATTAATCATTTAGGAGATTATGGAACACAGTTTGGGAAGCTGATTGTTGCTTATAAGCTGTGGGGAGATAAAGAGACCATAGAGAATGATCCCATTCCCGAGCTTTTAAGAATATATGTCAAGTTTCATGAAGAGGCCGAAGAAAAACCTGAGCTGGATGACGAAGCCAGAGGGTGGTTTTTGAAGCTGGAAAATGGTGATAAAGAAGCTGTGGAGCTGTGGCAGTGGTTTAGAGATGTAAGCCTGAAAGAATTTAATCGTGTTTACGACATGCTGGGCATTCAATTTGATTCTTTTGCAGGTGAAAGTTTCTACTCGGATAAAATGCCTGAAGTTTTGGAAAAAATAAGAGAAAAGGGCATTATGAAGAAGTCCGATGGAGCTGAAATCGTTGATTTGGAGCCTTTTGGAATGCCGCCTGCGCTTATTACCAAGAAGGATGGTTCTTCTTTGTATATTACGAGGGACTTGGCTGCTGCTATTTATAGGAAAAACCATTATGATTTTTATAAAAACATTTATGTCGTAGGTTCTCAACAGAATCTTCATTTTCAGCAATGGCGTAAAATAATAGAGTTGATGGGGTACGATTGGGCAGATGATTGTGTCCATGTGCCCTTTGGTATGGTGAGTCTTGAAGAAGGTACCATGTCCACCAGAAAAGGGAGAGTTGTATTCCTTGAAGATGTTTTGAAAAAGGCTGTTGCCAAGACGAAAGATATTATAATAGAGAAAAATGTTAATGCAGATATTGTAGAAGAAATTGCAAGGCAAGTAGGCATAGGAGCTGTTATATTTCAGGAACTTTCAAATAACAGGATCAAAGACTATATTTTTTCATGGGAAAAAACCCTTAGCTTTGAAGGAGAAACAGGACCCTATGTACAATATACTCATGCCAGAGCCAGCAGTGTGTTAAGGAATGCAGAACAAAAATTAAAGACTGATGTAAATTATAATATTCTTTCGGAAGATTCTGCGTTTGAATTATGTAAGCTTATATATGCTTTTCCTCAGGTAGTAATGGAAGCAGCGGAGAAATATGAGCCCTCTGTTATTACAAGACATATCACCGATATTGCACAGGCTTTCAATAAATTTTACCATGATCGGCATATATTGGTAGATGATCATGAAATACAAGAGGCCAGAGTATTGCTTGTATATGCTGCAAAACAGGTCCTATCTAACGGATTGACACTTTTAGGAATTGAAGCTCCGGAAAGGATGTAGTTTTATGAGATATGAAGGAAATATTTTCAGACCTCCCAGCGAAGCCTATAGCCTTATTCTTCAAGTTACCATAGGCTGTTCTCATAACAAGTGTACTTTTTGCAGTATGTATAAAGATAAAAAATTCCGGATACGCAATATAAATGAGGTTCTTGAAGATATTGAAAACGCCAGGATGCAGTACAAAGAAGTCAGACGAATTTTTCTGGCGGATGGTGATGCATTGGTTTTAAAAACAGAAAATCTTTTGAAAATATTGGATTCTATAAAAAAGTTATTCCCGGAATGTCGGCGGGTGGGAATATACGCATCTCCACAGGATATTCTGAGAAAGTCACCGGAAGAATTGAAATTACTTTTTGAGCAGGGCTTGGGAATTGCCTATCTTGGTGTTGAATCTGGAAGTGGAGAGATCCTTGAGACCATAAAGAAAGGTGTATCTCCCAAAGAGATGATTGAAGCCGGAAGAAAAATAAATGAATCCGGTATTGAATTATCTATGACTCTTATTTCCGGTTTGGGAGGTAAGGAAAGATGGAAAGAGCATGCTGTAAAATCAGGTGAGATCATAAGCAAAATCGATCCCAGGTATGTGGGGTTGCTTACTTTGATGATAGAGTCCGGAACGGAATTGTATCATGATATCAAGGAAGGCCGTTTTCAATTGCTTTCACCTGAGGAAATATTATTGGAAACAGAAGAAATGATAAAAAATATACAAGGTGTTACTGAGTGCATTTTCAGGAGCAATCATGCTTCCAATTATCTTTCGCTGAAGGGTACATTACCGGATGATAAAGAACGCCTTCTTGCTGAAATAGAGTCAGCTAAAAGAAATACCGGAATGTTGAAAGATGAGAGGTTTAGGATGCTGTAAAAGCAGGACATGGTCCTGCTTTTTAATCTTTAAGGCTTTGTGGTTCTGTTTTATGATAAATTCTCTGACTGTGTTCCTTTGTTCGATATATGGATTGAGACAGGAGCTTGATGTTATCATATATATATTGCATATCTACGCCGCTGACGTTATAATACAAAAATAAGTCATCAAAATCTCTTTTTGCTTTTATGAGCATTTTAAATGTTTCCACAAAAGTTTCAAATTTATTGCTGTTGCGTGCATTCTTGATCTGATCGATATCAGAAGCAATATTTGCCACGGCAGTTTCTTCAGAGTCATATTCTCCAATGGTCAGTTGATAAGGTTTAATTCTTTCCAATAAATAAGTGTTATCAGGATTTCTATGGTAAAGATAGTTCACGGTAAAATCATCGGATAATACAAATCTTGCGAACACCATACTTCCTTCAATATCTATTACTTCTGCTCCCATTTCCTTTAATTGGTCGAGGTACATCTTATGCAGGACCACTTTTGAAGTTAGCATAAAAACACTCCTTTCAGTTCTTTAATTTTACTATATAAGCATTGATTTTTCAATGTTTATTTCATTATTAGAAAATGTTCATCTAAAAAGTGCGTGTTGGTGCGGGTTATGATATAATGACTAATGCAAGCTATCTATATATTTAAACAAAATCACCATTTTTAATCGGATAATATATTAATTCATTTTCAGGAGCAGAGATGAAAATTTTATTGACTTCTTTAAATTCCAAATATATTCAAACAAATTTAGCATTGAGGTATTTATATGAGTCCGCTTATGAATATCAGAAATATATTCAATTAAAGGAATTTACAATCAATCAGGAAGAACATTATATTTACAATGAAATCATAAGAGGTGGTTATGATGTCATTTGTTTTTCTGTTTATATTTGGAATATTGATAAAGTAATGGATTTAATATCAAATATAAAAAAGGTAAAGGATGCAATCATAGTTTTGGGAGGACCTGAAGTAAGTTTTGATTCTGAAGAACTCATGATGAAACATCCCTATATCGATTATATCATAAGAGGTGAGGGAGAAGCGACTTTTTATAATTTTCTAAGCTGGCTGATTTCTAAAAAAGGACATCGAGATGAGATAAAAGGTATTACTTTTCTTTCGGGGAATTATCCCGTTTCAACGCCTGACAATGTGCCTGTTCAAAATTTAGACGACTTGCCTTTTCCATATAGGCACTTTGCGTTCGAAAAAAATAGAATAATATATTATGAGACTTCAAGGGGCTGCTGTTTTAACTGCAGTTATTGTTTATCGTCGGTAGATAAAGGCATCCGGTATTTCTCTTTAAACCGGGTGAAAGAAGAATTGACATATTTTATTGAAAAGGAAGCGCCCCAGGTTAAATTCGTGGATAGAACATTCAATGCTAACCCTGCAAGATGCCTTGAAATTATTAAATATATCAAGAGAAGAGATACAGGAAAAACTAACTTTCATCTTGAAATAAACGGCGATCTTTTGAATCAAGAAATAATTGAAGAATTAAGAGATGTAAGAAAAGGCTTGTTCCAATTTGAAATAGGTGTCCAATCCACTTGTAAAGAATCTATTGATGCAGTTGGCAGAAAGACGGATTTTGATGAACTATGCAGGAATGTTCAGATGATCCGTGATTTCGATAATATTAATTTGCATTTAGACCTTATTGCCGGGCTTCCTTTTGAAGATTACAATACTTTTAAAAAGTCTTTTAATGATGTGTTTGCTTTAAAACCTCATAATCTTCAATTAGGTTTTTTAAAGCTTTTAAAGGGTTCACGAATACGTCGGGAATCAGCAGATCATTTTTACTGTTTTCAGGAAAAGGCGCCTTATGAAGTGCTTTCCAATAAATATATTTCTGCTTTGGAATTGATAAATTTAAAAATGATAGAAGATATCCTGGATAAATATTATAATCGTCCCGGATTTAAAGGGACATTAAAGTTTTTAACGGATAAATATTATCATGATCCATTTTCTTTTTTTGAGGAATTCGCGAAATACTGGCGGCAGAAAGGGCATCATCATATTTCTCACAGCAGGATTTCCCTTTATTTAATAATATCAGAGTTTTTTTATGACAAAGGATTTTCAGACTCAATCGTTTTCAGTGAATTGCTCCTTTATGACAGAATGTTGATTTCTGCTTCGGAATCCGCAACTAATGATATCAATAAATCAAAGATTCATGATATACTTCATAATGAGAATTTTAGAAGCACTTATATACCACAGTATCAACATTTAAAGGTAAAGGAGATAAAAAAATTTCTTGGATGCAAAATGTTTGAATACAATATTCATGAATATGTAACACAAAATAAAAAGATTATCTGTGAAAAAAATCTTTGTTTTTTTGACTACTGCGATAAAAACATTGAAGGGCTGGCTTCAGTTTATTACTTGGCAATGGAAAAGATAGAGGAGGTAAGGCATTGGACAGAATCAAAAAATACTTAAAACAGTATACAGACCAGCTGGTGTTTATTACACTCGAAAATTATATTACCCAATCCAAAAAAGATATCGGATTTTTGAAAGATATCCCGCTTCCTGTTGCAGTTCATAGGATTGCGGACCACATAAATGAAGGTAATCAGGATCAGATACCTTTTGAAGCTTTTGTTGAAGGAATTATCCATGTTATGGGAGTAGATAAGGATTTTAAATATATTCATGAATACCAAAAGTTTCTGTTTATGTCCAATGAACAGATTACGGATTATATTCTTTATCATGGCTTAAAGAAGGCGGAAGAGGGGAAATATCTGGATGCTATTATTTATTTCAGAGCTGTTCTTTCAATGGAAGAAAATAATCTCAGTGCTTTCTACAATTACGGGAAATGCTGCAGAGACATCTTTGACATGAGTAAAGATATAAAGGAGAAAAAAGATTTTAAGTCGGAAGCCATAAAGATTTTTGAGACAATCACAGAATTTTTTCCGGAATTTCCTGCTTCCTATTATTATTTAGGATTCTTCTACTTTAATCAGAAATTGTTTGAAAAGGCTCAAATTACATGGAAAAAATATTTGGAAATCAGTGACGACCAGGAAAAGAAGGAAGAAATAGATAATAATTTAAGACGGATGGAAAACCATGTATTATTTGAAAAGGGTTATAATAATATATTAAGTGGAAGGTTTGAAAAAGGGCTTGAAATACTATTACCTTTGGAAAAGAAGTACCCTCAATGGTGGAATCTGTTATTTTTTATTGGCTTAGCTTATCGGAACATGGAAGAGTTTGAAAAAGCTATTGATTACTTTAAAAAAGTCCTTCAGAATAAGCCTTCTCAGATAGATACAATGAATGAACTGGGGATATGTTACACATCTGTAAATGACTTTAACAATGCTGAGAAATACTTTAAAAAAGCATTGATGCTCAAAAAGAATGATCATGAAATATTATCCAATCTTGCGGTGGTTTACATGAATACCGGAAATATCAACGAAGCTGAGGAATGCTTGGTAAAAGCTTTAAAGATTTCACCGGAAGATGAAGTAGCTTTACTTTGGATGGAAAAACTTAAAGAAATCAGAAATAAAACCCATTGAACTCATGTAGAAATTAATATAAAATAATCTTATTCCAAATTTTTTTGAAATCTATATAAATTGATATAAAATCAGATATAGGAAGCGATTATAAAGGGGGAAAAAGCATGAAAGAATTGTTAACTGGAAATGAAGCAGTAGCAAGAGGTGCTTATGAAGCAGGTATTATTTTTGCATCAGCTTATCCGGGCACGCCAAGTACAGAAATATTGGAAAACATTGTTCAATATAAATCGGAAATATATTGCGAATGGGCCCCAAATGAAAAAGTAGCTTTTGAGGCTGCAGTAGGGGCAGCAATTGCCGGAGGCCGTTCTTTGGCTGCCATGAAGCATGTAGGTGTAAATGTTGCGGCAGATCCGCTATTTACATTTGCATACACCGGTACTAACGGGGGTTTTGTATTAGTATCGGCAGATGACCCGGGAATGCACAGTTCTCAGAATGAGCAAGATAATCGAAACTATGCAAAATTTGCAAAGATTCCTATGCTTGAGCCATCCAACAGCCAGGAGGCAAAAGATTTTACCATACATGCTATAAAGTTAAGTGAAAAGTTTGATACGCCTGTTTTATTGAGACTGACAACTCGGATTTGCCATAGTAAGAGTGTTGTTGAAACAGGCAGTCGAGAAGAGATTCCGGTACAAGATTATTCACGCAATATACCGAAATATATTGCGACACCTGCTAACGGCAGAGTGCTTCGGGTTTCTTTGGAGGATAGGCTGAAAAAACTGAAAGATTTTAGTAATGAAACCGAATTAAATGCCGCAGAATATAATGGTAAAGAAATCGGGATCATCAGTTCAGGCGTTGCATATGAATATGCAAAAGAAGTTTTTGGAGGCAATGCTTCATATTTAAAATTAGGATTGACTTTTCCCCTGCCTATAAAAAAAATAAAAGAGTTTGCAAATAAAGTGGATACACTTTATGTAATAGAGGAATTGGATCCATATATTGAAGATCAACTGAAAGCAGCAGGCATAGCTTGTATTGGAAAAGAAAAGATTCCTTTGAACGGAGAATTAAATCCGGATATTATCCGAAAGGCGTTATTGAATCAGGAGAGTGAAACCATCGAAACAGACGTAAAAGCAGTAGGAAGGCCTCCGACTTTATGTGCCGGATGTCCTCACAGAGGCTTGTTTTATGCCCTTTCCCAAAAGAAAAATATTATGGTTACAGGCGACATCGGCTGTTATACTTTAGGTTCGGCAGAACCACTGAATGCTATGGATACATGTATCTGTATGGGGGCAAGTATAAGCGCCGGCCATGGTGCGGCTAAAGTGTTTGAAAAAACTGGTTCGGATACGAAAACAGTTGCTGTTATAGGAGATTCTACTTTTTTCCATTCGGGTGTCACAGGGTTGATGGATATTGTCTATAATAAAGGCAATTGCACAACAATCATTCTCGACAACCGTATTACCGGAATGACCGGACATCAGGAAAACCCCGGTACGGGATATACTTTGATGGGTGATAAAACTGCGCAGGTGAATATTCCCGAGTTATGCAAAGCGGTAGGATTAAAAGAAGAAAACATTTTTATCGTAAATCCCATGGACCTTAAAGAGACAAGAATAGCTATAAATAAGGCTGTTGAAATAAATGAACCGACAGTAGTTATTACAAAATGGCCTTGCGTATTAAAAAAATACTCTCCGGAAGATGTAAAAGAATTTGATTTAAACAGAAAATTGTGCAGAGTGAATGAAGAAAAATGTACTTCTTGTAAGATTTGCACAAAAACAGGATGCCCGGCAATTTCATTTACTGAAAAAGCGGTGATTAATCCGGATATGTGTACGGGATGTACTGTTTGCTTACAGGCATGTCCTTTTGGTGCCATAGAAAAGGTGGGTGAGTAACTTGGTAAAGAATATATTATTAGTTGGAGTTGGCGGACAGGGAACTATTTTAGCCAGTAAAATTCTATCTTCGGCACTTCTTGAAGCCGGATATGATGTTAAAATGTCAGAAGTTCACGGTATGGCACAACGGGGAGGAAGTGTTACCACTCAGATTCGATTTGGTACAAAAGTGCATTCTCCGATCATCGGGAAAGGTGAAGCAGATATTGTTGTTTCATTTGAAAAAATGGAAGCCATCCGATGGGTGGATTATCTAAAAAAAGGCGGCAAAATGGTAGTGAATGATTATGAGATTCCTTCTGCACCGATATTGACAGGAAAGGTCCAATACCCGACAGGCATTCTTCAGGAATTAAGAGAAAAAGTTGATGTGATGATTTTTAATGCCCCGAATATTGCAAAAGAATTGGGCAATATTAAAATAATGAATATTGTATTATTGGGTGCACTGGTAAAAGCGATGAGGCTTCAGGATCTGGATTGGGAGAAAGCCATAAGAAATAACATACGGGAAAAATTGGCAGAATTAAATATTCGGGCATTTAACAAGGGTGTTCAACAGATAAAATGAAAAAACATTAAATTTCATATTGACACCCTATATGGTTTGTATTATAATTTCTATTGTCGCTATAAAACAATGCAGCAAATTTTTGTTCCAAAGTAGCTCAATGGCGGAGCACTCGGCTGTTAACCGATAGGCTGTGGGTTCGAGTCCCACCTTTGGAGCCACGTGCCGGGGTGGCGGAACTGGCAGACGCACAGGACTTAAAATCCTGCGGTCCATCAAGACCGTACCGGTTCGATTCCGGTCCTCGGCACCATTTGTTATTGACGCGGAGTGGAGCAGCTGGCAGCTCGTCGGGCTCATAACCCGAAGGTCAGGGGTTCAAATCCCTTCTCCGCAACCAATCGATATAAAAAGCGAGAAGCGAGACTTTGAAAAGAAAGGCCTGCGAGAATAGACTTAAATCTTGCTACTCGTATTATATTGAATCAAATGTGGCGGCGGCTTAAGCTGAAAACATTTCATATCATCGCGGAGTGGAGCAGCTGGTAGCTCGTCGGGCTCATAACCCGAAGGTCAGGGGTTCAAATCCCTTCTCCGCAACCAATAAGGCGGCGTAGCTTAGGTGGCTAGAGCGTTCGGTTCATACCCGAAAGGTCGGTGGTTCAAGTCCACTCGCCGCTACCATTATTGATTTATTACTATTCATTAAATAAGTTAGTTACAAATCGGGGGCGTATAGCTCAGCTGGGAGAGCACCTGCCTTACAAGCAGGGGGTCATAGG
>JAENZQ010000024.1 GCA_016841185.1 Anaerovorax odorimutans
GACGATTTTCGTAGAACCTTTACTGACAGCGCCCAATACAGCTAAAACAGGTACTAAATCCGGGCAATGGGAAGCATCAATAATGGTTCCTTTTGTGCAGGAAGGTTTTACAATCATTTTATCCTGTTCAACAGAATAACGGCCGCCCATTTTTGAAATAATGTCCAATATGACTTTATCGCCCTGAAGAGAATCCCGATTAAGCCCTTTTAAGATCAATCCGTTTCCAATGAGTCCTGCGACGATCCAAAAAGCAGATTGGGAGTAATCGCTTTCTATCCGATAATTCCTCCCGATATATTTCTGACTGCCGGGGATATAAAAGGCTGAATAATCCCTGTTTGAGATTTTAATACCGAAACTTTCCAGAACATCCAGGGTCAGATCGATATATCCCTTTGACTCAAGTACAGAAGTGATGTGAATGACAGAATCTCCTTTCAATAAAGGGAGAGCAAACAGCAAGCCGGTAATAAACTGGGAACTGATGTTGCCTGCAAGGAGAAATTCACCGGATTTCAATCTGCCTTTCACCTGCAAGGGCAATTTCCCGTTAGCTGTTTCATAAGGAAAATTCTGCGTATTGAAAAGTTCATAGTAGGGAGTCAGAGGTCTTTCGCCCAGTCTTTTTGATCCTGTAAAGGTTACTGAAGCATTGGATATAGCAGCCGCAATGGGAATCAGAAAGCGAAGGGTGGAACCGGATTCCCTGCAGTTTATTGTGGTTGGTTTCCCTTTGCTGTCCCGGATTCCACAGATGACAAGAGAAGAATTTTTTCTTTCGGCCTGAGCACCTAAAGCCTCCATTCCTTCCATGGTGGCCTGAATATCATCGGATGTCATGAGATTGGTTATTTCAGATGTCCCATGAGAAAGCGCTGCAGCGATAATGGCTCGATGGCTGATGCTTTTGGACGGAGGGATACGTATTTCACCGGATAATTGCTTTGGCTTTATGGTTACTGTATTCACACCTTTACTCCTTCCTTAATAATAAATTCTTTTAAATTCTTTTTATCTGCTAAATGTATAAAGCTTTCTCCAATGGCTTTTAATAAAACAAGATGTATGTCATTGCCTCTGGATTTTTTGTCAGGGCTCAGGGCTTCCGACAGGCTTGCTTCGTCAATATCAGGGAGGTTAAAGGGCAAATTGAATTTAATGAGGAGATTTTTTATTCTTTCTGCTGTTCCTTTCTGAGTATATCCCATTTCTTCACTTTTGCCGGTAATGTGATACATACCGACGGCAACAGCTTCGCCATGGGTGTATTTTTTATAATGATATATTTTTTCTACAGCATGCCCGAATGTGTGGCCGAAGTTCAAGAGCATTCTGGTGCTTTCATCTTTTTCGTCTTCTTCTACAATTCTCTTTTTGATTTCACAGCATCTTAGGATGATTTCATCCATATGTGAAATCAACTGCTTCTGATTAAGCGTTTCCAACTTGGAAAAAAGTTCTGAGTCTTTAATACATCCGTATTTGATGACTTCAGCCATGCCGTCGGAAAAGAACCTGGGTTTCAGTGAATGAAGAAGCTGCGGATCGATAAAAACAGCCCGGGGATGGTAGAAACTGCCGACAAGATTTTTGCCCTCTTTCAGATTGACAGCTGTTTTTCCTCCTATACTGCTGTCCACCTGAGCGATCAGAGAAGTCGGGATCTGGATAAATGGGATGCCTCTGAGAAAAGTAGCAGCAGCGAAACCTGTCAAGTCACCGATGACGCCACCACCGAAAGCAATGAGTAAATCGCTTTTTGTCATATCAAAGTTCAGGAGTTCTTTATAAACACATTCAAGAACCCCCAATGACTTACTGTTTTCTCCGGGATAAAGCCGTATCAGATGGACCTGAAAGCCAGATTTTTCAATATTTTGTATTAACGCATCACCATAAAGTGCATCCACATTTTTGTCTGTGACAATGACAATTTTTTTTCTTTGGGCATAAGGTAATATTTTTTTGCCGATTTTTTTGATGATATCTTTTTCTATAATAATAGGGTAAGAAGTATCAGGTAGATCAATATTTAACGATAACATATTATTTCATCTCCTCTTTCTTTTTGGTGCAGGTGTTAAAAATGGTTTTTAGACGCTCTATATCCTGAGAGGAAAGGGCTTTACGTATCTCATCCATTTCATTCATAAAGGCATCCATAAGAGGCATTAAATGGTCACGATTCTCCATGATCAATTGAGCCCAAAGCGGGGCATTCATTTTGGCGATTCGCGTAAATTCGCCAAAGCTGTTTCCGGTAAATCTCAGTACATCCTTTTCTTCATTGCAGTTAATGAGTGAAGCTGCGATCAGATGCGGCATCTGGCTGGTATAGCCGATAATCCTGTCGTGTTTTTCCGGAGATACTCTGGATATTTTACCAAATCCCACCGCTTTTAGCAAAGTTTCTATTTTCTGAATATGAGCTTCGCTGTTTATTGATGAAGGGGTCAATAAAAAGTTCGCACCGTCAAAAAGAGTTTCGGAAGCAGCATCAACGCCCTTGCCTTCATTGCCTGCCATAGGGTGGCCTCCGATATACTCGATATCTTTACGGATAAAGGTTTGAACTTCTTTTACAATGCCGCGCTTGATTCCTGAAGTATCCATGACAATGGTACCGGGTTTTAATATGGACATGTGTTTCGACATAAAAGCTGCGGTGTCATGCGGATAAATTGCCAGAACCACCACATCCGAATTGGAAAGGGGGTATTCCGGTTCTGTAAACCCTTCATCGATCATATTATTCTTTTTTGCCTTAAATAAAGTCTCGCGGCTTTTATCGATACCCCAGACATTTTTGATATCCAGCTTTTTAAGCTTATAAGCAAAAGAGCCTCCAATGACACCTAAACCTACAATACTAATATTAAAATCATATTCCTCCACTTTTAAGTCCTCCGTATTAAATAGATTTATCCAGAAACTGTGATAAAGATTTTAAAGTATCCATTAAGTGATCAAGTTTATCCGGTTTTATGGATTGTTGGCCATCGCTTTTGGCATTCTGAGGATCCTGATGGACCTCAATCATAATACCATCTGCACCTACGGCAAAAGCTGCCTTGGCCAGCGGCTCCACTAACCACCATTCTCCTGAAGCATGGCTGGGGTCCACAATAATGGGAAGATGACTGAGTTTTTTTATGACAGGAACAGAACTGATATCCAAGGTATTTCTTGTATATTTTTCAAAGGTCCTTATACCTCTTTCACAGAGGATTACGTTATCATTCCCTCCTGACATAATGTATTCGGCTGCCATTAATAGTTCCTCAATTGTTGCGGACAAGCCTCTTTTCAGCAAGACAGGCTTATCTGTACGTCCTAATTCTTTAAGAAGCATGAAGTTCTGCATGTTTCTTGCACCTACCTGGATGATATCCACGTTTTCATTGAAATAGTCGATTTTGTCGATGGACATGATTTCCGTAACAATAGGTAAGCCGGTCTCACGTTTTGCCTCATTTAAAATTTCAATCCCTTCTTCTCCTAAACCCTGAAAACTATAGGGGGATGTACGGGGCTTAAAAGCGCCTCCTCTTAAAAAGTGCGCTCCGGACTTCTTGATTTGCCGTGCCAAATCCATCAATGATTCTCTGCTTTCGACGGAGCAGGGGCCTGCAATTACACCGAAATGCTTTCCTCCCAGTTTATGCCCGTCGATATCTATGACAGAATCATCAGGTCGGAACATTTTACTGGCTTTTTTATAAGGAGATTGAACCCTAATGAGTTTTTCCACGATACGGTTGGCTTCAATGGAAGAAGGGTCTATGGTTGAGGTGTCTCCCACAACGCCTAACAAGTGATAATTTGTTCCTTTACTTTCATGGATTTCGATGTCGTGTTCTTTTATCAGTCTTTTTTTTATGGCATCGATTTCTTCCAGCGGGGCGTCTTTGCACATTACAATAATCATTTTTAATCCTCCAATTCTCAGATAATAATCAGATAATAAAAAAAAGACTCATTAATGAGTCTTCTTATATATCATCATTTTGATATTTTTTACAATTTTTTATGCAGCACCATTGAGGACTGCGTAAGGAAACTCATTAAAAAAGGAATCATATATTTTTTTGCAGTAAAAGTAGCCGGCGCTAAAATAAAAGCTCCAGCAAAAGTAAAAGTAGTATTCTTTTAATGCAAATTCCTTTCTTAAAACTCGTTCCATGATGTCCTCCAAATTAGCTTTTCTGCTATTTTAACTTATTGTATATACATTCATACATAAATGTCAAGAAATTTTTAATAAAATCCCAATAATAATGATTATAATATATTATATTTATCTTTAAATAGAATGCAACTTTGTGGAAAAAATATTTTCAAATACAGGATTGATGAATAAGCGGCATTGATTGAAAATGAAGTCAAAGAGTCGAAAAATGTCATAAATTAACGAAATATTTAACAGAGTTTTAATTGTTTATTTAAAGCAAGTTTATTATAATTAGGACTTACTGAATAATTAAAAATCCTTTTTAGAATTTTTATATTCAGGCCGGGTTATACCACACTGAATAGCTCGTATAATAGCTTTTGGCAAGCCGTAATTAAATTCGAATATACATATAGGGGCGTGATGTTTTGTTAGGATGGATTATTTATAAGAACCATGAGCTGGAACTGAAACCTGAATTATACGAAATAAACAGATTGATTGCAGAGGCTGAAAAACACGCTATAGAATTACATGTTTTAAAGCCGGAGCAGATTGATTTGATTGTTACAAAAGAAGACAGGAAGAGCATATTAGTAGATGATAAACCGACATCATTACCGGATTTTGTACTTCCCAGAATGGGTGCAGGTACAACATATTTTGCACTGGCGGTTATCAGACATCTGGAAAGGCTGGGAGTTCCCAGTTTCAATAATTCCGACAGTATCGATACGGTAAAGGACAAGCTTTATACTCATCAGATTTTAGCCCAGAGCAATTTACCTGTTCCCAAAACCATGCTGGTGAAATTTCCGGTAGATATAAACCTGATAGAAAAGCATATAGGTTTTCCCGCAGTTATAAAAACACTATCAGGTTCCCAGGGAAAAGGCGTCTTTTTGGTTAAAGACAAACAATCATGCAAGGATTTGTTTCAGCTCCTTGAAATTACAAATTCCAAGATAAGTATTATTATTCAGGAATTCATTGAAACAAGCTATGGAAAAGATTTGAGAGTTTTCACGGTAGGAGGGCGTGTAGTGGCCTGTATGGAGAGAAAATCCAACAGTGATGACTTTAAAGCAAATTACTCGCTGGGAGGTTCTGTCAGCAGTTACCCCGTTACGCCGGAAATAGAATGGCTTGCAGTAGAAGTGACAAGACTATTAGGCCTGGATATTGCAGGAGTGGATTTGCTTTTTGACCATGATCATTTTAAAATATGCGAAGTAAATTCATCTCCGGGCTTTCAAGGTGTAGAATCCTGCTGTAATGTAAATATTCCAAAAGAAATATATACCTATCTGAAGCTGCGGCTAAGGGAACAGTAAGGGATAAGCTGCTTTTTTGTCATCGCGAGCGGATGCGTGGCGATCTAATTTTGGCATCATTATTGCAATGTATTATTAAGGTATTAGTGGATTTAATTGTTAATAAGGGGGATAGTAAAATGGATATGGAAATGGTCGTATTTCATTTGATAGCGCATAGCAGCGATGCCAAAAGTGCAAGCATGGAATCAATAAAACATGCAAGAAAAGGGGATTACGAGAAAGCATATCTGTGCATCAAGAAGGCTACGGAAAGCATTTCGGAAGCTCATAAAATACAGTGTGAGCTGATGGAAAAAGAATCAAAGGGCAGAAAAACCGAGCTTTCATTATTAATGGTTCATGCACAGGATTCCCTTGTAAATGCAGTTACTATTAGGGATATGGCTCAAGAAATGGTAAATATCTATACAGATATGAGACATATTCTTGCAAATGGATAAATATATAAAAAAGATTCAATTTAAAATCATATATTGCTAAAAAAGACTCACTTTTGATTTAAAAAAAAAGTGAGCATTTTTTTTTGAATGGAGATACCCTTTATAGAAAATACTAATAAAAAAGATAAAGGTGATCATATTGAAAGAATTTATTCCTGAAAAAGCATTTATAGATTCGGCAAGTCTTGAATATGAGACCGGAAAGCGTGTTTTAAATTTTCTTGAAAAATATAATGTCCCAATATCTTTTACTAATAGAGTCAAGATAGAAGGGGATACCCCTATCGAAAAATATGCGAATTCAAAAAGAACGATTTTTCTGACACTCAGTAAAGAGAAAAAACTCAGACCGTGTTCTCCTTCTGCTGATTTTCAGTTTTCCCTGACCAGGTCATGCCCCGGCCTTTGTGAGTACTGTTATCTTCAGACGACACAGGGAGAAAGGCCATATATAAGGATATTTGCCAATATAGAGGATATTTTCCATGTCATCCAAAAACATATTGATGATAATGATGAAAAAAAAACGACATTTGAATGCAGTAGCATTACCGATCCCATTCCGTTTGAGGCTATGACAGGCAGCCTTAAAGCTGCCATTGAGTTTTTCGGGAAAAATAAAAATGGCAGACTGCGGTTTGTTACGAAATATCATATGATAGATAATTTATTGGATATACCGCATAATGGGCATACAACTTTTCGGTTCAGCATCAATACCGAAAAGGTGATTCGTGATTTTGAACACAATACTTCTTCCATGGAGGAACGCATACGGGCTGCAGGCAAAGTGTGTGATGCAGGATATCCATTAGGCTTTATTGTTGCACCTATCATGAGGTATCCCGGCTGGAAGACGGAATACGAAGAAATGATGTACCTGCTCAGTCGTTATGTTTCTGAGAAAGACAGAGTTATTTCTTTTGAACTCATACAGCATCGATATACGGAGACAGCAAAAAAACTGATCTACAGCAGATTTCCAAAAACAAAACTGGAAATGAACGATGAAAAAAGAAAGTTGAAGTGGGGGCCTTATGGAAAGTTTAAGTATGTTTATAAAAAGGAGGAAAGTGAAGAAATCAAACAATTTATGACACTTTTAGTGGAAAAATACTTTCAGAATGGGAAAGTAGAATATTTCACTTGATATCAGTATGGTATTCCTTGAATAAAAAATTGACATATTTATGGAAAAATATGGTACAATATAATCATAAGTTAAATTGCCATTCAATTATGTATATCTAACCTCAAAATTATTTATAGTTAACATACCTGTAGAACTGAGGCTTTAATAGTATATTCTCATTAAATATTCAATTCTTGAGTACTCAGCATAAGATAGAAGTCCATTTTTTTAAAAATTTCAATTGATTTTCAGGGGGAGAAGTGGGATGACTGTTACTGTTCGCGATTGTTTGGAACTTCCTGTTTTTCAGGAAGCAGAGGTTGTAGGCGGCGTATCAGGGTTAAATCATGTTGTCAAAGCTGTTTCAGTCATAGAAACAACAGATTTGAATGAAATGTTGGCGGATCTTATGCAAGGAAATGAAATAGTGATTACTGCATTGTTTAATGCCCGGGATGATGTTTCAAAGCAATGTAACGTCATAAGGATGCTCAAGCGTGGGAAAGAAGCTGCTATCGTTTTGTTTTATGTTGGTCTTATTGTTCCAAAAATCCATAAAGATCTTATTGATACAGCCAACGAAGTGGGATTGCCATTGATTTGTATGCCTCTGATGCGAAGTGACCTGAGTTATGCAGATACAATCAGTGCTATAATGGAGCTTATTATTCAAGACAGAATGTATGCCACTCAGTTTATAAATGAGATCATTTTTGAGTTTTCCCGGGTACGAATGGTTGAACAGCAGAATCTGCAACATGTTTTGAACTTAATGGCAAAAAAACTTGAGTGCGGGTTAGCCATATTCGATCAGAATCTGGATATGCTCCTAATAGCCAATGTACCGGAGCAGATATATTTAGCTATTAACGAAAAATTAAAAGCGTCCATCCGGGAGGATTCGTATATTTTACATCGGTATGGCAAAATAAACATCAATTTCAATGATCAGAATATCACAGTACATACCAGACCTACTCAGATTGAAAGAAACAAGCAGATGTATCTTTTTATCATTGATCAAAAAAATAAATTCAATAGTATCACCATTGGACAAATAAATGAGACCATTAAGCTTTGTGCAAGCATTTGGAGGTATAATCCAATTGAAGAAGTCGAGGCAGGCCTGGTTGAGGCTATTTTGTTTAAAGACAATATGCTGATTAATCTACTGTCTAATAAATTAAAAATTGATATGGTAGAGGTTTATGGATTGGCAGTATTGGAGCCATGTCTGAGATCAGTGACTCCTGCAGACAGAAACAGGACTCTGGAAACCTGCAAACTTCATTTGAGGAATTGTCCATTAAGAACATTGGCAGCTGATAGTTCTGACAACATTGTTATTATTATAATGAAACCTTCAAAATGTAATGATGACGAGATATCAAGGGCAATGGCTGTCTTGCAGAAAAAAATAGAGGATATTTGTTATCCTTCTATGGTTTCCATATGGTCTCTCAATCTGTCCGGGTATGAGCAGGTAAGTAATGAATATAAAAAAATAATAAAGGCTAGTGAGGCTGCTCAAAAGATATATCCATACAAGAGAAACCTGTCGAAGCATGAGATCACATTTGCGGCACACTGTCTTACACTACTTGAATTGTCAGATGAAGAAAAAAAGCTGATAAAATTACTGGAGCCATTAAAAGAATATGATTCTGCACATTCCGGTATGATGCTTGAGACTTTGGCTACCTTTCTGTTGGATGCTGATTTGAATTTGAATAAAGCCGCTGAAATCATGTACTTGCATCCGAATTCCATTAAATACCGGATCAAAAAAATTGAAGCGGTTTTAGGCGGAGAGATGACCTGTGAACCATTTACCCTGATGCTTTCCATTGCATTGGCAGCATATAGGGTATTAAAGGGCTCCTAATCTAAAAACATGATACTATGTAAGAGACCCATCATAATATATTGATGGGTTTTTGTTTTTTTGAACAATAATCCATTCTTTTTTCATCTTTTTGGACAATTCTAATATCTTTGGCATGATGCTATTATGATTTTAATTTAAATATTTTGTCATATCTTTATAGATTTTTATTCAAAATTTTCTTCAAGAATCATTTCTATCAACTGACCTTTTAGTTTTTTCTGATAATTATGTTGATTTTAGTGCGGCACAAATAAATAGAAAGGAGAGGATATATTTTACAAGTGCCTGCTGAAAATATAAAGGAGGAGATTATAATGTCAAGAATATTAACCAAAAACGAAATTACAAATGTTCTTAATGGTGCAACTTTACTTGGAGGAGGAGGCGGAGGATCTTTAAGTGACGGTTTAAAGATGCTTGATAAACTTCCGGATACGGTAACACTCAACTTAATTGAGCCTAAGGAAATGGACCCTGATAAGTATATTGGAATCACAGCAGGAATGGGTGCTCCGTCAATGATCGACAAAATTGATTTTACACCTTATGCTGTGAATTCATTCAATGCCTTAAAAAAGTTAGCAAGCGAAATGGATCCGCCAAGAACTATTACTTATTGCATGGCACTGGAGTGCGGTGGGTTTAACACATTTGTTCCAATGCTCAATGCCATCAGCCTCAATCTTCCTTATGTAGATGCTGACGGCTCAGGTCGTGCAGTACCGACACTTCCCACGCTGTTATTAAATGTCAACGGGTGTGATACCTCTCCATTAGGTATGGCAAATGGGAATAACGATACTGTTTATATTATGACACAGGATTCTAAAAATGCAGCTCTGTGTGAAGACCTTGGAAGAAATGTCTGCGTTGCCTTTGGTAGTGTATCAGGTATTGCCGGGTGGATGGTCAGACAGGATGAAGTACTGGGTAAATTGGTGCCTTATGCTGTAACGCAGCTTGAAACCATTGGAAGTATCATAAGAAATACTTATCCGTATTGGGATATTTTCAGTGCATTAAAGGCTAAAGGCGTAGAACTGAAAGCATTAGGGAGAGGAAAAATCATCCTTAAAAAAATTGAAGAAAAAGGTGGATTTGATTTAGGAACAACCGAAATATTTGACCCGAGTACAGGGTATACATGGACCATTAATTTCCAAAATGAGAACCTTATTATGTATTATACGCAGCCTGGACATCAAGAAAAAATACCGTATATGACAGCACCGGATATTATTTGCATGTATGATTTAAATACAGGAACACCTTTAACAAATGCAGATACTGAAGAAGGAATGGAAGTTGCTTTTGCTGTTATGCCCGTTGCGAAACAGTGGTGGAACGGCGGTGTCGATTATGCATACAGCTTCTGGAAGCAGTATATTCAAATGTTTGGCTATACGGGTCCATGTTTGACCTATTCAAATTTAAAGGAACTGGATATAGAAGAAGCAGTTGCAGACGCTTAAAAACCGTCATTAAAAACTGCTATTCTAAAAGGAGGATAGATCTATGTCGGAAAGAACCAGTGCCATAGAGAAAAAGGCTCTTGAGCCTGTAACAAAAGATGAGCGGCAGCACTGGACGGGTATTGCTTTTATCTGGATCGGAACGATGATTTGTATTCCAATGCTTATGGTAGGTGCCATGATGGTTTCAGGGCTTACGCTGGGTTCCACAATTGCAGTAGCGGCTATTGGCTTTGCAATATGTTGTATAATAATGTGCCTCACAGGTATGATAGGAGCAGACTTAGGTTACCCGGTGGTTATGTGTGCAAGCAAATCCTTTGGCGACAGCGGTGCACGAATAATAGTATCACTGGTGGTAGCAGTAGCTCAGTTTGGATGGTTTGGCGTTCAGACAGCTACATGCGGTCTGGCATTTTGCGAACTGATGACAATGGCTTTTAATGTGACAATGCCCTTCTGGTTAAGTGCTTTGATTTGGGGTATCGTCATGCTGACTACAGCCGTATTTGGCTTTAGATTCATGAAGATACTCAACTATATTGCAGTACCAACCTTGCTTTTGCTTTGTATATATGGTGTCGTAAATGCCATAAATACTTTCGGGATGAGTGCACTTACCGGCTATCAGCCCCCTCAGATGATGCCCATGCTCAGTGCCATATCCATTATGATAGGGCTTTTTGCAGTAGGAACTGTTATAAGTTCGGACTACACACGTTATTCTAAATCACGTGCAGATACGATCAAGTCTTGTGTCCTCGGTGTGTTGCCTGCTGCCATTGCTATGATCACAGCTGGAGCAATAATGAGTTTAGTAGCAGGGGAATATGATATTACAAAAGTATTTGCCAGTACAGGACATCCCATGATCAGTATGCTGGTACTTATACTTGCTACATGGACCACTAATACCGGCAATGCATATACAGCTGGGCTGGCTGTTATGAGATTATTCAGCATAAAAGATTCCCGCCGCCCTGTTGTGACAGCTGTTTGCGGATTCTTGGGGACAATTCTTGCAATGATAGGTGTTATGACTTATTTTTCCGAATTCCTTAATTTACTGGCTGCTGCTATCCCGCCAATTGCCGGTGTATTGATTGCAGATTATTGGCTGGTTGGCAGAGGTAAAAAAGAAAAATGGTTTATTATATCTGGTTTTAACTGGTGCGGAGTGGCTTCCTGGATTGGAGGAACTTTGATTGCTTTGTTTGCCAGCTTTTTCAGCCAGGCATTGGACAGTATACTTACGGCAATTATACTTTACCTATTGCTGAATATGGTATTTGGTAAAAAGGATCTTGCAGATATGGAAGCTCAGGAATAAAAATCAAAATATCTCAAAGAAGGGAGACGGAAAATGAAAACGAATCCTAAAATCGTTGAAGCTGCTAAAAATTTAATTGCTAATTGTTTGGGCACAAAATCAGATGAGAAGCTGCTTATTGTTACAGATGATCAAAAAATGGAAATCGGCTATGCATTTGCAAAGGCCGGTCGGGAGTTGGGACTTGATACGGTCCTTGTTGAGAGTCAGGCTCAGGCGAAAGGTGAGCCTCCTGAGATAGTGGCTAAGGCAATGGCCGACGCAGATGTCGAGTTTTTGCTGACGACAATGTCTTACTCCCATACGGCAGCTCGGGGCAAAGCCAATGAAAATGGTGCAAGAGTTGCTTCCATGCCCATCATGACAGAGGAAATTGCTGAGAAATATTTAGA
Organism: Anaerovorax odorimutans; assembly: GCA_016841185.1. Classification (GTDB taxonomy): domain Bacteria; phylum Bacillota; class Clostridia; order Peptostreptococcales; family JAAYPU01; genus JAENZQ01. Next base: position 12,166 of record JAENZQ010000024.1, read on the forward strand.
TACAGATTATAAATATATCAAAGAAATATCCGTCAAACTGGCAGACATTATGAAAGGGTCTGACAATGTCCGGGTCGAAACAGATATGGGCACCGATATCAGTTTTAGTATTACCGGAAGAGAATGCTATGCAGATACAGGGGAATTGACAGAAAAGGGATGTATTGGTAACTTGCCTGCCGGTGAAGCGTATGTTGCACCATTGGAAAATACCGGTACGGGAACTTTAGTCATTGATGGTGTCATCGCCTATCTGGGACAGGTAAAAGATCCGGTAACACTTAAAGTCAAAGATGGTAGGATAATAGATATATTAGGAGGAGAATCAGCTGAAGATCTAAAAGAATTCCTCAAAGATAAAGACGACGAAGCCTGGGGGATTGCTGAATTCGGAATTGGAACAAATCCGGAAGCCGAATTGATTGGTAATCCATTGGTGGATGAAAAGGTATGGGGGACTATACACATTGCTTTTGGAACTAATAAATTCATGGGTGGTGAAAGGGCCTCCAACACTCATTACGATTGCATCATACGTAAGCCCACCGTGTATCTGGATGGTAAAATGATTCTGGACAAAGGAAAACATGTCTACTGATCTATTAAACAAAAAAGAGTATTGCATTATGTGTATAGTGCAGGGCTCTTTTTTGTTATAATATAAAAAATGACGACAAGGAGAAAAGAATGCATAAATTTAATTCGGCAAACAGAAAAAAATTGGTTTCTGAAAAGAGAAAAAGAATTCTTCCTGCAGAACAAATCCTTAAAAACTCTGGATTAAAAAAAGATGATATCATGGCAGATATAGGCTGCGGCATAGGGTATTTCTCCTTTATTGCTGCAGATATCTTAAAGCCGGAAGGTAAAGTCTATGCGCTGGATATTTCTGATGATATGATCGATGAAGTAAAGAACCGTATGAATAAAGAAAAGATCCATAATATAGAAACAGTTAAAACAGAAGAATATGACTTGAAGCTGCCTGATCAATCCGTAACTTATGCATTTCTTTGTACTGTCCTTCATGAAATCCCTGATAAAGAACGCTTTATTTTAGAAGTTAAGCGCATTTTGTGCACAGGCGGAAAATTGGTTGTGGTGGACTGGGAGAAAAAAGAAACAGATATGGGACCACCATTATCCCACAGGTTTGAAAGAGAAGAAGTTAAGGATCTATTAAAGTCACAGGATTTGCAGATCATGAAAGAAGGCACAGTTTCAAACCGGTTTTATGAGATTGAAGCAATTCGATAATCCATTTTGATTGATTTCAAGTGACATTAAGATGAAATTTTTTTGGGGGATGCATGATGAAATTACAGGATAAAAATCAGTATTTAAGAAGTATAGAACTTCAAAGAGACAGGATAGATTCTTTCAAGAAATATCCGTTTTGCCTGCCGGCTATCCGGTATTTATCCCATTTAAACTTCCATCCCAGAGTGACCTTTATTATCGGAGAAAACGGCTCGGGAAAGTCCACGATTCTGGAAGCCATTGCAGCAGCATATGGTTTTAATCCTGAGGGTGGAACAAAGAACTTCAATTTTTCTTCCAGAGCTTCGCATTCTGAACTTTATTCAGTGATAAGGCTTGTTAAAGGCATAAAAAAACCAAAGGATGGCTTTTTCCTAAGAGCAGAAAGCTTTTACAATCTTGCCACGAATATAGAAATATTAGATAAAGAGGGTGGAGGCGGTCCACCGATTATTGATTCATATGGAGGTGTCTCTTTGCATGAACAATCTCACGGAGAATCATTTTTTAAAGTATTCCTTAATCGGTTCGGCGGGCAGGGCCTATACATACTGGATGAACCTGAAGCCGCACTATCCCCATCCCGGCAGATGGCAATGATTTCACGGATGCATGAACTGGTTGAAGCCGGATCTCAATTCATCATCGCTACCCATTCTCCAATTCTTATGGCTTACCCGGATACCTTGATTTATCAAATCAAAGAGAAAATGGAGATTGTCCAATACGAAGAAACAGAACATTATGAAATCACAAAATCTTTTCTGAACAATACCCAGAAAATGCTGGATATATTGATGGATATAGATTAATGGCTTTGCTGAGGCAGGACTCATCTGTTCGGTTTAACTGTAAAGGATAGGAACCTGTGTTTCTTGTCATCGCGAGCAGAGCGCGGAAATCTCTTTCATTTATACTAAATATATGGAATTTCATTGAAAATATTGTAATATTGTGCTAATATTTGATTATTAGGAGGATGCATACATACTTTGCAAAGGGATCAGCTTTTATAACAAGAAAAAAGGGGAAGAAGGGATCTATAAATAATGATTATTAAAACCGTTAAATAACAGCTGTTATTTTAGCGGTTTTTTTGTTTTCAAGGGGGAATAGAATTGAGCAAACTCAGCAATTGTATTCAAATGCTTATCTTATTGCAATCTAAAGGTTGTAAGGTGAAAGTCAAAGATCTGGCTGAACAACTGGAAGTCAATGAGCGTATGATAAGGCACTATAGGGATGAATTAGAAAAAGCCCGGATTTTCATCAATATTGAGTCTGGAAGATACGGCGGATATTCTTTAGCCAGAAACTCCTTTCTGAAAGTACCAAGCCTTACTGAGGAAGAATTTTCTGCCATCCAATCCGCCCAGGAGTTATTGAGCTCCGATGACAGGTATATATTCAGAAAAAGTTTTGAAAATGCCTTGCATAAAATTACTGCTGCTTCTGATGTTCATGATAATTCGGAACATACAACTTATATCGTAAAAGAACAGCGCATCAATTACGATTCTGAAGCGCAAAAAGAAAAGTATTTAAAAATAAATGCAGCAATCATAGAAAAGAAAAAAATCAACATTCTCTATTATTCCAATGCCTCCGGTAAAACCGAGAGAATTATCCATCCTTATGCACTTTTTACCTATAAAGGTTTCTGGTACTGCATGGCATACTGCCAATATCGAAAGAAATTCCTGGATTTCAAATTAAATCGAATCCTCAATTATGCAGTGACAGATGAAAATTTTATTCCGGAAAAGGATTTTAATTTTGATGATCACATAGGTAAAACAGGTATTTATAAAGGGGAAAAGATAAAAGTCAAACTTAGGATTCATCCACCAATGGCAATCATCGTTAGTGAAAGAATCTGGGGAGAAGAACAGTTCATAGAATTTCATGACGACAGGTCCATTTCATTTGAGGCCTATATGGAGGACACTCCCGAACTGAAAAGCTGGCTTCTAAGCATGGGCAGTTCAGTTGAAATCGTCAGCCCGGAGAAGATTAAAAACGAAATACGCAAAGAAATCACTAAAATCTACAATAAATTTTAGTTTGTTACAGGGATATTGCCGGGATAGGGGGTAGAGTATCCATTATGGATATATTTTGATTTCATAATTAATATCAGATAGCAAAAACAAATATTTACATTCCATTATGTTAGTATTAATAATTTTATTATTAACAAATTTTAGCGAATTAATAACGAATAATAATGATTTTTTAGAAAATAATATTATAACAAAAACAAATAGGTTAAAAGGAGGTGAGGTAGTGAGAATTAAATTGAGTTTTACTATAGAAAAGGACAGTATTCCTATACAGTATAGGTCCATATTTCTAAGCTATTTTAAAAATGCATTAGGCTGCTTTAATCCTGCTTTGTTAAGTAAATATTATGATTCTCCTCTACAAAAAAACTTTACCTTTGCGGTGTACCTTCCTAAAGCTCGATTTGAAAATGATATCATTATAATACCAAACTACCATATCAATATGGTTTGGAGTAGTGATGATATGGAGGCTGGGGTTGCATTTTATAATGCCTTTCTTAAACAGAAATATAAAAAATACCCATTGCCGTATGGGAATTTTATGACTTTGGAAAGCATCCGGTTTGAAAAAGAGCAAGTCATTACGAGAGAGACTATTGATGTTATTTTTTTGGCACCGCTATGCGTTAGAGACCATAATAAAGAAACAAATAACGATCAATATTATGCATTTGATCGTGAGGGATTTGAAAAGGCACTTAGGAAGACACTTTTAATGCAAATTGAAAATAACAGTATTCCGAAGTCCACGCTTAAGAACTTTAAAATGCAACCAGTGAATGCGAAGAGAGTAATTGTAAAACATTATAATCAAAATATTGAGTCTTCTGTCGGAGAGTTCAGATTAACAGGCAATATTGAATTGCTTACCCACTTATATACTTCAGGTATGGGGGCAAGGAAATCAGCAGGTTTTGGATGTTTCGAAATTATGAAGTAAAGGAGGTGTTGATTATTGGGTAATACAATAACACTTAGACTGGGAGATGCTTTATATAATGCAGGTTTAGTTGGTTTCATTAGAGTATGCGATATATCTAATCTCAAGTATGTTCCAAAAGAAGACCATCTTACATTTAATCAGGATATATTAAAGAATTTCACTCAAAATTATTTAGATGCTTTGATTAAGATATATGGTCATGAAACCATATATAAAGAGATTGTTAAAAAATACGAGATGATACAAGACTTATATGAACAAAAAAGAGACTATATAAAATCAATGGAAGACTTAATTAAATATATTAGCGGAAGTACCGGGAAAATGGAAAGAGCATCTTATAAGGCCGCATACAGCATTATAAAAGAACGGGGCGAACAATATGATTTTATTAGTGAACTAAAAAAAATTAAAAAAGAAAAAGAACAAGAGCAGCAATATGAAAAGTTATCAAGGTTATTAAAGCATATGCGAAAATACGAAGATGTTTTTATTCTGAAGGATATTACCTATACTAAAATTGACAAATTTTGGGGCAACGTTGCTTTTCTTAACAGCCAAAATAACAAATCAGAATTTTTTAATGCATATGAAAAAACTTTCACATATCCGGCCGTAAGTTTGGAATCGGATGAAAAATCAAAAAAGAACATCAACTGCTGTCAATGTGAAACGCCAATGAAGAAAAGCCAGGGAAGTGGCTTGTCTTGGATTAATGACTTGGGAATTGATATTAATAGGAAGCAATCGAACTATTGGGAATTTAATGTCGATACCTATTTATGCCCTGTATGCTATTTAGTGTATTCATGTATGCCCTTAGGTTTTCATATGAAAGGGACTGCCGGAGTATTTGTCAACGATAATGAATCCGTCGAGCAGTTGATAACGCTCAATAGAGGCATGGAATCAGAGCGCGAGCAACAGGTAAATGAAAGTAATTTGCTTTATCAAGTTATCAACCAATTTATCCAGGAAAATAAGATACTGGCGTCAAAATATCAAGTAAACAACATACAGGTTATCCGAAGAGAAGACAATAGGTATTCGGTTAACATTCTATCTAAAAATATACTAAGTAGAATTAGAAAAAACAAAGAACAATTGGAAAAATTGTATAGGATATCATTTCCTATAAGTGAAGGAAAAAACACGATATATCTGAATATATACAGAGAAGTGATAGATAGAATACTATCAGGAAAAAATCTTTACGATTTAATGTATGAAATTATTTACGAAGCAGCGAAAGAACACAAAAAGATATTCTTTGTGCAGCACATTGTGATGATCCAAGGTGGAACTGATAAGAAAGGAGAGATTCGCATGAATACGATGAAAAATGCCGGACAGGCACTGAGAACTATGATGGATGAAGAGAAAATCAGAGGATTATCCTTTAGATTATTAAATTGTCTGAAAACACAAAACCAGCATGATTTTCTGGATACGGTATTGAGGCAATATATTGGACTGAACAGACCACTGCCGGAAGCTTTTATGTACATATCTAAGGAGAATGATAAATTTTTAGATGCAGGCTATGCTTTTCTCGTTGGCTTAAACAGCGGAAATTCTGATAGAAATAATCAAAGTGAAGGAGAGAATAAATAATGAAAAAAGGACTAACATTATCATTGATATTTGAAGCAGAAAGTGCAAACTATGGAGAAGGGTTCGGAAATATTTCACCACTAAAAAAACTGTCCAGAGAAGGCGGCGACATGTACTCTTATATTTCCAGACAAGCTTTGAGATACAACATGATCAATCAGCTCAATTGGGACGATACTCCGGTTGAAGCTTCCGGCAGTGCAGACAAGAAAGTCATTCAATTTAGCCCTAAAGCAAACATTAAAGACAATCCTGAAATTGATTTGTTTGGTTATATGAAAACGACATCAAAGGATAAAGAAGATAAAAACAGTAAAGGGACTTCCAGTACCAGAAATGCGGTAGTTAGACTAAGTAACGCCGTAGCATTGGAAAGCTATCATTCTGATAGCGACTATTTGACCAATATGGGATTAGCAAAACGTATTCAAGAAAATAACTCCATTGCACAAAGCGAGATACATAAATCTTTTTATAGTTATACCATTACCATTGACCTGGATCGAATAGGAGTAGATGGAGAAACAGAAATAGAAAATTCAGAAAAGGCAGAACGTGTAAGTCAGTTTTTAGAGACAGTGGAGTTTTTGTATAGAGATATACGTGGAAGAAGAGAAAATCTGGCGCCAGTGTTTGCTATAGGAGGACTTTATGATAGAAAAAACCCGTTTTTCGAAAATCGATTAACTTTAAAGAATAAGGCATTATCAATAGAAAAAATTCAGCAATCTATGCAGGGGATTGAAGAAGATACAATGGTTGGTTATTTAGAAGATACATTCAGCAATAATCAGGCTATTAAAGAAACTCTTAACTCCATAAGTATTGGGGAATTATTTGATGAATTGAGAAAGAGAGTTGGGGCGGTCTATAATGAAAGCAATTAAAGTTAAAGCTTTTCAGCAAATGCCTTCATATAGAAAACCGACCAGCTTTGCAATAAAAGAGAGTTATCCCTTGCCCCCTTATTCCACTATAATAGGAATGGTTCATGCTGCTTGCGGTTTTGAGGATTATGTAGATATGGAAGTCAGTGTACAAGGGTTGCATTATGCTGTTGTTAATGACTTATATATACGATATGAATTTGGAAATGCAACAAAATTTGAAGAAGGCAGGCACACTTTAAATGCAAATGGTTATGGTATTGTTAGAGGCGCAGGCAATATTGAGCTTTTAGGAGATGTTCAACTTATTTTGCATGTTAAACCTGAAGATGAAAATATGTTGGGTGCCATAAAAAACGGTTTGCTTTATCCTAAAAATTACTTGGCTCTGGGCAGGTGGGAGGACTTACTGAGAATTGATGAAGTAGAGGAAGTTCAATTATTTGAAGAAGAACTTGAGGATGAAGAAGAGCTAACATACGATACTTATATTCCTGTTGATATGGAAGTCCATAACTATCATGGCAGCAGAGAAATCGTTGGAACCTATTATTATTTAAATAAAAAATATACGAAAGATCAAAATGGTTTTCGAAAGTGGGACAAAAAGATAAAAGTGCGGCATGCCAGTAAAAATTCTACCATAAAATACGGCAGTACTGTTATGAGAGATTCAAAAGGTGATATTGTACATCTTGTATAAAGGATGAAAATATATCCATATTGGAAAAAATTAAAAAGAAAGAAGGTCCAAAATGGAGCAATATTTTGCAAAGTCTCACCCTGTTAAAACCATAGAAGAACATACTATGGATGTTTTGGAAAAGTATGAGGAAATGAAAAAGAAGTATCCCAATATATTAAATGATGAGGAATGGAAATTGCTTGAATTGGCTGTTCTTTATCACGATTTTGGAAAAATGGATGTTAAATTTCAAAATAGAATAAGAAAAGCTATAGGCATGCCACCGATAAGAGATGAAGCAAAAAATATTGATGAAATTCCGCATAACTATTTGAGCCCGTGCTTTATACGGGAAGATGTTAAGAATAATATAGGTAAGACAAACTATGAAATTTTGATTAAATCTATTTATTATCATCACGATAGAAAGGAAATAGAGAATAAAGAAATAAGAAATTATATAAAAAATTTCCTGGATATCAAAAGAGAAAATGTTGTTATAAACAAGAATACAATTCCTATCGATAAAAAAGCACATTTCTTAAATGAAGTAAGATTTGATAAAGAAGTAAAGGTGCATTTGGTTGAAAAATACATTAAAATCAAAGGCCTACTTAATCGTATGGATTATGCGGCAAGTGGAGATTTAGATCAATTAGAAGAAGATTGTTTATATGAAGATGGAAAGGGCCTATATGAAAAAGTAAAAAGCTTTTTTATGAGAACAGATAAAAAAGAAAGAGCCTTGCAAGTAGATATACAAAATTGTACAGGGAATAACCAGATAGTGATTGCCGCTACAGGAGCAGGAAAAACAGAGGCTGCTTTATTTTGGTTAGGAAACCATAAAGGTTTTTATACTTTACCCCTTAAAGTTTCCATAAATGCTATATATAAAAGAATTCAGCAGGAAATTCAGTATGATAAGGTTGGATTATTGCATGGAGATGCTTTTTCTTTCTATTTAGACGAAAGAAAAAATGATGATTTGGCTGAGTATACTCAAGCACATATGGCATATACAAATTCGAAAATGTTATCTAAGCCTTTGACAGTATGTACGATCGATCAATTGTTTAAATTTGTATATCGATATAATGGCGGAGAAGCTGCTTTATCAACTTTGGCATATTCAAAGTTAGTTATTGATGAAATTCAAATGTATAGCACTGATTTGGTGGCCACAATAATTGTAGCACTAAAAAGAATAACGGACTTAGGAGGAAAATTTCTTATTATTACGGCTACATTTCCGCCAGTTTTGTATGAGTTTTTTTATAAGCACGGAATAGACGCTCCAAAACCAAAAAAGAACTATTATGGTGCAGTAAAGAGAAGGCATCGAATAAAAATAATTGATGATTTCCCGGACAACGCAATTATTAAAAAAGCTCAAAACAAAAAAGTATTGATCATCACGAATACAGTGAAAAGAGCGCAGGAGATTTACGAGCAGCTTGGAGAAGAAAACATTTCTTATGTCAGGCTTTTACATAGCCAATTTATAAAGAAACATAGAACAGAACTTGAAGATGAAATAATAAAATTTGCGCCCAATCAGGGGAATAAAAATGTGAATTCAGGCATTTGGATATCAACTCAAATTGTAGAAGCAAGCTTGGATATTGACTTTGATGTGTTATACACAGAAATGTGTTCCATAGATTCATTGCTTCAAAGAATGGGACGTATTTACAGAAATAGAGAATATGATGGTGTTTTGCCCAACATATATATAATTGACAATAAAAATGGAAAAGGAACAATCATAGACAGAGAAATATATGAATTTTCATTAGAAGCATTAAAAGATTTTGATGGTCAGTTATTGGAAGAAAGTGACATGAAGGATGATAAGCAGGAACTTATTAACAAAGTTTATGATTCTGCCTCTAACCCAAATATCTTAGAATCTAAATATTATCATTCCGTGGAAAATAAAATCAATCATTTATTAAATCTTAGAATGTATCAGCTAAACAAAACAGACGCCTTATATCAATTCAGGAACATTCATTCAATCAGTATTATACCGGAAACGGTTTATGAAGAGTTAATTCAAGATGGTAAAATTAGCAAGTGGCAAAGTATCCTGCAAAGCAATACGACACCACAAGAAGAGAAACATAGATTGAAAAATGAAATTATGCAATATACCATTAATTTAAGCTTATCTGATAATGACTATTTAAGGGATAAAAAGAAGAGTACAATGACAGAAATAATTTATACAGGCAGTCAAATTTATGTTGCTCCTGGCACATATGAATATGATAAAAAAAGAAATAAGGCGACAGGGTACATATATATAGATAAAGTCATAGTTGGAGTAGGGATGATTTAAAATGCAAATTACCGGTACCATGTATTCATATAGCTTTTTATGTGACAGAAAGCTCTGGCTTTTTGCACATAAAATAGCTATGGAACAGGAAAGTGAAAATGTAAGGATCGGAAAATTTATTGATGAAACTACCTTTGCTCGGGAAGATAAAAATATTCAGATTGACGATACTGCCAATATAGACTTTTTGAGAAAAGGCATTATATACGAGGTGAAAAAGAGTGAAAAAGAAATCCAGATGGGAATTAATCAGGTAAAATACTATTTGTATCTTTTACGGGAAAAAGGGATGGATGGTCAGAAGGGGATACTATCTATACCTACCAAGAAGCAAACTCATGAAATTATTTTAGAGGAAGCGGATATAGTCAACATAAAAAGCAGATTAGAAAAGATTGAAGACATTATACAAAAAAACAAGCCGCCTGGTGTTATTGAAAAGAAAGCTTGTAAAGCCTGTGCTTATTATGAATTATGTTTTATTTGATAGAAGGTGGATTTTATTGCAGCAATCTTATTACATTTTTTCAAACGGAGAAATAAAAAGAAAGGACAATACTCTTCAGCTCATTAAAGAGGATGGTATAAAAAGTGATATTCCAATAGAGAGAGTATATGATATTTATGTATTTTCTGAAATGAGATTTAACACGAAGCTAATCAATTTTTTGGCACAAAAAGGAATATGTGTTCACTTTTTTAATTATTATGAATTCTATTCAGGAAGTTTCTATCCGAGAGAAAGCAAAGTCTCAGGCAATTTATTGATAAATCAGGTAGAGTATTATACCGACCATGAAAAACGGCTTTATCTGGCCCAAGAGTTTGTTATTACAGGAGCATACAACATTTACAGAAATCTCAGATATTATAAGGAACGGGATAAACCTGTTGAACAATATATGAAGGAAATTTACGCTCTGAGAAATTCGTTACAATATGTAAAGAATGTTAAAGAACTTATGGGTTTTGAAGGTAACATAAGGAAAACGTATTATGATGCATGGAATATAATTATTAATCAAGAAGTAGATTTTGACAAAAGAGTAAAAAGGCCACCTGATAATATGGTCAATACACTTATATCATTTATTAACTCAATGATATATACAAAAGTTGTTTCAGAGATTTATAGGACTCAATTAAATCCTACAATCAGCTATCTTCACGAACCTTTTAATAAACGTTTTTCTTTGTCTTTAGATATATCTGAGATATTCAAACCATTATTGGCAGATAGGCTTATATTTTCATTATTCAATAAAAATATTATTAATGAGAACGATTTTGAGCAAGAAATGAACTTTCTTAAAATGAAAGATTCAGCTATGAAAAAGATCGTACAGGCTTTTGAAAACCGCTTGCAGACAACGATTAAACATAAAACCCTTAATAGAGATGTTTCCTATAAACATTTGATCAGATTAGAGTTATATAAACTGATCAAACATCTATTGGGGGAAAAAGCATTTGAAGGATTTAAAATCTGGTGGTAAGGAGGTATGAGGATAAGCTATGTATCTTATATTGGTATATGACATACAGCTTGATGAAAAAGGGTCTGCAGTTTTGAGAAAAGTATTTAAATCCTGCAAAAAATATCTTACGCATATTCAGAATTCTGTTTTTGAGGGGGAACTTTCAACTGTACAACTTCTTGAACTAAAAGCAGAAATTAGGAAATTTTTAAGAGAAGGACAGGATTCATGTATAATATTTAAAGGACGAAACACCAAGTGGATGGAAAAAGAATTTGTTATCAAAGAAGAAGATAAAGCAACTCAATTTCTGTAACTGTCGATATCAAATCCTGCAAAAATCATTTATTTATGACAGATACAGAGGTGGTTGTAAAAACTGCTGGTTTTACAATTTGATGAGTATGAAGAAGTTCGCTTTAATTAAAATATTCAACATAGACAGAAATAACTTTTTAAGCCCAGTTATTTCAATAATTTTGACAAAACCTGTTTGGAATTTAGCCATAGTGGAATGTAAATTTTGAATGCTGATGCATTGTAATCTTTCACCGCATAGTTTGGAATTTAGCCATAGTGGAATGTAAATGCTATTCCGTTTACCCTCATGTACTTGCCTTTTATGTTTGGAATTTAGCCATAGTGGAATGTAAATACCTTTTCCACTTGTCAAGCATTTTCTTTTCTAACTGTTTGGAATTTAGCCATAGTGGAATGTAAATATAAAAAGTGTCATTTGATGACATTTGAAAAATTTTGTTTGGAATTTAGCCATAGTGGAATGTAAATTAATATTTTATAAAGATAAGTTATCACTTTGTTTATCGTTTGGAATTTAGCCATAGTGGAATGTAAATAGTCAGAAAAAATGCTATCTCTGTGCCAAGACAAGGTTTGGAATTTAGCCATAGTGGAATGTAAATAAACCTTATAGGTAGACGTACGCCCAAAACTATAATGTTTGGAATTTAGCCATAGTGGAATGTAAATACAATCAATCGAAGAACTGGCTGTAACGATCGAGACGTTTGGAATTTAGCCATAGTGGAATGTAAATTAATAAATTGTTCTTGTGCTATTTGCATATTATCGAGTTTGGAATTTAGCCATAGTGGAATGTAAATCTATACATAGAAGTGATAATGCTATTCATCATTTTTGTTTGGAATTTAGCCATAGTGGAATGTAAATTAAAAATAGACACTCAGGGGATTAAGTGCCTACTCGTTTGGAATTTAGCCATAGTGGAATGTAAATTTCAAGTAACCACCCCCTAATCTATAAACCATTCACGTTTGGAATTTAGCCATAGTGGAATGTAAATTTAAACTTGGCTCATTATCAAATAGAAATCGTTATTGGTTTGGAATTTAGCCATAGTGGAATGTAAATCTAAATTTAATCTCTCGGGTCATCTAACCTCACCTCGTTTGGAATTTAGCCATAGTGGAATGTAAATCTTCTGTTACATAATTTTGCCATACAATTGTCTTGTTTGGAATTTAGCCATAGTGGAATGTAAATTTTGTTAGACAATAGTTATAATCACCTTCAAGCCCTGTTTGGAATTTAGCCATAGTGGAATGTAAATTGTTACAAAGGGCATAAAAGAGTAAACAAATATAAGTTTGGAATTTAGCCATAGTGGAATGTAAATATTGATAAGCTTAGTCAAAAAATAGGTTTAAGCAGGTTTGGAAATTAGCCATAGTGGAATGTAAATCCTGGACTAGCAACAGGCGGAACAATAAAACAATCAGTTTGGAATTTAGCCATAGTGGAATGTAAATAATTGAAAGATATTTTACCCGACACTATAAAGAAAGGTTTGGAATTTAGCCATAGTGGAATGTAAATTGACTTAAAGCAGTAACGTTTCTTAAACTTCTTAAAGTTTGGAATTTAGCCATAGTGGAATGTAAATTTAATATGGCATCCTCTTTGAGATATTCATTTTCTGTTTGGAATTTAGCCATAGTGGAATGTAAATGAGTATTCATTATCAGGATCCCATTCTTTAAGTATCGTTTGGAATTTAGCCATAGTGGAATGTAAATGAATCGTTTATAACTTTGAATTCATCATTTTCAGCCGTTTGGAATTTAGCCATAGTGGAATGTAAATGTATGGTACTCCCTATTAATGCATGACTTACATACGGTTTGGAATTTAGCCATAGTGGAATGTAAATGTGCTTTTCTTAGTTCTATATCTGCCATGTGCTTTACGTTTGGAATTTAGCCATAGTGGAATGTAAATAGAAGAAAAAGACAAAGCCCTGATACATGAATTGCTGTTTGGAATTTAGCCATAGTGGAATGTAAATTGCAATATTCGAGGGAAAAGAATTCTTTCTCGCATGGGTTTGGAATTTAGCCATAGTGGAATGTAAATAATCCTTGTAAGTGTTGCAACTACTATATTGTTGCTTGTTTGGAATTTAGCCATAGTGGAATGTAAATAAAGAACGAACGTTAAAAGCTACTAAAGATAAATATGTTTGGAATTTAGCCATAGTGGAATGTAAATTGAAGCGACGATTGTTAGAGAGTCATTTTAGCCTTGGTTTGGAATTTAGCCATAGTGGAATGTAAATTTTTATATAGGTGTGCACATCAACATCTAATCTTTTGTTTGGAATTTAGCCATAGTGGAATGTAAATCTATCATTTTGTAGTCTTATAACATATTGACCTCTTGTTTGGAATTTAGCCATAGTGGAATGTAAATTTGTTTTATTCTCCTTTAATTTTATTTTGATAGCTTGTTTGGAATTTAGCCATAGTGGAATGTAAATCTACAGCAGTTAAGAAGATAGAAATCAATGCACCCCGTTTGGAATTTAGCCATAGTGGAATGTAAATAGTTTTGTCAGCAATGCTAACTAAAGCTGTATATTGGTTTGGAATTTAGCCATAGTGGAATGTAAATTTCGGCTCATTTCTATCCTTTACTCATTTCTTTTAGTTTGGAATTTAGCCATAGTGGAATGTAAATCCTGATTTTATGATCATCTCTAATGTTTCCAGACAAGTTTGGAATTTAGCCATAGTGGAATGTAAATCGAATAGGAATTGAAGGAGAAAAAGAGTTTCGAAACGTTTGGAATTTAGCCATAGTGGAATGTAAATTATCTATTGATAAAAATTCAAGGTTATCTTTTATAGGTTTGGAATTTAGCCATAGTGGAATGTAAATTGTGGATGAAGAAGGGACTATAACACGATTCAAGCAGTTTGGAATTTAGCCATAGTGGAATGTAAATATGGAAATAATTGAATTATGGGATAATACATATAAAGTTTGGAATTTAGCCATAGTGGAATGTAAATTTGTTTAAAATACTTCATTGATATTGTTTGTTTATAGTTTGGAATTTAGCCATAGTGGAATGTAAATTTCATTTAACAGAAACAACTGTAACAGTTGACAAAAGTTTGGAATTTAGCAATAGTGGAATGTAAATAAATATAAGGGGGTCGATATAGACAATGGTATTGTCGTTTGGAATTTAGCCATAGTGGAATGTAAATGTGGGTGGTTAGTGAGAGCGTGTCGAATTAGTCCCGTTTGGAATTTAGCCATAGTGGAATGTAAATATGTCCTACAAAGTCAATTCCTGATGTGCTGAGATAGTTTGGAATTTAGCCATAGTGGAATGTAAATATCACAGAAATAAATGATACAAAATATGAGATAATCGTTTGGAATTTAGCCATAGTGGAATGTAAATAACATTGAAAAAGCAATTGATATGGCATTTAGAGAAGTTTGGAATTTAGCCATAGTGGAATGTAAATTTAAAGTGGCGAATGTGTGCCTGCAACAATGCGGCGGTTTGGAATTTAGCCATAGTGGAATGTAAATATACATGACACCTACAAGCATTGGACCAGCTTGTTAGTTTGGAATTTAGCCATAGTGGAATGTAAATTTGCTTCTTCTCTTGTCATTCTTGTCATTTTGTTTCGTTTGGAATTTAGCCATAGTGGAATGTAAATAAAGATACAGAACTGAAACATGTTTGCCATAACATTGTTTGGAATTTAGCCATAGTGGAATGTAAATTTTTATAACAAAATTGAAGAAAACGCAAGCACTTTTGTTTGGAATTTAGCCATAGTGGAATGTAAATTTTTATGGGTGCATGGTAGACTACACCCAAGTGTACGTTTGGAATTTAGCCATAGTGGAATGTAAATACGTTTCTTGTAAGTCCGCATCCTTTATTTCCTTAGGTTTGGAATTTAGCCATAGTGGAATGTAAATGGTTTCAGCTTCTAATAGTTCTATCAACTTTTCTTCAGTTTGGAATTTAGCCATAGTGGAATGTAAATATTTATAAAATTCATGGTCTTTCACAGTGACGACGGTTTGGAATTTAGCCATAGTGGAATGTAAATAAAACCGGGACTAATCTCCCACCTATGCAAAACCGTTTGGAATTTAGCCATAGTGGAATGTAAATCAAATAAAAAAAAGAGTCTGCTTAAATGATGGCATATGTTTGGAATTTAGCCATAGTGGAATGTAAATAAAGTATAGAAGATTTTATCAACGAGGGAGGCAAACGTTTGGAATTTAGCCATAGTGGAATGTAAATGTTGTTATGGAGTAGCTCGTGGGCGTAAAATATCCAGAATAACAAGGATTGAAACTCAAGATAAATCCATTGTCTATTAAGAATATCGTCGCACCCCATACGGGTGCGTGGATTGAAACATTGATAATAGTTAAAGCAGGGGGTATAATGTTCATATAGTTTTAATGAGAATTAAGAATGCAAAGGGGTAGGCATATGTCGATTCATGAAAAATTGGGAATAAGTAAGGATTTACTGAATGATTTGATACATATTTTTTTAAAATATCCTGAAATAGAAAAAGTAAAGGTTTTCGGAATCCAGAGCATTGGAAAATTATAAATACAATTCAGATATGGATATATGTATATCAGGAGAGAAGATAGACGATAGCATATGGTATCGTATCATAGACGAGGTTGACGAGCTGTATGCCCCCTTGAGTTTTGATATTCTTTTAATCATAAAATAGACAAAGAAACACTTGAAAAGAATATACAAAAGAATGGAGTGGATATTTATGTCAGAGAAAAGGATAATTGAAAGATTAGAAAGTTTTGAAAATGCTTTAAGCAGATTAGAAGAAGCTCTGACTAAAGAGATTGATGATGATATTATTATTGATGCAACCATTCGAAGATTTGAATTTACATTTGAACTTGCGTGGAAATTAATGAGAGATTATTTGGAGAATTCAGGGATACCTGGAATAGCAAGTCCTAAAAGCATAATAAAATCTGCCTTCAAAACAGAGCTGATAATAGATGGGGAAGGTTGGATAGAGATGCTTAAGCATAGAAATCTGACAGCGATGTTTATAATGAAAAAACAGCTTTTGATATATATAAAGGCATTAAGGAGAAGGACATCCTATTGCTGAGAAAACTGCATGAAAGAATAAAAGAATGTATCTGATCTTCTGAAAGGAAATAAGTTATGGGTAAGAAGGTTTATTACTATATATACAGCCCCTGCGGAAATGATACCGCACTGGTAGAAGGTACCCGTTTCAGCCGAAAAGAGAAAAAGATGATCAATGATGCCATCATGGAGAGGCATTCCAATGTGGAACAGGTGGGATTTGTAGAGAAGGACGGCGGATGCAGGTTGATCATGGCCGGAGGAGAGTTCTGCGGCAATGCTACGCGATGCGCTGCTTTTTATTACCTTAAAGGCAAAAGCGGAGAAATCGATATAGAGGTATCGGGAACGGAGCATTTAATAAAAGCCGGAATTGATAAGGCAGAAAATGTATGGTCCCATATCCCGATTTATACGGGAAATGATGCAGTTACTTTTATGGAGCAGGGGATCTATCAGATAAAGATGGACGGGATTACTCATATTATTGTGGATGAAAATATTTCAGGGAAATATTTAGAAATTCCTGAGAATATCAAAGAAAATGCTTTAAAGGTCATAAACCGCTTTAAGATAGATGAAACAGAAGCCATAGGGGTCATGCTCCTGGAGAAAGCGAACCAGGGGCTTAAAATACATCCGGTGGTATGGGTAAAATCTATCGATACCACATTTTATGAGACCGCATGCGGCAGCGGGTCGGTGGCTGTCGGAATTTTGAAAAGCATTCAAAATAAATCCGGACAGTCGCTGGAATTGTTACAGCCGTCCGGGCAGTTTATCCGTACGGAAATCATTATGGAAAAAGAAAAACTTATTGGTGCATCTATTTCAGGCATTGTGTTTTGGGATGGGATGCGCAGAACCATTGAAACGGATATTTAAAAAAATCATTGACATAATAAAAAAAATATAATATTCTTTAGATGAAAAAGGGAATAAAAAGAAATTATTTTTATAGGTGTGTTACTGAAAGCAGGCATTAACCAAGGAAAGATTATTTTCCTTGGTTTTTTTATCAAGGGGGCTTTATATGTCGCATGATAAAAAATACAAGGTCATAAAAGTATTCAATAACAATGTAATATTAGCCGAGGATATTGCTGCCAATCAGGAACTTATCATCATCGGAAAAGGCATCGGCTATGCAAAGAAGCAAGGCGCAGTGGTAAAAATGACTTCATCGGATATAGAGAAGACATTTGCTGCCTACGACAGTGATATTAAAAAAGAGTTCCACACCCTTATTAATCAATTGGATGCGGATGTAATGGGTGCAAGCGAGGAAATAATAGCTGCAGCAGAAGAAAAGTTCGGAAGGCTGAATCCACATATCCATATCGCATTGACTGATCATATCGGGTTTGCTATAGACCGGTTAAAAACCAATATGGATATCAATAATCCTTTTCTGAATGAGATTAAGTTATTATATGCCGAGGAATACCGGATAGGAATAAAAGGAGCGGAAATGATAGAAGAAAAACTGAATGTCATGCTTCCGGATTCCGAAATCGGGTTTATCGCATTGCATATTCATGCAGCCAGACAAAACAGGAGCGTGAGCGATACGGTCCGGTCCACATCTTTAATCTCTGAACTGGTAAAACTGATAGAGGATGAATTACATATTAAGCTTGAGAGAACAGAATTAAGCTATTTGAGATTGATCAACCATCTCAGGTTTGCAATAGAAAGAATACAGAAGGGCAAAACAGAGAAAAAATTATTTCTTGATAAAATCAGAAATGAACTTAAAGAATCATACCGGTTGGCGGAAAAAGTCGGAAAATGGATAGAAAAAAGCCTGGATGTGGAAATAGATGAAAATGAAATCAGTTATATCACCATTCATATACAAAGGCTTAAAAACATGTATTCAAACTGAAAAATATGCGTCAATTTAAATAAAATAGAAAGCGTGTTACTGAGTCATATCAGGCATAAGCTTACAAGATATTTTATATATCTTATAAGCTTATTTTTTTTATAAATGGAAGAGTTCATTATTAGCAAGATGGCCATCTGCTAATTGGCATAATAACAATTTAATTCCATATTAAAGGAGGAAATAGAATGACAAAGTTATTTGCACAATTGCAAAGAATAGGAAAAGCTTTGATGCTGCCCATTGCTGTATTGCCGGCAGCTGCACTGCTGCTGAGGCTGGGTGCTGAAGATGTATTCAATATTCCTTTCATAACCAATTCGGGAGGCGCTATTTTTGATAATTTGGCATTGCTGTTTGCAATTGGGGTTGCAATCGGTATTTCTTTTGACGGAGCCGGAGCCGCTGCGCTTTCAGGTGCTGTAGGTTATTTTGTTCTGATCAAAGGAGCCCAGACCATAAACCCGGACATTAATATGGGGGTATTGGCCGGTATCATTGCAGGTTATTTAGCCGGGGTTTTGTATAATAAATACCATGACAAAAAAGTACCTGAGTTTTTAGGGTTTTTCGGCGGAAAACGATTTGTACCTATTATTACAGGCTTGTGCTCCATTATTTTGGCACTGATTTTCGGGTTTGTATGGCCACCTATACAAAATGTAATTTACAGTTTTGGAGAATGGCTGATCAATGCAGGTGCTGTCGGCGTAGGAGTTTACGGGACCTGTAATTCATTGCTGCTTCCTTTCGGGCTGCACCATGTTCTGAATACACTGGTATGGTTCATATTCGGAAACTTTACAAATCCGGAGGGCGCTGTTGTAACCGGAGATCTTTTCCGGTTTTTTGCTGGAGACCCCAGTGCAGGACCTTTTATGGCAGGGTTTTATCCGGTATTTATGTTTGGTATGCCTGCCGTTGCCTTAGCATTATTTCATACTGCTAAAAAGGAACAGAAACCCCTTGTTGGCGGAATACTTTTCAGTGCAGGACTGACCTTTTTCCTGACAGGTATAGGGGAACCTTTATTATTCAGCTTTTGCTTTGTTGCCCCGTTTTTATACTTGATACATGCACTTTTGCAGGGATCTGCATTAGCTGTTACTTATCTGTTAGGTGTCAAACATGGGTTTGGTTTTTCGGCAGGCCTCATCGATTATGTTTTGAATTGGGGATTGGCAACTAAACCGTGGATGATCATTCCCATCGGTGTGGTTTATGCCGTTATCTATTATTTTGTGTTTAAATTTGTAATTATAAAATTTGATCTGCCTACTCCCGGAAGAGAAAAAATAGATTGTACGCCTGAAGAAGAAACAGAAATCACGGATGTGGATGATGATGCCACCATACTCAAATTCATAGAGTATCTGGGAGGATCCGATAATTTTGATACTGCAGAAGCATGTATTACGCGTCTGAGGCTGCAGGTAAAGGATGTATCCCTGATCAATGAAAAGGGATTGAAGGGTATAGGCGCGACCTGTGTTTTGAAAGTAAAGAATAATATTCAGGTCGTTGTAGGAACAAAGGCAGACTTTATTGCAAACAGCATTAACAATGAACTGAAAAAAAGTAAAGTAAAATAAGGAGTTGTATATGTCAGCAGAGAAATATATAGAAAAAATACAGGGCTTAATTTCTATAATAAAAGAGACACAATATGATAAAATTGTAAAGGTATCGAGTATATTTGCATCGAAAATAAAAGAAGACAAGATGATTCACGTATTTGGCACCGGACATTCTCATATGATCGGTATTGAGATGTTTGTAAGAGCCGGGGGGTTGGCCAATATAAATGCGATGCTGGACGATACCATTACTACGGCAGCAGGTGCCCGAAAGGGCAGTGAAATGGAACGCTTGAGCGGTTTGGCAGAAATCATCTGGAATCAGTATAACATTAACAAAGAAGATGTAATGATTATTATATCAAATTCAGGAAGAAACGCGGTCCCTGTAGAAATGGCTATGAAAGCTAAAAAAGAAGGCCTTACGTTGATTGCCATCACATCTATGTGTCACTCAAAAGCATGTGCATCTCGTCATCCTTCAGGAAAAAGGCTTTTTGAGATAGCAGATATCGTTTTAGATAATTGTGTTACTGAAGGCGACAGCCTGTTGGATTTCGATGGTGTAAGATCCGGACCCGGATCTACTGTTGCAGGGGCTGTGATTGTCAATAGTATTGTTGCAGAAACTTTGAAGATGCTCAACGAAGAAAATTATAAGCTGCCAGTATTCACAAGCCAGAATGTGGATGGTTATAATAATGATGACTTGTATGAAAAATATGCAGGCAGAGTCAAGCATATGTAACAGATACAGTCAGAAAATACAAGCATAACGTAAAAGGATGAGCTTATGTTTA
Source organism: Anaerovorax odorimutans (assembly GCA_016841185.1). Taxonomy (GTDB): domain Bacteria; phylum Bacillota; class Clostridia; order Peptostreptococcales; family JAAYPU01; genus JAENZQ01. The sequence continues at coordinate 33,151 of JAENZQ010000024.1, forward strand.
ACTTTTTAAAACATACAACTACAAAGAAATTATGGATCAAAGCACCATTTGATGGACAAATCATACAGTTGGAGCAGGTTCCGGACAAAGTTTTTGCCCAGAAAATGGTTGGAGACGGTATTGCCATCAACCCCAGAGGTGAGTGGGTTACTTCACCGGTGGAAGGAAAAATCGTTCAAATATTTCCGACCTGTCATGCTTTGGGTATCAAGACAAATGAAGGAATAGAAGTGCTGATTCACTTGGGTATTGAAACCGTCAAACTTAAAGGCAAAGGATTTATGCCTTTGGTTGAGAAAGGGCAGGCTGTCTGTGTCGGAGATCGGCTGATGAGAGTTGATTGGGATTATATCCGTGAAAATGCAGAGTCCACCATATCTCCCATAATTATAACCAATGGGAGCAAAGTAAGAAAAATGCAAGTATTACAATATGGTGCAATTACGGCAGGGCAGGATATATTAATGATTACATTGAGTAATGATTAGGTGTGCTACTGATATACAGGCATGAACCGTTACAAAGATACTTGTATGGGTTCATGCTTTCTTTTTGCACATTATTGAAGGAGGATTAGAATTGCAGATTTATATAGAAAAGGATTACTGCCAATTAAGCAAGAGAGCCGCAAGAATAATTGCAGATGAAATCAATCAAAAACCGGATATTGTATTAGGGCTTGCTACCGGAAGTACACCGATGGGAACTTATAAAGAACTTGTCAGATTGCATAAAGAAGAAGGATTGGATTTTTCTCAGGTCATTACTTTTAATCTGGATGAATATTATGATATTGCGCCTTCCAATAAACAGAGCTATCATTACTATATGCAGCATCATCTATTCGATCATATCAATATCCGTCCGGAAAATATACACATTCCTGACGGTAAAGCTCAAGACGTAGAAAAATTTTGTATTATGTATGATGAACAAATTAAAGATCATGGGGGTATCGATTTTCAGTTATTAGGAATAGGAGAAAACGGACACATCGGATTCAACGAACCCGATCGCGAACTTAAGGTTTTGACGCATCTGTCAAAACTCAGTAAAAGTACCATTAAAGCCAATTCCAGGTTTTTCAACTCGCCGGAGGATGTGCCTGATAAAGCAATCACCATGGGGCTGGGGAGTATCATGCGGTCAAAAAAAATAATGCTTTTAGCAAGCGGGCGGAGCAAAGCGTCCATAATCGCCAAAATACTGACGGAAGGCAGGACTACAACCAGTATACCTGCATCTTCTTTATTACTTCATAACCGTGTAACGGTCATACTGGATGAAGAGGCAGCGAGTCTGTATAATAAGCCTGCCTCAACGAGAGGCGAGAATATCCGAGATTTACAAATCAGGAAAAACAGTGGTTATGAGAAAGGAGGTAAAAATGTTGTTACATATAAAGAATGCCAAAGTGGTCACACCTTTTGAGATACTGGAAAACCATTCTGTTACGGTTAAAAACGGTAAAATTATCGATATCTTCAAAAGCAATCTGAAAGAGGGCAATTTTGATCAGAAAATAGATGCAAAGGGGAAATATCTTACGCCGGGTTTTATTGATATCCATAATCACGGCTGTTTCGGCCATGATACAATGGAATCTACATTTGAAGCGCTGGATTCCATGGCGGGATTTCATATCCGAAATGGGGTTACCGGGTTTTTAGCTGCAACAATGACGGCATCACCCGAATCAACAAAAAAAGCCGTAAAAAATGTTGCGGATTATATGCAGGCAGATAAATCCGGCCAGGCTCAGGTTTTGGGATTATATATTGAAGGGCCGTATTTTTCCAGGGAAAAGAAAGGTGCACAGCCTGAAAAGTATATAAAAAATCCGGATGTGGATGAATTGAAAGATCTTATAGAAATATCGAATCACAATATTAGAGTAGTTGCATTGGCACCTGAACTCTTAAATAGTTATCAGGCAATTCGGTATCTTAAATCTGAAAACATTACGGTTTCCATGGGCCACACAAATGCGGATTATGAAGCGGCATTGAAGGCCATACATGCCGGAGCGGCACAAGCCACACATCTATACAATGGAATGAGAAGTTTTTCACACCGTGAACCGGGTGTGGTGGGGGCAGTGCTTACGGATGAAAGAGTCAGGTGTGAAATGATATGTGACGGGATACATATACATCCGGCTGCAATGAAGGTAGCAGTGAAAATGAAAGGTGTTGAGGGAATCATTCTTATTTCGGATGCTATGATGGCAGCGGGTTTAGAAGATGGGAAATACCAGTTAGGCGGTCAAGAAGTATTTGTGAAAAATGAAGAAGCAAGGCTGAAAGACGGTACTTTGGCCGGGTCTACTCTTACTCTCAGAAAAGCAGTTTACAATATGATACATATTGTAGGCGTGCAGCTGCAGGATGCGGTCAGGATGGCCACATTAAACCCTGCGAAAGCAATAAAAATACATGACATAAAAGGAAGTATTGAAATAGGTAAGGATGCGGATATGATCCTAATAGATGAGGATATTCAAGTTCATAAAGTCATCAAGAAGGGGGCTGTTTTGTAAAGTGGGGATTTATAAATGAATTACAAATTAGTAGGAATAGATTTGGATGGAACATTGCTCAATAGTCAGCATGAAGTGGATCAGGATACCATCGAAGCAATCAGGGAATGCAAAAAGAAAGGTATTAAAATTGTATTGGCTACCGGAAGGCTATATAGATCGATACGGAAATATATAGAATTACTTGAACTGGAAAATGAACAGATTACTTTGAACGGGGCGGCTATTATCAATTCTGCGGACCACTCCGTATTCAGGGAAAAATTATTGCCGGCAGAGTATTACCGGCAGGTAATCAGGAATGGAAAAAAAAGAAGGATCCCGGTAATGGTCTTTGACAGCACCAGCTATTATTCGGAAAAGCATCATGCAGCAATAAAAGAAATGGAAATCATGTGCAATCTTAATGTGAAAGTAATTCCTGATATAGAATCGATAAAAAATGTAAGCAAAGTATTATTTATAACGCATGATAATATGACGATAGAAAGTATAAAAAAAGTTGTTGATCATGAAAAATTGAACTGTATCAGGACAGGGTACGATTATATAGAGGTTTTTGACAGAACAGTCAATAAAGGAACAGCTATCCGGGCCATTGCAGAAGAATATGGCATTGATGCAAAAGAAGTATTGGCTATAGGTGACAGCGATAATGATATGGAAATGATCCGGTATGCAGGTATGGGTATTGCAATGGGCAATGCTTATGAAGAAATAAAAGATGTCAGTGATGCTGTAACCGATACAAATAACCGATCCGGGGTCGCTAAAGCGTTATATCATTACGTATTGTAGTCATGGGAGGGATTGATACAGATGCAAAAAATTGAAGTGGTCTTGAAAAATGAAGCAGGGCTTCACGCCAGGCCTGCAAGTCAGTTTGTACGTGAAGCCAATCGTTATAAATCAGAGATACATATCCTCAAAGATGATATCCGTTATAATGCCAAAAGTATTATGTCCATATTAAGCTCTGGGGTAGAAGAAGGTTCAAAATTTATAATCCAGGCAGAAGGGGAAGATGAAAAAGAAGCCGTCAAAGCCCTTCAAGCTTTGGTTGATAATAATTTTGGCGAACAGGAGAACGAAACATGAAAGGGATCGGAGCATCACCGGGAATTGAAAAAGGTAAAGTTTTTGTAATTAAGGATTGGCAGCCAATGCTGGCGAACAATAAAACAGAAAATACGAATGCAGAAATATCTCGTTTAGAAAGAGCCTTAAATAAAAGCACAACTGAGTTAGATAATATTTTTACAAAAGTTAAAAGGGAAATAGGGGATAAAGAAGCTGCTATATTTGAAGCCCATATTATGATAATAGAAGATCCTGAGCTGATCCGGCAGGTTAAAATAAAAATAAATGAAGAGAAAATGTCTGCGGAATATGCATTGAAGACAGTCAGAGATATATATTTGGAAATGTTTAAAAATATGGATAACGCCTATATGCGGGAACGTGCAGCTGATATAAAAGACGTAACGGACAGAATTATCAGGAATCTGACGGGTATGGAAAAAAAAGATTTATTGGTTATAGAAGAGAAGGCTGTAATTGCAGCGAAGGATTTAAGTCCTTCAGATACGGTTCAAATGGATAAGGAAAAAATAATAGGGATTCTGACAGATGACGGCGGTGCTGCATCTCATGTTGCAATTATGGCCAGGACACTTGAGATACCTGCTGTAGTCGGACTAGGGAATATTACTGAACAGTTAAGGACCGGAGACGAAATTCTCATGGATGGGGATGAAGGTCATGTTTTTATTAAACCGGATAAGGATATCATTAAAGAATACATGAAAAAAAGAAAAATGCTCAGAACTTTAAAGACCATGTATGCAGATTTAAAAGGAAGAGAGAGCAGGACAAAAGACGGCTATAAGGTTGAGTTATCTGCAAATATAGGTACACCGGAAGAACTCCCTGCTGTATTGAGAAATGATGGTGAAGGGATCGGGCTTTTCAGAACAGAATTTCTCTATATGAACAGGGACAGACTTCCTTCAGAGGAAGAGCAATTCAAAGTATATAAAGAAACAGCGCAGAAAATGGAAGGAAAACCGGTGGTCATAAGAACTCTTGATATAGGAGGAGACAAGGCGCTTTCCTATATGCCAATGCCGGATGAAATGAATCCGTTTTTAGGATATCGGGCAATAAGACTTTGTCTTGACAGACCGGATTTTTTTAAAAGTCAGTTAAGAGCTTTATTGAGGGCCGGCGCTTATGGTAATATAAAAATTATGTTCCCTATGATTTCATGTATCGAAGAGTTAAGAAAGGCAAAAGCATTATTAAATGAAATAAAAGAGGACTTAAATCAGAGAAGTCAGGTTTTTAACCCTGATATGGAAGTTGGCATGATGATAGAAGTTCCTGCCGCAGCCATATTATCGGATGTTTTTGCTAAGGAAGTTGATTTTTTCAGCATAGGGACCAATGATCTTATTCAATATATAACAGCGGTAGACAGAGGAAACAAAGATATTGCACATCTTTACACCCAGTTTCATCCGGCACTGCTTCGGTTGATAAAACAGGTCATAGACAACGGGCATAGGGAAGGGATATGGGTAGGCATGTGTGGTGAAGCGGCAGGAGACCCAAGGCTGATTCCTATACTAATCGGCATGGGGCTGGATGAATTCAGTATGAGTCCCGGTACCATATTGAAAGCAAGATGGATATTATCTAATTTATCTAAAAAGGAAATGGAAAAAAAAGTTGAAAATGTACTGAGATATGCTTCGGCAGAGGAGGTATGCGAAGCGTTAAGCTTTGATACAGGAGTGATATGATCAGAAGATTTATAATTTTGATATAGAGCAATAACCGGCAAACCCCCTTCATACTCATTTAAATGTTATAACATTAAATGGATGCAGAAGGGGGTAGTATAATCTGGATTTAAAAGGTATAATTTTAGTGTGTACCATCGATATGCATGACACGATAGTTCCGACAAAGGAGGCAGGTTTATGAATAAAGAAGACCACTGCGGTATCGTAGAGGATCTGCTGACAAGTTATATAGATAAAAAAACAGGTAAAAGGACAAACGATTTCATTGAAGAACACATCGCTTCCTGTGAACAATGCCGTAGCCTGCTTCTGTTTAAGCGTGAAAAAATGGAAAGCCGGAAAGGGATCATTGACAGTTTAAAAAACATAAAGCGGCTGAAAAGATCAAGAGCCGCAGCGGCTTTTACTTGTGTTATTTTGTCTGTTGTGCTTTCTTTTTTGGTTTACGGTTCGGAATATAAATATTCCAACAATAAGGAGGAGCTATCGGCCGCCATTACGGATTATACGTCCCATGGCAGGTATTCTGCAGATGCATATGTCCTTGAGACGAAGGAAGCAGACGGGGTGTTGATCGTTTTTTTCAAGGACAGATCAAACCCTGCGGTATATGGATTTGCAAGATTATTAAAAGGGGTGAATCAAAAATACAGGCTGATAAGAGCAAATTTTTCACCCAGTGATTATTCAGCTGTTGTAAAATCTTATGAATTTGAAACAGGGAAAGGGACATATTATGCCATAGGAGGCCATAACATAGACAGTAGTATTGCAGCCTTTGGGCTTAGATTTATAACAGGGTTTGAAAGTAATGATAAAGAGCAAAGGATTACCTATGATATAAAGAACAGTCAATTCCTGGAGGTTTACAAGAAATCAGCCCTGCTGGATTTATTGAGCGGAAATGAAGATGCACGAGCTGAGTATTTCTTTGATCCTTTTCATACTGCTTTGTTGAATAAGGAAGGGCAAGAAATTACAGAGGATTACAAAAGGGCGGATATTGCCGATAAAAATTGGAGTTCAGGTACGGGAACGGCAGAGTTGTTTTTATTGAACTTTTTTATTGGATTCATATTGATTTTGGGATTTATCTTGGCAAGATACTTTTTAACAAAAGATTAGCTGATAGAACATAATGTTAGGAGTGAAAATCGATGGATTCCGGAACATGGATTGCTGTATATATACCTGTATTCATACTATTATTTGTTATTTTACCTCAACAGCATTTTACGCAAAAGGTTATTATGCTGAAAAATAAGAAAAAGTGGAGGCTGAAGTTTATGATAAATGAGTTGATCAAAAAATATATCGGAAAGAATTGTAAGATATCCGGCGGTTCATTTGGAACCAGCGTTACAGGAAAAATCATTCATGTTCACGAGAATTGGATCGAGGTTGAAACTAAAAATGGAGTCGAGCTTGTCAATGCTGAATTTGTTCAAAGTATAAAAGTGAAGTAAATAAAAAGTCCAATATATGTTGGATTTGTATTTATAAAGAGATTAAGATATAATGACGTTGCCGGCAAGTTGTGAACGAAAATGCTGTGGGAGAGGATGTTATGAGCCAAAGCGGATTTGGTTTGAGCAAAGAATTAACGGAAGAATTGCTTCATATTTTTGCTAAATATTATCATATAGAGAAGGTGCTTATATTTGGTGCCCGGGCACGGGGGGAGTTTGACCCCTATGACGATATGGAATTCTGTGTATTCGGCGAAGAAATATATCATGACGAATGGTATGAGATAATGGATGATATTGATGAACTTTATACACCTGCAGGATTTAATATGGTGCAAGCCCATAAAATCAAACAGGAAGAATTGAAAAAAATCACCGACCATGAAGGCATTGTTTTTTTTGAAAGAAAATAGACCTTGGGAGATTAAAATAAATGCATTATGTTTATATCGTCCAATGTAAAAGAGGTAGTCTTTATACCGGATGGACAACGGATTTAGTAAATAGGATCAAAAAGCATAATAATGGAAAAGGTGCAAAATATACACGGGGCCGAATACCGGTTGTATTAAAATATTATGAAGAATTTGAACATAAGTCGGATGCTTTAAAACGGGAAAGAGAAATCAAAAAAATTTCCAGATCGGAAAAAATAAAATTGATTGAAAGTTTTGACCTTAAAGAGAGATTTCATGATAAACTGTTTGACTAATAATGTATTTGTATATAAAATATAATTAATATAGCAGACATCTGAGTGACTGCAGGGAATAGTAAAAATGTAAGTCTTATAGAGAGTAAACAGTATGGTGGAAAGTTTGCAGACTGAAGTTTTGAACCCGCTCTGTTTTTTGTCGCTTCGTATACAAACCGCGTTATGGTTTGTTAAAGGGAGTCCGAAAGGACTAAAAAGAGTGGTACCGCGGGTCAGTCTCGTCTCTTCAGAGAGATGAGGCTTTTTTGTATTTAAAATTAAATTTAAGTAAAAGGAGTAAGGTTATGTTTGAGATGCCTAAATATGTAGAGCCTGATTTCAACCATGAAAAGTTTATTCAATCTCCTGATGTTCAAATAGGAGAAGTCGCCATAAAAGGTGTTGCACCGGATAATTATCATGCAACTTCCATATATCCTGAATATTTTAAAGTGGAAGGCCGTTGGATCTTAGCACAGCAGACGCGAATGGACTGTGTTCCCGTTTTAGAAAACGGAGAAATCATTGTAAAAGAGTTCAGAAAATTAGAAATAGGAGAAAAGGTGATATTAGGCAGAAAGGACGATGGCAGTGAAGGCATTTATATGCATGATAAAAGCTTTGTTGTTCCTGATAACGAAATAGATGCCTTTGCATTCAGAAGCGGCCGGTCCAGAGAAACCTCCTTTTCAAGAGACTATGAAAGGCTTCGGGATCTGCTGAGACATGAGAAAGAGCATGGGAAAATCATATGGGTCCTGGGACCTGCGGCAGTATTTGATTATCGTTCACGAAATGCCATATCTACACTAATCGAGCACGGGTATGTTCACGCTGTCTTAGGAGGCAATGCTGTTGCGACCCATGATCTTGAAGGGGCGTTTTTCCGTACGGCATTGGGGCAGGACATCCAAAATCAGGATCTAAAGCCTAACGGGCATTATCATCATCTGGATGCCATAAACATGGTGCGAAAATCCGGTACTGTAGAAAAAGCCATTGAGGACTATAAAATTCAGGGCGGAGTGATTTATTCCTGTGTAAAAAATAATATACCCTATGTATTAGGAGGCTCTATACGGGACGACGGTCCGCTTCCCTGTGTATTCGGAGATGTATACGAAGCACAGGATGAGATGAGAAATCAGCTTCAGAATGCTACAACAGTTATTTGTTTAGCCACTCAATTACATACCATTGCTGCAGGTAACATGACACCGTCTTATACTGTGATAGATGGAGAAGTACGTCCTGTTTTCATTTATGCCGTTGATGTTTCGGAAATTGTTCTGAATAAGTTAAGAGACAGAGGGACTTTAGAGGTTACCACCATCGTATCAAATATTCAGGACTTTTTATATAAGCTGAATGGCCTGCTGATAGACGAAAAAGAGTAATTTCTTTCTTTTATTCCAAAAAAAAAGAACCCTAAAACTGTTCAACCAGAACAGTTTTTTTTTTGGCTTTATACCTACTTATAATAAGGGAAGTTTCTGCCTTAATGCAGGTTTGGAATAATGATTTAATATCCGCTTATACTAATAAAAACATAAAGAGGTTTATATATGAATGCGGTTTCAAATCGTCAATTAGCGACTATACTGTTTTTATCGCTGACTGGTTACAGTGTCATTGAACTGCCTAAGATCATGGCTGAAGAAGTTCAGAATGGTGCCTGGTTCACCATTATAACCACTTCTGTCATTTTTGCATGTTTTTCATTGATTCTGACTTACATGGGAACCTCATTTTATGAAAAAACATTGTATGAGTACAGTATGCTGCTGATTGGCAAAAGGTTGACTCAACTCATTTCTATCATCTATATATTTTACTTCTTTGGTGTATTAACTTTGATTACCAAGAGCGTTGCATTGGTCATAGATTCGGATTATCTGGAGAAAACGCCTTTAAATCTGATTGTCATATTCTGTATAGTACCATCTTTATACGCAGCTTCAAAAGGCTTGACGAATCTGGCCAGGATCATAGAAATATACGGTGTGATTATATTGATCACAGCAATTTTTTTTCACAGTTTCATGATTTATAAAGGTGATATCCTAAACATACGCCCATTTTTTAACCCGGATGAAGCAGGAACATACTTTAAAGGCATATTATCTACTATCATTCCATTTCTTGGAATCGAAGTGATTACGTTTATTCCTTTATCGAAAAATAATGGCAGAAAAATAATGCTGATCAGCTTTTTGACCATTATCTTTATTGGCTTCTTTTATGCATTAATCGTCGAAACCGTTTATATGATGCTATCTATTGAAGATGCCGTTAATTATAATGATGCTTTGATCATCGCCATACGGGAGCTGGAGGTTCCGTTGCTGCAGTTTTTCACAAGGCTGGATTCTATTTTTTATATCGTATGGCTTATGGCAGTTTTTGCGACAATGAGTATCGTATTGTATGGAGTGAAAGATTATGCCGGTAAGTTGCTTCCCAAATTAAACTCGAATATATTTTTGATTGGTATCGGTTTGTTAAACTTTATTGTAAGTTTGTTTTTTACTGAATTGAAGATCATTACAAAGGCTTTCCAATTATTATCCTATTTAGGATTGGTAGCTTTGGTGGGCATTCCATTATTATTGATGATCGTTTATAAGGTGCGGAAAAATGAAGGAAATATTTCATAAAAAAAATCTTTTGATGGTTTTGGCCATTAATATAATTTCTTCTCTGCTGACAGGCTGCTGGGATGCCAAGGATGTGGACAATCAAAATGTCGTATTGACGGTAGGTCTCGACTATAGGGATAATATGTATACTTTTTACACAAATATTGCAAATTTCGCCAAGTCAAGTAAGGAGGGTCCGATTAATATTGCTTTGGTCAAAGGAAGCGGTATAAACTTTTTGACAGCAAGAGACACTTTGAACCGGGCCAGTGACAAGCATATTTTTTTGGGATCGACCCGTGTTGTATTATTTTCTGAAGAGATGGCTGAGAAGGGTATTGAGGAGTATGTCTCAAGAATGCGAGGAGACTTTGAGTACAGAAAAACATTAAAGCTTATTACCGCCAGCGACGACCTTGATGAAATATTTCAAATCAAACCCAAGAATTCCATCGACATTGGATATGAGATTGAACAGATTATAAACAACATGGAAGAAAACGACACAACTTTTGTGACAAATGCAGGAAAGGTCATTCAGCATATTGCGTCCGGGCAATGCGGGTTTTTATTGCATTCCATAGGAATAAATGAAGAATCCATAGAAGTAAACGGCTACAGTGTTTTCAGAGAATCAAAAAAAATAGGATTTATTAAAGCCGAAGACAGAGAGGGCATCGTTTATTTGCTCAATAGAAAAAAACCGCAGTTCGGATATACTTTGCATTATAATGATATTGATATTTCAGTCCATACGGTAAAAAGAAAAGGAAAAGAAATCACGCATGTATACGAAGAAGACGGAGGAGTGTCCATTTCGGTGGAACTGGATATGGAAGGGGAAATCCGATATACTTCAAAGCCCTTATCTATCGATGAAAGTATTAAAAAGGATTTAGAAAAACAGTTAAGTGATATGATAAAAGAAGATATTATTTCCACGATAAAAAAGTCGCAGGAGCTGGGATGTGATTATCTGGATTTTTATAAGTACTTTCGTATACAATATCCTACCGAATTCAAAACTATGGATTGGGAAGACGCTTATACAAAAGCTAGTGTAAATGTTTTTGTTCATTCAAAATTGGTTCCGGCAGCTATGAAGAATATCAATCCGAAGAGAGGCAGGTGAGCCATATGTTTCAAAAAAGAAAGTATGAAAAAGTATTAGAGGACATTTCCTTAAAAGATATCGATTTGAGAAAAAGAGTTTTATTCAATGGAGAAAACGAAATCACCATATTATATATCAAGCAATTGACAGATACAAACAGGCTTTCGGAACATATCATAAGGCCTATCTTGCATTATGCTTCAAAGATGAAGGAGTCTCTAAAGGCGGATGTTATTGCTCAATCGATTATTTATGCTGAAGATTGCACAGTCCAACAGGATGACAACAAGATTATCGATATTCTACTCAGCGGAAAAACCGTTCTGCTTCTATCAAATGATAAACATTTTATTGTGGCAGATATCAGAAAGGTTGAAAGAAAGCCCATAACAAATCCGGAATTGACATTTACTCTGAGAGGACCCAAAGATTCTTTCACCGAAGATTTGGATACGAACATTTCTTTGATACGGTATCGTATAAAAGATGAAAATCTTAAAATAGATCATTTTAATATTGGGCAGCGAACCAAGGCAAAGGTTGCCGTTATGTATATCAAAGATGTGGCAAACAGTAAACATGTCCAAGAGATCAAAACAAGATTGAAAGATATTTGTGTTGGGGGAATCATTGAGTCCGGAGAGCTTCAAGCTTTTTTACTGAACAATAAATACAGTCTGTTTCCGCAGATGGGTATCGTAGAACGCTCGGATATGGCCTGCGGGGCACTTTTGGAAGGCAAGGCTGTGATTTTAACGGAAGGCAGCGGGATCGGACTGATTGCCCCCAAGACCCTGTCAGAATTCTTATGGTCCTGTGAAGATAATTATGATAATAAGTTTTTTGGTGCTTATTCAAGATTGTTGCGCATTTTTGCCATTGTTCTGACATTGACCCTTACGCCATTATATGTGGCGTTTGTCTCTTTCAGACTGGATGTCCTTCCTGCTGATTATATAATTGCCATTGCTTCCAGCAGGGCCACCGTACCATTTAATACATTTACGGAAGCATTGATTCTTGAAGGAGTGGTAGAAATCTTGAGAGAAGCAATGCTCAGAGTCCCTAAGCAGATCGGACCTGCCATCGGTATCGTAGGGGCCATTGTAATAGGAGAGGCTGCCATATATGCCGGTTTATTCAGCCCGCTGCTGCTGATCATCGTGTCCTTGTCTCTTTTAACTTCTTTTGTTTCACCGGATTATACACTGGTCAACCCTTTAAGAGTACTAAAGATTTTTATGCTGCTACTGACAGGTGCTTTTGGGATATTCGGGTTTGTTATCGGTCTCAATATGATCCTGATCAATGTGATTTCTACCAATAGCTTAGGCGTCCCGGTTCTTGCACCTTTTGCCCCTATGAATACAAAAGATGAGATAAAAAGTATCTTTTACAATAAGAGCATTGTATCCGGCAGGCCTAATTATTTAAATTTAAAAAATAATATTCGCAAAAGAGATTCTTAAAATGTATTAATTCTTTTATTTTTCTGATAGAATAAAGGCATCTGTTATATGAGGAGAATATGTATCGTGACGGTTTTTGCTCTTAAATGGATTGCTATTGTTACCATGCTCATTGACCATGTTGGATATATTTTTATGTCCGGTTCTTCAAGCTATCTGATATTCAGAAGCATCGGGCGGTTGGCATTTCCCATTTTTGTTTTTTTTATAGCAGAAGGATGTTTCAGGACAAAAAATATACATAAGTATCTGCTGCGGTTATTTGCATTTGCCCTGATATCGGAACTTCCTTTTGATTATGCATTTCATGGGGCGTGGGTTTATACCGGCTATCAGAATATTTTTTTCACACTCTTTTTTGGAGCGTTCAGCATTTATTGTTTCAACCGATTTTTGGAGAAGAGTAAAACATACGCTTCTTTTGCTTTTATATCTCCTGTTCTGATGGCTGCAGCAGCAGAATTTCTGCATACGGATTACGGCGGTATCGGTGTAATAATGATTTTCTTTTTATACTATTATCGCAAAAGCTTTTTACTGCAGGCACTTATACTTTTATTCGGAAATCTGACTTTAGCCGTATTATCAAGTCCAATTCAGCTCATCGGGGCTCTTACCATCATTCCCCTCTATTTATATAACGGTGGGAGGGGAAAAGACATTAAATATTTTTTTTATGCTTTTTACCCGGTGCATCTGCTGATATTGGCCATTATTAATTTATTGAGGCTATAAATATAACTTAAGAAAACTTCGAAACCTATTACTTGAATTTTATAAACAATAAATAAATTATTGTAAACTTAAGATGATACTTATAAAATATTTTAGCATAGAGTCAATTATTTCTGATATAATGATATAGAATTTTTCCATAAGGAGTTTTTTATGATTAGTATTATTGTTACAAAACCCTGTTCTCGGATAAGGGCTGAAGCCAGAGATGCTTTGAGAGGCAACTGGAAGACGGCCGTCCTTGTTGCACTTGTTTATCTTGTTGTTTTAAATGCGCCTGTTTATATTATAAGAAATTTTCTGAATGAGAATGCTGCAGGTTTTTTTGGTCTGATTTTTTCCATAGTAATAGGCGGTCCTTTAGCTTATGGATTGTCGCTATATGCTTTAAAGCTGGTCAGAAGGCAACAAGGCGAAATCAGCGATTTGTTTGAGGGCTTTAATGCATTTGGCCAGATTGTATTATTAAGCTTTCTTATTACCCTGTTTACTATATTGTGGGCTCTGTTATTTGTAATTCCGGGAATTATTGCCATGCTGAGATATTCACAGGCTTATTATATTCTCATTGATAATCCGGAGATGAGCCCGAGTGAGGCTATAAATAAAAGTAAGGAAATGATGAGAGGCAATAAGGGGAAATTATTTCTTCTGGGATTATCTTTTATCGGCTGGATACTTCTGACTGTTCTTACTTTGGGAATAGGATGTTTATGGCTGACACCATACATGTATACTTCTCTGGCAGTGTTTTATAGAGAACTATCAGAAGAAGTGCCGGTTGGCACAAAGGGAACCCCTGAAGGCAACACTCAGATAGAGGTAAACGATTTGAATGAGAATGATTTTTAAAAATAATTAAAGAAAGTTTTTTAAGTCTTTCTTTTGACAAAAATCAGATAGCATACGGAATATAATGCCGTCAGGCAAATACCGGCCGCAAGACCGGAGCCCTGTCCCTCTATAAATGGCATGCTTGCAATGATCAGAATAAGGGATAAAACGGTCAGGACCGATGTGAAAGGATATCCGGGAAGCTGGCAGTGTCCTTCAGGCGGACATCCTGATTTTTTTCTGAAAATAAAATGTGTGATGGAGATAATAAGGTAAGTAAACAGTAGAGAATACCCTCCGGAGCTAACAAGAAAAACATATACTTTTTTAGGTAAGATGAATGAGGATAAAAAGGCAAAGAGCATTGCGAGCCCAGAATAAATAATGCATTTAGCCGGAATATCCTTTTTTTCTTTTATCCATTGAGGTGCATATCCTTCAATGGCGAGAGAATTTAACATTCGTGCTATTCCAAAACTTGCTGCAAACATGGTGGATAAAATGGCAATAACCAATATGACATTCATAATATTGGATGCCCATGGTATTCCCTGAAAAGAAAGGGCTGCAACAAATGGGCTGGTTTCTTCAGTAAGAGTGTCATAAGGGACAAGAAACAGCAGTGAGGATATCGCTATTATATATAGGCCGGAAAGAATTAAAACAGTAAGGTTGATTGCTTTTGGCACATTCTTGTGTGGATTTTCTGCTTCGGAAGCCGCAAGTCCTATTATTTCAAAACCTGCATAAGTAAACATCACAATCAGCATACTCCCTGCAAAACTCATGGCTCCGCCTGCAAAAAATCTACCCTGAAATGGATGGATCACAACCTGCCTTTCAAAGAAAATACCGGAAATAAGGCCGACGGCAATAACAATAAAGCCTATTACGGCCAGTAATTTTAATGCAGCCAAGATGGATTCAAGAGCGCTGAGCTTATCTGTTCCTAAAAGATTTACGGCGGTTGTAAGAATAATAATGATACTGCCCACAAGAATGATGGGTATTCCGGGAAACCATTCTTTTAGAAATACGGATACGGCTACGGCTTCGCTGGACATTGCAAGGACCATTCCGGTCCAATATTGCCATCCCACGATAAAACCCATCCATGAGCCTAAATAATACTGTGCAAAGCTTCTGAAAGAACCGGGTAATGATTCGGCAACCGTCATTTCGGATAGTGCAAGAAGGATAAAGTATACCAGAATGCCTCCAAGAATATATGCTATAATAACGGAAGGGCCTGAATTTTTTATAGGAATAGCGGATCCTAAAAAGAAGGAACCCCCTACAATTGTTCCCAAAGCCAGCATTGTCAGATCCCATGCAGTAATGCCTTTTTTCATGATAAACCTCCAAGAATCAAGTATATGAGTAACGCCTCCGGCGTTAGTGTAAGACAACTTATACTTAACTTACACTTACACTTAAACTTATACTTTTCTTTTACTTTCGCTTCACTTACACTTTTGCTACACTTACATATTATATCCAATTAAAAGCGCATTATAATGGGCTGTATTGTAACATTCTATTTGCTTCGTCATAATATGAAAGTGCAGGAAGATGTATTTTTTGTCGGAATCAGTTTTTATTAACAGACCTTTCTCTTGCAAATCCAGTAGGGAGAGATTTTATGGGAAGAACTATTTATCGATATGTAGGTGACCCTGTTGACGATATTCTAAGCGAATTTGATGAGTTTGGCTGTCCAAGACGCCGCCGAAGGGCTGAAGAATTTGATTGTTGCGTAAAGGTAGAAAATAAAATTGATATCAAACAGGAAGCGGATGCAAAAGGCGGAGACGGCGGAGACGGCGGAGACAACAACTCTGCAGCAGCAGCAGCAGCGACAAGCGGAGGTGTAGCCGTATCAGTACCGGTTACGGTAGATGTGGAAGAAGAAAATTTGTTCAAGCCTTTTGCAAATAATGGAGCAGACGGTGAAGATGCGATTGAAGCGGCTCAGGACAATATGGCTAAACCCAATGGCAGCGGTGGAACAGAAGCTGAGGCCAATGCCGGAAACGGCGGTAACGGCGGAGATGCCGAAGTAAAACAGTCGGCTTATGCAAAAATAGACAACTGGACAGTCATTGTTTGCGGAGATGACGGCAGCAGAGAATGGATCAGAAACTTGCGAGTAGAATCAGACGAAGATACGATAGACCTTAAGGTTGAAGAGGACGGAATTTTTCTCAATGGTGAGAAGATGAAAGTAAAAGAGCTTAAAGACGGGTCTAAAGTATTTATCTTGAAACAGTCTTCAAAAAAATAAATTATTTAGGAGGGTGAAAACCCTCCTTGTTTACAATTTTGATAGATTCATACAGCTTACTTTTATAAAAGTTGAAATAAAGTATAATAGAGTTTCTATTAAAAGTGCATACTTATAGATGTAAGTTTATTGCCATTTATAGTTATTTTGCTTTGGAGGCTTTTATGAAAGTTGGATCAAGTTCAAGTGTAGATAATCTTTATGAGGGTTTCGGCAGACAAGCTGTGGATTACAACAATACCCGGAAATTAAATATTGCAATGTTTACCAATAATTATTCCCCATATATCGGAGGCGTTCCCATATCCATTAACCGCTTGGCCAAAGGCCTCAGAGAAAAGGGGCATAATGTATATATTTTTGCACCTGATTACCCGGAAGCAGAGCAGGAAAATACGCCTTATATCGTAAGATGTAAGCTACTGGGTTATTATAAAAGAAAGCAATTTAACTATGCAGTGGTAAATATTTTCTCGCCGGAAATTAGAAAAGAATTTGCATTGTTGAATATTGATGTCATTCATGTCCATCATCCGTTCTGGATGGGTTCGTTAGGATTGATATTAGGAAAAAGGAACCGGATTCCGGTCATCTTTACTTTCCATACCAGATTAGATAAGTATGCACATTTTGTTCCATGTTTTAGAAAAATATTCGAAAAATATTATTCCCACCATATCATTCAGCATTTCAGCCATAAATGCAATGCTGTCTTTGCCCCTACGGATTCGGCTAAAGAATACCTTGAAATGATTGGAGTTCGTCGTTATAAAACTGTTCTTACAACCGGTATAGATTTTAGTAATTCAGAAAACGCTGATACAAAAGAAATATCGAAAATCAGAAATACATATGCAGATAAAAATGAATTTCTTCTGTGTACGGTATCCAGATTATCCAAAGAAAAAAATATCTTTTTTATTTTGGAAGGCATTGAAAAGCTAAAGGGAAAAACGCCGGTTTCTTTTAAATACATTTTGATAGGCGACGGGCCTGAGAAGAATAATATATTGAATAGTATTAAAAGAAAAGGTTTAGAAGATACCGTGTTTCTTTTAGGATCAATACCGCCTGAAAGTATGGGCAAATATTATTCTGCTTCCGATATTTTTGTGTTTGCTTCACAGTCAGAAACACAGGGGATCGTACTTCTTGAAGCAATGGCAGGGTCGTGTCCGGTAGTTGCTATTCGTTCAAGCGGGATAGACGACATTATCCGGGAAGAGTATAATGGTTTTAAAACTACAGAGTCAGCAGACTTGTGGTCGGATAAAATATTATTATTGATGGAGAATCCGGAATTATTAAAGCAAATGTCAAAGAATGCTTATACATTCTGTAAAGATTTTTCCATAGAAAAAATGGCCGAGAAGGCTGAAAAAGAATACTTGCGTGTCATATCAAGCCTGAATCACCGGAAAGCCGGTGAAGATATCCATTATCAAAGTATGAGGAAGACGCTCAGAAAGGTTAAAGAATTTTAGCAAATGAGAATAAGATTTTGAATAGATTGATTTTTGTATAAAATAAACATAGAATGGGAGATAGAAATATAATTATTTGAAAGGATGATAATATGAGTAAAAATCCAATCGTTACCATTGAAATAGAAGGGGGAGACAGCATAAAAGCAGAGCTTTTCCCTGAAACTGCACCAAATACTGTTAGAAACTTTATATCTCTGATAAAAAAAGGTTTTTATAATGGGACGGTTTTTCATCGAGTTATACCAGGTTTTATGATTCAGGGTGGAGATCCTGAAGGAACCGGCATGGGAGGCCCAGGCTACAGTATAAAAGGGGAATTCGCTTCCAATGGATTTGAAAACGATTTAAAACATGATAAAGGTGTTCTTTCAATGGCCAGATCCGCAATGCCGGATTCCGCCGGTTCACAGTTTTTTATTATGGTAGAGAAGGCGCCCCATCTGGATGGGCAATATGCTGCTTTCGGGAAAGTCACAGATGGTATGGACGAGGTAAATCGGATCGTATCTGTAAAAAGAGACTTCCGTGACCGTCCAAAAGAGGATGTGAAAATGAAAAAAGTGACGGTAGATACTTTTGACAATGAGTATGGAGAAGTCGAAAAAATAGGGGAACAGGTCTAATTGAAAGAAAATAATAAATAATTCAAAGAATTACATTTAAAAGAAAAAAATACATAATTCTAAGATTTTGAAGGATTGTGTATTTTTTTATAGAGGAAAAATCTAAGAAATATCGAATATATATAAAAATAGAAATTTAAAGTACAGAAAAGACATTTTTAAAAAATCAGATTATAGTGTAAAGAATAGATTTATCAGGAGAGATATTAGATGAATGAGAAAAATGATTTTTATAAAGGTCTTATTATAAATGCTCCTTATGCTTATGTATGCGTAAAAGAAACTCATAATACTTTTGAAAACTCCGAAGGGTTCTTTTTGATTGATGTGAACCCTTGTTTTTGTAAACTGATAAAAGCCGGACATGAAGAATTAATTGGCCGGCGTACGGCAGATATAGAATTATTATCTGATATGGATCTGGAGATTTATTTTGACGAGATAGAGAAAAACAAAGAGGAGAAAGTGATTAAAAAGTTTTTTCCAAAGTTGAACCAGTGGTATCGGGTTATGATTTATTCTCCTGAACAAGGATGCTTTGCACTACTGTTGATGGAGCTTGCAGAAGAAAAGGATCCGATAATGGAATATAGTGATTTGATGCTGTCCGTCAGTGATGCCATCATAGAATTCGACAGTAATTATATTGTTAAAACCGTAAAAACAGTTCCTTCTTGTCCCATAAGGGAAATAACCGGAAAAAATATAAATCAAATATTCAGTAAAAAAATTGCCGCTCAATATATAAAGGCCTTTGAGAAAGTACACATAACAGAAGTAATTGAAGAAATCGAATACAAGGATGTTTTACATAAAACCGGCTGCAGCTGGTATCGTGCAAGAATACATATGAAAAATAAGAATAAAAGAGCAGGATTTATAGCCGTCATCACCGATATTACCAAAGAAAAAATGGCCGAACTGGAATTGCGCATCAAAACGGAAGAACTGGAATTATTTTTTGAAATGCTCCCCGGATTATTATGTGCTGTAGACCAAGAGGGCAATATCGTTAAATGCAACAAGGCATGGAAGGAAATTATGGGATATACCCCGGAAGAATTGGTCACCATGAATATTAAGGACCTTATACATGAGAACGATCTATCTTCAATTATTAAAGTTGTTTTGGAATTAAAAAAGCATAACGGATTCAAACAACATGTAAGCCGCTGCCTAAAGAAAGACGGCTCTTATTGTTATATTTCCTGGAATTGCTGCTATGATGGAGAATGCTTCTATGCTATTGCCAGTGATATCAGTAAAATTAAGGCATTTGAAAAGGAATTGATGGCACAGAAGAGATTTTTGAAGACACTCATTGATACCATACCGGATTATATTTATTATAAGGACAAGGAAGGACGATATCTGGGCTGTAATAAAGCAGTTGCTGAAGATATTTTCATGCTAAAGGAAGAAGAAATTATCGGGAAAAACGATATTGAGATTCAGGACAATGAGTTTTCCAAAAATTGCATAAAACAGGACAGGAAAGTGTTGGAACAGAAAAAAACAATGATTTATGAAGAAAAAGTTGAGCCTCCGGGAAAAACCATATATTTAGAGACCATTAAAACACCTTTCTACAACGATGAGGGATCAGTATCCGGAGTTATAGGAGTATCCAGAGATATAACAAATAGGCTTATTTCACAGGAAAAAATTAAAGAAAGCGAAGAAAGATTCCGGCAGCTTGCAGAGAATATCGAAGAGGCATTTTGGCTTTCAACGGATACGGAAATGCTGTATATCAGTCCGGGATTTGAAAGGATATGGGACAGAAGCCGGGATTGTATCTATGAGGATATTTTCAATTTAAGAAATTATATTTACAAGGAAGACAAGAAAAAGATTTTGAGAATCCTTAATACGAAAGAATACAAAGTGAACGGGTATTTTAATGAAAAATATCGGATCGTAAAACCAGATGGCACTCTAAGGTGGGTATGGGAAAAGATTTTTCCCATTCGCGATGAAAATGGAAAGATTGTCAGGAGAGCAGGTATCATAGAAGATATAACGACTCTTAAAATTGCCGAAGAAGTTGTCGCAAGAACAAGAGAAGAAATGATGCAGGTGGAGCTTAGAAAAAAATCGGTGGAGCTTCAGCAATTAGGCGAACTGGAAAAGCTTCGGACAGATTTTTTCGCCAATCTTTCTCATGAATTAAGAACACCTATTAATTTAATCCTCGCAGCCCTTAAAATGATTGAAATAAATGATCAGGAAACAGAAGATAAAACCATGTCAAACCATAAATATTTAAAGATCATGAAACAGAACAGTTATCGACTTATGAGGCTCATCAACAACCTTATCGATGTGACAAGACTGGATGCAGGATTTTTAAGCTTCAACGCTTCTACATGGGATATCATCTACATTCTTAAAAGCATAACGCATTCGGTTGCCATATATGCCAAAAGTAAAAATATTGCACTATCCTTTGAATCAGAAGTGGATAGTATTTTCATCAAGTGTGATCCGGACAAAATAGAGCGGATTCTGCTGAATCTTCTGTCTAATGCCATCAAGTACAATAAAGATAACGGAAGTATAAAAGTATTCGTTTCTAAACTGGATAAAGAACTGTTGATCAGTGTCAGTGATACAGGAATCGGCATCCCGAAAGATAAATTGAACTTGATATTTGAACGATTCAAGCAAGTGGACAGCCGATTAACCAAAGAAGGAGAAGGCAGCGGGATTGGGTTATCTTTAGTTAAGGCATTTGTTGAAATGCATGGCGGAAAAATCACCGTTGACAGTATTTTGGGCATGGGTACGGATTTTTCCATTAAGCTTCCGATACATGGAGGGAAGGATTGTATAAACGACAGAATCATGGAGAATGAAGATTGTGATGATCTCAGGATAGAACGAATTAGGATGGAATTTTCAGATATATATGGAATAGAATTTTAAATGCACCATAAACTGATAAAAGCACTTTTCGAAATTTGTCGAAGAGTGTTTTTAAAAGGATTATTTAAGAAAATCACGAATATATAATATAATCTTTGAGGTAATTACAACTTATATTAGCTTGTTTTTGGAAGTCGATTAATACGCGACAAAGCATGGAAGGAGAAAGCAGTGAATCACATGAATGATTATTACAGAGCTATTTTTGATGACGGCCCCTATGGTTTTATGATTTGTGATGTGATACGGGAATCTTCCGGAAAAATTTATTTAAAGGTTAAGGAAGTTAATAAAAACTTTAGTATTTTCTCAGGGCAGAGTGATTCAGAGGTTGTTGGTCAAAATTTAGTGGACATTTTAACTGAAATAGGGTGGAAGTCCACAGAAATAGGAGACGTTATCAATCAAATAAATCATTCCGGTGAAAAGATTAAAATCCGAAAATACCATACGCTTTCGCATAAGTGGTATGAAGCCGTTATTTTTTCTCCTCGGAAAGATTTTTTAGTGATATCGTTTTTGGATATTTCGGATGAAATACGACGTATAGAGAAGTATAATGACTTACTGGTTTCTATATGCGATGTTGCCATGGAATTTGACGAAGAATACAGAATTACAGATTTTTCTTCATTTGATTCTGTGCATGCACCAATTCCAAAAGATAAGGTGATTCATAAAAAAATACAAGAATTTCTGGGTTCGGAAACATCAAAGCAGTTTATTAAAGCTTTTAAAAAAGCCCTTAAAACAAATGATGTGGTTGAAATCGAATATCAACAGCATAACCATCCTGAAGGATACCGGTGGCACTGTGCTGAGATCATTGCAAGGAAAGACATCAAAAATAAAACCGTATATTATGCGGCAATATACAGTATAGACAAGGAGAAAAAAGCTGAACTTAAACTTATTAAAAAAACAGAGAAGTTAGAAAGTTTTTTCGAGATTCTGCCGGGGTTGTTCTGCATTGCTGATTTAAAAGGCAACTTTGTAAGGTTCAATAGGGCGTGGGAAAGTATGTTGGGCTATACGCCGGATGAGATGGCAAAACTTAATTATTTTCAGTTGATACATCCGGAGGACCTAAAAGAGTTGTATAAAGAATTTGAGGATATCAGAAGCGGTGAGAGGAAAATGAATCTGATCGTCCGCTGTATGAGCAAAAAAGGAGATTACAGTTATATTTCATGGAACTGCCACTTTGAAGGCGGCTATTTTTATGCTGTTGCTGTAGACATTGACCAATTGAAAAAATATGAAAAGAAACTGGTTAGTCAGAAGAGGTTCTTAAAGACTTTATTGGATGCTATCCCGGATTGTATTTTTTATAAAGACACCAACGGTGTTTTTCTTGGCTGTAATCAATCAACCTGTCAGGCAATAGGAAAAAAAGAGGGAGAAATAATCGGAAAAACGGAAGAAGAGCTTCAAGCCCCTCTGGACAGGCGTCAACAGGATCAGGAGGTCATAAATTTCAGGAAAACGAAAACTTTTGAAGAAACCGTATATGATCGAAATGGAGAATGTCATTTTATTGAAACCATCAAAACGCCTTTTAAAAATGAAGAAGGCGAAATTGCAGGAGTTATTGGAATATCAAGGGACATTACAAGCCACAAGATTGCAGAGCAGAAAATAAGAGAAAGCAAAGAGCGGTTCAGACAAATGGCAGAACACATCGAAGAAGTATTTTGGCTGGGAACAGAAAATGAAATGCTGTATATAAGCCCCGGATTTGAAAAAGTCTGGGAGAGGAGCAGAGAAAGTGTATATAAAGACATCCGAAACTTCAGAAAATATATATTCTGCAAAGATAAAAAAAGAGTATTTGATGCTTTGGAGAGTTCTGCATATAAAAAAAATGGTCAATTTGATGAAAAATACAGGATTGTTAAGCCGGACGGCACATTAAGGTGGATATGGGAGAAAATTTTCCCCATTCGCGATGTAAATGGCAATATTGTCAGAAGAGCAGGTCTGGCGGAGGATATAACGAAAATAAAAGAAGCAGAGGAAGTTATTACCAGAACAAAAGAAAAAATAATGCAGTTTGAGCTGAAGAAAAAATCCTTGGAAATCGAACAGTTATCGGAGCTGGATCGGCTTCGGACGGATTTCTTTGCCAATCTGTCTCATGAACTTCGAACACCTATAAATATGATTTTTTCTGCACTTAAAATGATTGAACTGCATAATGAAGACCATGCCGAGAGTGAACCTGTTCCTTTACACAAATATTTCAGGGTAATAAAACAGAACAGTTACAGGCTCATGAGGCTGATAAATAACCTTATAGATGTAACAAGGCTTGATTCAGGATTTATGACATTCAACGGAGGAAACTGGGAAATTATCAGCATTGTTGAAAATGTATCCCTATCGGTTGCAGAATATGCTGCAAGTAAAAAAATCAGTCTTCATTTTGACACTGAAGTTCCGGAACTTGTCATCAGGTGCGATCCCGATAAAATCGAACGGATTCTTTTGAATCTGCTGTCCAATGCCATTAAGTTTAATCGGGAGGGCGGATGGGTAAATGTTTCAATTTCAAGAACAGATAAAGACTTATTCATATTTGTAACTGATGATGGCCCGGGCATACCAAAAGATAAATTAAGAATGATTTTCGAAAGATTCAAGCAAGTGGACAGCAGACTTTCTAAGGGAGGGGAAGGCAGCGGAATAGGCTTGTCTCTGGTCAAAGCCCTGGTTGAGATGCATGAAGGACACATAACGGTTGACAGTATATTAGGACAGGGAACACAATTTATCATTCAATTACCTATTAAAACAGATAAGACAAAAAGGAAAAATGCAGATTTTGAATTTGATGAACGGGAGGATTCCAGAAGAGAAAGGATACGAATGGAATTTTCGGATATATACGGGTTGAAGTTTTAGGGCAGAATAGAATACAATCAAATGTTTTATGCCAGTGAATATGTCGAAAATGCTCAACTAACCATTAATATTGAAAAGTATTTAAATATTGACTATGATACATATAGGTTAAAGATTTTAAAAATGAATTAGGGGTGAGTTCATGAAAGAAATGTGCAGGGATGGAGAAAAAGAATGGAAGAGGATTCATTTATCATCTGAAGTTCAAGAGATCCAAAAGTTTCGGAAAAGTGATCCCTTGAAAATTTTTAAAGAAGAGAATCCCGTTGACTTAAAAAAGTATTCTCAAAAATGTGCCTTGTGTCATAGTGAAAAAAATATTGTACCTTACAAAAAAATATCTATCTGCAGGAGCTGCATTTAAGTGATAAAGACAGGATTATCACGATACAATAATAGAAAGCCATCTAAAATCAAAAGATTTGTGAGATTGTTGAAAAAGCCTACAATCTCCAGGCTT
>JAENZQ010000025.1 GCA_016841185.1 Anaerovorax odorimutans
AGATCGTTGCAATCAAAGATACATCCTACGGGATAGGAATAGAATATATTGATATGAAGCTGTATGATGAATACGGTGACAAGCAAAAAGAAATAGCAGAACATTTAAAAAAAGTTGTAAACAAATAGCAGCAATTAAATTTTAGGTAAGTTTAACTTATTAAAAACCTCGAATTATCGGGGTTTTGTTTTTATAAGGGCATTTGACTGCAATTATCTGAAAAAGGTATAATGAGGCAGGGGGCAGGGGACAGAAGAAATTGATAATGGATATTCAAGGATGGCTTTGTTTTAAAACCTTTTCACTAACCACTAACCCTTAACCTCTAACCTCTAACCTTTGATTTACTATGTATACCAAAAAAAAGATGGCGTAATAATATAATAAGCGTTAGAATAAAGGATGATTCATTCAATGGCAAAGAAAAAAAGAAAAGATCTGAAAAAGATCGTATTTTCTATTATTAAGAGCATGTCGGACCCTTTTTATGCTGGAGTGGCTGCAGAGCTGGCATTTTTCTTTTTGCTTTCCATTATCCCTACGGTTTTGCTGCTGGGCAGGCTGTCGGGGTTATTTTCCGTTTCTTTAAATTTCTTCATAGAATTCATACATATTTACACACCTGAAGAATTTGCAGATCTGGTCATACCTTATCTGGAGCCTGATTCTGCAAAAAGTTTGAGTATTATTTTCTTTGTCTTTTCTTTATGGCTGGCTTCGAGAGGTTTTTTCGCATTGATCCGGATTTCCAACTATGCCTACAATATTGAAATGGATGGGCCCTTTAATTTCTCAGAGAGATTAAAAGCTATGAAAATAACACTTCTTTTACTGTTCATGATTATCTTTGGCCTGCTGATTGTTATCTACGGACGGCTCATTGGAGAGTTTATAACAAGAAATTCCGCTGTCGTCATAGGACACAATATTGTGATAGACGATATATGGTATATGATCAGGTGGCCCCTTGCTTTTTTTGTTTTTTACTGGATTATGATTTATGTTTATTCACATTCGCCTAATTATCATTTGCCGGCAAGGAAAGTCAGACCGGGAGCTATTTTCTCTACTGCAGGAATCATTGTATCTTCTTTGGTTTTTTCTTTTTATGTGTCGCATTTTGCCAATTATGATATACTTTATGGTAGCTTGGCTAATGTTATCAGCTTGATGTTATGGTTTTATCTCATCGGTTATGTCATCGTTGTTGGGATTCATATCAATATCTCCTTTGATAAAACTCATTATTAATATACAGGGATACAATTTTATTCAAAATAATATAGGGGTTGATCTATTTAGCCTGACGGTTCGCATCGGTAAAGTTCGATCCAGTAAATTTAATTTTATTTTAAAAAGCAGGTGAGGGAAATGTTGTCTAAAGTCTTATTGTTGGGGATAGGTGGATTTATTGGAAGCAACTTAAGATATTGGATTTCCAATTGGTCGGTGAATTATTTCGGTACTTCTTTGCCATATGGTACTTTAATGGTAAATGCCATAGGCAGTTTTATTCTTGGATTTTTGATGATTTATGGGACAGAAGTTGCCAATATAGATCCCCGGATGCGCCTCTTTATCGGGACTGGAATGATGGGGGCCCTTACGACTTTCTCTACGTTTTCCGTAGAAACCTTTGTATTTATTCGCCAATCCGATTATCTGCTGGCGATTTTGAATATAGGCCTGAATATTACCATTACCTTATGTGCAGTCTGGCTGGGATTTATCATTGCCAAATCATTGGCATAATGCAATTATTTAACAAGAAAAAAAGAATGCAGATGAGGTGAAAAATTTTGATAGATTTTATTACATGTTATGAGTAGCTAAATTAAGAGGCTGACTCTCGCCAGCCCCATTTGACTTTTTACAAGTGCTTTACCCCAACATTTGACATAAAGCCTTTATTTATTATCTGAAATTATTTAATGACCCTTACGGCAATGATACCGTCGATTTTTCTCAGCATATCCAATTGCCGGTTGTCCACCTGGGTATCGGTATCTACTAATGTATAGGCATAATGCCCTTTGCTTCGATTATTCATTTCATTGATATTGATATCCAATTCCCCTAATATGTTGGTGATTTTACCGACCATGTTGGGAATATTTTTATTCAATACGCCGATTCTTCCGGCAGTCACGCAGTCTCCAAGAGAACAATCAGGAAAATTGACTGAATTGGTGATATTGCCATTCTCAAGATAGTCGCTTATTTCATCTACGGCCATGACAGCACAATTTTCCTCGGATTCAGGAGTGGATGCACCCAGATGAGGGACGCAGAGTACATTTTCAATGCCAAGAAGCTTGTCGGTTGGAAAATCTGTTACATATCGATCGACAATACCTAAATGGATGGCTTCCATAAGGGCATCATCATCTACTATTCCACCCCGTGAGAAATTCAAAAGCTTAACGCCTTCTTTCATTTTAGAAAAACTTCCTTTATTGATCATATGCTTTGTGTCTTCTATCATCGGGACATGAAGAGTAATGTAATCCGCTTCAGCCAACACATCTTCAAGCTTATCTCCCAATTGGATTTTTCTTGATAATTCAAGAGCAGATTTAACAGAAATAAACGGGTCATGTCCAATGACTTTCATGCCGAGTGCCGAGGCGGAATTAGCTACCATGACGCCGATGGCACCCAGTCCGATAACTGCCAGGGTTTTGCCTTTAATTTCATTACCGGCGAACTGCTTTTTACCCTTTTCTACTAATTTCTCGACTTCATCACCTTTTCCTTTTAAACTGCTGACCCAATTGATGGATTTGACAATTCTTCTGGATGATATAAGCAATCCTGTAAGAACCAGTTCTTTTACAGCATTGGCATTGGCACCGGGCGTATTGAAAACTACGATACCTTTTTCTGAGCATTCATCAATGGGAATGTTATTCACACCTGCACCTGCTCTGGCAATGGCTTTAAGCTTTGGAGAGAGGTCCATTTCGTGCATATTAAAGCTTCTCACAAGAATGCCGTCAGCTTCACTGATATCATCCGAAATGTGAAATTTTTCGTTAAAACATATTAAGCCCTTAGGCGAAATATTATTAAGTGTAGCAATTTTATACATTTTGCAGCTCCTTCTTTTATCTTGCTCATTCCGTTTCATAAACAGGTCAACGAATTTTTCTATACAGCCTTACTTGATTACTCTTACAGATATAATGCCTTCAACACTTCTAAGTTTTTCTACCTGACTATCCGTAACTTTTGTATCGACATCTACCAGTGTGTAAGAGTTTGTTCCTTTGCTTCTGTTGTTCATATCACTGATATTGATATTCAGCTCACCCATGGTATTGGTGATTTGACTGATTTTAGCGGGAACATTTTTATGAAGGACACCAATCCTTCCGGCAGTAGCACAAACTCCCAGAGTGCAATCCGGAAAATTGACTGAATTGGTGATATTGCCATTTTCAAGATAATCGCTTATTTCCTCAACAGCCATGATTGCACAGTTTTCCTCAGATTCGGGTGTGGATGCGCCAAGATGGGGAATCGTCAAAACGTTATCGATGCCAAGCAGTTTGTCATTGGGAAAATCTGTTACATATCGATCTACGATCCCTAAGTTGACGGCTTCAATAAGGGCGTCATCATCAACGATTTCTCCTCTTGAGAAATTTAACAGTTTGACGCCTTCTTTCATTTTTGAGAATTTTTCTTTATTGATCATATTTTTTGTTTCATCCATAACAGGAACATGAAGCGTAATATAATGAGCCTGATTTAATAAATCATCAAAGTTATCCGCCAACTGGATTTTTCTGGATAATTCCAAAGCGGATTTTACAGAAATAAACGGATCATAGCCAATGACTTTCATGCCCAGAGCCGAAGCGGAATTGGCAACCATAACACCTATGGCCCCCAGTCCGATGACAGCCAGTGTCTTTCCTTTGATTTCGGATCCTGCAAATTGTTTTTTCCCTTTTTCAACTAACTGTATTACTTCATCGCCCTTTCCTTTTAAACTGCTTGCCCATTGAAGACCCCGGGCTATTTTTCTGGAAGAAAGAAGCAAACCTGCCAGAACGATTTCTTTGACCGCATTGGCATTTGCGCCGGGTGTATTAAATACAACGATACCTCTTTCAGTACATTTTTCTATAGGGATATTGTTTACGCCGGCACCTGCTCTTGCAATGGCTTTGAGATTTTTCGGCAGAGCCATATCATGCATGTTGAAGCTTCTGACAAGGATACCGTCCGCTTCTGTTATATCATCTGTAATATGATATCTGTCATTGAAATATATCAATCCTTTTGCGGAAATGTTGTTGAGGGTTGCGATTTTAAACATATCAAAAATCCTTTCTCTATCTGTTATCCATTTCAAACTTTTTCATGAACTCTACCAGTTTTTCTACGCCTTCTTTCGGCATGGCATTATAGATACTTGCTCTCATGCCGCCTACAGTGCGATGACCGTTTAAATTGACCATGCCCTGTTTTTCCGCTTCTGCTAAGAATTTTTTGTCTAATTCATCGGAACCTGTTACGAAAGTGACGTTCATAAGGGAGCGGTCCTCCGCAGCAACAGGATTCTTAAATAACTTACTGTTGTCGATATAATCATAAAGAAGGGCAGCTTTTTCTTTATTTATTTTTTCCAGTCCTGAGACACCGCCTTGTTTTTTGACCCATTCAAATGTCAGCTTTGCAATGTAGATGTTATAAGTAGGAGGCGTGTTATATAATGAACCTTTCTCGGCGTGTATTTTATAATCAAGCATGGTGGGGGTCATATCTGCCGCATGACCGATGAGATCGTCTCTTATGATGACGATGGTGACACCTGAAGGGCCGATATTCTTCTGTGCACCTGCAAAAATAAGCCCGAATTTGGAAACGTCATAAACCTGTGACAATATGTTAGAGGACATGTCGCCTATTAGCGGTACATTTCCTGTATCAGGAAGATCGACATATCTTGTTCCATAAATAGTATTGTTGGTTGTGATATAAAAATAATCCGCATCAGGAGAATAATGTTCTTTTCCTACTTTTGGTATGTATGAAAAAACATCTGATTCGGAAGAAGCCAATACATTGACAGTTCCATACCGTTTTGCTTCAGATGCGGCTTTTTTTGTCCATGATCCGGTAATAATAAAATCTGCTTTTTTCGAATTTCTGAAAAGATTTAAAGGGATCATGGAAAATTGAGTTGAGCCGCCGCCTTGGAGAAACAATACTTTATAGTTGTCAGGGATATTCATAAGTTCACGTAAAAGGTGCTCTGCTTCTGTAATGATTTCTTCAAATTCTTTTGAACGATGGCTCATTTCCATAACGGACATACCCGATCCTTTATAATCAGTCATTTCACCTGCAGCAGTTTCCAGCACTTCCAAAGGAAGCATGGAGGGACCTGCGGAAAAATTAAATAGCCTTTTCATATTCATAACCTCCTGTTGTTTGATAAAAAAATATCAATCAAATAAATATATTCATGATAATATATAATATTGGTAATAAAGTCAATAGCATACTGAAAGAAAATCCGTGATTTTTATTGAAAAAAGAATGTTTTACATAAACCCTGTGATCATGGTTTTGATCTCATGCCCCTATAATCTATTATAGCTATTTTACGAAAAGTATAATGACCTGTATACAAAATTGAAGATTGCCTCAGAATATGGTACAATAATCAACGGAGTTTTTGATTGATCTTAAACTCTGATTGCTGAAAAACAAAGGAGTGTTCATTGTGAAATATATTCTTATACTGGCAGACGGTATGGCTGATGAAAAGATTTTATCTTTAGGCGGTAAGACGCCTCTGCAATCTGCAAGCCTTCCTGCAGTCAACAGCCTGGCCCAAAGAGGTGAAATAGGACAGGTAAAAACCATTCCCGAAGGGATGTCTCCCGGAAGTGATACGGCCAATTTATCTGTAATGGGGTATGATCCTCTTGTTTATCATACCGGCCGTTCTCCTCTTGAAGCGGTAAGTATGGGAATACAGTTGTCAAAAACCGATATAACATTCCGTTGTAACCTTGTTACATTGTCGGAAGAAGCATCTTATGAGGATAAAATCATGATAGATAACAGTGCAGGTGAGATTTCCAGTGAGGAAGCAGCTATATTAATCGCTCATATTCATAATCATTTAAGTACAGATAAAATATCATTTTATCCCGGTGTAAGTTATCGTCATGCCATGGTGTGGGGAAACGGCCTCGATGATTTTGAACTGACACCTCCCCACGATATTCTGGATAAGAAAATCAAAGCATATCTTCCTAAAGGAAAAAGTTCAGAAATCATAATGGATATGATGATGAAAAGTTATAAACTTCTTAGGGATCATCCGGTTAATACAGAGAGACAAAAAAAGGGTTTGCGGCCTGCAAATTCTGCCTGGATATGGGGGCAGGGAAGGAAACCTCAATTAAAGCCCTTTGCAGAAAAATATAATCTTACAGGAAGCGTTATATCGGCAGTGGATCTGGTGAAAGGTATCGGAATCTGTGCCGGACTTGAGTCTATTGATGTTCCGGGTGCTACAGGGAATATAAATACGAATTTCGAAGGAAAAGCAAAAGCGGCTATTCAAGCCTTGCAGAATGGAAAAGATTTTATTTACGTTCATATTGAAGCACCTGATGAATGCAGTCATCAGGGAGATTGCAAGGGTAAAATAAAATCAATGGAGATCATTGACGAAAAAATTGTAAAGCCGATCCTTGAATACCTGAATTCCGGGAAGGAGCCGTTCAGGATAATGATTTTGCCTGACCACCCGACTCCACTATCTATTAGAACGCATACTTCTGAACCGGTCCCTTATGTGTTGTATGACAGCACAAAGGATATATATAATGAAAGCAATGCTTTTGATGAAGTTGCGGCAGAGGAAAGCGGTAACTACTATGATGCAGGCTACAAATTGACAGATTATTTTCTAAGCAGAGAATGAATTTAGATAATGCAGATAATAGGTCAGGATAGTTTTTCAAGGGAAAAACTTCCATCTATTATCTGTTATTTTTTGATTCTAAAAGAAGAGATTTTGCATAGGCAAAATCATGTAATAAAAAAGCAGAAACTTTATCTTTATGTACTATCTTTCATCTTATTTTATTCTTCTTCTGTCTCTTCTTCGGTTTCCTCTTCATAGCCGGTGATATCTTTTATGTAATCCTCCAGAGACTCCAGCTGAATAAGCTTTTCGTTCATGATCTCAAGTTGGCTTTCCAATTCGGATATATATTCTTTCTGCTGCTCATTCTGGACGGTAAGAGTATTGATTTCTGATACGTTTTCACTGATGGAAGCGCTGATTTTTCTATTGGCCAAGGTTAAGCTTAAAGAATAGATTCCTAACGAAAGAAGCACAATAATTATGATATGAAAATAGAGTTTTCGTATTCTTAATTGAAAGGACTTTTTATTAGTATTTGGCACGATTACGAAGGAATAATAGTTTTTGAATTGTGCCTTTAGTTTTTTCCCAAAATTCTTTATAATCATCATTTGAAACACCTCAAAAAATATTCAATTATTTGAATAATAAATATTATATAACATCTTTTTTAATAAACAAACCCATTAAGGGGAATTAATAAAAGTATTACATTTAAATATTAAAAACGAAATGTAAATAACAAATACGATAATGCCGGGCTTTGACTAAGACACTTTCATATGATATACTCTTCTGGTTGATATACGACAAAATATGACATAAGGTGATAGACAGATGAAAAAGAATATTTGCTTAATGCTTACGATAACAATAATTTTTCTTTTTACCACCACTAACATTTATTCCGATCAGAGTATAAACCTTCAGGGTGAAACAGCAGTTCTTATAGATGCCACAACAGGAGAAATCTTATATGAAAAAAAGATGCATCAGGAGATGTATCCGGCCAGTACAACAAAAATAATGACGGCAGTATTGACACTTGAACATTGTGAACTTGATGAGACGGTGATTATTGACGAAGAGACACCCTTTACGGAAGGCAGCAGAATTTATCTTCTGGAAAACGAAATAGTAACAGTCGAGCAGCTGTTACATGCATTGCTGATTGAATCTGCCAATGATGCGGCTGTTGCACTTGCAAAACATATTTCAGGAAGCGTAGAAGATTTTGCAGATCTGATGAATCAAAAGGCTAACGAGTTAGGCGCTCTGAATACCCACTTTACTAATCCAAACGGACTTCCGGATGATGCCCATTACACATCTGCTTATGATCTCTCAATGATTGCAAGATATGCTTTGAAGAACGATAAGTTCAGAGAATTCATTAGGACGATAAACTATCACATGCCGGCTACCAATAAGCAGGATGAACGGTATTTTAAGATTACTAATCGGCTGCTTTGGGACAGCAAGAAAATTTTTGAATATAACGGAGAATATGTGGCACCGAAGTATGAATATGCCACAGGGGTCAAAACAGGATATACCATTGCAGCAGGATATTGTCTCGTGGCTTCTGCTGAAAAGAATGGGAGGGAAGTAATATCGGTTGTATTAAAGTCAGACCCGAATTATGTGTATCTGGATTCCAGAAAACTATTGGATCATGGATTGAATGATTATAAAAATATTATTGTTCAAAGGCAGGGGGATGTAGCAGGAATTGTAAAAGTCCGAGGGGGAGATGTAAAATCTGTTGATGCGGTTGTTTCTGAAAATATAGTAAAAACAGTACCTGTAGATTTTAATGAAGCCGATATTGAAAAAGAAATTATACTATCTGAGAATTTGGAGGCTCCCGTTGAAAAAGGCGAGAAATTAGGAAGTATAAATGTTATTTATAATGGTGAGATAATAGATACTTTAGAGCTATCTGCATCAAAACGAGTTGAAAAAAGTTTTGTTGCTTCTGTAGCAGTAAATGCAGGAGGGTTTTTCAAAAGCCTTAAGATCATTTTTTTGATCATAATTCTATTGATAATAGGATATATTGGATTGATCATAATAAGCAATGTAAGAAGAAACAAAAGAAGAAGACTCAGAAGACAGAAATATAAAATAGACAGTAATTATATCAACAGAAACATACTTAAATAAAGACGATATAAAAGATAAAGGATGGGAGTTTTCCCATCCTTATTATTATATATTGATGTCTATTTTAATTTTATATCGGCTACTTTTTTATTCCTCGGATGATAATGTGTGTGCAGCAATTCATGAGATTTATGGCCAAGAGGTTCTTTCAAATATTCATCATACAGATGGTTAATGGCAGGATTTTCATGAGATTTCCTGTATGGGAGTTTTTCTTTGTCAATCTTATAAGTGGACTCGATTCTTTTTGCTTTTGCTGCCAGAGTCGTAGTGATGGGCTGTCCGCCGCCGCCGATACATCCGCCGGGGCAAGCCATTACTTCGATAAATGTATACGGGCATTCGCCTTTATCGATCATATCCATGACTTTTTTAGCATTGGATAGGCTGTGTGCCACTGCAACCTTTATTTTTGTACCGTTAAGATCCACTTCGGCTTCTTTGATACCTTTCAAGCCTCTTGCCGGTTCAAAATCCAAGGAAGGCATTTCTTTGCCCACAACAACTTCATATACTGTTCTTAGAGCTGCTTCCATTACACCGCCTGTAGCTCCGAAGATAACAGCAGCACCGGTTCCGATTCCAAATGGAGAATCAAATTCAGTTTCAGGAAGTGCCTTAAAATCAAGTCCGCTCATTTTGATCATCTTAGCCAGCTCTCTTGTTGTCAAAACAATATCTACATCCCGGACGCCCTCGGTGTTAAATTCAGGTCGTTGAGCTTCATATTTTTTGGCCGTACAAGGCATGACAGATACGGTGACGATATTTTTCGGATCGATACCTGTTTTTTCTGCGTAATAGGATTTTGAAAGGGCTCCGAACATTTGCTGCGGAGATTTGCAGGTAGAAAGATGATCCAATAAATGATCGTATTTACCTTCAATATAGTTAATCCATCCTGGTGAGCAGGAGGTAATCATAGGAAGAGTTCCGCCATTTTTTAGTCTGTGAATCAATTCATTGCCTTCCTCTATGATGGTCAGGTCGGCAGTGAAGTTTGTATCAAATACTTTATCAAATCCAAGCTGTTTTAGGGCGTTTACCATTTGACCGGTTACGATTTCACCTTCGGAAAGTCCGAAAGCATCTCCTATTGATACCCTGATGGCAGGGGCAACTTGCACAATGACATGTTTCTTTTCATCTGCGATAACATCGAATACTTTGTCCGTATCATCCCTTTCAACAATAGCGCCTACAGGACATACAGCCGAGCATTGTCCGCAATACGTACAGAGTGTGCTATTCAATGGCAGATTATAAGGGGTAGAGATAATATATTCGTCAGATCTGTGAGAATACGTCAGTATATCAACTCCCTGTGTATTTCTGCAAGCTTCGACACATCTGTTGCATTTAACACATTTACTTGGATCCCTTACAATTGCAGGGTTTGTATCATCAATAGGAATATCAAGTATATCTAAATCCATATCCGTCTTTGTAATGTTAAATCTTTCTGCAAGATTTTGAAGTTCACATGTGCCATTTCTTTGGCAATTGAGGCAGTCCTGATTATGAGAAGCAATCAATAATTCAATAACGCCTTTTTGCGCATCCAATACTTTTTTTGACGTCGTAACAACTTCCATACCATCCCACACAGGGGTTGAACATGAAGCTGCAAGTTTTCTGCTGCCTTTTACCTCAACAACACATACACGGCAGTTTGCTTTAATGGCCTGATCAGGGTGATAACAGAGTGTGGGGATATTAATGCCAATTTTTCTG
The DNA here is from genome assembly GCA_016841185.1 of Anaerovorax odorimutans. Taxonomy (GTDB): domain Bacteria; phylum Bacillota; class Clostridia; order Peptostreptococcales; family JAAYPU01; genus JAENZQ01. The sequence goes on from JAENZQ010000025.1 coordinate 10,802, forward strand.
GCTGCTTCGAGTATTGTTGTACCTTGGGGAACAACAACTTCTTGATTATTGATAGATATTTTAACCTCTTTCATTGTTTCTCCCTCCTTATTGTAATCCGAATTCTTCCGGGAAATATCTTATCGCGTTGAGTAGTGCGGATTGAGCCGTTTCACCTAATCCACAGAAGGAAGCCTGTGACATCAGTTTGGCTAAACGTATTAATGTACTGATATCTGTGTCTTTTTGTGTTCCGGCAAGTAATCTGTCAAGAATATGAGCAATCTGCTTATTGCCTTCACGGCATGGTGTGCATTTTCCGCAACTTTCGTGACAGAAAAATTCCTGAATAGATTTTAGGAATTCCAGCACACTCATATTTTCATCAATAACAAGAATTGCACCGGATCCGATTACCAATCCGACCTTATGAAGATCATCATATGCATAAGGTGTATCCAACAGGCTTGGAGGGCCTATTTTCCCGGATGCACCTCCTAATTGAAATAAAGTTATTTTCTTATTTCCGGGAACACCACCGGCAATATCATAAATTATTTCTCTCAAAGTCAATCCGAATGGTATTTCATAAACGCCGGGTTTGTTTACATTACCGGCAATACTAATCACTTTTGTTCCGGGACATTCAGCTGTTCCATAGCTCAGATATTTTTCAGCTCCGTGGGTCAAAAGAGCAGTCCCTATTGCCAGTGTTTCCACGTTGTTTACACAAGTTGGCAGCTGATTCAAACCGCATTGTTTAATAAAAGGCGGTTTAATTCTGGGGCGTCCGCTTTTTCCTTCTATGGATTCAATCAGTGCCGAACCTTCTCCGCATACATAAGCACCGGCACCGGAATAAACATGAATATCATAATTGAAATCTGTTCCTAAAATATTGTTGCCGAGATAACCTTTTTCTTTAGCCTGTTTTATGGCATTTTTCATCTTCGGCTGCAGGTGTCTGTATTCTTCTCTTATATACAGATAACCATTTTGTGCGCCTACTGTATATCCGGCAATGGCCATTCCTTCAATTAATCTGAAGGGGTCATTTTCCAACATGCTTCTGTCTTTAAAAGTACAGGGTTCTCCTTCATCGGCATTACAAATAACGACTTTATTATCCCCGGGTACTGATCTGGCCTGTTCCCATTTTCGGCCTAATGGATATGCAGCACCGCCTCTGCCCATGACTTTTGAAGCTTTTGCTATATTTATAACCTCATCGGAGGACATATTCAGAGCATTTTTAAGCCCGGTAAAGCCGCCAATATTGATATACTCATCTATTGAATCAGGATTATATTTATTATAGTTTTCTGTAATCAGACTAACCGTTTTTGACATTTTATTAACCTCCTATCTATCTATAACGTTTGATAATTTCTTCTAATTTTTCTTCTGTAAGATTCCCATAAACATCTTGATTTATCTTAATAGCCGGAGCAACATCACATGCACCGAAGCAGGCGGAATATTGAAGGGCGAACTTTCCATCCGCAGTTGATTCTCCCACTTTTATGCCAAGAATCTTTTCAAGAGATTTCTGAAGGTCCATATAATTATTGGTCCTGCATACAATGCTCTTGCAGAGATTAATAATATTTTCAGCACGGGGTTTATCCGATAGTGAAGAATAGAATGTGATCACATCATATACTCCCGTAAGAGGAATATTTAATTCAGATGCGACATAAGCGGCTACATCCATAGGGATGTATTTTTTGGGGACAATATCCTGGATGTCTAACAGAATACCGACTAATTTAGAAGCGTCGTATTCGTTTTCAGATAAAATTTTGTCAATCTTTGAAGTTAATTCGCTGTTTAAAACTTCAAATTCTGGTGTGGCAATACTACCCATTTTTTTTCTCTCCTTTCAAAACTACATATTACTAAGGTGTGAAACAATTTGTGAAATCGTTTACATTTATAGAATATCATGAAAAAGTAAAAACTTCTATAAAAAGATATAAATAGATTAAATCTTAATGTAAACGATTACATATAAAATCTAATTTAACCCATTTGACATAAAATGCAAATATCATGCCGAAACGTTAGTTAACTATCAAACAATACTGTAAGATTCAAATTTGAAGCTTAGGGAGATTTTGTCGATGCGAGGCTCTTTTTTCAGCACAATATAATTCTCAAAATTGAGAATTATATTACGATTTTAGATACACTTTTTGATATTAAAATTTCATTACAAGAGGCCTCTCTGATTGATTAATCATGTCGTTTATTGTAGCATATAATAAGACTTATAATGTACAAAGGAGGATCAACGTGAGCAAAATAATGACAGAAGACAATGAAATAAGCGAAAGAAGAGTAAAGCGTAAGGCGAGAAAAGCTTCACAGAATAGATTGATAAAAATTGTTATGATAATCATATGTATAGGTATATGGGGCGGTGTGGTTTACTATGGATATACAACTGCCAAAGAATATATTGATACCAGTATTCAGAATGTGCAACAGCAAAATGCTATGAGTTTATCGGAGATAAATGAGCAGATATTATTGCTGAAAAATGAGATATCTGAATTAAGGACCAGTATTGACGATACCGGAAGTTCCCTGTCTGATACCGGGTCTTTACAGAAGAGTATTGACAGGCAGCTGGAAGCATTGGATGAACGGCTTGAAGAGTTGGAGGAAAGTCTTGAAATATTACAGGAGGCACCATGATGTTAAAAATCAATACATTTTTATTGTTTCTGATAGCGCCGTTTTTGTCCATATATTTGGTCTGCTTGCAATTTGCCGAAAATGCTGAAGGGCTGATGATAAATTCGGAGACGGTAAAAAGCAGTATGACGAAACTGAGCAATGAAACAAATGAACTGGGAAATACCATCAGTGATTTGGGATTATTGGTACAGTCTCAATATGAAGTATTCAGCAGACAAAGTGGCGTTTTGAATGAATTAGCAGAGGAAAGCAGTGAATATACGGATCTTTCCAATGACATATATGAGCAGAAAATATTGAATATGCTGGGGCCGGCAGTTGCTGTTCATAAGAGTAAAAGTAATGAGATAAAAATATTTAAATTGGATGAATTGGGATACAGAGGTTTTATTGCAAAAATAAAACTTTATAAACCTGATTCTTTTGAAGTGGTTTTAGCCAAAGATAAATTAGGAGAAGTGGAAACAACTTCACAGGCAGCTAAAAGGAAAGACGCAATTTTTGCAGTAAATGGCGGCGGATTCTACTATGAAGATCGGGATGGAAAGAAATATGCAAGGCTTATAGGAAATACCGTTATTGACAGTGACTTGGTTGAGCCTTTTAACGGGTATCCGGGAGATCTTTTTTTTGCGGGAATAAATGAAGACGGTGAGGTAATAGGAACTGTACCTAAGAAAGAGAAAGATATCACTTCTCTGGATGCTTATCAGGGAGTTAGCTTTATACCGGTCCTTCTAAAAAATGGGGAGGAAGTTGATATTCCGGAAGACTGGGTGGAAACAAAGCAGCCTCGTACTATGATCGGAAAATATGCCAATGACGACCTGATTTTTATTGTCATTGACGGACGTCAGAATGATTGGAGTTCAGGTGTTACTTTAGAAAGATTGCAGGAAAAGCTTTTGGAACTGGGCGTTAAGGAAGCTTATAATCTCGACGGCGGCGGATCAAGCGCCATGTACTTTAATGGAAAGATATTAAACAAGCCTTCCGATGGGAAAGAAAGACCTGTTGCCAATAATATTGTGATATTGCCGTAAGTTATGGAATATGGATTGAATCAGGATTATAAAAACTTTGAGATTTTGTGTAAGCAAAGTCTCTTTTTTTTTTAAGCAATAGACAAAAACACAACATTTTATATAATGGAATTAAATGTATAAATAAGAAACTAAATCAAATAAAACATTTTTTTTCTTTTCTATTGACCCCGCCCTTAGGGCAGAGATTAAAATGAATTGTGAAAGGGAGAACTATCATGCAGACAAAAGAAGTATGCCGGCAACTTGCAGTGACTCCGAAAATGTTAAGAGTGTATGAACAGCAGAATTTAATCAGTCCAAAGAGAAAAGAAAACAATTACAGGGAGTATTCTCTGGATGATATCATGAAAATCAAAGCCATCGTTACACTAAAAGAAATCGGATTTCCCTTGAGTCAGATCAAAAAAATACTGTATTTGAATAAGAAAGAGCAGGATTCTTCCTATAGCTTTTATATTCAGTTAAAAGCTGTAGAAACCAGGATCGCAGAATTGCAAAAAGTAAGGAACGTACTTAAAGACAGTATTAATGAAGTTCTGGCAAAACAAACCGATATTCTGGATATTGTCTTTAATCATACCAGAATCATTGAGGAAAGCAGTTCTTTACGTAAAGATCTAATCGATAGATGGGATTTTGATCAGATGGCAGTAGGCTATTACGATAAATACCTGTCACAGGATCAAGGATATAAGAATGGAATCGGTCAGATGGCTAAAGCCGTTGTAGATACCGGAATCAAATCAACTATCATTGATATCGGGTGTGGAACATGTACACTTTGGGAAGGATTTTCTGACGATTATCAGTTGACGGCATTGGATAACAGCTATGCTATGCTGGCAGTTGCGAGAGAAAAGCTTAAATGGCCCCGTTTTATTTTAGGAAATATTCTGGATGCGGATATCTTAAATATCGGAGCATATGATTTAGTAATCTCTACTTTTATGCTTCATCATATCAGCTATGAATATCAGCCCCGAGCAATCAATCACCTTGTAAAGCTAATGAAGGGTACCGGGAAAATACTCATTGCGGATAGAGTTTTTGAGGATGAAAAGGATAAAGAGAAGTATAAAGAGATTCTTTATCAAGAAAAAAATTTTAACAGGATAAAGAATATCGACAATGAATATCATCTGTATGTTTCAAAAGTAAAACCGTACATTGAAAGCATAGGTTATAAAGTCAAGTATCGTCAGCTGGGGCCTGAAATAGGGTTTTTCGAAATCCTAAAATAGCATCATAGCAATTAGAAAAAAATGAAATATAAGTACCGATTTCAGAAAATTTAGTTAATTAAAATTATTAGGGAGGCGTTTTTATGTCAAAGGTTATAAATCAACCGGCAATTAATGAAGTGCATATCAATGATTTGAGGAATGCTTATGAACATCGGGCTACATGGTTTTATTTTCTATTGGATGAAGCAAGAAAAAGAGGACTTGAATGGAAAGATTTTGCAAGGGAAGCTGTTTTCAGATGTGGTTGCTATCATGGAAGTAATTTTGAGAATAAGATTTCATGTAAAAGCAGCCTGTTGGAATTTTCCCGGTTATTTGTAAATGAATTGTCTAAAAAGGTATTTGAAATGGAAATTGAGGCATGTGATGAAGACAGATTATACATAAATTTTCATTATTGCCCGCTTGTATCTGCGTGGCAGAAACAAGGATGTTCTGAGGAAGATATGGCAGAGTTATGTGATATTGCAATGGATGGTGACCGTGGTATTGCCAGCAGATTTAATGACTTTACATTCAGGATCGACGGTACCATTGCTGAAGGATGTCCTATGTGTAAAATAAGATTTAACAAAAAAAAATAATGCATATATAAAAAAGAAGCTTGAATCAAGATATGAAAGCTTCTTTTTAATAGGAGGCTGCTATGGAAAAAATTTCGGAAATACTTCGGAGAGAATTGGCACCTGCCATTGGATGCACAGATCCTATAGGCATCGTTTATGCTGTAGCTTCTGCAAAAAAGTATTCTGCTGGAGCGATTGAGCATGTCCACTGTGAATTATCAGAGAATATTATAAAAAACGCCTCTGCGGTATGCATACCTGGGACATCGGGAGAGTCAGGTATCGATTTGGCTGCGGCTTTAGGTGCTATAGCAGGCAAACCTGAATTAGGACTGGAAGCATTGAAAGATGTGAATTATTCAGATGTGGACAGGGCTAAGGAATTGATCAATAAAGGCATGATCAGTATTTCTTCTGCCCAAAATGAAAAAAAACTGTTTATTAAAGTTAATTTAAAATCTGTTGAAAAAAACGTAAATTTAATCATTGAAGATAATTATTTAAATATTTCCTTTGTCAGTATTGACGGGAACGAATATTTCAGTAACCGAAGTGAACCGTTAAAGCTGAATAATGAAAAAGAATCATTGCCTTCATTGGATACAATAATTGAATTTTCCGAGAACGCACCGCTGGAGGAATTAGGTATCATAAAAGATGCGATCCGGTTAAATATGGCGATAGCAGAAGAAGGCATGTCTAAAGCTTATGGGTTGGGTACAGGGAAAAATCTGAAAAAGTCAATAGAGAGAGGTTATTTAGGAGATGATTTATTAACGGAGGCGATGATGTGGACAGCTGCAGGAGTAGATTCCCGAATGGCCGGTTCAGATATGCCTGTTATGAGCAATACCGGAAGCGGCAATCAGGGACTTACGGCAACCGTTCCTGTGGTTTGTGCCGGCAGAAAACTGAAAAAAAGTGAAGAAGCAATCATCAGGGCGGTTACGGTCAGTAATTTGACTACGATCTATATTAAATCGGAATTGGGTCTACTCTCGCCTATATGCGGCGCTGCTGTAGCTGCAGCAGGCTCCGGCTGCGGAATCATTTATCTCCTTGGCGGAGGCAGGACACATATGGCGGCTGCCCTTTCCAACACTTTAACCAATGTAGCCGGAATACTTTGTGATGGTGCTAAAGGCAGTTGTGCCCTTAAAGTTTCAACCTGTATAAATGCTGCAGTACAGGGCGCTTTACTGGCGATGGATGATATATGTGTTAAGGAGACAGACGGGTTGGCAGGTAAAGATGAAACGGAGACCATTCGCAATTTTGTCGAACTTGCTCATAAAGGTATGGCTGCTGCAGACCATGTTATTCTGGATATTATTTTAAGGAAAAATAATCGGAACTGTTATTGATATAAGGATTGAGAGGAAAAGAATCAATTTATTAAGGAGGTGAATTGTTTAAAGCATTTTTTTAAACACAACTTTTTGTTAAAAGGAGGAATGTAAGATGACGGAATTTTTAGATAAGCTAGTTGGTTGGTTATGGGGAACACCGTTAATTGTAACAATTTTAGCAACTGGACTATACTTTACTTTCGGCACAAAGTTCTTCCAATTTTCTCATTTTGGTCATATATGGAAACAGACATTTGGAAAATTGATTAAACGAGACAGCGGAGAAGGCGATTCAGGCATTTTGTCTCCCTATGAAGCTGTAAGCACGGCAGTTGGAGGCTCTGTAGGCGTAGGAAATATCGGCGGTGTTGCAACTGCAATTGCAGTCGGAGGCCCCGGTGCCGTATTCTGGATGTGGATCACAGCACTTATTGGCATGATTATTAAAAATGTTGAGGTTACTTTAGCTGTTCATTATCGCTCAAAGGATGAGGAAGGGAATCCATATGGCGGACCCACCTTTTATATGGAAAAAGGTCTGGGTGAAGAGAAAGGTTTTAAAGGCTGGCGGATACTTGCCGTTATATTTGGTATCGGCATTTTTTCCACCTTCTTTATTACACTACAAAACTATACCATATCGGAGGCGGTTGGAGGAACATTCGGAATTCCGATGATAGCAGTATCATTGTTCTTCGTTGCATGTGTCTATTTCATGATATGGGGCGGTATTCCCGGAGTAGGGAAAATAGCAGGCTTTTTAGTGCCCATTATGTGTTTGTTCTATGTGATTGCCGGTCTTTTTATCATTTTGAAGAATGCAGGAGAAATCGGCAGTACATTTGGGCTCATTTTTGGAAGCGCATTCTCAGGCACTGCTGCTGTTGGAGGATTTGTCGGAGCGGCCATGGCTCAGGCCATCAGAATGGGGATCGCCAGAGCGGTCTACAGTAATGAAGCCGGCTGGGGAACATCTCCAATGATTCATTCTACTGCCAAGACGGACCATCCGATAAAACAGGGACTATGGGGTTCGTTTGAAGTATTTGTAGATACTGTCATTGTATGTACCATTACTGCACTGGTCATTATCATAACCGGTGTCTGGTCATCAGGCGATGCAGGTGCAACCCTGACCTTATCCGCTTTTGAAACGGAAATAGGTATGGCAGGCAGAGTTATTGTGACCATAGGTGTATTTCTGTTTGGTTTGACAACTGCAACGGGCTGGTACTCTTATTATGAAATACTATTAAGGCATGCTTTCAGAAACAACCTCAATGCTAAAAAGAAAATACTGATGGTTTATAGGGCACTGAATCCCGTATCCGGTTTTTTGATGGTGGTATATGTCGTGGTAAAAGGTTTGCCTGGTCAGGCAGTATGGTATTTTGCAGATATCACATCGGCAATACCGACTTTTATCAATGTTCTGGTTATTTTAATACTGAGTCCCAGATATTTTGAACTGCTGAGAGATTATAAAGCAAGATATCTTGGAATAGGCGTTGTAGATCCGTCATTTAAACCATTTTATGAAGACAGGATCAAAAAGGATCCGGAGGCAAGCAAAAATGTATAATTGTTCAACTAATCAATAATTGCTGAGTTTTTGTTCAGGCAGGGATATTCTCTGCCTGAACAAATGATATGGTATAATATGATTTCAATCAAGTTGAGAAGGTGATAGAGTGTCATGGTATATAGAGGATAAAATTAAAGAGATATTGTTCAAATTGGTATCCATTCCAAGTATTTCCGAAACGGAAGGCGAGGTGGCAATCGAAGGGGAGATATACGATTTATTGAATCAAATTCCATATTTTCAACAGCACTCTGAGTATTTAAATAAACATGCTATTGAAAATGATAAGTTTGGGCGGTATGTGATATCTGCACTCTTAAGAGGCAGAGGAGACCGTACTGTGATTGTTTTCGGGCATCATGATATTGTGGATTTTGACGGATATGGCGAATACAAAGATTATGCTTTGAATCCTGAAGAATTGACTAAAAGGCTTGATCCTGACATTCTTCCCGAAGATGCAAGAAAAGATTTGCTTTCGGGAGAATGGCTTTTTGGAAGAGGAATCAATGACATGAAATACGGCCAGGCCCTTGGAATTGCTCTGATGGAGGATTTAAGCAGTGAAGCAGAAATGCTATCGGGAAATATTTTGTTTGTTTCTGTTCCCGATGAAGAAAATAATTCTGTCGGCATGTTGGCTGCCGTACCTTTTATTAACGATATTGGAAAAAAATATGCTCTGGATTTCAGAGCATACATCATAAATGAGCCGGATTTTATAAGTAGTGATAGTGGTATGCATAATTTCTTTGTGGGATGTGAAGGAAAAGTCCTGCCTGTTTTTTATTGTATGGGAAAAGAGACACATTCCACCGAAGTGTATAAAGGCCTGAATGCAGGAACCATGATAGCTGAAATAGAAAGGCAGATGAATTTAAATATCCGGTTTACGGATTATAATGAAGGACATTTTACCGGGCCGCCTACGGTGCTTCAAATAAGGGATACAAAGGAACATTACAATGTTTCAACCTGTGCATATGCTTATTCTTATTATACGCTGTATACCGTCAGCAAAACCCCGGACGAAATATTGCGGCTGTTGAAGGATACTGCCTATAAGGCTTTTGATCAGGTTTTGGAGCAGTTCAAATCATCCTGTGCAGATTTTGAGAAGCTAACAGGAATCAGGCATGATTGCCCTTGGACACCAAAGGTATTTTCTTATGAAGAAATATATGCATACAATTTAAGTGACATAGGGCAATCATTTGATATACACATGAAGAAATATATGAAAGAAAACAGGAGCAAGTTCAAAGATGATAGGCTCTTTACCATTGACATCATTAAAGAGGTAGTCAGGTTATGCCCGGATAAAGAGCCTAAGATAGTAATAGCATATGGTCCTCCTTATTATCCTCACAGGACCAATAAAGGGGAAACGGAGAAAGAAAAACATATGCTCAAAGTCCTGGATCGTGTCAATGAGTACAGCCAGGCCAAATACCATAAAGGATGGCAGTTGAAAAAGTATTTTGGTATTGCAGATTTATGTTATACGGGAATCGATGAATATGAATCGGTTGTAAAAAATTTAAAGCCAAATATGCCTATTTTGGGAAACGGCTATTCTATACCTTTTGAAGAAATAAAAAAATTAAGCTTACCTGTTGTCAACATCGGGCCTGTTGCAAAGGATGCTCACAAGTTTACTGAAAGAATACACATAAATTCATCTTTTGAAATGATTCCAGACGTTTTTAAGTTTGCAGTTTTAGAATTGATGAAATAACGGTATCACTATTTTGAAGGGAGATTAAAAAAATGGATTTAATTCTAATAAACGGAAATATTCTTACAATGAACGATGCATATCCAAAAGCAGAAGCGATGGTTATAAAAGACGGTAAATTTGTAAAAGTTGGATCCAATGAAGAAGCCTTGAGTCTTAGAACTGAAGATACCAAGGTCTTGGATCTTCAAAATAAAACGGTTGCTCCCGGCTTTAATGACAGCCATATGCACTTGCTGGAGTTTGGATACAGCCTGACCAAGGTGGACTTAAACGGTTCAAAGAGTATTGACGAGGTAATCGAAAGAACAAAGTCTTTTCTAAAAAGCAGCGATCTGGGTGAAAATGACTGGATAAAGGGAAGAGGATGGAACCAGGATCTTTTTAAAGATAAGAGATTTCTTGACCGTTACGATCTGGATAGGATATCTACAAAGAATCCTATTTATATGACCAGAGTGTGCGGCCATGTTATTGCAGTGAACAGCAAAGCATTAGAAATAATGGGTGTTTCCAAAAACACACCTCAGATCGAAGGGGGACAGTTTGATGTGGATGAAAAAGGAGATCCGACAGGTATATTCAGGGAGAATGCCCGTGATTATATATTCAATTGTGTCCCTTCACCAAAAAAAGAGGATATAAAACGTATGATTCTGGAGGCAACAGATGCATATGCCGCTCAAGGGATTACTTCCGTACAGACCGAGGATCTGGAAGCTTTACCGGGTATTGGATATGAGGAGATCTTCAATGCATATAAAGAACTTGCAGAAGAAGGAAAATTGAAGACCAGAGTATATGAGCAATGTATCTTCAGAGATATAGATGAATACAGGGGTTTTTTATCAAAAGGCTATAAAACCGGGTATGGTGATGAATATTTTAAAATTGGGCCCTTAAAAATAGTAAGAGACGGTGCTCTGGGCGGAAGAACTGCTTTATTGTGTGCACCTTATTCTGATGAACCTGCATCTATTGGTATTTCGTGTCTCACACAAGAAGAGCTGGATGAATGGGTCTTAATGGCCCAAAAATCAGATATGACTGTAGCAGTTCATTGTATTGGGGACGCAGCCATGTACAGTACACTGGAAAGCATTGAAAAAGCAAAAAAGACAGTACCTAAAAAAGATATGAGGCATTCTATCATTCACTGCCAGATTACCGACAGAGAAATTATAAAAAAATTTAATGAACTTGATGTAATCGCCCATGTTCAGCCGATATTTCTGGATTATGATTTGCACATAGTAGAAGACAGAGTAGGAAAAGAACGGGCAAAGTATACTTATAATTTTAAAAGGATGATAGATGAGGGCATACACGTAGCAGGAGGATCTGATTATCCATATTGTGAATTCTACCAAACCTTTTTCAACCTTCATGCAGCTATAAACAGACAGGATATCCATGGATATCCTGAAGGAGGTTGGCTTCCCGATCAGAAACTGTCCGTATTCGAAGCAATTAGTATCTTTACTAAGGGTAGTGCCTATGCATCATATGAGGAGGACAATAAAGGAACCATAGAAAAAGGTAAATTTGCAGATTTCTTTGTTATGTCCGATGATATCTATAAGGTGGAGCCCTCGGAAATAAAAAATATGCAGGTGGAAATGACGTTTATGGGTGGCAATTTGGTATATAAAAGATAAGAAGAGAAGCAGATATCTTAAGATATCTGCTCAATTTTTATTGGCTATTTTTACAGCTGCTTCAAAAACAGATTGGTCAGGAGATAAGGGTTTCGGTAGCCGGTTTATTTCAAACCAGCCTAAATCAGTACTTTCGTAGCTGCAGCGCAGGCTTCCGGAAAGGTATCTACATGCAAATACAATCATGTGTGTATCATATGCGTCAAATTCATGAATCTTAGAAACCACTTCACAGTTGATACCGGTTTCTTCCAGAACTTCACGTACTACAGTTTCTTGTAACGTTTCATTGACTTCTGTAAATCCACCCGGTGGTCCCCATAATACAGGATGGAATCGTCTATGAACTAAAAGCACCTTATCACAATCAACAACAATACCCAACGGTACAATCCTCATTATACTCTCCTTTATCATATTGCTCAATAACAAAAGGTATTATCTCTGATTGCTTGCATTTAAAACATTCTTGATTTTGTGCCGTACCATTTTCTTAATGGCCTCTCTTGCCGGCCCAAGGTATTTTCTCGGGTCAAATTCTGAAGGGTTCTCTACAAATAATTTTCTGATGGAAGCAGTCATGGCCAATCGTAAATCTGTATCGATATTTATTTTACAAATATTATATTTGGCAGCTTCTTTTAACATGGCTTCAGGAACACCTTGTGCACCAGGGATCTCACCCCCATATTTATTGCACATTTCTACAAATTCCGGTAGTACGGTGGAGGCGCCATGAAGGACCAATGGTGTATCCGGAATTATTTGAGAGATTTTTCCAAGTCTCTCAAAGTCTAAACGGGGTTCTCCTTTGAATTTATAAGCACCGTGACTTGTTCCTATTGCTATGGCCAGAGAATCAACGCCTGTTTTTTGAACAAATTCGGCAGCTTGTTCAGGATCAGTAAAAGTTGCATCCTGTGCCTTTACATTCACATCATCTTCGATGCCTGCTAATTTTCCCAGTTCTGCTTCAACAACGACACCTTTGGAATGAGCATATTCAACAACCTTTTTTGTGATTTTAATGTTTTCTTCAAACGGATATTTAGAACCGTCGATCATAACTGAAGTGAAGCCGTCATCCACACATTTTTTACATATTTCAAAATCCTCTCCATGGTCCAGATGAAGGACGATATCCAGATTTGTGTCTTCCATGGCGGCTTCAACTAATTTAACCAGATAGACAGGTTTTGCATATTTTCTTGCTCCGGCCGAAACCTGAAGAATTAAGGGTGCGTTTTCTTCTTTAGCCGCTTCGGTAATCCCTTGAATGATTTCCATGTTATTGACATTGAAAGCACCCACGGCATAATCACTATGTATTGCTTTGCTGAACATTTCTTTTGAAGAAATAAGTGCCATATTTTTTACCTCCTTGTTCTTTTGATATTATTATAACAAATCCTAAATTAATTATATAATAAATAAAAGGGAAGTCAAAAAAAACATAAAAAAGAAACGGTTTTTATAACCGTTAAGAGAATAAAACATTTACAGATATTACAAATTATTTATTCAAGGAAGAAATCAAGTTAGCCATTTTTACTACCTTTTCAATATTCTTAAGATTATCTTCATTTCCTTGGGGCATTAAAGGGGTAAGAGCCCCTACCATATCGGATACAGAGGAGTCAGAAGTTTTTTTTGAAGCCATGGTGCGCTGAACATCAAATACTTTTTTTACTTCACTGATTTTTTTGACGGTTGAAAGTGTGTTTTCCAGAGAATTTAACTTCTCAATTTTAGACGTGTCGTTAACAATACTTTTTAATACCGAAAAAGTATCTTGGATACCATCCAGAGTATTCTTATCGACAGTTGATTTTTTTATATCGTTCAGTTTATTTACTTTTTTCATTAAATCAACTACGTTTGAAAGTTTGTCAACAGTATGTTCCACTTTGTTTACGATTTCAGTATTTCCTTTTCCTGCAGCTGCAGCCGACGGAAGATAACGGTTTTCTTTAGTGTTCTTTATACCGCTTATTCCTTTTCCGGAGCTCAGGGAGAAAACCAGAATCAAAGGCAATGCAAGGGGCAAAAGATTTTGTAAACAAATACCTTCTTTTTTATATTCACTTTGATAATCATTACTGGATAGTTCTATTACTTTATTTTTATCAATATCGTTCATACTTTACCTCCCTAAAGGAATCATAACTATATTCATGTAGTATGTAATGATCCCAATTATTATTCCATATCATAGTATGAAAAAGGACTGAATATGGTGTCAGCCAAAATAAAGATATCAGTCACAAAATAGAATCAAAAGCATATTTTTGTAATATGCAAACTTGTTTTGCATAATTTATATTAATTAGAATTTGGGAGGTCTTACCATGGCAGATATCAACCGGCAGAAACTGATGGAGCTGGCAGCATCTTTAGGGCTGAGCCCAATTGACAAAAATAAATTAAGGTCAGTGGAGGATGCCGCTAAAAAGTATGAGAATAAAAGTGAAGAAGAGGTGTTGAAAGAGCTGAAACAATTGAAAGAAACATTGTTTGCAGACAAAGCATCTTTTGAACGTCAAATGAAACTGGTTAAAGATATACGGCCCATGCTTAATACAGAGCAGAGGCAAAAACTGGATAGAATAATCGATTTACTGTCGAGGGAATAGCTATAATTTATCCAATGTCGTTAAGGAAGATTTTACGATATTGACAAAAATAGTATAATTGTATACAATATTAATAAATAAATATCATAATCAAAAGACAGATATATTCAATCTTGGATATATCTGTATTTTACATAAAGGAGGATGATGATAGATGGAATATACAATGGACAAAATTAACAGCCAGCGAGAGAACCAATTTATCACGAAAATGAGTGACAAGATATATTGTAATAATGCTATAGACCCCTCATATTATCAGAAGTATGACGTAAAGCGGGGACTGCGCAACAGCAATGGTACAGGAGTTCTTGTCGGGTTAACCCAAATAGGTGATGTCCAGGGATATGTCGTAGAAAACGATAAGAAAGTACCTATTGAAGGAAAGCTACTTTACAGAGGTATTGATGTAAAAGAAATCGTTAATTCCTGTCTGAAGGAGAAAAGATTCGGATATGAGGAGACAAGCTATCTTCTTCTTTTTGGAGAGCTTCCAAATAAAAAAGAGTTGGAAACATATAAAAAAATACTGGGAGATAACCGGGATGTTCCGAGCAATTTTACAAAGGATATGATTTTAACCGCACCCAGTAAGAACATAATGAATAAGATTGCAAGGACAGTTCTTGCACTATATTCATATGACCCGAATCCGGATGATATTTCTATTTCAAATGTACTAAGGCAGTCTATTATGCTGATTGCCCGTTTCCCGGCAATGATTTCATATGCTTATCAGGCAAAAGTGCGTTATTATGATAATCAGAGCCTGCATTTACATTATCCCGATCCTGAATTAAGTTCTTCCGAGAATATTTTGAGACTGATCCGGCCTAATAGTGAGTACAGCAAGCTGGAAGCAGTCCTATTGGATATTGCGTTAATACTTCATGCGGAACACGGCGGAGGAAACAACTCAGCTTTCACAAATCATGTCATTTCTTCTTCAGGAACCGATACTTATTCTGCGATTGCTGCAGCAGTAGGTTCTTTAAAAGGTCCGAAGCATGGAGGTGCCAATACGGTTGTTCTGGAGATGATTGAAGATATTAAAGATAATGTTAAAGATTATACAAATGAAAAGCAGGTTGAAAATTATCTGGTAAAAATACTAAAAGGTGAAGCCTTTGATAGAACCGGATTGGTATATGGAATGGGGCATGCCGTTTATACCTTATCGGATCCGAGAGCAATATTGTTGAAAGATCTTGCAAGGCAGCTTGCTGAAGAAAAAGATCTGCAAGAGGAGTTTAAGATCTATGATTTTATTGAGCGGAGAGTCCCGAGCCTTTTAAAAGAAGTGCGGGGAGAAGAAAAAATCATATCCGCCAATGTAGATTTATATTCCGGCTTTATCTATAGGGCCTTGAATATCCCCATCGAATTGTGTACACCTTTGTTTGCTACTGCCAGAATATCCGGTTGGTGTGCTCACAGGATAGAAGAATTGGTTGCCGGCGGTAGAATCATGAGACCTGCCTACAAGCATGTCAAGGAACCCCGCCCCTATGTTTCTATTGAGGAAAGATAATAAAACAATTGACAATGTATAATTGAAAATTATGGAAAGGATTTTGTACTGTTCGTTCAAAATCCTTTTTTATGAAAAAAAAGAATTTGCCGTAAGCAAATTCTTTCGTTAATTTTTCATTATTCATTCTTAATTAATTCTGACCTGTCAATATATTGATGATTTCATCAATAGAAGCGTTTTCAGGTATCTTGAATTTTCCTGCCCGGAGTTTAACATCCAGCTCTCTTTCTTCCAGACGGTTCAGAAACTCTGAAGTACTGTTGATCAGCCCTTTTTCCTGAATCATTTTAGCGATAGCAACACCTGATGTGCCGGAGGGAATATCAATAGTAATTTTATTGATTGATTGTGCAGATGTATCATCTGCATTTTCATCTTCTTCCTCCTCATCAGACGAAGACGGTGTCTCATCTATTGTTTCGCCAGATTCCTGTTGTGAAGGGTTTTCTACTTCATCAGGTGAATCAGAACCTTCAGAGTCTTCGGAATCGGGTTCGGCTAAATCATCCTCATATTCAGAAACGTGCGAGGCTATGTCTGTTTCCTGTGCGGCAACCTGATCAGGGTAACTCAGTATATCTTCTATTTTCCAGCTAATGATGTAAGAAGCTAAAGCAATTATTAAAATTGCTACGATCAAATCATTGACATTGTAAAAAAAATCTTTTATTTTATCAAACATTTTATCACCTATTTATCTTTCTTATTAATAATGTAACATAATATGACAATATAGTACAATAATAAAAATTACCAATGTGAAGAAAAATATATTACAATATATAGAGAGAATCTTAGGAGAAGGAAGCGGAATCAATTGATTGAAATACGAATTAATGAAAACGAAGCGAACCAAAGAATAGATAAATTTTTAAGAAAATATCTTACAGATGCACCTCTGAGCTATATCTATAAAATGGTAAGGAAGAAAAATATCAGGCTGAATGGTAAAAAAGCAAAAGTTGAGACTATATTAAAAGAAGGTGATGTTCTTACCTTCTATATAAAAGAAGAAGCCGCAGGATCATTAATAGGAAAAAAGACACTCGGGACAAATATCAGGAAAAATTTTAAAATTGCTTTTGAAGATGAAAATATTATTATTGTGGAAAAACCAAAAGGGTTATTGATTCATGGAACGAAAAATGAGAAGAAAAATACTTTAGTGAATCAGGTTGTTGCATATTTAAAACAAAATGGGGACTATGACCCTGAAATAGAGAAAACATTTATTCCTGCAGCTGTTAACCGATTGGACAGAAATACCAGCGGTTTGGTAATTTTCGGAAAAAACAATAAGTCTCTTCAAGTTTTAAATGCCATGATAAGAGATAAAAATATCAGGAAATTTTATATTACAATGGTCATGGGCAGTATTAAAGAGACATTGCATGTTAAAGGCAGTATTATAAAAGATCAAGGGAAGAATAAGGTAGAATTGGTCCGGCAAACGAAACGGAATGCAAAAGAGATAGAGACGATTTTCAGACCCTTAAAAGGAAATGAGAGTTATACATTAGTAGAGGCAGAACTTATTACGGGCCGGACACATCAAATAAGAGCACAGCTTTCCGATTCAGGTTTTCCCATTTTAGGGGATGAGAAATATGGTGATCATAAAATAAATGAAAAGATGAGAAAAACATTTAATTTGAAAAGTCAATATCTTCATGCCTATAAAATATTTTTCCAAAAATGTTATCCGCCATTGAATTATCTGGAAGGAAGAGAAATTATTTCTGAATTTCCGGTACAGCTTAAAGAAATAGAAGAAAGACTATTAATGAGATAGGAGAGAATAATGTCAAAGAGCAATATTATCGAATGGGTAAAAACAATCATAATTTCTGTAGTAATCGCATTGATTATAACAATGTTCATAAGGCCTACTCTTGTTCTGGAATACTCCATGTATCCGACGATACAGCAATATGACTATTTGATTATCAACAAAATAACCTATAAAATGAATCAACCTGAGCATGGGGATATAGTTGTTTTTAAAAGTGAGCTGTTAACCGAGGAGGGCAAGAAGAAGCAATTAATAAAACGTGTCATTGGTGTTCCGGGGGATACATTGGAAATAAAGGGAGGTATTGTATATAGAAATGGTGAACCCTTGGAAGAAGCTTATATTAATGGAGACTTTACACCAGGAGAATTGACACCTACGGTAATCCCGGAAGGAAAATATTTTTTAATGGGAGACAATCGTCCAAACAGCTTAGACAGCAGAAGCCAACAAGTCGGGCTGGTTTCCATGGATAGAATTATAGGAAAGGCCTTTCTGAGATTGTTTCCGTTTAATAAAATCGGGTTATTACATTGAACATCGGACAAAGAAGAATTGATTATTGGTTTTAAAAGTTATAAAATATAATCAGGCATCATTATTCTGATGACTGAATTTTGAAAAGCAGGAGATATCAATGTCGCAGGGAAACACAATAAAAGAATGGGTAAAAACGATTATAATATCGATCATTATTGCTTTTATCATAACGACTTTCATAAGGCCGACATTGGTCAAGGGATATTCCATGTATCCGACCATTGATGAGTATGATTATCTGATAATCAACCGGATTCCTTATATTGCCGATGAGCCAGACTATGGAGATATAGTTGTCTTTAAGACAAACCAACTTACTATAGATGGTTCGGAAAAAGATTTGATTAAGCGGGTTATCGGCCTGCCCGGAGACATCATCGAAATAGAAAAAGGTGTTGTATATAGAAATGGTAAGGCATTGGATGAACCTTATATATATGGCGGCAGCACACCTGGAGAATTAGACCCTACAGTTGTAGAAGAAGGGAAACTATTTGTTATGGGCGATAATAGGCCCAACAGCCTGGATAGTCGTGATGAAAGGGTCGGAGAAGTACCTATGAGCAGTATTCAGGGAAAAGTGATGGTAAGACTGTTTCCTTTCAGCAAAATAGGAACAATAGAGTAATATGATATCATAGAGGGTAATGTTATGAATCTGATATATTTTATAATTGTTATTGGTGCCCTTCTGATTATTGCAGAAATACTTGCCATCGGCTTAAGGATAACGGGCCTTGAGAGAGAGAGCCCTTTTTCAGGTTGTGTCAATTCTCACAGGGACCGGGTTTACAACCAATGAATCTGAGCTGATTACCCAACACCCGCTTAGAAGAAAACTTGCTGAAATATTAATGCTTGTAAGCTATGTGGGTCAGGCTACTATTATCGGTCTGGTCATCAGTATTGTTACAGAAGTTTCGAAATTTGAAAATATGAAAATAGGTCTTGTAATTACTGCTGTTTTTATTTTTCTGGGTATCAGTCTGTTTAAAAACTCATGGTTTGTACGTAAAATCGAAAAAATACTGGAAAAAAGTTTTCTGCAAAAATCAAAAACCAATAAAAGCAAAACGGTTGAACAGGTTCTCAAGCTCAAAGATGATTATGGCGTCGTGGAGTTTTTGATAGAAAGTGACCATCCGCTTGTAGGAGTTACTCTGGCTCAATCCAATTTAAAAAAGCAGGAAATCCAGGTTTTAAATATTGAGAGAGGAAACTTCATAGAACAATTTCCTCAAAAAAATTATATATTTAAAGAAGGAGACAGAGTAGTTGTATATGGTAAAATTGAAAACATTAAAAAGATAGCAGTACCAAAACTTTCCGATACTTGACACCGGTACGGATGCATGTTAACATATGCTTTACAGCCTTAGCAGCATTACTAAGAATTAAGAATAGCTTTAAAGAATTAAAGAAATTTTATTTAAAGGTTTCATAAGGATTTTATTTATATTATATGAAACAATCAAATCAAAAATCTTAAATTCAAAGGATAGAATATATAAAGGTGAGTGTTATGTATGACACAGAAAGTATTGGCAAATAATAAGAAAGCGAGACATGACTACTTCATTGAAGAAACCTATGAAGCAGGTATGGTTTTAAAAGGAACAGAAATAAAGTCCATGAGAATGGGAAAACTGAACCTGAAAGACAGCTATGCAAAAGTAGAGGATGGAGAGATCATGATTTACAGCATGCACATAAGCCCTTATGAAAAAGGCAATATATATAATACAGACCCTTTAAGACCCAGAAAACTGCTGCTGAATAAGAGAGAGATCCGAAAGCTGTTGGGATATACCACACAAGAAGGACTTACATTGATTCCATTAAAAGTATACCTGAACTCAAAAGGCGTTGCAAAGATGGAGTTGGCAGTAGCAAAAGGTAAAAAACTATATGATAAAAGAGATGATATGGCAAAGAAGGATGCCAACCGCCGCATGGAACAGCATATGAAGCAACGACGATAAGGTGAACTGTTAGATAAAAGATAACATATAAAATAGATAATAATTAAGGAAAAAATTCTATCCAGATAGAATTTCTGCAAACCTAAATCATCAATTGTCAATTATGAATTGTCAATTGACATAATGGGGGCGTACAGGTTTCGACGGGGGTATTGAAGCAGAAGAAGCGAGCCGTTGTCGCCAAGTCAACGTTAAAAATGGCAACCTAAATATAAACGCAAAGAATAATAATTACGCATTAGCTGCGTAATCGCAGCTCGTCTCCTCTGACTCACCTGTAGGTCAGAGATCAGGCGTCGATGATACAGGAAAACTTCTGATGAGGGCTCCGGCATCAGAGGGAACAAGGAGATAGCCGAACGTACAGCCTGCTGATAGGCGGTACAGGAAGCGAATAATAAATTATCAGCTGCGCTCGGAGAAACTTTTGTGAATGTGCTTTCGGACGTGGGTTCGATTCCCACCGCCTCCACCAATTAAATTAATACACCATGATTAAGGTGTTTTTTTATTGCAACAATGTTGTTGTTGAACCCACGTCCAGAGGGGATAAAAGGGGAGAGCATTTCCCATTTTTGGGATGAGCTTGCTCATCGGATTACCTTTTCGGGGGTGACAGGCACCAGAAAGTGCCGCCAAGAGGGGGCAGAGCACCCTATGGGGAGCGGAAGCGACGGATGGGGGTTCAATTCCCACCGCCTCCACCAAAAAATCAAAGTGCCCTGAAGACACTGTTTTAATGCATAATTAACAATGAACAATTAAGGAAGATTTTGCTGCTGAAGTAAAGTCTTTCTTTATTATATTGCCATGAAGTCCATATTATCATAAGTAAAAACAGATTATTTATTTCCCCAAACTTTAATGTGACCATCAGATATGTTGAGCATCCTGGTATTCCTCGAATGCTTCTTTTATAAAGATATCTAATTCCGGAATGTTACGTCGGTTGAGGCGGTTGTAGGAAATATAAAAAGGCAGCTTGCAATTTTCCAATCGAATTGGGCAGAGGGATTGAACGATACTTTGGGGTCCGTATTTAAGCTGACAACGCATAACACTGGTAAATCCGACGCCCTGAGCGGTAAGTTCCAAAGCCAGAGGTAGGGACGAGGCTTTTATTTCTGTCTCAGGTTTAAACTGCAGTTTTTTGAGTGCTTCCTCGGCCAAAAAGCTCATGATTGCGATGGGTTTACAGTGGATCAGCGAAGCGCCTTTTAGTGTAGACACGTCAAGGATCAGTGGATTATCAAAACTGGCGCGTTCAGTATCATATTCGGCCAGAGCCGGATGATCCCGATTCCCAACCAAATACACGTCCTCGAAAAGAAGAAGTTCCGAACAGATAGACGGATCATTGATAGGTGTAGTTCTACATATAAAGGCTACATCAATTTGATGTGCAACCAGCCGTTGGCACAGGTTGTCCGAGATATCCTGAATCGGATCGATTTGTATATGGGGATATTTTTTTATTACACGGGGGAGAATATGAGAGAGGATATACTCACCTGAGAGAAACGGTGCTCCGACCTTTATTGTTTTGCCGGACAGCTGGGTATTTTCCCTCAAGTCATTACGCAAAGTACTCTCCAATTCCAAAATAGCATTGGCATAGGAGCAAAAACGTATTCCGGCGCTAGTTAGTTGGATGGGCGAAGTAGACCGATCGAACAGCGTAACTCCGAGTTCCTTTTCCAAGTTGCTGATGTAGCGGCTAAGTGCAGGCTGAGAGATGTAAAGGAGTTCTGCAGCCCGGCTGAAACTTTTACATGCTGCTATGGTAAGAGTGTATTGATAGTCTTTTTCATTCAAAGTTTACTTCTCCCTTCAACATTTTTTTTATTTTATGATGATTATATACTATTATAACATAAATGGTATGTCCAGTATTGCAAAAGAGGTTTTGGACATACTTTTAATTGTGCCTTAAAATTAATAATAAATGAGGCGCCTTACATAGAAAAAATGACAATCATATAGGTTGTTGCAAGCTAAAGACCTAAGCTAAAGAAAAGGAGTATTTATTATGGAAAAGATTCAGTTGGATGTAATCGTGAATCAGCGCGGCAACCGTACGGATGGCTTCATCAACTATGGTCAGAAAGCCGATCTGTCTTTTTATCAGATTCCTGTGATTATTATTGAGGGCGGTAAGCCCGGAAAGACTCTCCTCGTTGACGGCGCAATGCACGGCGATGAGACCGAGGGGTCGGAGGCCATTATTAAGCTGGCTGCCGAACTGGAGGACACTGAATTTGCCGGTACCTTCGTTGGCGTTCCTGCGCTGAACATGGAGGCGTTCACAATCATCAGCCGAGGAACCATCACCGATGGCTTTAACCTCAACCGTATTTTCCCCGGTCGTAAGGATCAGTACATTACGCACTATCTGGCCGCACATTACATGGAGCGTGTTGTGAGCCATGTTGACGCAGTCATCAATTTCCACGGCGGAGGCGACGTTCTTCACTTGGAGCCCCTGTGCGCTTATGTTCCCTTTGATGGCCCCGACGATACCGCTGCGAGAGTTTCCTATGAAATGGCTCAGGCCTTCAACGTAAAGTATCTGTGGTCGCAGCAGAACCTGCCCTTTGGCGGCATCACTTCTTTGGAATACAAGAAGGCCTTTAATATCCCAACCATTATCCCCGAGGTAGGTTCTCAGTGCAGCCGTTTCACCAACCGTGACCGTGATATTGATATCTGCTACAACGGTATTAAAAATGTTATGGCTTATTTCGAGATGATACCTCCCACCGGCCAGAAGCCCGTCGAGGACAAGCTGCATATCGAGTTAAACTATTTACATTCCCGTAACGGCGGCATTATGAAGCTCTGCAAGCGTGAGAACGAGTTCTTTGAGGAAGGCGAAGTCCTGTGCGTCATCGACAATCTGTTTGGCGATCGTGTTGAGGCCCTCAAGGCTCCCTGGCCCGGCATTGTGATCGGCTATTGGAGCGTCCCGGTTATCCATCCGGGCGATTGGTGCTCTTTGGCTGCCAAGATCATTGATGCTCCTGAGTTCTACAAGAAGTAATCAATAAACTATATATAAACTATTTTTTAACTTTCCTAGTTATGTTATTTAACCTTTTGTGTGTCATAGGACAACATGTTATGAGCTTACGGCATGTTAAGTTTATTCGTTATAGATAAAAACTATAATAAAAAACTATTAATAAGGAAAGGGAAATGAAAATGAAAAAGAAAAAGATTTGCACATTGTTACTCTGCATGGTTATGCTGCTTACTATGGCAGCCTGTGGCGATTCTGACACTCCCGATAATTCCGATACTTCCGAAGACGTTGAGAAGGTTACTATCAGCGTTGCAACTCCAACAGCGGATGGTAATCCTATGCAGGAACTGGTTTATTACTTTCAAGAGCAAGTTGATACTCTGCTCCCCGATCGTGTTGAATGGAAAAACTATCCCAACTCATCCATGGGTTCTGAGCGGGAGATTGGTGAACAGGTCATCGACGGTACTTTGAATGCTGCTTTGGTAGGGCCCACCAATATCCCTTCCTTTGCTCCCATGAACGCGGTTCGTCTGCAGGATGTTCCTTTCTTATTCAAGGATCAGGATGAGCTTTATGCAGCCAGCGATGAGTGGTATGCAGATATGATCGATGAAGAGTGTGCCGAGTATGGCATCACAACCGTTTTCTTTGAATATATCATGGGACAAGAAATTGAGAATACCGTGCGGCCTGTTTATACCCCTGAAGACGTGGAAGGTCTGAAGATCCGGGTCTATGATTCAATTGGACCATACAAGTTTGTAGAGGCCTGCGGCGGTTTGCCTGTTGCTATGGCATTCAGTGAGGTATATACCGGCTTACAGCAGGGAGCTGTGGATGGCCTGTATACCACCAGCAGCAACTTCGTGCCTCAGAAGTTCGTCGAAGTAACCAACTATCACACCAAACTTCCCATCACCAACTGTGGTATGACGCTGCTGTTCAACCTGGAATTCTTGGAAAGTCTACCTGAAGATTTGCAGGAAGCAATCGAGACCGCCGGCAAGAAGACAGAGGAATATTGCCGCGATGTTGTCGGACCTGAGACCAGAAACAGTACTTATGAAGAGATTGCCGCAGCCGGTGTCGAAATTAGTGAATTGACCGATGAGCAATATCAGGCCTTTGCTGATCTTGTGGCTGATTACTGTTATGAAGATCTTCGTGAAATGATTGGTGCTGATATGTGGGATTATTGTGTCGATTGGCTGGAAGATTATCGTGCTAATCAGTAATTGATATAATAAGATGCGGCGGATCAGCTCTGCCGTATCTTATTATATGGAAAAGAGAGGATATTCATGAATAAGCTTTATGAAGGTTTTAATCGATTTGAGAAGGTTGTTCTCGGAGTCATCATGTGTATGTTGATCATCATGGGATTCGTACAAGTCTTATTTCGTTTTGTACTTGAGATGTCCTTGGCTTGGGCGGTGGAACTGATGACCTTCCTAATGATATGGGTAGCCTATCTGGGTGCCAGCGCAGCAACCAATGAACGCAAGCATATTATCGTGAGCATGTTTGTTGATTTACTGCCAAAGCGCTTAAGGATTGGATTTACGGTTTTTTCTCAGATCCTATGGCTTGCCTGCTCAATAGCTATGGCATATTTAGGCTGGGATATTACGATGAATTATATCGACAGAGGGGCAGTAACGCTTGGCGGGCAATATCCTTATTGGTGTGCTTCAATTGCTATCCCCATAAGTATGGCTTTAATGGCGATTCGTGTCGTTGTTTTGATTGTTCATACTTTACGAGGTGAAAGAGATGTGATTTCACAGGAAGAAAAGATACGAGAGGAAATGGATAAATGAATACACTGTTATTGCTTGGAATATTCTTCTTATTTGTCGTAATGAAGGTTCCTGTTGCGATTTCTCTGATAATATCTTCATTGATCGGCTGCTATATATTGGATCTTGCACCGCTTACGGCAATTGCAGGTTCAGCAATGAATTCGTTGTTTTCATATCCGCTGCTGGCTATACCTTTTTATATTTTTGCCGGAGCCATAATGACACGTGGTGGAATATCTAAAAAGTTATGTGACTGGATTGGAACGATTTTTAACCGTTTCACCGGAGGTTTGGGACTGGTGACCATCGTGGCATCCGCATTCTTTGCGGCAATCAGCGGTTCCGCCACTGCAACGACTGCTTCCATCGGTTCAATGATGCTTCCTGAGATGGAAGAACAAGGCTATAGAAGGCCCTATGCATTATCAATTGCTGCTGCCGGCGGCGTCATCGGTCCGATGATTCCTCCCAGTATCATGCTGGTTCTCTACGGTGTTGGTACCGAGACTTCCATCGGCAGTTTGTTTCTTGCAGGTTTTCTGCCTGGTATACTTCTGGCTGGTTTTCTCTGCGGTGCAATCTATATAACGGCAAGAAAAGAGGGCTTGTACAGTAAAGCGGACGGGCACTTCAGCCTGTCTGCATTCGGAAAAACAATGTGGCGGGCTAAATGGGCAATTTTGGTCCCTGTCATCATTCTGGGTGGTATTTACGGAGGTATTTTCACTCCGACGGAAGCAGGTGCTGTCTGTTGCGTCTACGCAATCATTGTTGCTACGATTATAGAGCGTAACCTTGACTTCAAGGGCCTGATTGCTTGTGCCGGTGAAGCAGCTTTGATCAGCGCAACTATTTTCATTTTACTGGCCTCAGCCGGTATTTTCGGCAGGGTTCTGACTTTGGCACAAGTGCCCCAGCAGCTGTCCTCTGCGATTCTAGCTGTTGCCGACAATAAGGTGGTTATGTTGCTTTTGGTTAACCTCCTATTGCTGTTGGTTGGCTGCGTGATGGATGGGGGTGCGGCTGTCGTCATACTCGCTCCTCTGTTATTGCCGGTTGTTCAAGCGTTTGGTGTTGACCCCATACATTTTGGTGTTATAATTTGCTTGAACCTTAGCATTGGAGCAATTACGCCTCCGGTTGGTTCCTGCCTCTTTTCGGCTTCAATTATCGGAGATACTTCGCTGGAGAAAATTAGCCGAAATATCATTCCTTTTTTAATTGCCGAAGTGGCTGCTTTGATAGTTATCGTTTTCGTGCCTCAACTATCTATGGCATTGGTATCTATGGTTCCTTAATCATGATTGAATAAAATGTAATATCATAATTGAGCAACGGATATTACTATTTATAAATATGGGAAAAGGAAGTGTAATTCCAACTACAACAAGAGTGGGTGTATTGGAACCCAATAGACCCACTCGTGAAAAGCTGCAGGAGAGTATATTTATTAATGTGGTCAGAGAAATATAACATTTGACATAAATGGATGGAGAGAAATATGGATGAAAAGATTTGTGATAAATATGTCGAGATACTAAAGGAAGAGCTGGTAATGGCTTTAGGCTGTACAGAACCCATAGCACTTGCTTATGCAAGCGCTGTTGCCCGAAAAGAACTGGGAGTGTTTCCCGAAAAAATAACCGCTGTCTGCAGCGGAAATATCATCAAGAATGTTAAGGGTGTAACCGTTCCAAATTCAGGTAATCAGAAGGGAATAGAAGTTGCGGTTACTCTAGGCGCATTGGGAGGAAACCCTGACAGAAAGTTAGAAGTACTTACAGAAATTACAGAAGATCAAATTGAAGCATCAAGAAAACTTGTAAAATTAGGTTTTTGCAATGTTAAATTGGCAGAGGGTGTTGCAAACTTATATATATGCATTATTGCGGTAAGTAAAGATGATGTTGTAAAAGTAGAGATATTAGATAAGCATACTAATATCGTTAATATAGAAAAAAATGATAAAAAGGTTTTATATAAGAATTATACCCTTAATAAGGGAAAAAACATGAATAAGCGAAGCTTCATGAGTATAGAGGGAATACTGGATTTTACAGATGCTGTAAAAGTGGAAGAATTATCGGATTTACTTGATACTCAGATCAGATGCAATACGCTTATTGCCGAAGAAGGTCTTGAAAAATCATATGGTGTCGGTACTGGTAAGGAATTGCTGACAATATATGGATCTGATGTGGCAATTCGCGCGAGGGCAATGGCTGCAGCAGCTTCTGATGCAAGAATGAGCGGAAGTGATTTGGCTGTAGTAATCAATTCCGGAAGCGGTAATCAGGGTATTACAGTTTCTATACCTGTAATTGAATATGCCAAGGAATTGAAATGTAATAAAGAACAATTATACAGGGCTTTAATCTTAAGCAATCTTGTTGCGATCTATATTAAGAAGGATATTGGCAGTCTTTCGGCATACTGCGGAGCTGTAAGCGCAGGAGCAGGCGGCAGTGCCGGAATAACATATCTTATGGGTGGTACAAGAAATCAGATATTAAATGCGGTAAGCAATACATTAGCAATTGCTTCCGGAATGATTTGCGATGGTGCAAAGCCGTCATGTGCCGCTAAGATTTCCGTATCAGTCGATACTGCTATTATGGCCAGTAAAATGGCTTTAAGCGGGAATAATTACAGCGGTGGAGAAGGTATCATCATGAATGATGTGGAAGCGACTTTAAGTAATATCGGAAGGCTGGGCAGAGTAGGAATGAAGGAAACGGATATAGAAATCTTGAATATGATGATTGGGAAATCTGACGATGTTAATATTTCGAATAGTTGATTGAGAAAGAAAAATATAAATATCTATCAAAATAATATAATAAGAAAGATTTTGCTGATGCAAAATCTTTCTTATTTATATTACGATAAAATCCATATACACTTTCCCTGTGCTTTTTTCTAATATGGAACTCTCTTTTCTCCAAATTCGATACGGATAATTATTTGTACAGGTTTACTCAAAAGAAGATTATATATTAACTTTTTCCACAATCGCAAAATATTTGATATTTTCCCTTCTGTTCTAAGAGAAATTTATTTCTCTTAGAAGAAATTTATTTCTCTCATAGATAATGTAAATATTTATAATCTTCAAATATAAATTGCTTTATTATTTGTATTATCACTGAAATATATTATTTGGACAGGCCGTGATTGCTGGAATATTCAGTATTTTTCGTCAATTGAGCATAAACGGATGTAATTTAAATAATATCATGGCACGGAAATTGCGAAAAAAGATGGAACAGTTTTAAAAAACAGGAGGAGAAAAATGAAAACAAAAAAGTATCTTATTATTTTGATGTGTTTGGTATTGAGTTTAAGCTTGATAACCGGTTGTGGAGGCAGCCAGGAAGAACCAGCAGATTCTGAAGCCGGATCTGAAGCCGGACCGGAATACACAATCCGATTTGCTCATATTGAAAATGAATTCACCGGCGCAGCACAAGGATGTCAGCTCTTCAAAAAGTATGTAGAAGAGGGCAGTGACGGCAGAATTGCTGTAGAAATACTCGGAGCAGGTGCAATGGGCGGTGAAAGAGAGATTCTGGAAAGTGTTACAATGGGCAATCTTGAGGCAGGAATGGCCATGTCAACACTGTTCACCACATATCTCGACAATTGGAATATTTTCGATCTTCCCTTTGTATTTAGGGATAGAGCAGACTGGGCAAAAAAAGTTGACGGAGATCTCGGCAAAATGCTGGCAGCTGAAGCTGAATCAATACATGTTAAGGTACTCAGCTTTTTTGACGGCGGATTCCGCGTAATTTCCAATAACAAGAGGCCTATTCTATCTAAGGCAGATTTTGACGGTGTGAAATGCCGTGTCGGAGAATCTACACTCAATATTAATCTCCACAAAGCTTTGGGCACTAATCCGATACCCATGTCATTCAGTGAGGTCTATACAGCATTGCAGCAAGGAACAATCGACGGGGTAGATACTTCTATCATCTATGTACAAGACGGAAATTTCCAGGAAGTAACCAAATATTGCACCCTGACCAATCATACGGCCCTGCAGATGGTAACTTTTATCAATCAAGACTTCTTTAACAGCCTGCCTGCCGATCTTCAGCAAGTTGTAACGGATGCCGCCGATAAGGCCACTGTTGAACAGAGAGAAATTGCAGTACAAGTTGACGAAAAAGCTATGGAAGTTATGGAAGAAGCAGGTATGCAGATCGACAAACCTTCAGCAGAATTTACCGAGCAGATGATAACCGATACAATGCCGATTATTGATAGTTATAGAGAAACAATCGATTCTGAAGTGTTTGAAGCTGTCGGACTATAAATAGAACAGCAAGTATTG
Source organism: Anaerovorax odorimutans (assembly GCA_016841185.1). Classification (GTDB taxonomy): domain Bacteria; phylum Bacillota; class Clostridia; order Peptostreptococcales; family JAAYPU01; genus JAENZQ01. The sequence goes on from JAENZQ010000025.1 coordinate 40,317, forward strand.
TTCATTTTTATCACATAATGGGACTCCAATGTCGTCTGAAAGACAGCCGGCATTGGTTCCTTGGTTTTGGTTTATGACTGTAACTTGCTTGGCTTGGGAGGTAACTATATTGATAAGTAAAATAGGAAAAAAACTCGATAAAATAGAGTCTGGCGTTCTAATAATCTCTTTGGCGGTAATGGTCTTCGTAATTTTTTTACAGGTCGTGATGCGTTATGTATTCAATAATTCATTATCCTGGTCCGAAGAGTTTGCAAGGTATTTGTTTGTCTGGTTTTCTTGGATTGGTGTCAGCGCCGGCCTTAAAGACGGTGAGCACCTTAAGGTGGAAATACTGGCGGCAGCTTTGATAAAAAGAGGATTTATAAAACCTAAAGAGATGATCAATATCTTAGTATCATTGGTTTGGCTGGCGACGACTTTGATTGTTACCTATTACGGATTTGAAATGGCAGCTGCACAAGCAGATCTCGGCGTGGTTACTCCGGCCATGAGAATGCCAATGTGGTTAGGATATTTGTCAATTCCTGCCTGCAGTTTGATTGTAGGTATTCGTCTTGTAGTAAAGATAATAGATAGTGTAAAGGTATTGCTTGGCAACGAAAGAGAGGTGGATAACTAATGGAAATCTTGGTTATGTTCGGCGTCATGCTTCTATTGATTGCAATTGGCCTGCCAATAGGCTATGCAATAGCTACGTCAACTATTATTACTTTTATAACTTTTTCTTCTACGCCCTTGCGCATCGTGTCCCAGAATGCTTTTACCGGGATCGATTCTTTCGTGTTGCTGGCGATTCCGTTCTTTATTTTGGCGGGAGTCCTGATGAGCGCAGGAGGTGTCGCCAGGAGGCTGGTAGATATAGCGGATGCATTTATAGGCTGGATTACCGGCGGTCTGGGAATGGCTTCTGTCATGACGTCAACATTTTTTGGGGCAATATCAGGTTCCGGTGCAGCTACGACTTCTGCGGTAGGTTCTTTGATGCTTCCAGAGATGACGAGAAAAAAATATGGAGGTGAATTCAGTGCAACACTGATTGCTTCTGCAGGATCTATAGGAGTCATAATACCTCCGAGTATCCCCTTTGTTGTTTACGGTGTGACAGTGGGAATCAGTATCGGTGATCTTTTTCTGGCCGGAATTCCTGCAGGGATCGGCATGTGTCTTGTATTGATGATTGCCTGCTATGTTATATCAAAAAAGAAAGGTTACAAAGGAAGCGATACCAGACCCAGCGTTAAAAATATTGCACATACCCTGAAGGATGGCATATGGGCATTATTCGCTCCTATTATTATTCTTGGCGGGATTTATTCAGGAATCTTTACACCAACGGAATCCGCTGTAGTTGCTGTTGTATATTCACTTATAATCGGTTTGTTTGTATACAAGGAGTTAAATATAAAAAAATTGAAAGAGGCATTTTATCAATCGGCAGTTCTCAATGGGGTCATCGTTTTTATCATAGGCTTTTCAGGTGCAATGGCAAAGTTTCTGGCTCTGGAAAATGTACCGCAAAAAGTAAGTGATGGAATTTTATCGCTGACAGAGAATCCAATTTTGATTTTATTGATTATTAATGTCTTTTTAATGATTGTAGGAATGCTGATCGATAATATTCCCGCCATCATTATTCTTTCACCAATATTTCTGCCGGTTGTGCAAAGCGTAGGCGTCACACCGTTGCAGTTTGGAGTTATAATTGTAATGAACCTTGCCATCGGCTATGTCACACCGCCCTACGGCACAACTCTTTTCGTGGCATCTGCCATTTCAAAGATTTCAGTCGACAGGCTGTCCAGATATGCAATAATTTTTACATTAGTGCTATGTATTCCTTTGGCACTTGCCACCTATTGGCCGTGGTTTACAAACGGATTTGTTGCATTATTTAAATAGAAATAATATCGGTACTGACAGTGCTGGTTTTTGTACCAAGTTCAAGTTAGTTCATCCTAATTTTGAGCTTGGTTTTTCTAAAAGGACCTGTGAATTCAATAATGTGCTGTCGTTAAATGAAATGGTTTCCAGCGGCAGAAGGTTTGCTCGGAAATATTGTGTTGGTGAATGATTTCCTTGGGTACAAAACCGTTTTCAAAGTAGTTAAAAAAAGTGATGATTGTCAGAAAAACTTTTTTCATTTTTATTCCCTCCTGGACAGATTCATTATATTGATTTTCTCCCCAGAAGAATCGTCCACTCTTAACGAGAAAGAATAATGAAAAAGTGGCAAAACCGTGGAAGAAATATGAAGAAAACAAAGTTTGTCGAAGAGCAGGCATATCTGAGCAAACCTTCTACCACTGGAAAGGAAATATGGAGGGATTTACAATCAGGCCAGCCGGTAAAAGTCTTGTTGACTTTTATCAGCTGGTCAGATTTTTTTATTTCAAAAAATAGTTATAATTACTTTTTTTGTTGTATTAGAATTCATGAAATACTTAAGATATTATCGATTGTAAATTTGTTAATTATGGTATATAATTCATTTTAAGATTATGTATTATAGAATATACACATTTGCTGTACGGGTGTTTTTTGTAACGAAATCACTCATTTCTTTGTGAAACATCAAAGGAACTATAGTCACTTCTTTGATCACACCTACTAATACCGATCATTTTTATAATCTTGTAAAAGACTTCCAATTAAACAATCTGGTTCAGTCTGCTATATCAGAAATCCTTAGTGTTCACTGTGAATTATCATCAGGATAAATTCAGTATTTTTGTTGTACAAAAAGAAGCCATTTCTGTGCTGAAACCAGAATGATTCCAAAGATTTGGCACAAATTATTTCATTCAAGGCCTTTTTTCAATTGTGTATCCTTCGGGTTTGTATTCTCGTCAGTGTACCTGAAATGTACCCGATGAATACATGGCAGAAAAAGACTGGATTAATGCCACTAAAATCTATAGTCTATTCTGTCGGATTATTTCTATAGTCAAAAAGGAGTTAGGAAAATGGATGTTAAAATCGAGAAAAAGAAAATGCTGAAGATGCCTCATGCATATGCGATCATGATTTTTATAATCATAATTATGTGCTTGCTTACATTTATTATACCGGCGGGAACATTTGAACGTGTGTATGACGAGGAACTGGATCGGGAGCTGGTTGTGGCAGGGACATATTTACAATTAGATGAATCCAGTCCGGTAGGGCCCTGGGGATTTTTCATTTCACTCTATTCAGGTGTGGTTGAGTCGGCAGAAATCATTTTTTTCATCGTTTTTGCGACAGCTTATGCAATGCTGTTACAAAAGACGGGTACACTCAATGCAATGGTCGGTGCGATGCTCAGAAAGCTCGGCAATAAGGATGTCCTGATGATTCCTATTTTTATGGTGTTGTTTGGATTGGCGGGTACATCCTTTGGCATGTATGAGGAAACTTATGCACTGATTCCTGCATTTATGGTTATTGCGGTCACTTTGGGCTATGATCGTCTGGTTGGCGGCAGCATGGTATTTGTCGGCGTAGCAACCGGATTTGCAGCTGCTATCCTCAACCCTTTTACCATTGGCATTGCAAGTTCCATCGCGGGTATTAATCTGGTAGGTTCTTCAGTTACTCCTTTCCGCATTCTTGCTTTTATTCTGTTTGAAGCACTGGCTATTGCCTATACTATGAGATATGCTATCCGGATTAAAAAGGATCCGACCAAATCCTTTCTTTACGGGACAGAAGAGCCGCTGCTTAAAAGCAAGGACGTGAAAAGCCGTGATGAGGTCATGCAGTTGGAATTTACCCTTCAACAGAAGTTTACTTTAGGCGGTTTTATACTTCTGATTATATTAATGGGTGTGACCTGTGGTGTTTGGGGATGGTATCTGTATGAATTGGCTGCTTTGTTTATTGTTTTTTTTCTTGTTACTTCTATTATTAACGGCTACAGCGTCAATAAAATTTGTGAAACCTTTGTGGAAGCAGCCGAAGCTGCTATGTTTGGCGCACTGCTGGTGGGTTTTGCCCGCTCCATCAACGTGGTTATGGAGAACGCAAATATTATTGATACTTGTGTTAATGCTATTGCCGGCGTCGTTTCTTCACTGCCTAAGGGGCTGTCTGCCGTAGGTATGCTGGTGGTACAGAATGCTATCAACTTTTTTATTCCTTCCGGTTCGGGTCAAGCGGTGGTTATGATGCCTATAATGGCACCTCTTTCTGATTTACTTGGGCTTTCCCGTGAACTGGCTGTTGTTTGTTATCAATTTGGTGATGGGTTTTCCAATATGTTCTGGCCTACTGCTGTGGCAACTGAATGCGGAATCATGGGCATTGCCATGGACAAGTGGTACAAATACATTGGCCCATTGTTCGGTATGATGTTTGTTCTTCAGGCAATACTCGTTACCATTGGTGTGGCTGTCCTTTGATTCTGAGAAATAATTTTTTGCAAGTACAGACGGTCAGTGATGTGGCAATTGACCGAGTGTGAATTTTGTGAATTTTGGGGTCAGGAATTTTGGGGTCACAGGAATTTTGGGGTCAGGCTTGACAAATTGACATTAACAAATTGACAGAATGTAAAAAAAACTTGTTTGTCAATTTGTCAAGCCTGACCCCTTCAATAACTCGAAGAAAAAATTTATTTTTTTATAGATTCCATCAAGAGTTACAAAAAAGTAACAGATCATATCTGAAAAGTTACACTAAAAAAATAAATCAAATAATTGTTATATATGAGACTTGTAACGCATAACAACATAATGTCTTGTCACCTAAAAGTAACGATTAAATTTGATTTCATTCGTGATCATTAAAGAAAAACGTTCATTTTTGAACGTTTTTTTAATTGCTTTAGTTTGGCATATCGCTTGCGATTTATACAGATGATCTGAAAACCCTTGCTGAAACGATTTAGAAAGGAGATGAAAATCAGAAATCTGACAGAAATGGCAGGAGGGCGATAAGGAAGGAGGAGCTTAAATGCTTAATACAAAAATCAGTGTCTTGGAGTCACTAAACGGTCATCTATATATGGATGGCTTGGATTTGGTCCAACTGGCAGAGAAATATGAAACCCCGCTCTATGTTTTTTCAGAGCGCAGGCTAAAGGAAAATATCAATGAAATCTTATCATCTTTTAGAAAATATCATCCTAATACATCGCTGCATTATGCAGCTAAATGCGAATCTACTATTGCCAATCTTCAGATCATTCTTGAAGGCGGAAGCGATATTGAGGTCAACTCCGGCGGGGAACTTTATAAAGCCTTTTATGCCGGAGCAAAAGGAAATCAAATCGTATTCAACGGTGTAGGCAAAACAGTATCAGAAATTGAATATGCCATTAACTCGGAAATCAAATCCATTAATGTCGATTCGGAATTTGAACTGGAAAGGACCATTGAAGCTGCCCGAAAACTCAAAAAAAAGGCAAATGTAACCATTAGAATTGTGCCCGAAGTGTCGACAGGGGTTGTCAAGGGAAATGAAACAGGGACTCATGAATCCAAATTCGGCATCCTGCTGGATAATCTTGAAGATGTCATTAAAAAAGCAACAGAACACAGAGAAGCACTAAATGTGCTTGGATATCATTTTCATATCGGAACACAAACCTATGATCTTCAATCCTTTGTTGATGCATTTATAGTGATGCTTCAGATATCTGTGGATATTTATAAAACAACCGGATTCAAACCTCGTATTCTTAATATCGGCGGAGGATTACCGGTTCCACACTACATTGATGTTGCTGCATCACAGTATATGCCGCCCAATATTTATCTGATGCTTAAAGGAGATTTGACTATTGAACAGATAGCAAAAAGCATTTGTTTACAACTGAAAGCTGATAAAGTAGGCGCCTGGGCCGGAAAAGAATATGAAAAGTTTTTCGATGAATGTGAATTAATCTTAGAGTCCGGCAGAAAAGTCGTTGCTGATGCGGCAGTTCTTCTGTCACGAGTGGAAAATAAGAAATATCGAGACAATACCGGTGAGGATTGGATCACTGTGGATGCGGGATTCAATACCCTGATGGAAGTTAAGACTTATTTTTGGTACTACCATATGGTCTGTGCCAACAGGACCGATGAATATCACGGTAAAGATTTTAAAGTTGGCGGACCTTGCTGCGATTCCGGTGACGTATATTTCGATATCGACAGTCATATCAATCTGCCGGATTACAGAAAGCTGCCTTGCAGTACGGGACCGGGAGACATTATTGCTATGCTGAATGTTGGTGCTTACGGCACGCCGAATATGTCAAATTACAACGGCAGACCAAAAGCAGGAATCCTTTTGATTCATGAAAACGGAGAAGTTTCGGTAAGCAAAAGAGCAGAAACCTATGCGGATCTTGTCACTACCGAAACAAGGATAAAAGAGATAAGAAAAGGATAAGGACTTTAATCAATTTATTATTTTAGAAAGCGAGGTACAAAATATGTCGGATAATCAAATTAGAATAAAGGAAGTAGAACCACTGCGTAATATGGGCTTCTGGATGATCTGGGCCGTTGGCGTAGGAGCAGTTGTCGGAGACGGCATTTTCCTGCTTCTAGGAGCAGGGATACAGGAGGCAGGACCCAGTGCAGTTTGGGGATTCCTTTTTGCAGGATTAGTTCAGATGTGTTTAATGGTTGCCCTTGGGGAAGTGGCCGTAGGTATGCCGAATGCCGGTGCCATGTCGGTCTGGGTCGAACGGTATATGGGTAAAGGCTTCGGCCTTTTATCGGGAATGACATTTTCAGTTGGATGGGTAGTCCTGGGAGGGTCTATCAGTATTGCACTCGGCAGGTTTACCTGTTACTGGTTTCCATCCATCGACTTAGAGACAGGGACCATTGTTTTTGCTTTATTGTTATTTTCTGTTTTTTGTCTGATGAATATTCTGGGAACAGCTATTGCTGCTAAAGGTCAGCTGGTATTTGTAATTTTACTGGTAGGTATTATGGCAGTATTCGGGATACTTGGGGTTATGAAAATCGATACTGCAAATTTTACTCCCTGGATGCCCAATGGAATAGCCGGTTTGATTGCAACGATCCCTATGGGAACCTATGCTTATATGGGAGCAGTCTGCATTGCTACTTCAGGATCTGAATGCAGGGACCCGAGAGATCTCGGTAAAGCACTTGTATGGTCCAGCATTACATTTCTTGTTATGTATACACTCGATATGCTGGTCGTAGTGGGTGTTATTCCCTGGGAGCAGATTTCTATGGATATATCCCCGTTTACACAGGCTGCTGAAGTGACCTTTGGGTACGCAGGAGGCTTTATCCTCAATATTGCCGCATGGCTTGCAGCCGGAACTTGTCTCATCATGGGTACGATATATACGCCATCTCGTATATTTTATCAAATGGCAAAGGAAGGCTATCTGCCTAAGCTCTTCGGTGAATTGAATTCTAAAACCAGAACGCCTATAAAGGGGATCATCGTTATTTGGATCATCGGGACCATCTTTATTCTGCTTGGATATTTTGATGCAACGGGCTTATATGTGGTTATGTGCAATCAGGCAGTAATCGCCTGGATGGTTTCATGGGGCCTTGCACTTCTGGCTGCCATAAAATTCAGAAAGGAAATGGGAGCAGAAAGAATCAGAAACGAAGTGGGCTGGAAGCAGCCGCTATATCCTTTATTCCCTGCTATAGCATTTTTAGGCTGTATATATGTATTGTACCTGTCATTTTATGACTGGGTCCAGTTTGTCAGCGTAGCCGTTTGGATGGGAATTTACTTGATTTGGTATCATGGCTCAATAAAGAAAAAAATTAAAAATGGTATCATCAAACCTACGGAATTCAAAAAACTCTGATTTAGTAGCTTAGATCTAAGAAAGAGGGAAATGTAATGGGTATAAATGAGCGCTTGCTAAAAAGGGACAGAGAAGCCTTGTCAGATGTTATGAAACTCAGATTCTACCCGCTGATAGCGGTATCTGGAAAAGGCTCTGTTATAAAGGACTTAGAGGGTAAGGAGTATCTCGACCTGAATGCAGGATGGGCAGTGGCCAATACAGGCTACTGCCATCCAAAAATCGCCGGGGTAGTTCGTGAACAGATGGAAAAACTCAGTTTCAACTCACTGATTTCAGTAATGAATGAGTCTAGCATCAATCTGTCAGAGAAACTGATTGAGCTGACTCCTGGTAAGTTTCAAAAAAAAGTTTGGTTTGGACATTCCGGTTCAGACGCAAATGAATGTATTGCCAAAATTGTTCCTCTTGCCAGTGGTAAACCAAGAATCATAACTTTTGTCGGGTCCTATCATGGTCAGACCATGGGTTCCTATGCTATGTCAGGCCATCCGGCACAAAGTAAATTTATTGGAAGCGGAAATATCACCAAAATACCATATCCCTATTGTTACCGCTGTGCATTTAAGAAGGAGCATCCCGGCTGTGATTTGTTTTGTTTAAAATACCTGGAGGAACATATTTTAAAATCTGTTTGCCCGGCTGATCAGACTGCGGCTATTGTAATCGAAGCCATTCAAAGTGATGGAGGCGATGTGGTACCACCGCAAGGATACTTACAGGGGTTACAGGATATTTGCAGAAAGAATAATATTTTTTTGATCCTGGACGAAGTAAAGGTAGGATTTGGAAGGACAGGAAGGTTTTTTGGATTTGAAAACTGGGGAATTGTACCGGATGTAGTGATTATGGGAAAACCTATTGCTTCAGGCTTGCCGTTAAGTGCTGTAGTCGGTCGTAAAGAAATAATGGATTGTGGTGTTGCGCTTCATATGTTTACAACTGCCGGTAATCCGGTAGCCTGTACGGCAGGCCTTAAAACCATCGAGATACTTAAAAATGAAAAACTGATAGAGAATGCAAAAAATATCGGAGATTATATGTTGAAAGCATTTAAATCCATGCATAGAAAATATGCTGTAATCGGTGATGTAAGGGGAAAGGGATTGATTATAGGTATTGAGCTGGTCAAGAATAGGGAAACCAGAGAGCCTGCAGACCAATTCGCCGCCCTTGTTGCATATCGTGCATATGAGTTGGGTGTGCTGTTTTATTATGCAGGTATCCATTCCAATGTTCTGGAGCTGACACCACCTCTGACATTAACATATGATGAGGCGGATAAAGCTATCAAAGTGATCCGGCAGGCGATAGAGGATGTTATGGATCATAAAGTTGACCCCGCAAAGATTGAAGCGTTTGCAGGATGGGCGTGTAATTAGATAGGAGGAATTAAAATGAGAATTGAAAAAGATAAATATATCAATGTAATGGATAAAAATAATACACCGGTTGCATATTGTGATCTCCCGGTAGCTTTAATTTTTGAAACTCAGGATTGTTTTTCCGGCACAATAAAAAGCGAAACGGATACTGTTGAAAAGTTAGATTACAGCGTACTTAATCCTGCCACCGGACCGGTATATTTTAACGGTGTAAGACCCGGAGATGTAATAGAAATAAAAATAAAAAGGATTTCCTGCGATTCCCCGGGATGTACGATGTGCGTGCCAACGGAAGGATTGTTAGGGGATCTGGTTAAAAAATCTGTTACAAAAATTTATCACTTCGAAAATAATATACTCACCCTTAGTGACGATCTTAAGTTAAAACTGGAACCAATGGTTGGTGTCATGGGATTAGCGCCGAAAGATGAAGGAATCGGAACTGTCATTCCCGGTGACCACGGTGGAAACATGGACACGACACTGCTCCGAGAAAGTTCTACGTTGTATTTACCGGTATTTGTTGAAGGAGGGCTTTTAGCAATGGGAGATCTTCATGCTGCCATGGGTGATGGCGAATCGTTCTATACAGGGCTTGAAGTATCCGGTGAAGTAGAAATTGAAGTCGATCTCAGGAGAGATTTAAAAATGGATATACCCTTTGTCAAATGTGAAGACAAATTTGCGTCCATAGCAACGGCTAAGGATGTAGATGGCGCCTTAAAGAAAGCTATGGAAAAGCTTGTGAAGTTCATTTCTGATAATAACGGTATGGATTTCTATGATGCCGGTTTTCTGTGTGGTTTGTATGGTAATTTGGAAATCAGTCAGGTAGTGGACCCGCTGAAAACAGCCAGAATGTCAATAAAAACCGAAATACTTGAAAAACTCGGAATTTGTTTATAACAAGCTTGTTATTAGGATCAAGGAGGGATAAAATGAAAATAATAGATCTTACACATTATATATCTGAAGACATGCCTGTATATCCAGGTACCGAAGGACCAAAGCTTCAACCTGCTAACTCTTATGAAGTCGATGGATTCAAGGAAACTCTCATGATTATGTACACCCATACAGGTACACACATGGATCCGCCCGCGCATCTTTTTAAAGGCAGAACGACTCTCGATCAATTTCCTGTTTCTCAGTTTGTGGGAAAAGCGCTGGTTATAGATTGTTCGGATCTAAACGAAGGGCAGAGGATCACCATGGCGTATGTCAACAAGAACAGGAAAAAAGCAGAGGAAGCAGAATTTCTCATATTTCGATCAGGTTGGGATAAATATTGGGGAACAGAACAATATTTTGGAGACTATCCATATATTGATGATGAAGTTGTCGACTTCCTGATTGCAGGAAATAAAAAGGGAGTTGGTCTGGATGTTATCGGTATTGATCCGATAGCAGATGAAAATCTAACGATTCATAAGAAATTATTCAGCAAAAATGAAATCGTAGTTATTGAAAATCTGATGAATTTGGACCTTGTGGGTAATGATCTGTTTACATTCTGTGCGTTGCCTCTGAAGCATACGGATGCTGACGGTTCTCCGATCAGGGCAGTGGCTTTGTTGGATTGACGCATATTATAAAGGAGGGCACTCATGAGAAAGAAATTGCCAATACACGACTTTTTGATTGGTCATGCAAGAAAGAATCCTATATCTTTTCATATGCCGGGGCATAAGGGATCGGCAATCTATAAGAGATTGGGTTATGGAGAATTTCTTAATAATATAATGGATTGTGATATTACGGAAATAGCGGGAGCAGATAACCTTTTTCAAACAGAAGGGATCATCAGAGAATCAATGAAGGTGTATGAAAACCTGTACGATTCCAAGAAAAGCTACCTGCTGATTAACGGAACCAGTGGAGGCATAATCGCAGCAATTATGGCGGCTGTTCCTAAAGGGAAAAAAATAATAATGGCACGAAATTCTCACAAATCTGTTTTTAATGCATTGGGGCTTGCCCATATACAGCCATTGTATGCATATCCGGATATGATTGAGGAATATGGAATATCCGGAGCGATTCCACCCGAAGAAATAGAAAAACTGCTAAAGAGTAATCCTGACGCTGAAGCTGTGATTCTTCCAAGTCCAAACTATTATGGTATCTGTTCGGATATTAATTCTATTGCTGAGATTGTCCATAAATATAACAAGATATTGATCGTTGATCAGGCCCACGGTGCGCACCTAAAGATGTTCAGTAAGTTTGGCGTTAAAGGCTTGCCGAAATCCGCAGAAGAATCCGGAGCCGATATTGTTATTAACAGTACGCATAAAACGCTGACATCCTATACTCAAAGCGCTATACTTAATCTTAATACGGACCGTGTTTCACCTTATGTTATTGAAGACAAACTCCAGAGTATTGAAAGCACCAGTCCGTCTTATATTTTGATGGCTTCTTTAGATATCAACGCTAATATTCTGCTTCAGCATGGGCAGGAGCTAATGCCCCAATGGGCTGATAATCTAAACATTTTCTATAATGAAGCCGGAAAAATAGAAGGGATGGAATATATTGACAAGGTTTTGGGTATGGATTGGACTAAAATCAATTTTAGCTTAGGGAGCCTTGGAATCTCCGGGGATGAATTAGAAAAAATATTATTAGAAAAGTACAGAATTTTTATAGAGCTTTATACAGGCGATCTGGTTATGTGCATGACAGGTATCGGCAATACGAAAACAGATATTGTACGCCTTGTCAATGCATTAAAGGAGATTGCATCAGAACGGGCAGGTTTCAGTCAAAAACAGCAGATAAGAACCCGGAATGATTCCGGTCACTTGTTGGCTTATAAAAAATCGGAGATCTATGAGATACCGAGGGAAAAAATACGTATCCCGCTGCTTCAAGCAGAAGGCAGGATATGTGCTTCAAGTATTATTCCATATCCGCCGGGTATCCCTCTTGTGTGTCCGGGTGAAAAGTTTGAAAAAGAAATTCTTTACTATATCAAGTCACTGCGGGAGCATGGCGAAAAGGTCATAGGTGTAAACGCAGCCGGAGAAGTGGTGGTAGGAGCCGATAAATAGATCGGAATACATTGTAGTGGCCTTACCTCGATTTAGAGGAAAGGCCATACTCTTTTATCTTATTGTAAAGGTTTTTTCTTGCCAGTTTTAATTCTCTCGCTGAAGAGGCAACATTCCAGTTATTTTTTTCAAGTACTGCTTCAATATAATTTTTTTCAAAATTGCTGCGCGCTTCTTTAAGGGAGCGCGCAGCTGATAAAACAGGCTTGGATCCGGTTTTCAATTCTTCCGGAAGATTAGACAGGCTAACGACAGAACCTCTTGAGAGGACTACCAGCCGTTCAATAATATTTTTTAGTTCACGGACGTTTCCCGGCCAGTTGTAGGCTGAAAAGGCAACCATTATGTCGGGGGGGAACGGTTCAATGATCTTGTTTAATTCACGGCTCCATACAGCTAAAAAATATTTTGCTAAGATCGGTATATCCTCTTTGCGATCCCTTAGCGGCGGTAAAAAAATCGGAACGACGTTAAGTCTGTAGAAAAGATCTTCTCTGAATTTTCCATTCTTGATCTCATCCAATAAATTTTTATTTGTTGAAGCGATCAGCCGAAAGTCAGTGTGTATAGAAGTGCAACCACCTACTCGCTCGAATTCTTTTTCCTGCAGGACACGCAGAAGTTTTGCCTGGGTTGAAAGCGTCAGTTCGCTGATTTCATCAAGCAGCAGAGTGCCTTTGTTTGCCATCTCAAACCGTCCGAGGTGTGTTTTATCAGCACCGGTGAAAGCACCCTTTTCATGTCCGAACAATTCGCTTTCCAAAACACTTTCAGCAAGAGCGGCACAATTGACTTTAACAAAAGGTTTTCCGGCACGTTTGCTCTTATTATGGATATGACTGGCGATAATCTCCTTACCTGTACCGCTTTCCCCTGTTATCAGTACTGCAGAATCACTTTTTGCTACGATTTCAATGGTATCCCGAATCTGCTCGATGGATTGACTTTTCCCAATCAGCGGATTTAGCCTGGAAAGCTCAGCCACCTGTTTTTTTAGAACAATATTTTCCTCATATGTTACGAAAAGCTTCTGTGCACGTTGTACATTGAAAAGCAGCTCTTCAATATCTGCAGGTTTGACGATGTAAGTAAAAGCCCCGAGCTTGACTGCATCGACAGCACCTGATATGGATCCTTCAGCCGTCAGCACGATAACCTGGGTCTGACTTCTACGAAGTTTTATGCGCTTGAGAAGCTCTGTACCATCAAGCTTAGGCATAATGATATCTGTGATCACTACCGATATGTAATTGTTTTCGATCATATGCAGAGCTTTCGTACTATCAGGCGTGGTCATGATGTTATAGCCGTTCATTTTAAAAATTTGTTCATATACTTTTAATAAATTCAGATCATCGTCAACAAGAAGAATTTTGTCTTCACTTTTGCTCATGCTAATCAACTCTCTTTCTTTTGTGTAGTAGGAAGGATGACCGTAAAGGTTGTTCCTTTGTCCGGAATACTGTGCATTGTGATTTCCCCGGAAAGCTTTTCCACTGCAAGCCTGGTGACCCACAGGCCAAGGCCCGTTCCGCCTCCGCCTTCCCGGGCAGTAAAGAAGGGCTTGAAAATTTCACTCTGCATATTATACGGGATTCCTATACCTTCATCTCTAATAGACAACTGGATTTTATCATCATCTGTCCGGCAGTATTGACCTCTTATGGTCAGCTTTCCGCCCTTTTGCATGGCCTGGATTGCATTGGCTATCAGATTCAGAAGGATGTGTTTTATGGCATCCAGCTGGCAGCTAATGATAAACGGGGCCGGATTAAGTAAAACATCAGTTTTAATACTGTTTTTAGTTATATTTCTCTTTTCAAGCAGAAGGATCTGGTCAATGATCTTGCCGATATCTACGTTTTCCTGAGAGTGTTTTGATTTGGCTGAGAATTCAAGCAGATTGAAGATGACATTTTCCGAATTCTCGATACTTGCATCTATTATATCAATATTTGCAGTAATATTCGGATCGGCATAATTTTTAGTCTTATTTCTTAATAAATAAGAGGCACCTTTCATTATTGCCATTGGATTCTTAAGTTCGTGGGCGATAGCAGAGGATAACTGTCCGACACCGGCGAGTTTTTCAGCTTGAGCCAGCTCTTTTTCCATTAATATTCTGTTTGTGATGTTCTGACTGTAAACAATAATTTCTTCAATATTACCATTATCATTAATAATCGGATAATAAGCATTTGAGAAGATATCACTGCCATTACCTATCTGTTTATGAACAGGTTTTCCCGTGGACAGTGCTTCATCAAAGCCGCAATTGCTGCAACAGAAACTTTGTCCGGCTATGGATCTGAAACAGTATGTTTCTATAATCTCTTTATCAAGTTTTCCAAACCGGTAGAATCCTTTTTTGTTTAGCATTTTAATTTTCCTATCAGGAGACAAGATCATGAGCAGACCTCCAATGCTGTTGAAAACCGTTTCCACTTGATTAGTTCTTCGAATTAAACTTTCTGTATAACTTTTAAGCTTGGCACTCATAGTATTAAATGCACTGGATAGAATCTCAATTTCCTGAAAATTGGAAATAATATCCTGATTGTCAAAATTACCTTCTGAAAGTTTTTGTGCATGATCGGTCAATTGTTTGAATGGTTTTGAATATTGGCGATATACATATATAGAGAGGATACTGAACAGAAAAAGCGAGAAAGTTAAAAACGCATATATACTTGATGTTTGAACCCTGTTACTGACCAGAAAGCTATTCTGGTTCACATCGATTCCGAGAGCCCAGCCTTGATCCGGTATCTGAGAGTAGGCTACCAAGTGGGTATTATTCCCTGACTGATACCGGCCTATGCCGGTCAGGCTATTCATCATGCATTCAATAATATTGGCTTGGGCATTGCTCAATTCTTCGTCAAAGATACTTCGTTTCAGTGGTACGCCCTGCCGGCTGCCAATCTCAAGAACATCCGGATGATAAATTATATTTCCATTACTATCGATGAGGAAAGCAAATCCGGTATCGCCGACTCGAAAATCTGCAAGGATATCTTCCCGAAGGGTATCCAGTCTTAAATCAAGGGAAAGGATACCTAAAAGGGTGTCTCCGTCATATAGGGGTGTCGAGCAGGTAATCATCCAGCCTGTCAAAAGATAATCATAATAAGGCTGCGTCCAAATAGTTTTACCTTCAGGATTATTCTCTTTATTGGCAGTTGCATAGAATACATCCAATCTTTGATCGTGGTCGGGTTCATATGCCGTGTTGTCTACATACGGGAAAAGCCGCATCATGCCGTTTTCCGTCGTTAAATATGCCCACTGAATATATTTATTTCGAGCTATGACCTGACTGAAGAGAGGATCAAGTTTTTCGGTCTTCAAGATTTCTTGTTCGATCATAGGTGTCAGCACACTGTTGTTGGGCAGATAAATATTTGATAGATTCAATTTTCTGTTTTCAATTTCGGATTGATCAATATTTCTGCCCAAGACCCCTCGGTCATCGCGCTTATATTCAGCAGCGATAAAGGATGTGTTTTCATCTTTTGCCGTTAGGTATTCTTTAGCGACATATGCAAGGTTTTGACTTTCTGCCTTGATATGATCCAGATTGACAGCGAGGACATGAGCCTTTTCCTTTGAGATTTCCTGTATGCTTTCTTCAATATAATGCATATGGAATCGCTTATCCTGCTGATATAAAAATAAAGTATAAAAGGCCAGAGAAATAATATTAATGATGAAAAACAAAACAATGATCTGGCTTACAATAGTTCTCCTCCGCATATTGAACATATTCCCCCTCCATATTTATACGCTGAAATGAATATATATTAAATATATCTTGCCGAACCTATGAAAATTATGGATATATCAGTCTTTAATATCGGAAGGCTGGAAGCGTATCAGGGACTAATTGTTTAACAAAAATATATCTTTTTCTTTTCATTCAAGTATACCATAGACATAAATGATTTTCTGTTAATTCTCAATATTCATATAATTATCCCGTGCCGAATTTAAAACGCTGCTGTTATGCGGATTTGAAACATATTTTTAAATTATTTTTTGTATGACGAGATGTTTGGCAAATTCATAAACGTTCCTGCTGATATATTGACTTTTCACTCTTCTTTTGTACATACTATTTATATATAGGATTGATTTGATTGTTTGCCCTATACTAAAGTGGAAATATAGAGTGGAAATATAGAAAAGGAGGTTATCATGGATAAATCGAAAGAATATGATCCGAATTTTACAAGGTACCATGATCTGATGAAATTCCGTGTAAGGGAAATACTATTAGTATCAACTCCGTATGACTCATTTGTTTTGGAGGAGGACGGACATCTTTCCGATAAGATATTCGGTGAATATTTGGATTTAAATCTCCAGTTTGTACCGAGAATAGCACATGCATCATCAGCAGAGGAAGCTTTCGATGCGCTTAAAAGCAGGACTTATGACCTTGTCATTACAATGCCCCGGATCAGTGATATGAATCCCCTGGATTTTAGCAGACGTGTAAAAGAAATTTATCCTGAAAAACCTGTTGTTATGTTGACTTATGAAATTTTGAACAATGAAATGCTTGAAGAAATCAGGGAGTCAAAATCAATCGACAGAGTATTTGTCTGGTCAGGCAACAGCCAAATATTGCTTGCAATTATAAAATACGTCGAAGACCGGGGGAATGTTGAAGAAGACAGCCGGCAAGGTGTACAAGTTATTTTAGTTGTTGATGATTCTCCAAATTACTATTCTCAGTATTTACCTCTGATTTATACAGAGATCATGAAACAGACCCGATATCTTATTTCTCATGCCGTTAATGATCTTCATCGCTTGTTGAGGATGCGTGCAAGACCCAAAATTTTATTATCGGATTCATTTGAAGAATCTTTAGAAATCATTCGTAAATATCAAAATAATTTACTGGGGATCGTATCGGATGTTGGCTTTTTAAAAGGCGGTACTGTTAATTCCGGAGCCGGGTTTGAGCTGACTGCTGAAGTCAGGGACAGGATCTCCGATCTTCCGATTTTATTGCAGTCTGAAGAAACTAAAAATTCACAAGAGGCTGAAAAACTGGATGTAAGCTTTCTTGACAAGAATTCACCAAATTTATTGAAAGATCTTCGTAATTATATATTGGATCATTACAGCTTCGGAGAGTTTGTATTCAAAAATCCCCAGGGAGAAGTAATTTCAAAGGCTTCTGATATCTCGAATTTTGAGAGGGTGATCAAGGATTTACCGGATGAAAGCCTTATTTATC
>JAENZQ010000058.1 GCA_016841185.1 Anaerovorax odorimutans
TAAGGGGTTTTCTTTTATTTTTGTTCAAGAACATCATAAATCTCTAATTTGTTAGGCGAAGTGTCCGCCTTTGTAAGAATATCTCGCCATCTTTAAAAATATTAACCCTACTCCATAGTCCCTAAAACTTTTTTTCTAACGCAAAGTATAAGAATATTTAATACTTATTGGTAATCACGCCTAAAGAAGAAGCCTTTATATGAGGATTACCTATTAAAGAATTAAGCTCTTCTTTTGTGCCGACTACCGTTACCCCTAAGAGAGGAACCTTAGAAGGATCAATATAACCTTTAGCATTTAGTTCATTATATACTTGGATAAACTTAGAATTTTCACTCACTTTTAAATTAAAGAGAAAATTATTATAGCTAGAAGCAAAGGACGCAAACTCATCAAATACCGGTAATCTCATGTTTACACCAAGCACTTCAAATTCGGGAATATACGCAGCTTCAGCATCATACTCTTTAACTTCCCTTTCATAATTCTCCATATCTTCACTACTATAAGAATTAATCCAGTACCAACTTATATTTACATCAGGCAGTATCTTGGATATCTCAAAAAACGTATATGACTTATCTAAAGACAATCCAACTTCAATTAATTGATCACTTGAGATTTGATTTATGTTTGTTAAATCGTTTTTGTACTTTTTATAAGTAATATCCGGATGGAAGAAAACCATTCTTTCATATCCGTATTCCCAGTAATGTGTTGGCCATTGACCAGCAACATGGCTTCCTCCACCTTGCTGTCTTGACATAATTTTTTGAGGCAAAAATCCAAATGAGTATATGTTGCTTCCTAAGATTACGGGCTTATCACCGACGGTGCGGCTTATCGTGAAGTCACTTCTTCCCCCTAAAAATCCAATAGTGTCTACTGATTTGCTAATGTAGCCATTTGGAACTGTTAATTTTACATAAGCACTCATCCTTTGATAGGCTTTATTGCTCATATTTATGGTTAAAGCAAAATTGCCAACAGTAATTAATATGAAGACTAAAGCAGCCACTACGATGGAAATAAAGACCGTCCTCTTGATAGACTTTTGTTTTCCTTTCTTAATTGCTTTGTCTAATTTATCTTCATCAAAGATTTCTTCCAACTGATTCTCATTTATTTTTTCATCCATTGATATCCCTCCATACTCTTTTAAAGTCTTTTCTTGATCTATATAAATACGTCTTAATATTTTGTTCTGAAAGCCCAAGTATACTTGCAATTTCCTTATAACTTAATTCCAATTCGTATTTCATTATCAGTAATTCTTTGTAACTCCTTTTCAAGCAATTTAGACAGTCTCTGATTTCATTTGCCGTTTCTTCATCCAGCAGGGAGTTTACTATATCCCCATCAGCCGATAATCTTTCTAAGAACCTGTTATTGTCGATGATCAATTCTTCCTTAGTTGAAGCCTTCTTTAAATAGTTCCTAAAGTTATTAAGAGCAACCTTAAAAATCCATGAAGGTAGCCTTTGGGGGTCTAAATCATCAAAATGTTCTATGGCCTTTACAAAGCTATCATGAACTATTTCTTCAGCAACTTCCCTGCGACAACCGTGCTTTAGTAAGTATTTATAAATAATTGAAGCATGATTATTATACATATGAGTCAGAACATCTTTTCTCATTCCAATAATCCTTCCAAGGTTGTTATCCTTATATAATAAGACAATTAAATTCTAAAAAAGTATACAGTATTGCAAAAGTTCTTTTAGCATTAAACAGGCCTCATTGAGGTCTCGCTTATTACAGTTTGATTATCGCCTAAGATTAAAAATCAGTATAAAATATACATTCAAGCGGACATTTCGCCTAACGGCCCCGTGTTCACCGAGTAGAACCCAGGCGCAGTAGCTTAAAAGCCCTGTTTCCTAGGCCCTCTCTAAAATTCCTGACATCGGGTTTTCCCACGGTCCGGCTTCAAACTGAACGCCCGTCGGTCAGCAAGGTCTTTCCATAAGAGCATTGCACTTAAACGCAGTTCCCGTGTACCTGTAATGTCCCTACAGTTTACCTATGCCTTCGCCTCTCCGCTAGTTATCTCCCTCTTTCAAGGTTTCGCTGTTGTAGAGGCCGTTCAGTCCAGAGGGCCTTGACTCTGGTGTCGTTATGTTGTCGCTCA
This sequence comes from Anaerovorax odorimutans, assembly GCA_016841185.1. Lineage (GTDB taxonomy): Bacteria > Bacillota > Clostridia > Peptostreptococcales > JAAYPU01 > JAENZQ01. The sequence continues at coordinate 2,132 of JAENZQ010000058.1, forward strand.
CCGTCATTGCTTAATATGCCCTCATCTGCCAGTCTCGAATCCTCCGAACAATTTCCTGGTTCTCAGTTATATGTCCGGTCTTTGCCATACGGAACTGTCGTGGCTGGTTCCGAGACCTTCCCTACTTTGCCCACTTATCCTTTTCCTGGTACCGCAACCCGTACACCGGAGGGCAGACTCTGTGCATGTCCCCATTACTTCCAGAATCTTACCAGTCTTCGTCTACGTCGGTGAGACTCGACGCCCTCAACATCCTGCCACTGACTTCATGCAGGGCTCAGTTACGATGCAGCAGTTTTCGCTTAATGCTACGGCCCCAAGAATTGCTAGCTCCCTGTGCCAGTCCTACTCATGATGAGCAGTCGGAGCGTTTACTTCCAAGCTTCCCCCCGCCAAGTCACCTGAAGCGAGAGTTGGATATAACTACGTGACCGAATGGGAAATCGCCACGACCGGACTTTCACCGGTTGGATAAATAAGGTTGTAGGCTGCAACCGACGCCGTTGAGCCGGACCCACAAAGCCCTTCTTCTTGGCGGTGCTTGCACCCGGTGAAACGGTGTGGTGCGCATACTCCAAACCCGCCCCCGCCGCACCTTTATGGGCATGCTTTGTTATATGACGTAGGAGGCATAATAACTACCTACCATCATAATAAATGTCAATCTTAGATAGTTTTTCAGTAATATCACGTTTTTTATCTCCTAATACATACGTCCTTTTATGTCTATCCCACTCAAACCCTGAAATCTGTAATAGTTTTTTTGTATCATCTATGCTTAAATTCAAAGATTCTGATAAATCATTATGATTCCACTGAGTTCTTGATAGAAGCAAATCGAATACTGATTGTGGTGCAACTTTTTTATCAAGAAACTTTGTCTTAATTATTCTTTTTATCTCAATAACACCAAAAGACAATCCTAATAATGTTCCTATCTGATCTAAAATCGGATATATCATATTCCATAGGTCAATTACTTCTTTATATCCCCGTCCACCGGCTTGGGGTATACCAGTATCAGCATAAATAATATTATCTTGAATCTTATGCGTAAATAAAAAATCAGCTACTTTTGTATCGCTATATAATATATTCCAAAGAACATTCCCATCCGAAGATATAATATAAGGGAAATATCTATTATTAAAACATAAATCACGGCTCAAATCGTAATACTTCGATAAATCCGCACAACACTGTTGAGAATTATCAAATAAGTCTTGTATCGTTGTGTTTTGATTATATTCTAGCTCAACTATTTCTCTCTCAGGAATTGTCTTTTCATCTATATAAGGGAATAGCACATTATAATACTCTATTTTAATTCTCATTACTTCCTCCTCTCAAAACCCATTCTAGAACTCCCTATGTCATATAACGTCTGGCATCTGCGACGCCGTTGAGCCGGACCCCCAAAGCCCTTCTCCTTGGCGGTGCTTGCCACCCGGCGAAACGGTGTGGTGCGGCAAACTTCGTGCTCTTTCCCGGAGCCTTTCTTCATGACTTGGCTCATCCGCACCCTTGTGCAGATGCTTTGTTCTCCGAAGCCACACGTCCCTTAACTCAGAGTGCGACAGGACGTCGCACCCCTAGACTAATCTTTTTGACCTCTATTGTACAATATAAGAATGATGCGACATATACACCTAAGATAATGTTCATAATAATAACACTACTCAAAAATAAAAATCTCCTCAATTGGTGCTTTTACAACTCGTGAAATATCAATGGCTAATTTAAGTGATGGATTGTACTTGCCTGCTTCCAGCCTAATAATAGTTTCTCTCCGTACCCCAACTAATTGGGCTAGTTCATCTTGAGTCAATTCTGCAAATTGGCGATATTTTTTTAAATTACTAGCAAACTCGATGAGACTCACCCCTTTTAATGTCTATCATAATACCAAAAAAGAATAGCATAAGATATTAGCGTACCCGCCCATCCGAAAGCACAGGTTAAAATAATAAGTTCTTTTGTAACAAAAGGAAATCCGGAGAAAAAACCAACAATGAACAAAATGACTAGAGGAATTGTAGCAGTTTTTAATTTTGCTTTTTTGCTGTTTTCAAAATAACGCTCATCCTGCATTTCGTTAGCCATTTTCGCTATAAAATAATAGGCAAAGAAACTAAAAAAGCTGAACCAGAATAGCGATAACAGGTTACCCGTCACAAAATATGTGAAACCTTGAAATCCAAAGAAGCCAAAAAACCACACATATTTGATAGATTTTGGAGATGCACTCTTCATAATGAAACCCCCTATGTGATATATTTGTATCTTTGTTGCAAATATATCACTTTTTATATAAGCCGTCAATATATTATAATAAATAGGAAAACAGACTTTATATTTCAAATCTGCTAACAGTTATATATAATCTTTGTTTCGCGTTTTTCTACTAATATGAACCATAAACACCCAAATCATATGCTTGTATAATTCGCGGCAGGACGCCGCGTCCAATGCGTGTGGTTTCGGAGAACGTTTAGCACTCACGACGTCCACCAGCCTTAGATAACTCCTATCTTAGGCTGGTGGATGTGGGCAAGATAAACCCCTTGCCTCGCTCCAGAGCCTTTCTTCCTGTTGCGCCCCTTGCGCGAGTGCTTTGTTCTCCGAAGCCACACGCCCCTTAACTCAGAGTGCGACAGGACGTCGCACCCCTAGATTGATCTTTTTAACCTCTATTTCATCATATATAAATGATGCGAAGCATCTAAACTTCGTAGTATGTCCATATATTGCATTACTGATAGGGAGCTTTCAGAACTATATTATGTTACGTCAATGCAATAACTACTGACAATACCGTTAGTTAAAGATATAATAAGCCACACATCGTCCATATAGTCAACGCCCAAATGATATACAATAGTATTTTCAGGGTCAAAGTATGTATTGCTTATCTTAAAAGATGTTTTTGTGTTTGCATAGTGTTCTTCTTCACCAAGTAAAGAAATGATTTCTTCTTCTGTCATTCCAATAAGTTCATGATTTTTAAACAAATCAGCAACTATTTTTGTTCTGGCGTTTGGTGCATCGAGCCATTTTTTTGCGGTGAAAGTGTGTTGATATCTATAAATACCAAAGCCAATCAGAACAGCGATTACTATCACAGCAATAAGGGAAAATATGATAGTGTTCCACATTTTTGCACGCTGCACCTGTTTCTGTACTTCTACTTCATCCACAGCATTTCCTCCTGTCAAGTATTAGGCAGAATACAAACAATTCTTGATTTACATTTTAACACTAATATGAACCAAAACACACCCAAATCATATGCTTTTATAATACGCGGCAGGACGCCGCGACCATTGCGTGTGGTTTTGGAGAACTCCTGCAACCACGTCCTAAAAGTTCGGGAAT
>JAENZQ010000059.1 GCA_016841185.1 Anaerovorax odorimutans
GCTATGGTAGGGCTGCTTGCGGTAGATGGCGGTTTGTTTTACGGGGGAGGAGCAAGTTTACTGCTTACTCAGATAATTGGGATTGCTGCAGTATTTGTCTGGGTGATTGTAGCTTCATTCATCGTCTTTGGTATAATAAAAGCTGTAATGGGCCTGAGAGTCAGTGAGGAAGAAGAACTGGGTGGACTTGATATTAATGAACATGGAATGAATGCTTATGCAGATTTCATGATTAAAAATTAAAAGAGAAGAAAAGCTGGAGACAAAGCAAAACAAAAGAGCCGGGGTAATTTCCCGGCTCTTTCAAATAGCGGACACAATAAAAACGTCCCCTTGTGGCCCATGGCTGAAATCGACAGCACCAACACAAACAAGCAGACGGAAAGATTGCTGGAGCAAATTCTAAACAGAGGCAATCTGAACCGGGCTTACAAGCAAGTAAAGAGAAACAAGGGTGCGGGTGGTACGCCGTAGATACTGTCCGTATGTACCGCCACTTTCATCGAACATTTGCTTGAGTTCGCGTAGATACTACATCTTTTTGATATATTTTGCCAAAGCTATAATAATTAAAATAAGTAACACGGATAATAAAAGCTCTCGTATTAATGGGAGGTAGGTTATCCAGTTAAATAATAATAAATTATCCATGCTATTTTTTCTCCTCGTGCTAAAAGATATCAGCAAATTAGAGACATCCATTAAACGATGGACGGGGGTTCTTTAAGGTTGGGGTAGGAAATTGAGTTTATGAAATTCAGACCAACTTTGTATTTCTTTCCTGCGAAACTAATACAGGCGGAATCTTATATAATTGGCGTCAGGTGTATGTGTACCTTATTCTTTATCTATATTTGGCCATTTGGAAAATGCTATGTAAAACAATAATAGAAAATTTGTCAAAGGAAAAATAGCCATAATACTAAGATATGGTTTAAAACCTAACCTTTTAAGTATTACCCAAAAAGGAAATATCCCACAAAATAAGGCCAAGATATTAAAATAATTATAGTATTGATTATAGACATGTTCTAACATAATTTATGTTCTCCTTACGTGAGCATGATTACTCCAGATATTACGGTAATTTATGAGCCAACATATTTGGGCACAACTTCCACTAATGCTTGATTATACAACTTTTCCTTGTATTTCTCGAATACAACTATCGCATAGCTACTTTCCCTTATAATTCTGGACATTATTAACATTGTCACAGAAAATACACCCTGGTGCATATTTTGTTAGTATTATTTTTCACCATCTTTAATATCTCGAGGGCATCTATAGACTTCACCCCAAACGGGGTTAAATCTTAAACTCCTTACTATTTTTTCCATCAAATATGATAATTTTGGGTTTTTGTATACTACCGTTGGCAGAATGGAGTTTATTATCTGGTTTTTTAATAGTAAATTGAAATACTTCTTTTTCCTTAGGTTCTAGGATAAACTCTTTAAAAGTCTGCCTCCCTTTGGCATCTAACGCGATAACATTTACCATAATATAGTTGTTATTATATAAAGGCCTTTGTACTTGCATGTTAAATTTAACTGTGTCCTTAGAATAATTGTTCAAGGTAATTGTGTAAAAATAAGATATCTCGCTATTTGCAGGATCTACAGTATAATTACAGTTACTTTGGGTGGGAAAATAATCAACTGCATTTACACCTTTAGCAAAGGACATAACTATACCATAACCCCAGTTGAATAGTAAGTTAGAGGTAAAAAACAAGATAATTACGATAAGCGGCAGGTTATTTACTAACTTGGGATAAATATTTTTTAAGTACTTTTTAACTCCTGCATATCCTAAAATTGCAAATACAAGTGAAAATATAACTGTGTAATGGAATCCATTTACCCAATGGTCAACAGATTCTTTTGACCATGCCTTGAAACCGAATGTCCTTAAAATATTATCACCAATGCAGTATCCGCTTTGCGTTACGACACCAAACATAAAGGCGAAAACTAGCAACATTAAAAAAAATAAACCTAAAATTCTTTTAATAACTCATCATCTCCTATACGTATGTTGTAAAAATTATTGATAATTCTCCTTTTTAAAGACAGGAAAAGAAGGGAGAACTAAATAAGTTCTCCCTCGAAAACTAATAACAATATATGGGATGCAACACTAACATTATTATGATTTTTAATTCTAAGTTAATTCTAAGGCATTCTATTTCTTAATACGAAGCTTCAGGCCACCAAGAAACATCTTCTACCAACAAGTCTAAATAAGCGCTACTAGATATTATCACTTGACCACCAACTATAATCTGATAATCCCACTCTAATCTCGCTTGTGCTGGATCGCCCTGATAAAGTTAAGGCTTATCTGGGATGAATATGCCTGAATATGGCTACTTGTAGATCTATTTACATGGAACTATCGATACTCCCACAGAATTGATTAAAATAGTTGACCAGTCGTCCTCCTACACTTTCTTGCCTGAGTGGTAATGATGAATTCCCAAGTAGACCTCCAGATGTTTCGTTATTTGATTCCAAATTTATTTGTTCTGTGATCAAATTCAACCTTTTTTGCAAGACCTTGTCTATAAATACTTCTTCTGGCACCAGACTTTTCTTCTCATATCCATAGTCACTGTGATAAGGTAAAAAACCGTATTTTTTACCTGACTTCTCGACTATTACATACATTTCTCCGGCAAAATTTAGAATACTCGAATCATCGTAGGATATATCATTTTTCGTAGTTACATCATCTATTTCCGTACACAAGTGTCCCCCAATATCAACTGGCTTCCATATTCCATCTTGCAGGCAAACCGTGAAATCAGTTATGATCTTGCCGTCCACTATTACTGGGAAATGGTAAAAACCGCTTTGTTCGGTTTGTTCCTGTAATGGTAGATCTGAATCAAAATCCGATATTTCTATGCTTATATGCCGAATTGGGATTCCTAAAATTGCCTTCCCAAGGTCTTTTTCACTTTCAAAATGAAAGTCTAGAGCACAACCTTCTATCATCGCGAGGTAATTATCAATGTTTTCCTCTGCACAAATTCTGGCCTGTTCTTCTGGAGAAACTGCATAACTAATTCCCGCAGTTAATAAAGTAATTACCAAGATAAGACAAATACCAATAAATGATTTATTGTTCATAATTAACCTCCATTATAAAGTCTATATCCTCAGTCATCACAGTCAAAAATGCTCCTTATCCAATTGTAAGATTTATTATTCCAATGTTGGCCACTTCTGTAATCTTGATAGTTTTGTGCATGATAATCACCATCAATAGGATCAATAAATAATACTCCGTTGTAGGAATCATTATAGCCCCTTATTATATTGTCATGATACTGTCCCGTTCCATACCATTCCTGTAATACAGCAATTATAGGATAGTTGTTACTGATTTGGGATTTGATCCCATTGTAAGTTAAGGAACTAGATTGATAAGAATTCACAACACTCCAATACCCTAATGCTTGCCTTTTTTCATCTATGCCACCACCATAATTATAAGGACCGCCATAAATATAAGTTACTATTGATGTCTGACTGGGAGATGAACTTGTACAGTATTCAATTATAGATTGGCAACAAGAGGCCCAACACCACAGACTTTTTTCCTGTTGATAAGCAGGTATATTAAGATATGCGGCAAAAACGGGTGTACATGGACTTATGATAAGGAACAAGGTTAAATAAAAGCATATTAAAAATTTCCTCACATTATCTTCCTCCCTGTCTATTGAAATAAGAAACACTTTATTAAGTCGTGTTTTGCTTACACATCTATCCGATATAAGGGCAAATATCATTTACTTATTTGCCCTTATTCTATTTCTTCAATATTAGCGTCCCGACATAACTCCTCTGTTAGACTTTCAAAAGCCCCTTGTTGTGCTTTTATAAGCTCTTTAGAACCTAAATCTTTAGATATGCTTGCAGCTACGTCACTATAAACACTTTGACGCAATTTGCCTATGCTCAACATTTTCTGGTAACTAACTGCGGAATCAGCAAAAAATTCATCCAGGCTTTTTCCGGTACCATTAATATATTCTACAATCATATCAGCATTATCAGTATTGTCTGGATCAATCATTGCATCCATTAATGATTGCTTTGTCTGATTGGCATATTCTTGTGCCTCTTCTATGCTTACTTCAAGTCCGAGTTTCTTCGCTTCCTGCCATAAAACGTTATATTCAATAATTTTTTCTTTAACCTCGGAATCTTTAACAGCATTTCCTGTAGACATTTCTAGCATTACTTTTTGATTGAGAAACTCTAATTTAGTTATTGGAGTATCATTTATTTTCATTATTACAGTATCAGCTTTTTTATCTTCTATATTGACACGCATTTTTTCTCCTAGATGAAAATAATCGGATGAGGCACCTAGATGTTTATATCCCCAAAAACTTATACATATTACTAATCCAACAACTACAAGTTGAACAATTGGTTTAGATTGAAATATTTTCATACTTATACCTCCCTATTAATCATTTATCCAGCCATTATTATAAAATATATGCGTAAATGTCGGATACCAATCTGTTGGAAAACTATCATTAGAATGCCACCAAGATGATACTACCGATTTACAAACGTAATTTGAATTTAAATATTTATTACAGTTAGTCTTTCTTCCATAATCACCCCAGGCTTGCCAATTTGATGGTATTAAGATACTAAAATAAGTTAAATTGCTGTTATAATATGTGGCTTTCAGAGTACTGCCACTATATAATTTACTGTTTGAGTGCTGCATAGCCATGCTAATCGGATAACTACCTGCGTTTACTATAGCTCCGGATACACCGTATGTATCTACTAAAAGCTCATCATCATAGTCGGTACCATCAACACCTACCCAGCATATCGCTTATACACTGAATGGAAGTCCAGTTCCATTATATATGAACCAATGTGAAGAGGTTTTTTCGGTATAAGAATCAGAAGCCAAAGCAATAGGACTTGAAACTAATAACATCCCGATCAATAAAATAAGACTTATTATTGTATTTTTATAATTTAATTTGATATCTAACATGATTAACACATCCTTTCGTGTAATAAATTTTTTACTATTTAATTTAATATCTACTATATTCCCCCCATTCCCCCCCTTTTCGAATATAGTAATTCCAACATCGATGTCAGTATGTATTATCATACATTTAATGAAATTATTGTAAATAGATATGTGGTGAAAGGGCCTTTTAAGGGTGTGAACTGTCACTTTGGTGAGAGGAA
>JAENZQ010000026.1 GCA_016841185.1 Anaerovorax odorimutans
AGTACAACAAAATCAGCTGAACGCTAATCTTTTATATATTATCATTTATCTATCTGGCTTTTGACCTTAACCTCTAACCTCTAACCTCTAACATCTAACCTCTAACCTAGAACCTCAAACCACTAACCTCTAACCTCTACCCAATAAATGATGTTATCATTTTTTCTAATGCTTCACAATCAATAAGAGCTCTATCCGCTTGAGCTTTTAGTTTCACCACATTAAAACAAAAAATTCTCCTGCAAGAATTTGAGATTTTGCCGTAGCCAAAATCTCCTCCTTAATTATTCATTGAATTTTATTACCATTCCGGCTCCTACTTCAATAACGGGTATTTCGTTGCCAATGGCCATTTTGGATTTCAGGTCTGTACAGTGACATGCATGCAACACTTTAACATTAGAATCCTTCAGATACTGAATGGTTTTGTTTAACCTTTCGGAAGGCGGATTCTGCAGATGCAATCCTCCGATAATATCGATTATCCTGTCATCTCCACATACTTTCTTTGCATATGAACAAATGTTGCATATACCCGAATGAGAACAACCTGTAATAATAATCAATCCTTTATCCGATTTATATACCAATGCGGTATCATCTAAAAGAATATCATCCAGTTCCTTTCCGTCAATATTAATTCTCCTTGGATGCTCAACTTGCTCAAAATCGTTGTTCCTTTCTATCTCTCCTAAGAAAACCAACTGTTCCGTTATATAAACGGGTTTTTTAGATTTAAATACTTTAAAATGTGGTTCTAATTCTGCTTCAGAAATCATCATACCAATATTCCCTAATTTAGAGTCTATCTTTGGAATCAGTGCATAAGGATGCATTCTTAAAATAGGTTTCTTTACGTTTAAATCTTCATCTTTTTTCTCCATAATGTATTTTATATATGGAATCAAACCCATCGTATGATCATTATGCCCATGTGAAATAACCAGTTCATCAATGTCTAATAAATTGATATTCATCCTTGCTGCATTCTTTAAAAACACATCAGAATATCCCGTATCCAATAGAATTTTTTTGTTTTCTGTCTCTACCAAAAATGAGAGAGCCGGCTCTCCCAGATAATATCTATCCACCAATGTATTGTTATCTACTAAAATCGTCAGTTTCATCTTTTCCACCCCCGTAATAGGACCGCTCTTTTATGTATTTTCTGACCATCACTAATCACAAATCTCCAACCTCCAACCTCTATCAATCCATACTCTATAATCCATACTCCATACTCCATCACCTAAACTAATATCTCTTAACTGTTATCTTTTATCTAAATAATTAATTTTCTCCCTTTTCATAAGGTTCTCCGTCTGCAGCAGGAGCCACCGCCTTGCCTACAACGCCGATCAAAGCCAGAATAGTAGCAACGTAGGGCAGCATATGCATGAATTCGGTAGGAATCTTGATACCTAACATAGAACCTTGAATAGACAAAGCTTCTGCCAGTCCGAAGAAAAGACACGCCAACAACGCCCCTACAGGATGCCATTTTCCAAAGACCATTGCAGCAAGAGCAATAAACCCTTTCCCCGACACCATATGCTCCCTGAATATGGCAGTATACCCGACTGTCAGACTTGCTCCGGCTATCCCTGCAAGGGCTCCTGAAATAAGCACACATATGTATCTGATTTTATAAACATTCACTCCTACCGTATCAGCTGCTTTCGGATGCTCGCCGACCGCTCTTACTCTTAATCCAAAGGGGGTTCTAAAAAGAACATAATAGGATAGCCCCACTGCAAAAAAAGCCAGATATACAAAAGGTGTTAAACCTGAGAAAAAAGCTTTTCCTACAACCGGAAGCTTCTCCAAAAAAGCAAGTATAGTAGGATTATTGGTCAATGCATTTGTAATGGCATCCGTTTGTCCAAATCTTTTATATATTATCTGAAGGAGATACGAAGTCAGACCAACTGCCAATATATTGATAGCTGTACCCATAACCACTTGATTTCCTTGCAAATGAATGGATACAACCCCAAGCAATAATGCAGTCAGCATTCCTGCCAGAATAGCTGCCATGACACCTATCCAGGGGCTTCCGGTAAAATCTGCGAAAAGAATTGAAAAAAAGGCGCCCATAACCATAATACCTTCCAGAGCAATGTTTACAACGCCCGATCTTTCGGAAAAAGTTCCTCCGAGAGCCGAAAAAATCAAAGGGGTTGCCAATCTTAAAGCAGAGGCCAGAATTGGCAAAATAACAATCCACATTTACCGCACCTCCTCTTCTTTACTTTTCTCTGGTATTATTTTTTCTTTTTTTATCTCATTCTCTTTTCTCTTTTTATATATAATCTTTATAATATACTGACTGGCAATGAAAACTATAATAACTCCCTGGATAATGGCAATGACTTCCTTAGGTATGCCCTCCAGCTGCATTTTCCGCGCACCGTTAGATAATATTCCAAATAGAAAAGAACTGGCAATAATCCCTATAGGATGCAATCCCCCTACCAATCCTACTGCGATACCATCAAATCCATATCCCGGAGTTGTTGAAGACTGAGCCACATAATATGTAATTCCCATTACATTTACTGCTCCTGCCAAACCTGCGACAGCACCGGAAATGCCCATAGCCATAATAATATTTCTGGATTTTTTAACACCTCCGTATTCTGCGGCATCGGGACTTAGGCCCCCAGACCGTAATTCATATCCCAGAGTTGTCCTGAATAAAAGGATATACATGAAAACTGCACATCCGACAGCAATGAAAATACCTGTATGGACACTTGATCTTCCAAATATTTCAAATACGTCTTTTAATTTTGTCAGTCTTGCCGCATCAGGCAAAGAAACAGTATGGGCCTCGGCCTTGGTTCCCAACAAAATCTGCGGATTCATCACCGCCCTGACAATATAGTTTACAAGATACAGGGCCGTATAATTTAACATAATGGTTGTAATAACTTCATGAATACCCATTTTTGCCTTTAGGACTCCTGCTATGGAAGCCCATGCGGCACCTGCAAGAATAGCCAGAATAAACATAATAATAACTAACAATAAATGCGGCAGGCTTTGAAAATACCAACCTGCAATAATAGCAGTGATCGCACCTGCTAAAAACTGACCTTCGCCTCCGATATTAAACAGGCCGGTTCGAAATGCAATGGAAAAGGATAGGCCCGTCATTAAAATAGGCGTCATTTTAAATAATGTTTCCCCTATTTTATCAACACCGCCAAAGCTGCCCTGAAACAAAGCAATATAAGCAATTAAGGGATTCTTTCCTGCAATCAGAATCAGTACTGCTCCAATAAAAAAACCCGCAGCAATTGAAATAAGTGGGAACCTGAGTATCAGCCAAAGATCCTTTGTGATTTTCTTGAGTTTATTGCCGTCATTCATGACCCATCACCTCACTGTTCATGTCTCGAGTTTCTTTATGTTTGCCTCCTGCCATTAAGATCCCCAATTGCTTTTCCGTTGCTTTTTTTGCATCTATGGTATCCACGATCCTCCCGTCATAAATAACGGCAATACGGTCTGCCAGACTCATGACTTCATCCAACTCCAGCGAAACTAATAATACGGCTTGATTATTGTCCCTGGATTCAATAATCTTTTTATGCACAAATTCTATGGCTCCGACATCCAGCCCTCGGGTAGGCTGAGCCGCAATCAGCAATCTCGGATTTTTATACATTTCACGGGCAATGATGGCCTTTTGTTGATTCCCGCCGGATAAGGAACCTGCCTTTACATTTTCATCCGGCGTTCTGACATCATATTCCTTGATCAATACCTGAGCATGTTCATGAATCTTATCATATTTCATAAAGCCATTTTTGCTAAAGGGCTCTGTATAGTGGTACCCTAAAATCATATTTTCAGCTAAGCTGTTTCCCAGAACCAGACCTCTTCTATGCCTATCCTCCGGTATATGTCCCACACCGCTTTCTATTATTTCTTTAGTTGACAGTTTTGACAGATCCAGTCCATCCAATTGGACCTGACCGCTTTCAATATCTCTCAAACCGGTAATTGCCTCTACCAATTCTGTCTGTCCGTTTCCGTCAACCCCTGCCACAGCAAGCACCTCACCCGCACGGACATTAAAGCTGACATCCTTAACGGCTTCTAAGCCTCTGTTATCTCTTACTTTTAGTTTCTCTACAGAAAAAATAACTTCTCCGGGAGTTTTTTCCTGTTTGTCGACTTCCATCTTTACCTTTCTTCCAACCATCATCTCTGCAAGATCATCCGTTTTTATTGCCTTTGTGTCAATCGTATCTATAATTTTTCCTCTTCTAATGACTGTAACTCTATCACTCATTGACATAACTTCTTTTAATTTATGTGTAATAAGAATAATAGATTTCCCTTCATCTGCAAGCTTTCTTATAATGATACCCAGTTCCTCTATTTCCTGAGGTGTCAAAACAGCTGTAGGCTCGTCTAAAATCAAAATATCAGCACCTCTATAAAGTGCTTTAAGAATTTCTACACGCTGTTGGATTCCTACGGATAAATCCTGAATCTTAGCCATGGGATCCACCTTTAGCCCGAAATCATTAGAAATGTTTTCAACGTTTTTAATCGCCTTTTTCATATCTAATTTCATACCATTATGCATAACGGGTTCATTGCCTAAAATGATATTTTCAGCAACAGTAAAAGGTTTAATCAACATAAAATGCTGATGCACCATGCCAATACCATGTTGGATCGCTACATTAGGGTCTTTGATGATGACCTCTTTACCTCCTATATAAATTTCACCGGAAGTAGGCTGATAAAGTCCATATAATATATTCATCAATGTGGTCTTCCCTGCACCGTTTTCTCCAAGCAATACATGGATTTCACCTTTTTTTAATTGAAAATTCACCTTATCATTGGCAATAATACCGGGAAATACTTTTGAAATATTATTCATTTCTACCACACAAGGCAAGGTCGCTCACTCCTTTACAAGTTGTTGAAAGTTCAAAGACATCTTTTTTTAATTATAAGCTATTTCACAATAATATGCCATCACAAAGAGGCATATGCTTTAAGAGTTAAGAGTTAAGATTTATAACAATAAACCCTAACTCTTAACTCTTACTAAAAGACCGGATGCTTCTCACATCCGGTCTTGAAAAGAACGCTTTTAGATTTCAGGCACTTCGAAAGCTTCAACTTCTTCACGAGTTGCCGGCACGGTAAACTGTCCTTCTATGATAGCAGCTTTCCATTTTTCGATTTCTCCATTCAATTCTTCAGTTAAATTCTCTCCACCGTCACCAACACCAATACCGTCTTCTGCCAAACCGAAAGTTTGAACCTGTCCTTCAAAAGTTCCTTCAACGGCGCTCCTGGCTGCAGTATAAGTTGCAGTATCAACACGTTTCAACATAGAGCAGAGAATATTATCTGCATTTTCTGGAGATGTCAATGCTTGATCAGCATCTACGCCAATGGCCCAGAAATCATTTTCCGTAGCTGCCTGGAACAACCCAAGTCCAACACCGCCTGCCGCATGATATATAACGTCTGCACCTTTATTATACTGGGCAGTTGCAATTTCTTTACCTTTTGCAATATCTCCAAATGAATCGGCATATTCAACATAAACCTCTGCATCCGGATTAACAGATTTTACTCCGGCAATAAATCCACTTTCAAACACAATGATGGTCGGAAATTCCATTCCGCCTATGTAACCTATTTTATCTGTTTCTGTTGTTAATCCGGCAGCAACACCTACCAGGAAAGATCCCTCATTTTCCTTAAACTTAAGGCCTAACAAATTATCTACATCCTGCTGGCCGTCACCATCCATATCCCCTACACCATCTACAATGGCAAAGTTAATATCAGGATTCTCTGCAGCAGCATCTACTGTAGCCTGCTCCATCATAAATCCAACACATACAATCAATGCAGGATTATCTTCTAAAGCAGTTTGAATATTGGGAGCATAGTCATCTTCAGTTGCAGACTGTAAAATTTTCAACTCGAATCCCAGTTCTTCAGAAGCCTTCTCAAGTCCTGCATAAGCCAAATCATTGAAAGATTTGTCTCCTAATCCGCCGGTATCGGTAATCATGGTTACAACCTTACCTTCACCCGGAAGCGCTTCTCCTTCTGCTTGTCCTTCTTCACCTTCAGTGGCAGGAGTTTCTCCTCCTCCGCAGCCAATCAAAGCGAAAACCAATACCAACGCAAGTAATACCGTTAAAGCTTTTTTTAACATTTTTTTCTCCCCTCATCTTTTTCTTAAGATTTTTCCATATTATTATATCTCAATCTTTTAAAAAATGAAAGTATTTTCCATGTAGTTTAAAAAGCATATTTATATTTTTTCTATCATTTTATATATTAAAGATTTTACATTTTCAATATTGTCTTCAAATACTTTCAGTACTTCTTCCATCGTGACAGGCATTATATTTTCCTCTGCTACTAAACCTGCATCATAATCTGTTACCAAAGCTACATTAACCGCGGGGATTTCTTGCTCGAGAGCCAGATATCCTTCAGGAAACTGAGTCATATTCACCACATCCCAGCCCATATCCGTAAACCATTTGCTTTCTGCTTTGGTAGAAAAACGAGGCCCCTGAATCACCACTATGGTTCCTTTGTCATGAACCGGAATCTCAAGTTCTTCTGCAGATTCAATTGCTATTTTCCTTAAATGATCATTATAAGGATCTGCCGAACTGATATGCTTTACCTCCGGTCCGTCGAAAAAAGTAACTTCTCTACCATAGGTTCTGTCAACAAATTGATCCGTGATGACAAAGTCGCCGGGCTTTATTTCTTTTTGAAGACTTCCACATGAACAAGGTAATATTAACGCTTTTATACCCAATTGTTTCATAGCATAAATATTAGCTTTATAAGGAATCTTATGCGGCGGGTATCTGTGATCCTTTCCATGCCTTGGCAGGAAAGCAACATCTTTGCCGTGAATATTAGCTATGGCAATTGCATCACTTGGCTTTCCATATGGCGTATCCACTTGGAATTCCTTTACACCTTTAATCAAAGAATAAAACCCGGACCCCCCAAAAACACCTATATCTGCTTTATACTCCATTTTCACTCCTCCTTTATATTAGCAGGGACAGCCCTTGCGGCTGTCCCTGCAAGTGTATGGTTTATAGATTGCTTAGACCTTTTACTTATCCATCAAACTTTCAAATCCGGCTCCTTTTCCCCATACGGAATTAATGGGAAGAACATTGACAAAAGCATCCGAATCCGTATGGGAAATATAATTTTTTATCAACATGCTTTCCCTTGGAGAGCAGATAGAAGAAATCATAATCTTTTTGCCTTTCGTATATCCCCCTGTTATTTCATACCTGCTCACTCCTCTGTTTATTGTACTTATAATATATTGTTCTATCTGTTCATATTTTTCACTAATGATTTCTATCTTTACTTTTTGAGAACCAAACCCGAATAAAATAGCCTCTATTGATTTAGTATATACTAATTGAGCCACCAGTGCATACATCGCCACATTTCTCCCGTAAACAATTCCTGAAAAAATGATAATAACACCGTCAATAAACATAAGAAGCTGGCTCATACTTACAAATGGCAGTACTTTTTTGTTGATTATCTTAGATATGGTGTCAGTTCCTCCAAATGAATACCCTCTTCTGAAAAGCAGCCCCATTCCGACACCATTTAATACACCAAAATAAATAGCTGCTAAAAACATATCTTTCCGCTCCAAAAGATAAAAATCCATATGTTCAAAAATAACCAGAATAGCCGGATACATAACAGACATGACAATTATTTTTCTTGCCTCTTTCCATCCCAGAGTAAACCAGCTAATAATAAGTACTGTGAGGGCAAGAAAATAAAAGAGAATAGAATAATTAAAGGGAATAAAATTTTGAAATATACGGGCAATTCCGGTAATTCCCCCTGCACTTAACCCATTGGGAATTAGTATTCCTGTTACGGAAAAAGCCATTATCGTGCAGCCTGCAGCCAGAAAAATCAGATCTATTATTGTTTTTTTGATTTTTTCTTTCACTTTTTCCCACCTCCCTAACCATCAGATCCTAAGTCTATTTTAACAAAAGTCTCAATGCCAAATATATCTAAAACTCGAATTGCAGCATGCTTTTGACCTGAATAATCTAAAAAAATATTCGTTAATACTTCTTCCGATTCCCGACAGCTTATCCAGGAAGGGATGAATTCATCCCCGTTATAGTTCATATCGATGCTCCAATATTCAATAAGTTTCAGAGAATCTTCATCTGTCAAAGACTTAAGTACAGAATGGTACCTTGACGATGCGGGTGTTTCTTCATAATTCATATATCCATATTGATTAAAGGATATATGAAGCTTCCTGTCAGCGGTAATCTTAACATCCAATTTAATAAAGGTCTCTATTTCTTTATGGCTTCCAATGGTACATACATCATAAGCAACATCTTTCTGAACCATTCTTTTATGTGTAATCATGCAAGCAATTTTTCCTGTATCACATACCAGCCATTTTCGGTTTAGTCTTGTTGCAACAGATGCAAGCGTCCCAGAACCTCCGAAAAAGTCTGCACATATATCTCCTTCTTTAGAACACGCTGATATAATTCTTTCCAATAAGGCTTCGGGCTTTTGCGTAGCATAACCTACTCTTTCTCCGGAAGTTCTCCCAACCATGTCCAGATGCCATACGTCTTTCATACCCACCAGTGTATACCAGCCATTTTCGTCCTGATATTCATTCACGCCTTTAAAGCGATAAGGCTTAAATCCTCTGTTATATGATTTTTCTTTAAGACAGTTAAAAAAATAATCTTTACTTTTTGAATAAAAAAGAATATTGTCATGTTTCCGGGCGAAAGATCTCTTGCTGACTCCACCGGACTTATAACTCCAGATTATTTCATTAATAAACCGGTCTCTTCCAAATATTTCGTCCATCAGCACCTTAATATAATGTACACAATGACGGTCCAAATGTACAAAAATGCTCCCTGTTTCGCTTAAAAGGTCCTTCATAAAAAAAAGCCTTGAACAAAGCATTTTCAGATAGTCTTCCATACCTTCCTTCCACGTGTCTTTATATACAAACTGTTCCATTACGGGTATGCTTTGAACTTTATCCGATTTCTTTTTGATGTTCACCTTATAATCATTTTTACTGAAAAAAGGCGGGTCTATGTAAATAAGATGGAGCTTGCCTTTCATGCCTGTTTCAAGCAGATATTTCATGTACTCTATATTATCCCCTTGAACCAGTTGATTCTCCGAACCGGCATCGCCTTTGAAACATATTCGCTCATTTACTTTTAAAGTCTGAGTGTTGTTATAATTACAATATGCTTCATAATCATTTTTGCTTTCTTTCAGTATTTTGGAAAGTTTTCCTAATATTTGCATGGTGCTTTCTCCTGCTTCTGTTTCTTGGTTTTATGAGACAATACCTGTCAAATCCGATCAAATCTTTTCTTCCGGCTTTGATCAAAGCTTTATAGACCGTGTCATAATTTTCCGGCCTGTTAAATTGAATCAGTGCCCTTTGCATTTGCTTCTCTTCCAAACTCTTTGGAATATAAACGGTCTCCATGGTGCGGGGATCCAGCTCCGTATAATACATACAAGTAGACAGTGTTCCCGGTGTCGGATAAAAATCCTGTACCTGTTCTGGAATGAATCCTGTTTTCTTAAGATATACCGCCAGTTCTATAGCCTCATTTAATGTGGATCCGGGATGAGAAGAAATAAAATAAGGAATGATATACTGCTCTTTTCCGATTTTTTTATTGATTCTCTGATATTCTTTAATAAATTTTTCATATACTTTTTTTGAAGGCTTCCCCATTTTGGATAAAACAACATCAGAAATATGCTCAGGGGCGATTTTAAGATATCCACTTATATGATGCTTCGCCAATTCTTCAAGAAAAGCCCGATTCTTATCATAAATCACATAATCATATCGAACCCCTGACCGAACAAAAACTTTCTTAACGCCTTCAATATTTCTCAATTCACGGAGAATACCCATGTAATCCTCATGATCGATGATTAGCATCTCACATGGTTCCGGGAACAGACAATCTTTATCCATACAGACACCATGCTTAATCTGCTTTTCACATGCAGTCCGTCGAAAATTAGCTGTGGGGCCTCCTACATCATGAATATATCCTTTGAAATCTTTATTTCTACTTATTTTTTTACCTTCGGCAATAATCGATTTACTGCTTCTTGGCTGAACTACTTTCCCCTGGTGATAAGCCAGAGCGCAGAAACTGCACCCTCCAAAGCATCCTCTCGTACTGGTAATACTGAATTTTACTTCCTCCAATGCCGGAACACCGCCCTGGTTATTATATACAGGATGACTGTCACGCATATATGGCAGCTCATAAACTCTATCCATTTCTTCCATTGTCAATGGTTCAGGTGGTGGATTCTGAACAATATAATTATTTGTATCATACTGCTCTACAAGAGTTTTCCCGCTATAATGGTTATTATTGCGATACTGGGTCATAAAGCTTTCTGCATAAGCCTTTTTAGACTCGGATATTTCATTAAATGAAGGCAGCACCTTGTAATCCCTGATGTCTTCCAATCCTTTGCTTTTAAACACAGTCCCTTTGATCCATTTAATATCACTTATGGGTATTTGCGCATCCAGTGCATCTGCAAGTTCAACGACAGGCGTTTCTCCCATTCCGTAAATCAACATATCGGCTTTGGCATCCATCAAAATCGAACGTCTCACCTTATCATCCCAGTAGTCATAATGCCCGAACCTCCGAAGGCTTCCTTCAACTCCTCCAAGAATCACGGGAACGTCTTTAAAGGCTTCCCTTGCTTTACCGGCGTATACAATGGTAGCCCGGTCGGGCCTTAATCCTGCCTTTCCACCAGGAGAATAAGCATCTTTTTTTCTTCGCTTTTTAAAAACAGTATAATGGTTGACCATTGAATCCACATTGCCTGAAGAAATCAAAAACGCCAGCCTGGGTTTTCCCAGTCGGGTAAAATGATCTAACTGTCTCCAATCCGGCTGAGATATTAGGCCAATTTTGTATCCGCTACTTTCCAACACCCTGCTGATAATGGCATGCCCAAAAGAGGGATGATCAACATATGCATCTCCTGTAATAAGAACAAAATCCGGCTGTTCCCAATTTCTGCTTTTCATGTCCTCTCTTGTCATCGGCAAAAATGCCATAGTATCACCACTTTATTATTTAAGAGTTAAGGTAAGAATTCACTATACAAATTCAATAAATGCTCTACTTGAAAGATTTTGTGAAACAAAATCCCCCTTCAATCCTGAAGCCCTAACACAGAATCTCTGATTCTGATGTAGGGCTCATACAAGTGGAACTCTCCAATCTTTGATTGGCTAAGAGTTGCCATTTGCAACGAAACAGAAATTTTAATTTCGCTGTTGAGACTGCTAAACTCTCCAATCTTTGATTGGTAAAAAGTTTTTCAGTTAAATCATAAATCTTAAATCTGTTCAAAATCCCAATTCTTCATTGATTAGATATACATGTATATTGCCATTCAAAGGCTGTTTTTCCAAAACCGAGATTATTCTGCACATCTTTTGAGGAGAATTGCAATCTCCGCATTTTCCGGTATATCTGCAAGGCAAATCAAAATTCAACCTTTCTGCATTTTTAGGACATGCGATGGTTTTTATCCTATCCATGGCTTTATCATAATCCAATGCAATTTTATTGACGCCTGCAATAATAATAATCTTATCATGCCCCCAAACCATACTGGCTACTCTATTTCCTGTTCCATCTATATTGATAAGCCTGCCATCCTCTGTCAGGGCATTGGTTGAGGACAGGTAAATATCTGAAACGGCCGCTTTCTTTAATACCGCTTTTTTTTCATGGGGTTGGCATTTGTGATGCCAGTATACCTCATTCCCTCTATTTATGAGTTTTTCATAAAGATCCAGCTGATTGATGGTAACGGATCCTCCAATACCTACAGATGATTCTGCCGGAATCTCCTCAAGAACCTTTTTTGTCGCTTCGCTTTTATCTTCAAAGTATTCGGCTACAAAACCATTCCTTTTTAAATTCTCCAATGTATTCTTTACAATCATATCCATACATGATACCTCCTGTTTAAAAAAGTTTACTCCAATTATGATTTTACCTGAATCCCTTTGGCAATTACAACCATAATAACAAAAAGAAAAATTCTTTTTAAATCAAAAATTGCAAATCTGCGAAAAAATATATTAAATATCTCTTTCAAACAAAGTTGAATGGTTAATTAAGGTAGAAACTATGACTGTGTCATAGTTTCAGACCATAACTGTTATCTATTATCTTATTACTACCTCTAACAATTATATTATCCCACTTTTTGTTAAAGCGGGTTCCGCTTTCTTATATATTACAGCCGCAATAAAAGATTTAACAAGATCCGGGATGATAAAGGGCAATAATCCTATTGAAAGGGCTCCGTTTAAAGAAATTGCCTGCCCCAGATAAAAACGAATGGTCATATAAAGATAAGGAACTCCTACGATATATACAACCAGCATCCCCGAAATCATCCCTTTAAGAATATGGGCAAAGCCGCGTTTACCCTTTTCGACATGATATCCGATAATATAAGCACAGGGTACAAGGCCTAATAAATAGCCAAAAGAAGGTTTTAAAACATACATAATCCCCCCTCCTTCTGCAAAAATAGGAATACCGGTCAATCCAACGGCCAGATATAATATTTGTGACAAAGCTCCTTTTTGGGGCCCTAAAAATGCACCTGCAAAAGCACAGAAAAAAAACTGTAATGTAATAGATGCATAAGGAAGCTGTATCTTCAACAGTCCTCCTACAGCAGTTAATGCAACAAACAATGCAATAAGAACCATATCTTTTACTCGAGAATTTCGCATAATCATAACCTCCCAAATATCTAAGTCTTCATAAAGAATATTTTAAACAATTCGGGCGTATTGTCAACTATATTTATTAAATGAGTTTACAATTTTCATGTTTTATTAATCTGTCTTACCATTTTTTCTTCTTTGGCTTTTTTTATTTCTCGTTGGTTCATTGATTTTTTAATATGTTCCTTTGGCACATTTCTATGTCGGAAGATATCTTGAATGGAGTATTCAGGCATGCTAAAATAAAGTGAACGATTAATTTTGATAATAAAAGCCTTTTTTCGACTCATTTTGTTTTAACCGTATCATCCAAATCTAACAGAAATGGTGGTTTTATATGCCCAGATTAAGCCGTCTATTAAAAACAGGACTCTTAGGACTAATGATGACCGGTTTTTTTACTAGTGCTTTTCCTGCCTATGCAATAAGCCCTGATGAAGAAATACATAAAATGTGGAATGAGAATTTTATTTCTAACTTGGGCCATCTAACTACTTTTTTTGTTGTAGTACTTCTTATCTTTATGTTTGTTATTATTAACAGAAAACTACAAAAAATAGTTCAGAAACGAACAAATGAGCTTCAAGTTTCTAAATCCCGGCTTCAGTCAACAAATTCAATGCTCCATGAACTTGCTTTTTATGATGTTCTGACCAATTTGCCCAACAGGACACTGTTTGACCAGAAGCTGAATGATGCCATTGTTGAATTCAAAAAAGATAATAAATACTTTTCCGTCATGTATATCGATTTGGATAACTTTAAATACACAAATAATACGTTCGGTCACAAATATGGGGACAAAATATTAAAAGAGGTTGCAGCACGTCTTAATGCCATTAATACATATCAATACTTTTTAGGACGGCTTGGCGGAGATGAATTCGCTATTCTTGTATACAATGATATTGATGAAAAACAGATCCGCAACAAAGCTGATGAGATTATTAGTATTATTAATAAACCTTTTCTAATCGGCAAATATGAAGTGAATCTATCCGCAAGCATCGGAATTGTCTTTTGTAAAGAAAAGAATGTCACCTGTGAAACCATTATGAAAGATGCAGATATTGCCATGTACAAAGCTAAGGAAAGCGGTAAAAACCGCTATATTCTTTTTGATAAGAAGATGAATAAGGAAATATCTGAAAGACTGATGATGTCCAATGCTCTTATCCATGCTATTGAAAACCATGAATTAACTGTTCATTACCAGCCTATCTATAATGTAACGGGACCAAGAATTATTGCTTTCGAAGCTCTGTTGAGATGGAATCACCCCTTTTTCTCTAAATTCCCTCCGGAAAGATTTATTAAACTTTCTGAGGAAATAGGCATCATACATGATATTGGCCGGTGGGTCATAAAGGAAAGCTTTAAATTTGCTGAAAAAATAAACAGGAACCGAAATGAAAAAATCATCGTTACCATCAACATCTCCCCGCTTCAAATGTCTTTGGATAATTTTATAGACACAATAGACCGCATCATAAAAGAAGCGAAAATAGATTACAGTTTAATCGGCCTGGAAATAACTGAAACAACATTAATCAATTCTTTTGATAAGTGCATGAATATCCTATCAGAGCTGAAAAAAAGAGGTATGAAAATATTACTTGATGATTTCGGTATGGGTTATTCTTCATTAAATTATCTGTGGCGGCTGCCCATTTCAACTGTAAAAATCGATAAGTCATTTATAAATAACATAACAGGAAACCACAAAGCGCGGCAGCTTACAGGCTCCATAATAGAATTGTCTCATAAACTGGATCTGACTACTGTTGCTGAAGGAGTAGAAACAGATGAACAATTATCGTTGCTTACTCATTTAGGATGTACAGCCATTCAAGGTTTTCTTTTCAGCGAAGCAATCCCTGAAAAAAAAGCAATTAAGTTGATCAAAGATCCTGTTTCTCCAAATAGCAAAAATCATTCCAGCCCTTTTATTCTTTCTCAATAATCTCGTATAAATCCGTTCTTCTGTGAAGCAGCAGCGGAAGCTGGGTTCGTATCTTCTTCAGGTAATCCATATCTATTTCTCCATAAAGGATGGTTTCTTTCTCATTCGCCTGTTCAAGGATTTCCCCCCACGGGCTTACCAGTGCAGAATGCCCATAAGCCTGATATGAAGCATCATTATTCCTTGCTGGAGATACTGCTGCATAATAAACCTGATTATCTAAAGCCCTTGCTCTCAGAGTCAAATCCCAATGCGCCGGTCCTGTCGTCATATTGAATGCAGCCGGTACAATAATAATCCGGGCTCCTTTCATAACCATCAGGCGTATCAACTCAGGAAATCTCATATCATAGCATATCGCTATTCCGATAGGTCCGTATCCCGTATCTACTACAGTAATTTTATCCCCTTTTCCCAAAGAGTCCGACTCTTTAAATCTGATGCCGTCTTCGATATCTATATCAAACAAATGGATCTTTCGATGCTTTCCGATTAATGCACCCTTTCTGTTAAATATATAAGAGGTATTGTAAATTGTTCCATTATTCAACTCCGGAATAGATCCGCCAAAAAGATAAATATCTAATTCCTTTGCTAACGAGGACAGCACTCGGGTTGTTTTTCCCGGATATTCTTCAGCATATTCAGGGAAAGCTGCATTCTCATATGGACAATTGAACATTTCCGGTAATGCTATAATCTGACTGTTTTTAGCAGCTTCACGTATCATTTTTTCTGCTTTTGCCAGGTTTTTTTCTTTATTATCCAATACATTCATCTGACATATGCCTATTTTAAATTTCATAAACACCCTCCAATTAGTTCTTTTTAAGATTTAAGAGTTATAATTTAAGATTTAGGATTTAGGATTTAGGAAAGAAATAGAAATAATTAAACTAAATACTTAATTTCGGACCATAATTATTCTTTGTCCATTTTCAATATTTAATTAACCTAAGCCTCTAATTCTATTATATACAATATATATAATAGTAGTAATATAATTTGTACTCCTGCTTAAGTAATGATCCTGGGTTGAAACTCGGAAATTATCTATTTCTTAGATACATATGGGTTTCCCCTGATGTAAAACCGCCACATAAAATCTCTGGCCTCTTCTGAATAATCAATGTTAATCCTCTTAGATGTCTCAATTTCAAAATCGTTTTCATCCCTAAACCGGTAAATACTTATAACTTCTCCCAGAAAGCTTTCTCCATTGAAATTTTTGTCAATGCCCAGGGCCTTACATAGTTTTCCCGGTCCATTTGTTATATTATTCTTTTCCTTATCGCTCAATTGGTTCCATTGCTTATTATAACGATTAAAGGACATCAAATTTAAACCTTTCACGGGTTCCGCCGATCGGATAAGCACTGCTGTCCCTACTCCTTTTTTCTCAGTCACCACATTTAAACAGTAATGCATGCCATATATCTGATAGATATATGCACAGCCTCCACAGCAATACATTACTTCTGTTCTTTTCGTCAGCCTGTTGTTATACGCATGGCAGGCTTTATCCCCAGGTCCTTTGTAGCCTTCCGTTTCAACAATTCGAACAATCATCTCGCCGTTTATATTTCGCACAGCTAAATACTTACCTAATAGTTTTTTTGCAACTAAAATCGTATCTCTGGTATAAAAAGTTTTTTTTAGTTTCTCCATTACTCTTCACCATAATTTTTTATCTATATTTTATCCTCCCAAAATTCAATTATCAACTCACAAAAATATATGTTTCCATGAATAATAATAATTAATGTGTTTAAAAATATTACTAAAAAGGTGAAAGGATTTGAAAATTCAAAATAAAACGAGAAAAATAAATATAATAGCCCATATTCAAGAATAACGAGATAAATTTGTAAATATTTGACTTTGACTTTCTTTGACCTTAATTCTATAATATGAGTATCAAATGAAACATAATAAATGGAGGTGTTGTTCATGTTTAACAGTTTAGTTCCTTTTTCAAGAAATCTTCATAACTTCGATTCTCTCGTAAGCAGACTTTTTGATGACAGTTTTAATTTACCAAACACCCTTCCTTCAGATTTAAAAGTAGATATTAAAGACAACGAGTCTGAATACATTCTTGAAGCAGAAGTACCGGGTGTTAACAAAGAACAAATCAAAGTGGATTATCAGAATAACTATCTGACAATAGGTATCGAGAGTCGTAACGAAGTGAATGAAGAAAATGAAAATTACATCCGAAAAGAAAGATCAAGCAGAAGAATGAGCCGATCATTCTATATTGAAGACATTAATCAGGAGAATATCAGGGCTTCTTATGAAAATGGCATACTTAAGATTCAATTACCAAAAGATAAGAAAGCACCAACAAGAAAATCCATTGAAATCCAGTAATAAGTCTTAAGGCTATGCCTAGAATCAATCAGGCATAGCCTTTTTTTTCTCCCGGTCTTTAATAATCCTTACCATGTTGGCTATGATTCTGGCAGTAAGCCCCCATATTACTTTATCCTTATAAGAATATAGATACACGGGAATCTTCCCTTTTCTCCAATTATAATCCTTACCGTTCTGGATAAGATGATACGGGAATTCATCCGGTGTTTTAGGTAATATTTCTATATCGTGACGGATAGGGTCTGTATTCAAAAAGTATTCAAAAGGAACAAGAAAACAATCTTTGACCTCATTCTCATTAAATTTCATTTCTTTAACATCAGAATACTTGATTTCGCCTAAAAAAGAGTATAATGTAAAATTACTGTATGTAATAATATAATCCAGTTCACTGATGATACTTATCTTCTTAGAAGAAATATTCAATTCTTCTGTTGTTTCTCTTAAAGCACATTCCTTTGGCGATTCCCCTTTTTCTATTTTACCACCAGGAAAGCATATTTCATTAGGTTGCCTCCTGAGATTGTCGGACCTTATTTCAAAAAGAAGATGACTTGTATTATTAAAATAAACCAAAGGAACCAGTACTGAAAAAAAACGATAATCACTCAGAATTTCCACTTGCCTGTTTGCAAATATCTTACTGAAATAGGATATCTCCATTCTCTCACCTGTCCTTTTATCCGATGATTAAGCATTACTAAATCTAAGGAACTCTGTTTATATCAGAGCTGCCTCCTCTTACTATTCTCTGTTATAAATCTGTTCGTCTACTATCAGCCTTAATTCTTCAGCAATATTTTGTAATGCCAACTCTTTTAACCTTTCATTTTTTTCATCCGTAATATTCTCAACATCTTCAAATTTTTTTCTAAAATTTATCGCTTTTTCATTTTCGCCCTTACTCTCCAGCATATTGATATAGGAGATGATTTTAGATACTATATTGGATCTCATTGTGAAAAGTTCCTGTGCATCCACGACTTCATCCCGTATGGATAACATCTCCTGATCCAGCTGATATGCTGCCTCAGCAGATTTTTTCAGTTTTTCTGCAATCATTTTCGGAATATTTCCTTTATATTTATAATTTAGAGAATGTTCAATGGTTGCCCAAAAATTCATAGCCAGCGTTCTTATTTGTATTTCGGATAAGACTACTGAAAGGCCTTTTACCGTAATGACCGGATATTTAATAATCATATGATAACTCCGATATCCGCTCTCTTTCTTATTTTCTATATAATTCTTTTCATATTCTATCTCTAAGTCGATTCCGTCTCTTTCCTTAATCAAATCGATAACCTTATAAATATCATCCTCAAATTGACACATGATCCGGATTCCAGCAATATCCTCCATCTTTTCAGTTATATCCATTTCTGAATATCCCATCTTCTTAGCCTTTTCGATAATACTTGGAACCGCTTTAACCCGGCCGGTAACAAATTCAATTGGGGAATATTCGCTCTGTTTCCTGAATTCGTCTCGAAGTGATTTGAATTTTATCTTTAGCTCTTCGACTGCCTGTTCATATGGAATCAGAAATTCCTTCCAGTATATCACCGCTAAGTCACCACCTTTAAAACAATACAAATTTCCTGATAAGTCAATCAGGATTTTTGAAAATATTTCCTGTCCCTAATGTTATATAGGACCCTATAAGTATCAATACGATGCCTGTGATTACATTCCAGGTTATGAATTCTCCCAGAACCAAAACTGCTACTATTGGGGCCAGCGCAGGTTTAACAAAGAAAACCAAAGATGCAAATGATGTATTGGAATACTCCATAGCCATAAAATAGGTCAGATACCCAAATCCAGTGACAAAAATACTGATATAAACCATTAAAATAAAATTATCCGAATGGATACCGCTTATGATAGGTTTATCCATGATAATCAGAAAAATCAGAAGTATCATT
The DNA here is from genome assembly GCA_016841185.1 of Anaerovorax odorimutans. GTDB lineage: Bacteria > Bacillota > Clostridia > Peptostreptococcales > JAAYPU01 > JAENZQ01. The sequence goes on from JAENZQ010000026.1 coordinate 19,151, forward strand.
GCACCAAGAATAAAACTGATGCTTGTCTGTACAACCCCGCCATACTCTTTAATTCTACGTTTCCCAAAGGCGCTGTATAGTCCAAAAGTCACAGAAGAAGCAAATGCCAATGTTATTCCTATCATGTCGTCGGGTTCATGTATATGCATAGGGTTCATTATAAATAGCAACCCTATGATACTGATAATCAAAGCCGCAATTTTCTTCCTGGTCATCTTTTCTTCTGTCAGGAAGTGTGCAAATAACATGGTGAACATTGGATTTGTGCAAAAAACAACTGCAGCAGAGGAAGCCTTTGTATACATAACGCTAAATTGAAAAAAAGTCATACTTACTACAATATTCATAATACCAAGAATCAAAAAATAAGATAAATCATTTTTCTTTAAAACAATAGAACGCTTCCTCAATTCCTTTACAGTAAACGGAAGAATAATCAATCCGCCCCACAAAAACCTGACGAAAGTCATCTGAAAAGGATCTATGTCCGATGCAGCGATTTTAAGGGCAACTTCCATAGTGCTGAATAATGATGCAGAAATAATAATAAATAAAAATACTATCTTCATTTTATGCCTCAACAATTTGAAAAATATGATTTATATCAATATTGCGTTCTTTCTTTTTTATCACATTACACATCGTTTAATATGGTACCCATTATGGAATTAAAATCACTTAAATCCCTGTAAATGAAATCCGGATGATAAGCAACTAATTCTTCGTAAGGTACCCAGCCCGTGGCAACTGCTATGGATTTAATTCCCAGCTTATTGGCACATTCTATATCATACCATGTATCTCCGATTATGTATATATCCTGCTTCCTGAAACTTATATGGAAGTGCTTCTCCGTTTGGTTGATAGCCTGCTCAACAGCATGCCATTTTTCTCTTTCAATGTCACCGAACCCTCCTGTTAGAAAATAGGAATTTAACCCATGTGAATCCAGCTTTATCCGTGCACCTATTTCAAAATTGCTGGTAGCAAGGGTATTATATATATGGTGATGACCCTTGGTATATTCCAGAATCTCTTTGATTCCCGGTAATAATCTGTTCTGTTTATATTCTTTAAGCATCTTCATAAGCGTCTTCCCATATTTATCTATGATGCTTTCTTTATCCTCTTTGGAAATACCGCTTTTCTCAATAATATTGTTTAAAAGAACAGAATCCATTGCACCTCCGATCTTTGCATATTTAAAGGCATTATCAATACCATACAGGTCTTTAAAGGTTTCATTGAGAGCCTCTCTGCCGCAGCTCCCACAATGAATCAGTGTTCCGTCAATATCCCATACTAAAAGTATATTTCGCATAATTCACCTCATGTATATATTTAAGGGTTATGGTTTATAAAATTATCTCATCATTTTTAACTCAACTTCCGCACTTAAAAATCATATTCTATACATCGAAATTCGAATGAACAGGAGATGTTCAATATATTTATTAGCAGTTTTGTAACTGTTTTTGAAGTAAACTTCATTTAATAAATAAGAATTTATTTTACTGCAAAAACCGGTCCCTACATTAATTTTTGATAGGATTTAGCGCACCTGCGTCTTTGCAGAAACTAAACTTATTATAATGGTTCGTTTTACAAAACAAGAATAAATATATTGCATGTCTCCATTAGAATATCAACGTTTGTGGTAATTTTTAAGGTGCAAAATTTGAGTTGTGCAATTTTCAGTTGTAAATTTAGTTAATGCTTTTCCATTCAAATAATCACATTTTGCACCCTGATATGTATCTAAATCTTCCATCTTCTTTTCTATCCTGTCTTTAATCTTCCACCAGCTGGTATTCCAATTACAAAAAACCGTATCTTCTTCAGGAGCCCTTCCGGCAATTCTTTGTATAATGATATCCGGTGAAAGATACTGTAAAAACAGAACAACCCGATCCACATACTCTTCGAGAGATATGATACTGATTTCACCCCGATCATATAATTCACACATCTTTGTACCCTTCTCGATATATAGTGCATGCAACTTGACATGTTCAACTGATAAGGCTGAAACTATTTTAGAATTCTCAATCACATCTTCCTGATCATCCCATGGAAGGTTCAAGATAATATGTCCACAGATTTCAAATCCAAACTTCTTAATCCTGATTACCGCATCTATATACTCAGCCAACGTATGCCCCCTGTTTAATTTATTGAGAGTGTGATAATTAACTGTCTGCATACCTAATTCAATACTGATTTGCTTATTATATTTTTCAGATACTTCTTTCAGCCTTTCCAGATATTCCGTTGATATACAGTCAGGTCTTGTGGAAAAAGATATTTCAACGACACTTTCAATACAAGCTGCTTCTTCTGCAAATTGCACCAGTTTTTCAATCGGAAGGTATGTATTGGAATAGTTTTGAAAATAAGCCACATATTTTTGAGCCTTATATTTTTTTCCGATATAAGCAATATTTTTCTCCATTTGCTTCCGAACAGGTATCACATCCGGCAGATTTTCAAAGCCCGCTCCTTTTTCACCGCAAAAAATGCATCCCCCCACAGAAAGAAACCCGTCTCGGTTAGGACAGGATACCGGAATACTAATAGGTATTTTATAAACCTTCTCTCCATACTTTTGCTTCATATATTCAGAATAAGTACGATACCGCATTTCTTCCTCCCTAATATCACAGCTATAGTGTAAGTAAAAGTGTGAGTATAAGTTTTAAAATTTGTCCTCTGTGTCCTTTTAATAAAATAAGTGCATCGTAATCCATGCACTCAAAAACAAAACAAAATTTATATTAAATTTCTTTATTCTGAAGGGATTACTTCAAGGGTAGCCTTTCTTTTTATCTTTTTCTTTAAATTTTTTACCATATCGTTTTTCTGATCAGCCTCACTGGATTCACCCAATACAATATGAGAAATATGGTTTTTTTCTGTCAAATCCATTAAAGTTTTAAGTACATCATTGGATCGAATCACAGTAAGATTTGCCCCATATTCTTTTGCTTTTTCATATAAATATTCCAAAGCTTCACCTTCCTGTGAATTCCCAAGGAAATTGAATCCATATTTTGCAACATGTATAACAAAAAGTTCACCCTCTTCTGCTCCTAAAAAATCAGCTCCATGTTTGATTAATCGATCACAAGTCTTCTGCTGAGTCACACAAACCATAACATTTTTCATCCTATTGCAACACCCCTTGGATAGTTTCTTTAGACACAACTAAATTATAATAACATAATTCAATTATACAATAGAGGCCCTTTATTTACCACTATTTTTTCCGTTTGAAAAACGTTGATTAACTCTGATAAGTTGAAATATTGATGATCCGGCTGTAGTCAAAACCATCCCAAAAACCAAAGGAGGATTCTGACTGTTGGTCAAAATCCCCCAATTTAAACTAAAGCAACTTGAAATTGAAATGTATATTAAGGATCTATTCAAGTATCGTATATTTTTTTACGGCTTCCGGCAAGTCTTTTACAGATGAACTTAAACTTACATTAAACTGAACATTTCGTTTCTTTCCAATCTGCATGAGCTTTTCCAGAAAGCAAGGAACATCTTCCATATGAATATTCGCATGTTTCAACAAACTGTCAATATAAATGACTTCAATATCATGATCTGAAGCAAGGATGCCATATATAAACCCGATGTAAGTTGATACATCCTCTATGTCATACTCCTCAAGACTGACAAATCTGATATTGTAATGCAAATCATACATTAACCTGCTGTCCTTATTAATAAATACGACACTGCCATCTCCATTATTATTACTGTCATTGGCCATATTGATCATTCTCTTGGTTTTTCCACTGCCTTTAATCCCTACAAATAGCTTCACCATTGGAATCGCCTCCCCATCATTGTTTTCTTTTATTATACAATACCTCACCATGACATTTCAAAGCATTTAAAGGATTTATAACATTTATTTTCCATACATTTCATCTTTGAAGTGTAAGAATAAATATAAGTGTAAGTGTAAGTATAAGTATAAGTGAAAGTATAAGTGTAAGTTTAGAGGTTAGGGGTTAGTGATTAGTGGTGGTCAGAAACTATGATACAGCCCTATTTTCTACCTTAATTATTATTCATTTTTCATTGTTAATTGTTCATTTAATTTCTGCTTCATGTCCCCTGTCTTCTTGCTGTATCTTCTTCTAAGCTGACCGCACGCAGCTTCAATATCGCTGCCCAGTTCTCTTCTTATGGTTGCATTAATTCTGTATTTTTCCAGTATCTGTTTGAATCTTTCTGCTTTTATTCTGTCAGACCCATTTAGTTCATTTTCCTCTATTTTATTTAGCGGAATCAAATTTACATGGCAAAGCATATTCTTAAGCAAAGAGCCCAGTTCAGCGGCATTTTCTTCTGAATCATTGACTCCCTGTATCAGTGAATATTCAAAAGTGATTCTTCTGTTTGTCAGATCAATATATTCCTTACATGCTTTCAAAAGTTTATCCAAAGGATACTTTTTATTTACCGCCATTAAACTGTCCCGTATAGAATTATTCGGAGCATGCAGTGATATCGCCAAAGTTACTTGCGGCATCTGGTGTGCAAAGTCTATTATTTTAGGAATTATACCGCATGTTGAAACAGTTATATTTCTATAGCTTAAATGCAATCCTTCTTCGGTATGAATAATTCTCAAAAACTTCAACAGTGCATCATAATTCTCAAAAGGCTCTCCGCTTCCCATTATAACCACATGAGAAATTCTCTCGTTAATATCTTTCTGAATTTTTAATAACTGCTCAATCATTTCGGCAGCCGATAGATTTCTTTTCAATCCCCCGATTGTAGATGCACAAAAGGAACATCCCATGCTGCACCCAACCTGAGATGAAATACAAACAGAATTACCATAGTGATACCTCATGTAAACACTCTCTATTAAATGATGATCATATAGCTTAAAGAGATATTTTTTTGTTTCTCCCTCCGATGACGAAAAAACTGCTTCACAAATAATGTTTTCAATATATGCCGTATCTTTCAGTTTGGCTTTCAGATTCTTAGGAATGTTTGTCATTTCATCAAAACTGTAAATGCCCTTTGAAAGCCAGCTAAAAATCTGAGCCCCTCTGAACTTCTTTTCTCCCAACTCAATAATAAAGCTTTCCAGCTCCGTAAGCGTCAGGTCTTTTATATTTATCATGAGCGTTCTTCCCATCTTAATCTTCTAATTAACAATATTTCCCTAAGGTATTGATATTATACCTTATCTATTCCTTAAGAGTTTAAATTTCATCAAGTAAGTCCTCGTTTACCTGGATGGCATACTTTTCTCTGAGTTGTTCAGTTATCTTAGAGAACACAGCAGATTTTTCCTGTGCCAGTAAGTGTTCCTTTATCTTCTCTTTCATCTCATCAAAAGAAAGATCTCTGGGTTCATTTTTTTCTTCAAGTTTTATAACATGATAGCCAAACTGTGTTTGAATCACATCACTTATTTCGCCGATATCAAGTGCAAAGACAGCCTCGTCAAATTCAGGAACCATCCTCCCTTTTTCAAAGGTCCCCAAATCACCTCCATTTGCTTTGGATGGGCAGCTGGAATTTTCTGATGCTGTTTCAGCAAAATCTTTGCCGTTTTTTAATTTGAGGAGCAGTTCTTCTGCTTTTTCTTTATTGTCCACGAGAATATGTCTGGCCCGCACTGTTTCTCCTGTTTTAAAACTATCTTTATTACTTTCATAAAATGCTTCAATATCCTTTTGGCCGACTTGAACATCTCCAAGAATTTTATTAATGCCATATCCTTTAAGTCTCTCTACTTTAATGTTTTTCATATCTTCAAGAAATGCTTCTTCCTGATCCCATTTTTCTTCTAAAGCATGCAGATATATCATTTCCTGGATAACCATTTTGTTAATAAATTCTTTTTTCCCATTTAGTGTATCCAACATTTGCAAATGCTCTTTCGGCATATATTCTTTTGTCCTCTTTATGTCTTCAATGGTTATTTCCCTTTCTCCGATTTTAGCGATCACTGTTTTCTCCATTTTTATTCCTCCATAACATTTATTTGAGACTAAAGAGTTTGAATTCAATTTATCTAAATTGTTTTCCTTATCGAAAATCTCTTTTTCATTATACATGAAAAGTACCTCTTTCTAAACCCTTTATCTCATTAAACATCTTTAAGAATAATAAATATGTTTAACAGGGCAAGCTATGGGTAAATAAAAGAAAAATAATAACGTTGAAATAAAGTATGAATTATAAGATAATAATATTAAATGAGATAAATTCCGGAGGTTACTATGGATCTAAAAGCACTCAGGCAAATCGGTTACGGCATGTATATCGTCTCTTCCAGTAAGAAAGAAAAGTACAATGGACAAATAGCAAATACGGTTTTTCAAATTACTTCCGACCCGGTTTTGATAGGTATCAGTATAAATAAACAGAATTTAACCCATGACTATATCGTATCATCAAAGCTATTTGTCATGTCTGTCATTAATACAAATGCGGATTTTAAATTTATTGGCAGATTCGGTTTCAGAAGCGGCAGGGATATTGATAAGTTTAAAGATATTCATACCAAATCAACTCATTCAGGTCTGCCCGTTGTATTGGAAAATACCAGTTCATGGATAGAATGCAAAGTTGTCGATTCCGTGGATTGCGGAACACATACCCTATTCCTCGGGAAAGTATTGGATTCCGAAGTATTAGATGATACAAAGCCCATGACTTATGATTATTATCATACAGTAATAAAAGGAAAATCCCCAAAAACTGCTCCTACTTACATCCCAGACATGTAAACGGTTCAATCTTTCCAAAGATATAAAACCCTGTTCTAAGGGTATTTAAATATTTAAAGTAATATATATGTTTGAAAGGAGATTTGAAATGAAAAGATATGTTTGTACCATTTGCTCATACGTATATGATCCTGAGGCCGGTGATCCTGATAATGGAGTAGCTCCGGGAACTGCTTTTGAAGATATTGATGAAGAATGGGTTTGTCCCGTCTGCGGTGCAGGAAAAGACGCCTTTGAGGAGGAATAAGATAAAACATTTAAAAGAATAAACTGTTTCCATCTTCATTCCGTAAATTTGAGCAAACTAAAATTAAAAGGTTTTCTCCTTTATAAAGGGGTATAACCTTTTTTTATACCAAATTTTTATACCAAAAATATTTTATGCATATTTAACATTTGTGATAATCGCCGCATATTATAAAGCAGAAAAGAAAATATATTTCTATTTTCTATCATCTTAATAAATAATCCTCATACAATTACTATCTTTATAAAATAAAAAAATATCCTGCAGGTTCAAACCCATTATACGATATATTGCCCACTATTCTAAATATCAATGATTTGCAAACTCAACAAAAATTTATGGGTTAAGTCAAAAGATAGCCGAGGAGATACCTCGGCTATCTTTCTATCATGCCTCCAAAATAAAATTATCTTCTTGAACATGTCAATGGGGACGCTTCTTTTTGACACGATCATGAGCATATTTTCTCACAGTACCCGTTTAAATATATTATACAAGTGTTAAACATTCATCTCATAATACAGATCCTTTGACTTATTAAATGCAACCAGAAAACTGATAGCAACGATAAAAGACACTATAATGCAGACTATTGCAACTATTGGAATCAAGAGACATATATAAGTCACGACATTGAAAACTGCAACAAGTGTCCATGTGGATCTAAGGCTGTCTCCATTCAAAAATATATTATATTTCTCTTCCATCTCTTTTACGCCCCTGACGATGTTATAGGAAATATACAGAGAAATAATAGTAGACGCGATGGCAAGTATATAAGACAAAAAACCTAATGATGCGGAAATTCCGATCAAATCAATAAAATACAAGATGCTGGTATAAACAGCCATTCCAGTTGCATATGGCTTTACCTCCATAAACATCCGGCTTTCATCAGTCATTTCACCCAGCCCGTTTATCATAACGATATAGCCAACAAAATCTGGAATTAGGCCAATCTGTGAGTTGCCAAGATTCAGATTGAAGTCTATAAATATCAAAAGAAACCCTATAAAAATGTTTTTCATTTTATGCACCCCATTTCTTACTGTATTCTTTATCAATAGATTATTACTAATATATATTATACTAAAAGAACAATACTTTCTGATTGAATTTATTACTATACTCCAGTATATTTTAAAAACTATGGTTTTTATAATATCCTTTTTTTTAAAATATTTCTTATACCTATAACCTTTTTTATTTTTAATCATAAATTATAATAAGAAGCTAAGATTTTGAGGTGACTAAAATGCCTTATCCAGCAAGAGAATTACTGGCAAGAATAATAAAATGCGAAGCCGGCGGAGAAGGGGAAACCGGAATGAAAGCGGTTGCCAATGTTGTAATGAACCGTGTTCATGTAGGCTATGGCGAATATCTTCGAACAGGGCAGGGTGATATTCATAAAGTAATATATCAACCCGGCCAATTCGATTGTGTCAGAGGAGAAATACGAGGACTTCCAAATCCTCAAACCATTTGGGCAACTCCTCCCGAAGACGTTCATTATGAAATTGCCGACTGGGCACTATCCGGAAACAAATTGAATACGACAGGTGAATCCCTATGGTATATGAACCCCTTTGTTCCCGAATGCCCGCCCTACTTCCCCTATAACCGCACCGGCTATTATCAGGTGAGGATCCATGAGCATTGCTTTTTCAATCCCACCCAGCTTTATGCAGAAACTTAACCCTATGATATTAAAGGAGGTGTTCTATTTGCCCTCATATATGTATCCACAAAGACCCGGATGTGCCCAGGTGCAGCCTCCTGGCATGAAGCCTTATGCACCATATTCAGGAACGAGGCCGTCTGTACCGTCTGCACCAACTACTCCAACCCCAAGAGAAGAACTGCAAAACATGAACAATGTATATACCAATACGCTTTACACCCAAGGGTACTTATCAGAAAATGTGGGAAGATACATTAAAGCAGAATTTCTGATTGGAACTAACATGTTAATGGATAGAGAAGGCATACTTAAAGAAGTCGGTATTAGTTACATCGTAATACAAGAACCGAGAACTGACGACTTGGTGCTTTGCGACCTCTACTCAATCAAATTCGTTACTTTCTTTTATTAAAAAGAAGAGGCCTCCAGCCTCTTCTCTATTTTTTTGATACTCTTTCCACATAAATCCCTGTCTCACGCCCGTTGAGATCCTGGATTTCCATTTCTACAGATGCTTCTTCAAGCTTCAGTGCGAGGGTTTCTTTCATAATATAATCCTTAAACATCTCCAAAGCCTTTTCTACTTCATTATCGGCCCGATAATAAATATGAATATTGTCAAGCACTTCATAATCTTTATTCTTTCTCATTTGCTGGACCTTGGATACAAATTCTCTTGCCAATCCTTCATAGACCAGTTCTTTGGAAAGGGTTGTGTCCAAAATGGTAAACAAATTATTTTCCATAGTGACGGTAAATCCTTCTTTTGCCGATATGTTGATATCCACCAGTGACCTATCAATTTCTGTTTCTTCACCATCCAAATTTAAAGCGATTTTGCCTTGCGCTTCAAGCTGTGAAACAACTTCCGCTGCATCCAGAGTTGATAACACCTTAGCCAGAGATTTAACCTTCTTTCCTAAAACAGGGCCTGCTGCTTTGAAGTCAGGCTTCAGGCTATAGTTCATATATTTTTCCAGGTTTTTTTCAAAAACAACCTCTTTTACATTTAATTCTTCTTTAATAAGCTGTGTCATGTCACCAATTAAAGATTCATATTTGCCGTCTACCAGAATTTTCTGCAATGGTTGTCTGACTTTGATTTTCTCCTTTTCACGTGCTGAACGGCCAAGACCGACTAAATCCCTGACAAGATCCATTCTTTCTTCGACTACAGCATCTATCAATGTTTCGTTGATTTCTGGATAAAAAGCCAGATGAACCGATTCTTCTCCGGAAAGCTTTTTATAGATTTCATCGGAAAGGAAAGGTGCAAAAGGTGCCATGAGCCTGGAAACACCTGATAATACTTCATAGGTGGTATTATAAACCGATATTTTGTCCTCGCTGAGCTCAGTCGCCCAGAAACGTCTTCTCGCCCTTCGAATATACCAGTTGGACAAATCCTCATCTACAAATTCTTGTATACTTCGCACCGCCTTCATCAAATCATATACTTCCATCTCATCTATAACATTTTTAACCAGCTTATTGTATTTTGATAAAATCCATCGGTCCAATTCAGGTCTATTGTTATATTCAATAAAGTCAGCTTTAGGATTCATATTATCCGTATTGGAATAAAGCACAAAGAAATTATAAACATTTCTCAGTGTTCCAAAAAACTTGCTCTGGATCTCTTTCAAACCTTCTTCATCAAATTTTGTCGGTGTCCATGCAGGAGAAACATAAAGAAGATACCATCTGGTAGCATCCGCTCCGTATTTTTCAAAAAGATTAAAAGGATCAACCGTATTTCCTCTGGATTTGGACATTTTCTTTCCTTCTTTATCCAATATCAAGTCATTTACCAGAACATTTTTATAAGGAGAAACACCTTTAACAAAAGTGGAAATTGCTAAAAGCGAATAAAACCAGCCTCTTGTCTGATCGATCCCTTCGCATATAAAATCTGCCGGGAACAGTTCTTCATCAAATTTTTCACTGTTTTCAAAAGGATAATGATGCTGGGCAAAAGGCATTGCCCCGCTGTCAAACCAGCAATCAATTACTTCACTGACTCTGGTCATAGTTTCACCACATAGATTACATTTAATATGCACTTCATCTACATAAGGTCTGTGCAATTCAATATCTTCAGAGATTTCCTCAATAGCCTTTTCAACTAATTCCTTTCTTGAACCGATGGATTGAAGATGACCACACTGACATTTCCAGATATTTAACGGTGTTCCCCAATATCTGTTTCTTGATAATGCCCAATCATTCAGATTCTCCAACCAGTTGCCAAATCTCTTCTCACCAACATAATCCGGATACCAGTTGACTGAATTGTTATTGGAAATTAAAAGATCTTTCAGTTTTGTCATTTCAATATACCAGCTTGGCTTAGCATAGTAGAGCAAAGGTGTTGAACACCGCCAGCAATGCGGGTAATTATGATCCATCTTTTCTTTTGAAAATAGCTTTCCTTCGGAATGCAACCATTTAATGATGTCTACATCACAATCCATGACAAATTTGCCCTTCCAGGGGGTCTCAGTATATTTACCATCTTCTCCTACAGGGTTAGGGACAGGAAGATCATATTTTCGACCAGTCCTATAGTCATCTTCACCAAAAGCAGGAGCAGTGTGAACAATACCGGTACCATCATCTGTTGTAACATAATCATTACATGTTACATAAAAAGCTTTTTTATCTACTTTTACAAAAGGCATTAGTTGCTCATATTCAACATACTCCAGATCTTTTCCTTTCATAGTGTCTAATACGGTATACCCTTCTCCCAAAACCTTATCTGCGAGATTCTCAGCAACATAATAAACATTTCCTCTTGATTCTGCCTTAATATAATCCACATCCGGATGAACAGTAAGAGAAACATTTGAAGCAAGTGTCCATGGTGTTGTGGTCCATGCAAGAAAATATTCATCTGCATCTTTTCTTTTAAAGGCAGCAATCACCGTATTTGTCTTAACTTCTTTATAACCTAATGCTACTTCGTGGGAAGCCAGTCCTGTTCCGCATCTCGGACAATATGGTAATATCTTATGTCCTTCATAAATCATATCTTCGTCAAAAAACTTTTTTAATATCCACCATTCTGATTCTATATAATCGTTTTCAAGGGTTATATATGGGTTGTCCAGATCAATCATATAGCCCATTTTGCGTGTCATATCCCGCCATTGTCTTTCATAAGTAAAAACAGACTCTTTACATTTTTCATTAAATTTATCCATTCCATAAGCTTCTATTTCCTGCTTATTGGATAAATTCAACTGTTTTTCCACTTCTATTTCTACTGGCAGTCCATGAGTGTCCCATCCTGCTTTTCTTTTTACTTTGTATCCCCTCATTGTTTTATAGCGGCATACACTATCTTTTAAAGTCCTGGCAATTACATGGTGAATCCCCGGCTTTCCGTTTGCTGTAGGAGGACCTTCATAGAATACAAAAGAAGGCTTTCCTTCTCGGGTTATAACACATTTTTCCAACAATCTATTCTGATCCCATTGATCTGACTGCAAACCCTGTACCTCTGCTATGGGGTTGTCCGATAAATTTTCAAACATTTTTCTTCATCCTTTCAGTATAATCTTAAAACATAATGCTTTTTTAATTATTCTCAAATATGTTAATCCTTTGATCAACAGTATAATAAAATATTTATTTGGTGTTAGGTCATATCACAGTTTCGAAGACGAAATCATAAAAAAATCCCTGGACAACTGTCCAGGGGCGATTAATCCGCGGTACCACCCTAGTTATAGGAAAATAATCTAAACCTATATCTCTTTAATGCGTAACGTGTATAAAACGTGTATTCTTACTGTATATTTCAGAATACAAGCTCCAAGGTGATTTTCAGGTCCGCCTATGTTAACAATCTCTCAGCTTTTCAATTGTCTCTCTTTAAACAGTACGGCCTTACTCTCCTCTTCTTCGCCTCTGCCATAATAAAGTTATACAATTCATTTTATACAACTATCCATTCAAATGTCAAGCATTACGCTCAAGATTTATATAAATATAATAATAATGGAATATTAATGGTATCCATTCACAATTTTTCAGCAATCCTTGTAATCTTTTCTTCTGTTATGTGATCAGACAACTTTTTCTCTATCTCGTTTTTACTTACAATAACAGTCGGAACTTTTTCTATTCCTGACTTTGCCAGAAATCCTTTAGCTTTATAGATATCAATGGTATAGAAAAAATATCGGCCTTTTAGCTTTAGTTCCATTTTTTCTATAATTTTTAATAATTTTAATTGATCTTCTTCAATTGAGTTATATATTAAAGTAATACTTGGCTTTTCTACTTTCATTCTTTTATTTTTAAAAGCTTTATTTCTGAGGAGATATTTTTCCGCATGGATGCTTGCAATTGCACCATCTCCTGCACAGGTTACAACTTGTCTCAGGAATTTATTCCGTATATCACCAATTGCATATACCCCTTCGATATTTGTCTGCATGTTTTCATTGGTAATAATATAGCCATTTTCTGTCATGTCAACCATTCCCTTAAACAAATCCGCATTTGGTATATACCCGATAAATTCAAAGCAGGACCTACAATCCACTTTTATCAGTTCATTTGTTTTCAAATTCTTTAGAACCACTTTTTCCAGTTGGTTATTTCCTTCAAAATGATTTACAGAAGTATTCCAAAGAATTTCAATTTTGGGATTATTCAGAGCAACATCTTTAAGCTCTTCACTGCAGTTCATTTTATCACTATCCACATTAACAGACAGAATCACTTTATCCGCGAATTTAGCCAAAAACAAACTTTCTTCTACAGCCATGTCCTCTGATCCTATTACCACTACTTTTTTTCCGGTATTCACAGCCGCATCACATACCGAACAGAAGGTAATGCCTTTTCCCAGATATTTATCTTCATTTTTTGCCCCGGTCACTTTGGGTTTTCCTCCTGAAGCAATTATAACCACTCTGGTTTCATATGTATCCCGAAATGTCCATATTTTTTTAACATCGCCTTGGATATCCACTTTTCTCACATCTGTGAACCGGAAATGAACATTGAAACGTTTTGCCTGTTGATAAAATAGATCCATCAAAGCTTTTCCCGTCATCCCTTCGGGAAAACCAGGATAATTTTCTATTTCATTCATATTTACGGCAAGTCCCCCCACCAGATTTTGTTCTATAATCAAAGTTTTCAGATTTGCACGCCCTGCATAAATTCCGGCACTTAAACCGGCAGGGCCTCCTCCGATGATTACTACATCATATTGTTCGATTTTTTTTTCTCTCATAATATCTCCCTTATTCATATTTAGGGATAGCCCTTGCGGCTGTCCCACAAGTAACTCCTTCGAAGTAGCATAAGCGTAAGTATAAGCAACTCCTGCAGAGCAGCGTGTAAGTAGTTTAAAAGATTAGGGATTTAGAATCAGATAACAGTTGCGGTCAGAAACTATAGCAAAGCTATAGTTTCTACCTTTATGCTATGATGAAGATTCTGTGTAACAAAATCCTCGTTAACTATTATTTGTTATTTATTATCTCTTATCTGGTCCTTTGATGATCCTCTGCCATCTGTCCTGTTACCTTAGATCTTTTTCTGTCCCCTGTCTCCTGTCACCTGTTGCCTGTTACCTTAGATCCTACATCATAGATCCTAATTAGTTTTCTCAATAATGATCTCCCATTCTCCATCATCGATTTCTTCAATTTCAACATGATAACCTTTTTTCCTTGCCCAATCCGGTAAATTTTTCATGGCACACATATGATCAACCTGAACAATCAAAACATCGCCTGCTTCCAATTCTTTCAAACGGTTTTCAGTATTTACCAGTGATTCAGGACATGATTCTCCTAAACAATCCAATACATATTCTTTCAAATCAAAACTCCTTTCGCACATATCAATACCCCTCTATTATAAGTGTAAATAACTCCTGCGAATTAGCATGAGTGTAAGTAGTTTAAAAGATTAGAGATTTAGAATCAGATAACAGATAACGGATAATAGATAACAGTTGCGGTCAGAAACTATAGCAAAGCTATAGTTTCTACCTTTATGCTATGATGAAGATTCTGTGTAACAAAATCCTCGTTAACTATTATTTGTTATTTATTATCTCTTATCTGGTCCTTTGATGATCCTCTGCCATCTGTCACCTGTAACCTTAGATCCTACATCATAGATCCTAATTAGTTTTCTCAATAATAACCTCCCATTCACCATCATTGATTTCCATAATTTCCACATGATGCCCTTTTTCTCTTGCCCAAGCCGGGACTTTTGTTCCTGCACAAATATGATTGATCTGAACAATCAAAAAATCGCCTGCATTCAATTGTTCCAATGCTTCTTCCGTCCTTTTCATGGATATTCGACAGTCTTCTTCTCCAATACAATTCAATACAACTTCTTTCATATTACCCCTCCCTGTTGAACACCAACCGCTTATATATTCCACCTACTAAGTAGGTGCCTTCAAAAGCCTTAAAAAATTGCAGTTTTTTAAAGGCTTATTTAGGTGTGGGTTTTTTTGCCTTTTTGCACTAATATCTTTTCAATCATTTTAAAATTAAATCTTGACTATTTACCGCTATACTCATTTATATATTTGTATGAATCAAAAATCTCTACAAATTGATGAAAATATATTAAGAAAGCCTTAAGCTTTCATAGGGCTTTAAAGTGAATTAAATTTTAATTACTGATTGAAAAAGTTGATAACATATCCTGATAATTTTACTAATCAAGAATAAACTGTGAAAAGCGTTAAGATTGATTCTTCAGAAATGCTGTTTAAATTGCAATAATACTTGATTGTATTCCTATTGCAAATAATAATACTAAATAGATTTTTGACTTTTGACAATATATATTTCGCAGGCGTGTAAAATAAGATGTATAAATATATTGTGCTATTATTATATCTTATTTGTAAGTTTTTTCAACATAAATGCCGTTAAAAAGATTTAACAAAAGTACATTTCTAACATCATAATTTGCCTAAGGTTTGCATATATAGACTTGGTTTTTTGTATGTGTTATTTTTTTAACATATTCATTAAAGCTATTATACCATTAATGTTTTTACATTTGTACTATTATCTTCTAATTTATTTAAAAATTATAAAGCTTCTTATTATGGTCTCAGTGGTACATGCTAATCCTCTGACATACAATATAAATGTAAGCCGGTTTAACCATTTAACTATTCAAGGGCTTTAAGAATTGAACCTCTGGAAATATCCTCTGTTATAATACAGCTCACCTTTCCATACTTAATAATGGCAACAGCAGGAATTTTTTTTATTCCCAACCTATTTGCAAGGCCTTTTGATTTATAGATATCGATTTTATTGAAATAGAACTGTTTTTTATATGTTTCTTCCATCTTTTCAATCTCAACAAGTAAATTCCTCTGTTCCGGTTCAATTGCGTTAAATACATAAGCAATACCCGGTCTATCTTTTTTTGTAATCAGACTTTTAAAGGCTTCACTTTCTGCAATATATTTTTCTACTTCTACACCTGCTGTAGCCCCATCTCCTACGCAAGTTGCAACCTGCCGCAGATATTTTTCTCGGACATCTCCTATGGCGTAAACACCTTCTATATTTGTTTCCATCTTTTCATTCGTGACAATATAACCTTTCTCTGTTATGTTGATCACTCCTTTAAAAAGGTCGGTATTCGGAATATACCCAATGAATTCAAAACAGGTATGGCAATCAATTGTTATGAGTTCTCCTGTTTTAAGATTTTTAAGGACAACAGCCTTCAGCTGCTCACCCCCTTTAAAATGGTCAACTTCAGTATTCCATTTAAATTCTATTTTGCTATTCTTCAATGCAGCTTCTTTTGTTAGCTCATTACAGTCCATTTTCTCTTTATCGTGTATAACCGATACAACAACTTTGTCAGCAAATTTTGTAAGAAAAATACTTTCTTCTATTGCAGTATCACCGGAACCTATTACTACAACTATTTTTCCCTTTTTGGCCGTTGCATCACAAGTAGCACAAAATGCAATCCCTTTTCCCAGATAATCCTGTTCTTTATCTGCTCCTGTCATTCTTGGCCGGCCGCCGGAAGCGATAATCACTGCTTTTGCTTCATAAATATTTCTAAATGTCTCGACTTTTTTTATTTCTCCTTTCAAATGTACCTTTCTGACATCCGTAAATTTAAATTTCACATTGAATTTTTTTGCCTGTTGGTAAAAAAGTTCCATCAGCCCTTTCCCAGTTACCCCCTCAGGAAACCCCGGATAATTTTGTATTTCATTTGTGTTGGTAGCGAGTCCTCCCACCAATGCCTGTTCTATTATTAAAGTATTCAATCTTGCACGCCCTGCATATATAGCAGCCGTCATTCCTGCTGCGCCGCCGCCAATTATTACAACATCATACTCCTCGACTTTCTTTCCTCCCATAGAAAATCAACTCCTTTATAAGTGATTTATTTTTTCTGCTGATAATCTAAAGAAAATGAATAGAATAAAAACCCAAGACCCACTTATTTTTCCTACTAATCATTCTATATTAACAACTCTATTTCTGTCCAATTATTGAGAGTTTAAAAATGAAAAAAATAGGCAAAAATTCACAACAAAGAATATCTGCCCATTTTCATCTTCTTAGATTTTATTTATTTATTCAAGATTTAATTTTTTCTTCAGAATATATTGAGTTAATAAGAAATAAACTGCCGCAATAACTGTCACATAAATAAAAACAAGGAAAAAGGCAATTTGCGATTCAAAGAAAGTCCCAACATTTTCGATGTTTTCAAAATGACCAATTGAAAGTGCATAAACAGATAAGAAGATTTTACTGATGGTCCCCAGAACAATATACATACCAAATGATGCAAGAAGTTTATGCTTGTTGAACAAGTGCCCCAGTGCAATGGCGGCATAAATCATCAATATCCCGGATGCAAGAAACAAAAAACTTAGAAAGACCGTTTCCAAACCAATAAGGTAAACTCCTACACCAAACTGATCCATCAGCTGAATTCCAAATAACCGTATCTGCCTTAAAAATTCCTTGAGGGATATGTCCAAAGGCACCAAGATAAGAACGGACAGCAAGGCTACGATCCCACTTGAGGTAACCCAAATCATGGAGACGATGAGTTTATTCAGGATATGCTTCCATGAATGAACCGGCAGAGTAAACATCAGGTAACCCTCATCTCCCAAGAGGTTTTTATAAAACCTTTGTATCAAAACCACTAAGGTCATAACAAAAGTTCCTGCCATTAAAGTAATGTATACGGTCATACTTATACCGGCTGTAATGCCTCCGAAGGCAGAATCATTAAAGGACTCGAAATGTATGATAGAAAACATTCGATTGATGCCCGCAAACACCAATAAGACCAGATACAATGGCAAAAATAGCCGGGCAGTTGCCTTGATCTCATATTTCAATAATTTTCTTAGCATTTAAATACCTCCCTGAACAAAGCATCTACAGATTTTCCTTCCTCATCTCTGATCTCATCCACTGTTTTTGTCAGAACGATTTGGCCTTCCTTTATAAAAATGATATCCTCCAGAATCCTTTCTATATCTGAAATAAGATGGGTAGAAAGAATGACTGTAGCGTTTTCATTGTAGTTACTGATAATGGTATCCAGAATATAATCTCTGGCAGCAGGATCCACACCTCCAATAGGTTCATCCAGCAAATAAAGCTGTGCTTCCCGGCTCATAACAAGAATCAGTTGAACCTTCTCCTTAGTTCCTTTTGACATGGTTTTCAGCTTATCCTGTGGATCGATGTTAAGGCGCTTCAACATATCAAAAGCCTTTTCCGAATTAAAATCAGTATAAAAATCCTTAAAAAAGTTAATAATTTCCGACACTTTCATCCAATCATTCAGATAAGTGTTTTCCGGAAGATAAGCAACGATTTTTTTCGTTTTAATACCGGGGTGATACCCTCCAATAAGAATTTCTCCACTGGTCGGTGTAAGAAGCTCATTGCAAAGCTTGATCAAAGTAGTTTTTCCACTGCCGTTTGGGCCTAACAGGCCTACGATTCTACCTCTTGATATATTAAGATCAACCGCTTCAAGGGCATTTTTTCCGCCAAATTTTTTTGTAAGGTTTTTACATTCAAGAATTGTGCTCATGGTAATCATCCTCCTTTGACTCCAATAAATTTTCAACCATTGATATGATTTCTTTATTTTGGAAACCAAGATTTTTCATCTTTTTAAGAAAATCATTGATCTGGCTTAGAGCCAATCTGCCTTTTACTTGTTTTACTATATCGGCATCCTCTGTTACAAATCGTCCGCTTGTGCGATTGGTATATAATAACCCATCCTCTTCTAACTTCGCCAGGGCTTTTTGCATAGTGTTAGGATTTACTGCAGCTTCCTGAGCCAGATCTCTAACAGACGGAAGTTTTGTACCAAGAGCATAAATCCCTGAACATATCATAAGCTCTATCTGCTCAATCAATTGGGTATAAATGGGGCGATCCGATTTTAAGTCCCATGGCATGATATCACTCCTCTATTTTGTATTATTGTATTAATCAATTAATACAATAATACAAAAATCAAGCTGTTGTCAATACTTTTTTATAATAAATTTAAAAGATTTTGCATCTTTTTGATACAAAATCTCTCAATTTATTATAAAATAACCAATTGTTACTTCATTGCCATACGGAAAATCTTAAATATTAATCATCTTGATTATATTTCCGGTATTATTGTATATAAAGCGTTCCTTGAATTCCTTTTGTAATGCTATCATTGCTCTTTCACCTGTACAATGTGACAATCCTAAAAAGCAAATGTCTTCCTTTTTAAAATAATTAATGGTCTGACTAATTCTTGATTCACTGGCCTCAAGCAAATGGGTACCTCCGATAACCCCATAAATTTTCATTCCGGTACTTTTCGTAATCGTGGTTAAAATATTAGTAACTCCTGGATGGGAGCATCCGAGAATTACGAATAGCCCTTTTTTCATTTTTATAATCAAAGCAATCTCATCATTAAAATCATCTATTTCAAAACGATTATTTTCTTTTTTGTAAAAATGGCTGTCGACTTTTTCATAACTTATTTCCCGATGAAAATTAGATACAACCATTATATGATCATTGATAGAATGCATATCACCATTTACAATAGTTAAATCAATACCTTCGGTACTGATAAAAGTATGGGGCACCTGATTTTCCAGATGTATAAACTTCCCGTCTACTGATTTATATTTTTCATCAAAAAAACCGTTGCCAACTATCAGCTTGAAACTTTTTCCTATGGATTCCACAAGTTTTCGAAATCCACCGGTATGATCATAATGGCCATGGCTCAATATAACATAATCCAGTTGAGTTAAATCGGTTTTCAGTGTTTTGGCATTATATAATATTTTTTCGCTTTGCCCTGCATCAAAAAGTATTTTTATTCCGTCTACTTCAATATAAAAAGATATCCCATGTTCGCAATATAAAGATGTATCTTTACCTGGTCCGTTTTCAATCAATGTGGTTATTTTTAAATCCATAATTCCCTCCATCAAATACTTATCTAAATCATTGTGAGTTACTTGGTACTATTTGGGGTAAAGTAAATCCTGCAAAAGAAACGATTAATACTTGCGAGTTATTGCCCAACTTGGCAATGCTTTATCCAGTGTTTTTTGAAAGCAAATAGAGATACGCAGCTATGTTAAAAACCTTGCTTTCTAACATAGCTGCATCTTTCAAATTTAAAAAGGACCCCAATTAAGCAGTTGTGCAATGGTAAGTATGATACAGGAAACGATCACTTCGATGATAAACACCGGCATAAACCATTTTAACCATTTAGTGTAGGAAACCCCTGCCATAGAAATACTGGCCATCATAATGCCTGCAGTAGGCACCACCAAATTACTGAGCGCATCTCCAAGCTTAAACGCTTCACATGCAACCTGTCTGGTAATATGACATAGATCTGCGATTGGTACCATAATGGGCATGACGGTAAGGGCTTGTCCCGAACCTGAAGTAATAACAAAGTTAAATACAAGATTCACTAAGAACATGACATTGGCGCCTACAACCGGTCCAACATTATTTATAGGCAATGACAGATAATAGATCAAAGTATCAATGATTTTACCGTCAGTCAAGACTACAGAAATTGCTTTGGCCATTCCAATGATCAATGCGGCATAACACATATTCTTGCAGCCTTCTACAAATGATTTTGCTGTACCGTTTATTCCAAGACCGCCTACAATGCCTCCGACGACACCCATTATCAGAAAAACGGCCGACATCTGTGTAAAGCCGAAGCCATATTTCATCGATCCTATAATTAACGCTAAAAACCCGACACCCATCGTTGCCCCTGCAAGCTTTTGACTAATGGATAGTTTATGAGTAATTGTTTCATCCAATTTATCCGCTACAATAGCTGTACAAGTAGAAACACATAAAGATTGATCTCTCTTAATCTTTCTCGCATACCTTACAAGGAAAAATAAGAATATGAAAAGGAAAATCACATGCTCTCCCACACGAACAGGAAATCCTGACAGCTGGGGCAATTCTGCAATACCTTGTGAAATCACAGTCGTAAAGACATTGGCCCATCCGGCTGCAAACCCGGTAAAGGTGGATGCATATGTAATCCCGAATCCTACCAGACCGTCATAGCCCAACCTTCTCGCAAACAAAATTCCTATGGGCACCACTGCGATAACTGCATTGGAAAATGCACCGGTTCCTCCCAACAATGAAAAAACAATTGATGTCAGGATAATGGCAACTTCTTCTTTGCCTTTTACTTTCTGCATAACTCCATTAAGTGCATTCGTAATCAGTCCGGTATCTTCTAATATTTTAACTGCAGCACCAACAAAGAATGTTAGAAAAATCATGCTGTTTGCTGAGGACCAGCCTTTCACAACGGCCTGAAATAGTCCCCATAGATTCACAGGTTGTCTTGGGATTTCTGCATATGAATTAGCTATTACGGCAGTCCTTCCGTTTTCAAGCACCTCTCTCGCATATTCCCCTGCAGGGAGAATATAGGTAAGGACTGATGATATAGCTGTAATGATAAATAAAAGTGCAAATACATGAATCATTTTAAATTCTTTTTTTGCTGTAGTATTTTTTGCCGCACTACCATTCATATTATCAACTCCTTGAAATTAATTTAAAATAATGCTTAGAGTTCCAATAGCCCTCCTTCCTATAATCTTATTAGAAAAAATAATTAGGATAAATCAAAGCAAGCTTAATATATTTGAAAACAATTGAGTTCTTTCTGTTAAACTGGGGATAAAAATATGCTCTTCTTTCGTATGAATACCATACTGGTAAGCGCCTAACGCATCGATTGTAGGAATCCCCATAGCAGCAATATGGTTGGCATCTGAGCCTGCAACCGTGTGTATCTCATCTAAATCCAATCCCATACTTTTTCCGGCTATTCTGGCTATTTCATACAAGGGTAAATTTTGTTCACGTTTCATAGGAAGGTATACAAATTCTCCGCTGACTTTTACTTTGCACCCATCAATCAGGATTTGATTCTCAAGGTCTCCTATTTCTTTCTGTATCTTCTTCATTTCATCGGCGTTTTTGATCCTGACACTGAATTTTGCTCTTGCATATCCCGGAATTGAGCTGGGAACCGTACAGCTGTTTCCGCCTTCAATAATCCCTACATTGAACAGTATATTGTCTTCCAATTTCGTCATTTTATGAATTTTCAGTACCTTATCTGCCAGCTCTACAATAGCATTTCTGCCCTTTTCATATTGTGCTCCCGCATGAGCCTCTTTTCCCCAAACTTCAACGGTATAGTAACCGATTCCGCCTCTGAGGGTTATGATTCCGTTATTCCCGCGAGCGGGCTCGAAAACAAAAGCATACTCCGCATTCCTTCCTTCTTCTTTAAATATTTTTCTCGAAGTATGTGATCCGATCTCCTCATCGCAATTAAAGATAATAACGATCTCTTTATCCGGTAATCGATTTAGTTCCTTTATTATTTTCAACCCGTAACATGCTGTAATGATTCCACCTTTATCATCAGAAATGCCTAATCCGTATGCATAGTCATTTTCAATTCTAAAGAAATGTTCTTTTGCATCACCCTCTTTAAAGACAGTATCCAAATGGGCACTGACCAATATTTTTCCTTTAGAGTTCGTTTTATTCAATTTAGCTATGATATGATTACCGTACGACCCACATTCATATCGAATATCCGCTCCAATACCTTTTAGGATTTCACTAACGATATTAACAACTTTTTCGTTTCCCTTTCTATTTCCCGTACCGGAATCAATATTTACAAGCCTTTCCAATAAATCCAACTGTTCTTTCAGATAGTATTTGGCCTTTTGATCAATCTGCTCTGTTAAACTGTCTTTTCTCACATTGCAACATCCTTTCTGTTATCAGGATAATTTTGTATCTTACTGTATTATATCGACGTATTTTTGTACTGTGAAATATCATTTTTTCATAAGGTCATACGTTAAAACTATCGATTGTAAAAATTGTTGAAAAATGGAGAATTATTCGATATTCTATTATTTATTTTTTAAGAAAGTATTTTTCTTTTCTTGACTGGGGTTAAAGGACTCGCTATGATTAAGGTAAATCCGGATTTAAAAAAGATGATAAGGGAAAAAGTCATGAACTTTAATCAATTAAAATATTTTCAAGCTGTATGTAAATACAGTAATATGACGAAAGCTGCAGAAAGTCTTAATATTTCACAGCCTTCCATCTCAAGAGCGATTCAGGATCTTGAAAACGAGATCGGAACCAATTTATTTCATCGTGTTAATAAAAAAATCTTTCTGACGGAAGAAGGTACTTTCTTTTTAAAACGCATCAGCAACATTTTGGATGAACTGGAAATGACAGAAGACATCATGAAGGATTTTGGCAATAAAAAAAATATTGTTAAAGTTGGCGTCCCGCCTCTTCTGGGAACCATCCTTTTTCCAATGTTTTTTCTGAATTTCAGAAAAATGCATTCAAATATTGAGCTGGAATTTTATGAAGGTGATTCCCTTGAAATAAGTCAGCTGCTTAATGATGATACCATCGATTTAGGTCTTATCGTTTCGGAAAATGATATTTGCGATAATTATAAATCCAAGGTTTTACATTCCAGCGAAATAGACTATTGTGTAAGCATTAACCATAAACACTCTAAACTCAGCTCTATCGATTTCAATGCCATAGCAAATGAACCATTAGTACTGGTAAAGGAGGGTTTTGCCCACAATAAAATAATCAATCAAGTATTTAAACAGCATAATATCAGTCCTACTATCATTCTTTATACCAATCAGCTTCATACCATAAAGGATTTTTTAAAAAGAGGTATTGCATCTTCTTTTCTCATAAAGGAAATTGCTCAATCCGATCCTCAAATCGTAGCAATCCCCTGTAACAACCCTCTCAAAATTAACGTATTGATGATTGTTCGAAAAGACAAATATTTATTTGATGCTGCAAAAAAATTTATAACCTATCTTAGAACAAACCCAATATTATAAAACTCACTTTAAAGTGCTCATCTGATGATTAGTATTAAAAAGAAATGCATATGGGACGAGAGACTTTGATAGGTTTAGAAACAGAATATTACATGTTATGAGTAGCTAAAGCCTCAATTTAGCATGTTTTTGAGTGATTTGACAAACTTTCTATCCATCAGCCATTGAAAGCGATGAGGGTTCGAAGCAAAAATGACAGGACGTCATTTTTAGGTCAATTCGCAGCATGGACACTCTCGACAGCCTCATTTGGCTTTGTTTTTCAAGCCTCTACTCCAACATTTGACATAGAGCCTAAAAAAACTGTTTGGAAATTACATTCCAAACAGTTTTTTATAGTTCTGATATCGTTTCGTTAAATTTATTTTACTGCCGGTTTTGGAAGCTTGGCATTGATCATGTTCATCAGATTATCTGTGTTTTTCATTGGATTGAACATAATACCGTTTTCGGCTGTCTCAAGTTTAGCTTTTTTATCCGAGTGTCCAAATCCATCCTGATAAAGTACGCCTCCTATGATTTCTCCTACTACTACATTATTATAGTAAGGAAGTTTGATCTTCATTTCACTTACAATATCTTCGACGGATTTATATGGCATCGGGCTTTCAAGGACTTTTGCAATTTCCGCAGCAATTTCCCAGTTTGTATATTCGATATCTTCTTTCAAAGCCTTCGATACTTTCTGAATCCTTCTTTCAGTATTGGTGAAAGTTCCGTCTACAGCAGCGGAACATGAGGCTGGGAATACCACATCTGCCTTTTGAGCTGTCTCAGTCAGATGAGTGTCCTGAACCATCAGAAAATCGAGTTGACTCAGGTCAGCGTCAGTGTCCTCTCCGAATATCAAGAGTGCTTTTAAACTTTCAGCCGTTTCCCCTCCATCGGAAATTCCAAGGTCTATCAGCCCCTGGCTGTTATTCTTGGATTTCAACTGAAGAATACCATCTCTTGGAGATCCGATATGACCTGAAATCACTGCAATATTTGCAATCATCTTTGCAGCTTCCGTTGAAACAAAATTCTGACCGAAAACAATCATTGCTTTTTTAGCCGCTGCATATTTCTCTGCAATTCCTTTAGCCGCATCACTCACCGAAACATCTTTCAAGCTTTCTTTTAATACATCAAACCCTTCAGAATTCACAGGTGTTTTCCCTGCATCTATCAGCGCCTTTGCGATCTCTTTCAAGAACAATATATTATTGTCAGGCGCTACAAATGTTTCTGCTCCATTTACAAGTATTTCCTCCGGATTCACAGCAATTAATTTTGCACCGTTTTTCACTGCCTGACGTATTTTAAGCATTACAACCGGATTATCATTTGGATCGAACCCAACCAATAAAAGAAGATTGGTTGATAAAAGCTCATCAATAGTATTCGGCGATGCATCAATTCCAAAGACACTTTGTAATCCGCTTTTTCTGTTATTGAAACTGAAAACATTGGCTCCCAGTGTATCTGCCAATCTCTTTAGGATATAGGCCTCTTCATTGGTATGCCGGTCTGAAATAGAAATCCCGACTTTATCCCGGCCTTCTTTAACAAAGATGCTTTGAACTTTTTTAGCTGTATAGACAAAGGCTTCATGCCAGCTTGTTTCAACTAAGTCTCCGTTCTTTCGGATCAACGGTTTTGTAATTCGACCCTCTGTTTTAGAAACATCAAACCCAAACCTTCCTTTACCGCAAAGCAGCCCTTTATTAACAGCACCTTCCCTGTCCGGAAGGGATCTCAGCAACATATTGCCCATATAAGTCAATTTGGTGCTGCACCCTACGGAACAAAATGCGCAAGTGGTATCCACCACATCGGCATCTACAGGAACCGGTTTATCAATATTGAGTTTTTCGCCCAAAGCACCTGTAGGACATACGCTGATACATTGTCCGCAGGAAATACAACCGGACTCAAGCAAAGGTTCTTCCAAAGCCGGTTTTGCTACCGTATCAAAGCCTCTGTTGACTAAGCCTAAGGCTGTTACACCCATGACTTCATCACAGACTCTCACACACAAACCACATAGAATACATTTATTAGGATCTCTCGTAATAAACGGATGATCATCTTCAAATTCCACCCGATTGATATCACCGGAAAATCTTGAAGGTTCAACATTATATTCATTGGCATATTTCACAAGCTTACATTCGAAATAGTCATGACATCCACACTCCAGGCATCTGGATGCATCTTCTTTTGCCTGCTCCTCAGTGTATCCCTTCACGATTTCTTCAAAGTTTCTGTTTCTTTCATCAGGATTCAGATGATTCATATTCGGCCGGAATCTTCTTTCTCTTTCTTCATAATCATCCGGAGTCAAATCTGTTCTTTCCACAAAATAGGGTTCTATAAATCTTACTCTATGTCCTTGCAAATAAGACGTAATAACTTCTGAAGCTTTTTTTGCATCTGCAATGGCTTCTACTGCAATGGATATTTTATCATTGGAGCAGTCTCCCCCTGCAAAAACACCGTCGATATTGGTCATGAATGTTTCTTCATCCCGTATAATACCTTTTCGTTTCGTCAGCATAAGCCCTTCAAAACCGGAAGGATTTACTGCCTGACCAATGGCAATAATAACATTGTCAACATCCATGGTCTCAACGGCTCCTTCTACAGGTACAGGTCTTCTTCTTCCGCTTTCATCCGGCTCGCCTAATTTCATTTTTTGCAATTTAATTTTATCGACTTTACCATTTTCATCTCCGACTATTTCTGTTGGGTTGGTTAGATATTTAAAAATTACGCCTTCTTCTTCTGCTTCAACGATTTCTATTTCTTCAGCAGGCATTTCTTCTCTGGTACGTCTGTAAATATTATAGACTTCTTTTACGCCCAGTCTTACTGCTGTTCTGCAGGCATCCATGGCTGTATTTCCGCCGCCTACGATGGCTACTTTTTCGCCCAGTTTTACCTCTTGATTACAAACGATTTTTTCCAGAAAATCGATACCACCCAAAACACCATCCAAGTCTTCACCTGCACAATTCATGGGTGCACTCTTCCATGCACCAAGGGCAATATAAACGGCATCGGAAGTACTCCTTACTTTTTCAAAGGATACATCCTTACCGATCTTCGTACTGGTTCTGAATTCAACACCCATTTGACGAATCAGTTCGATTTCTTCATCCAAAACTTCTTTCGGCAGTCTGTATTCGGGTATACCGTATCTCAGCATACCGCCAAGTTTAGGCATTGCTTCATAAATCGTAACTTCATGTCCTTCCATCCTTAAGAAATAAGCCGCCGATAACCCGCTGGGACCGCCGCCGATAACAGCAACTTTTTTGCCTGTAGAAGGTTTGATATCCGGCAAAAATGGATTGTCGCTTCCCAGATCAAAATCACCTGCAAACCGTTTCAGCCATGCAATTGAAATCGGTTCATCCACCAATTTTCTCCTGCAGGCATCTTCACAAGGATGGGGGCATACTCTTCCTATAGCTGACGGAAGAGGAATTTTATCTTTGATTAGTTTCAAAGCTTCTTTATATTCACCATTAGCGATAAGCCCCACATATCCCTGACAATCCGTTCCTGCAGGACATGCAAGCATACAGGGCGGTCTACAATCTCCGATATGCTGAGAAAGCAGTAATTCAAGATTAGTTTTTCTGGATTCTTTTACTCTCTCAGTGTCTGTTCGAATAACCATGCCATCTGATATTTCTGTTGCACAAGCCTTGAAAAGTTTAGGTATGCCTTCTATTTCCACCATACACAAACCGCATGATCCATATATTTCAGTTCTTTCATCATAGCAAAGGGTTGGAATACTGATGCCATTTTCTTGTGCCACTTCTAATATGGTTTGGCCTCTGACACCAAATACTTCTTTACCATTAATATTCAATCTTAGCTTTTTCACATTTCTCACCTCTTTCCATCAGTCTATATTAATTGCATTAAATTTACAGGAACTTTCACACTTGCCGCATTTGATACAAATATCCTGATCGATTTTATGCACTTTTTTTACTTCACCAGTAATAGCATCAACAGGACAATTCCTCGCACATAAAGTACATCCTGTACATTTATCTTCATCAATTGTGAAGGTAAGAAGCGGCTTACAGGACTTTGCCGTACATTTCTTTTTATATATATGGTCTTCGTATTCATTTCTAAAGTACTTAAGAGTTGTCAAAACAGGATTAGGTGCTGTCTGACCAAGAGCACACATGGAGCCGTCTTTTACTTTCAAGGCCAGTTCTTCGAGAAGCTCTATGTCTCCGTCCTCTCCTTTTCCTTCAGTAATTCTTTCAAGTATTTCAAGCATTCTTTTAGTTCCGATACGGCAGTAATTGCATTTCCCGCAGGATTCTTTCCTTGTGAAATCAAGGAAATATCTGGCCATATCCACCATGCATGTAGTTTCATCCATAACCACCATCCCGCCGGATCCCATAATAGCACCGGTTTTAGTAAGTGATTCATAATCTACTGTCGTATCCACAAGACTGGCAGGAATACATCCTCCGGATGGTCCTCCCATCTGAATAGCTTTGAATTCTTTATCATCTTTAATCCCGCCGCCAATGTCATAAATAACATCACGCAAAGGCAATCCCATAGGAATTTCAACAAGGCCGCCTTTTCTGATCTTGCCGGTAATAGCAAAAACTTTTGTTCCTTTGCTTTTTTCTGTTCCCATAGCTGCATAAGCGGCACCGCCATTGCTCATGATCCATGTAACATTTGCAAAGGTTTCTACATTATTTATATTACTTGGTTTTTGCCAATAGCCTTTTTGAGCAGGAAATGGCGGCTTAAGTCTCGGCATGCCTCTTTCCCCTTCAAGAGAAGCTATGAGGGCAGTTTCTTCTCCGCATACAAAAGCACCTGCTCCGGCTTTGATCCTTATATCAAAGCTGAAATCAGTCCCAAAAATATTTTTACCCAAATACCCTTTTTCTCTTGCCTGCTCTATGGCTTTTTCCAACCGCTTGATTGCCAATGGATATTCCGCTCTAACATAAATAATACCTTCAATAGCTCCTATGGCATATCCACCGATGATCATACCTTCCAGAACGGAATGGGGATCACCTTCCAGAACACTTCTATCCATAAATGCACCCGGATCTCCTTCATCAGCGTTGCAAATCATATACTTTTCACTGCCTGGAGATTTTTTAGCCGCATCCCATTTAAACCAAGTGGGGAATCCGGCACCTCCTCTTCCTCGAAGACCGGATACTTTCATTTCATTAATGACTTCATCCTGTGACATTTGAGTCAGGACTTTTTTAGTTGCCTCATATCCGCCGGTTCCGATGTATTCATCAATGCTTTCAGGGTTTATAAGACCACAATTCCTGAGAGCTATTCTTTTTTGCTTGTTTAATATATCTAAATCCTCGTCTGAAATCGTATATTCAGAAACAATACTGTTTCCTTCTAAGTGTTTTTCTACAAGTTCTGTCACCTGTTCGGGTCTAATACTTACATAGGTCGTCTTTTTCCCATTATCGTCCACGATATCTACCATTGGCTCCAAATAGCAAGTTCCAATGCAACCTGTCTTTTCTAAAGAAACATGAAGATTCTTTTCACCGATCAACTTTTCAAACTCACTAAACACTTTGTTGGCACCTGCAGCAATTCCGCAGCTTCCTTGACCTACAATAACTCTCATTTATTTCACCTCCCCTGAATTTTCTTTATCTCTGATATCTTTAAGAATTTTCTTTGTGCTGTCTTTTGTAAGCTTTCCATATGTTTCTCCATTGATCATCATAACAGGCGAAAGGCTGCAACATCCGAGGCATGCAACATTATTCAATGTAAAAAGGCCATCTTTCGTTGTACCGCCTTCCTGAATTTCCAGTTCTTCGCAAATAGCCTCTTCTATCATCTTTGCACCATTGACATGACAGGCTGTTCCTTGGCAGAGCATGATCAGATATTTCCCAATCGGTTCCAATCTGAATTGTGTATAAAATGTTACAACGCCATAAATCTTTGCAGGTTTTATGCCGGTCTCCTGAGAAATATAATTGATGGCTTCTTTGGGTAAATATCCGTAGATATCCTGCGCTTTCTGCAAGATTGTAATTAAACTTCCCGGAGTTTTTTTATATTTGCTTAAAACTGGTTCCAACTTGGAAAAATCAAACACCGGTAAATCACTGCCATTACAAGCGCAATTATTTTTTTCACACATTTCTCTTCACTCCTTACATCCCATAGATTTCTTGATACAATTGTACTACAAAGTTAACAACTAAAATTAGTGTTATTTTTTGTATAAAAATGACATATCTGATATATATCATTTTAATGATAAGAATCTGATCATCTGTTCACTCCTTTTAAAATATTGTTTAATAATTAACATAGATCGTCTCTGGAAAGCTGAAAATATTTCAATATTATTTTACATGCAACTTACATGCCATTGATTTCACAGTTGTTATATATTTCACGAAAATATGATTTTTTTGTTATTTTTTTATCAATATGTCAAAACTTTTGTTGATTTATTAACATTTTTCATCTTATAAAGTGCCGTCAAAAAAATAACAGATATAAATAAATACTGAATACATTTCAAAAAATGAGTCGTATTTGTTTTATTTTGAGAAAAAGTGTTCCGAAAAAGATACAAATTATAAATTTTCTTTTATTTGAAAAAAGCTAAATAAATTATTTTTATTTAAAAAAGAAAAGATATTATCTGTATATACAAATATTTAACAAAATTAAATGAAATCGTTACTTTCATAACATAAATATCATATTATATCGAATGTTTTTCTTCAAGGAAAATTTTTCCTTAACTGGTTCATGCGGTTTTGAATATGGAACATAAAAAATGACTAATTCTTCTACATTCTTCTACATTATAAGTGGAAAAGCATTATAATTGAAGAGTATACAACAAAATGTAATATAAACTTAAAAGAGGCTCCATAGGAGCCTCTGAGATTGTTGAAAAAGCCTACAATCTCCAGGCTTTGAAAAATTCGAAGTTCAAGGCGCGCTGAAAGCGAGCAGCGGAGCTTACTTCAGGTAAGTGAGCATGTTCGCTTGAAAGCAGC
>JAENZQ010000027.1 GCA_016841185.1 Anaerovorax odorimutans
GATATTGAATTCCGAAACATCAGCCAGATAGGTATTTTTATTTTTGACTTCACCGGTGTAATCTCTGTAGCCGCCTGTTATACCTGTTTTGCTGATTTCAAGGCCTGTCCCGCTGTCCCATTCTGTTTCCAGTCCTAAAAACCGGCAGTCATAATAAGTCATAGGAAAATAGGTGATATCTTTATATAAGATTAACGGATATTGGCGATAACCGTTATCCACCTGAACACCGTTTAATGATACATTAAAATTGGGCAGCGAAATCAACACATTATCTGAT
Source organism: Anaerovorax odorimutans (assembly GCA_016841185.1). GTDB lineage: Bacteria > Bacillota > Clostridia > Peptostreptococcales > JAAYPU01 > JAENZQ01. Next base: position 281 of record JAENZQ010000027.1, read on the forward strand.
GCTGCAAATACTCCGGCAGACATCATACTCACCAGCAATGCTGAAATAAAGATAATCTGTCTGATCTTCTCTTTCATATAATAATCCTTCAACTCCTCTACTTGATATATATTATTTGAAGCTCTTAAACTTAATTCTTAATTCCTCAGATACGTGCTACTCCCGTTCTGACTGCTGCATCATATACGGCTTTTGCAACAGTTTCTCCGACTCTCTTGTCGAAAGCGGGAACAATGATATATTCCTCATTCAATTCGTCATCGCTTATAAGAGACGCAATGGCTTCTGCCGCAGCTTTCTTCATTTCTTCATTGATATCACCGGCCCTGACATCCAAGGCGCCTCTGAATATTCCCGGAAAGGCCAGAACATTATTGATTTGATTTGGATAGTCTGAGCGTCCGGTACCTACTACTCTGGCGCCTGCTTCTTTTGCAATATCCGGCAGAACTTCCGGATCCGGATTTGCCATTGGAAAGACAATGGCATCTTCATTCATTAAAGCCACCATATCTTTTGTCACAATATCTTTAACAGATACCCCAATGAAAACGTCGGCTCCTTTCATTGCATCCGCCAATGTCCCTCTCAATTTTTGAACATTGGTCATTTCGGCAATTTCCTGATGTACCCAATTGGTATATTTTTCATCCCTTGATAAAATTCCTTTACTGCTGCAAACAATAATGTCTTTTACGCCCAGACTCAAGAGCATCTTTGTGATAGAATTTCCGGCTGCACCTGCTCCGCTTAAAACCACTTTTATGTTCTCAAAGCTTTTTCCTACGATTTTCAATGCATTGATCAGTCCTGCAGACACCACCACAGCCGTTCCATGCTGATCATCATGAAATACCGGAATATTCAATTCTTCCTTTAACCGTCTCTCTATTTCCACACATCTTGGAGATGATATATCTTCAAGATTGATGCCTCCGAAAACAGGCTCGATCATTTTGACCGTTTGAACAATCATGTCTACATCTTTTGAAGGAATACAAACAGGAAAGGCATCCACTCCTCCAAATTCTTTAAATAACACTGATTTGCCTTCCATAACCGGCAAAGCTGCTTCAGGGCCTATATCGCCAAGGCCTAAAACCGCACTTCCGTCTGTAACAATTGCCACCATATTACCCTTTGCCGTATATTTGTAAACATCTTCCGGATTCCTGTGGATGACACGGCAAGGCTCCGCAACCCCTGGTGTATAAGCGGTAGACATATCATATTTGTTCCTGACAGGCACCTTGCTCTTTACTTCAATTTTTCCTGCCCATTTTTTATGCAGTTCCAATGCTTCTTTCTGAATACTCATATTCCTACATTCCTTTCGTGCTTTATTAACTATATTCGTTATGGATTATACTCTAACCTCTAACCTCTAACCTCTAACCTCTAACCTCTAACCTCTAACCTCTAAAAAAATGCTATCATTTTTTTTTTATTTTTTCCATACATAAATACAAAATCCGAAAAGTAAAGCGGCTTTACAGCCGCCTAAATCATTTATTATTTTTCAGATAGGTGTCGATAGCCTCTGCCGCTTTTCTGCCGTCCGCTATAGCTTTGCACACCAGAGACTGCCCGGTCCTCATATCGCCGGCAGCAAAAACACCTGAGATGTTGGTCCGGTGTTCATCATTTGTATAGACATTTCCCTTTTCATCCAAATCAACACCAATTTTTTCAAGCATATCATGATGTTCCGGATGCAGGAAGCCCATGGCAAATAATACTAAATCAGCTTCCAGTTCAAATTCACTATTTTCTATTTCTTTCATCCTCCTTGTGTTATCTGCATTTTCTGTCCATTCCAGTCTTATACAGTGTACTTTCGTCACTCTTCCGTCCTGCCCGGAGAAATATTTGGTCCCAATACCCCAATCTCTTTCTCCTCCTTCTTCATGGGACGTATTGGTACGGAGAATCATGGGCCATGTAGGCCAGGGCATTTTTTCTGTTCTTTTCAAAGGAGGCTTTGGCATCATTTCCAATTGGTAAACTTTCTTCGCCCCCTGTCGGATGGCAACGCCAAGGCAATCCGCTCCCGTATCGCCGCCGCCGATGATCACTACATTTTTCCCGTTGGCATCGATACGTTCTTCCAAAACTTGCTTTCCCCTATTGATATGATTTTGCTGAACCAAATAATCCATTGCAAAGTATATGCCCTTTAATCCCCGTCCCTTTATCCCCAAATCTCTCGGCACGGTACACCCCCCTGCAAGACAGACCGCATCGTATTTGGCTTTGATTTCATCAACAGAAATGTTGACACCTACATTCATATTGGTTTTGAAATCTATGCCCTCCTCCTTTAATTGTCTTATTCGTCTTTCAAGGATATGCTTTTCTAATTTATAATCAGGGATTCCAATGGCCAGGATGCCTCCAATCTCTTCCGACCTTTCAAATACAGTTACACCATGCCCGCACCTAATAAGCTGCTGGGCAGCAGCAAGCCCTGAAGGTCCTGAGCCTATAACGGCCACTCGATGACTGGTTCTGGTTAAAGGATGCAGGGCTTTCACCCATCCTTCCCTGTAACCTTTTTCAACAACGCTCAACTCAATCTCTTTACATGTATTTGGCTGAAAATTCAGGCCTAAAGTACACGCCGCTTCACATAATGCGGGACAGAGTCTTCCCGTAAACTCGGGAAAATTATTCGTATGATGCAAAATATTAAAGGCACGCTGCCATTGTCCTTCCGAAACCAGTTGACAGATATCCGGAATGGCATTTCCCAGCGGGCAGGCATAATTACAATAAGCGATGCCGCAGTCCATACAGCGTGAGGCCTGCTTTTGGATTTCCTCTTCTGCCTGAAGAATATGAAACTCTTTAAAATGATTTATTCTTTCTTTCACGGGTAAATTCATGGCATTTTTTCTTTCATATTTTAAAAAACCAATTCGTTTTTTCATTTACTCTCACCTCACTCCGAAACATTCTGATGCTCTGTAATTGCTTTATACTGCTGGTTGATAACTTTTACGAACCTGCCTTCATACTTTTCCCAATTATTAAGAATTCTTATTCCTTTGGGGCTTCCTGTATGATCTGTATGTTTTTTTATCATTTCCTTCAGTAAACGTATGTCACCCTCACCCAACTCTTCTGCGCTCACCATTTCAAAATTGCATTTTGAGGAAAAGGTCCCATCTTCATCCAATATATAAGCAACGCCTCCGCTCATACCTGCAGCAAAATTTTTCCCTGTAGGGCCGATGATTACAATACACCCGCCTGTCATATATTCACAACCGTGATCTCCTACACCTTCAACCACTGCCGATACACCGCTGTTTCTGACTGCAAATCTTTCTCCCGCCTGACCGGAAATAAATACTTCTCCTGAAGTTGCGCCATACAAAAGTGTATTTCCGGCAATGATATTTTCATCACTTTTCAATGAAGATTTCTCATGCACGGTTATACATATCTTTCCTCCGGACAGGGATTTACCCAGATAGTCATTGGCATCTCCAAAAAGCCTCAATGTAATGCCCGGAGCTAAAAACGCACCAAAGCTTTGTCCTGCTGTTCCGATAAATCTCAATTCCAGAGTATCTTCAGGTAACCCTTCTTTTCCGTAGAGTTCTGTTACCTTTCCGGACAGCATGGCCCCTACTGCACGATCTGTGTTTTTTATATTAAATGTCTTGGAAAATTTTACACCTTTTTTCAGGGCACCTGCTGCTGCCTCAATTATATTTCTGTCAAGAACATCTCTGGCAACATGGTTTTGATCCTGTGTTTTCCTCAGACTGAACCGGTCCGGCAGTTCCGGATTATACAGAATCGCTTCTAAATCAAGAGATTTTGTCTTCCAATTGTTATTGAACGTATTCATTTCAAGCAAATCGACTCTTCCGATAAGTTCGTCAAATTTTCTGAACCCCAGTTCAGCCATTATTTCTCTCACTTCCATGGCTAAAAACGTGAAGAAATTTATAATATGCTCCGGTCTGCCATTAAAATTCTTTCTTAATTCCGGATCCTGTGTGGCTATGCCTACTGGGCATGTATTATTGTGGCATTTTCTCATCATGATACAGCCGGATACTACAAGAGGTGCTGTGGCAAAACCAAATTCTTCCGCACCGAGTAATGCCCCGATGACGATATCCCTTCCGGTCCTCATCTGACCGTCTACCTGTACCGAGACCCGGCTTCTCAAATTATTAATGCGCAAGGTCTGCTGAGTCTCCGCCAATCCTATTTCCCACGGGATCCCGGCAGTTTTAATGGAAGTAACGGGAGATGCTCCGGTCCCGCCATCATGTCCGCTGATCAGGACCATATCCGCACCACCTTTTGCCACGCCTGCCGCAATTGTTCCCACACCGGCTTCAGATACCAATTTCACACTGATACGTGCCTTCGGATTGACATTTTTCAGGTCAAATATCAACTGCTCCAAATCCTCTATTGAATAAATATCATGATGGGGAGGAGGTGAAATCAGATCGATACCCGGCAAAGCATGCCGAACCCTTGCAATGTCTTCCGTAACTTTATCCCCCGGTAAATGCCCGCCTTCCCCCGGTTTGGCTCCTTGAGAGATTTTGATTTGAAGCTCATCGGCATTCATGACATAATCTACAGTGACACCAAACCTTGCAGCGGCGATTTGTTTGATTGCGCTGCGTTTGAAATCACCTGCTCCTGTTTTTATATACCGCCGGTCATCTTCCCCGCCTTCTCCCGAATTGCTTTTAGCGCCTATTTTGTTCATTGCAACCGCCAATGTTTCATGAGCTTCTTTGCTTAAAGAGCCAAAGGACATGGCCCCGGTGGCAAACCTTTTTACAATGGTATATACCGATTCGACTTCATCAATGGGTATCGGGACAGTTTTTTTAAACTTTAAAAGCCCCCTGACTGTTTTTATTACTTTGGATTGATTATCGATCAAAGCAGTATAGGCCTTAAACATCCGGTAATCGTTATTTTTACAGGAATGCTGAAGTCTGGAGATTGTTTCAGGGTCAAACAGGTGGGCATCGCTGTTTTTCCTCCAATGGATATACCCGCCTATATCAAGGTCCTGTGTGGACACTTTCATCTCAAAGGCCTTCTCATGTCTCATTAATGTTTCTTTTGCAATAACATCCAGTTTAACACCCGATAATCTGCAAGGCGTCCCGGGAAAATAACGCTTTGATAGGTCCTTATCCAATCCGGCTACTTCAAATATCTGAGCTCCGTTAAAGCTTCTCAGTGTTGATATACCCATTTTGGAAATGATCTTTCTTATCCCGTATCCTAAAGCACGGACATAATTCATAGATGCCTGCTTCACAGAAATCGAGTCCAGATAGAGATTATTTTTGACCATGTCATTGATGGTTTCAAATGCCAGATATGGATATACTGCCGTAGCACCATATCCTAACAACAAGGCCATATGAAAGGGGTCTCTTGCTTCGCCGGTTTCAATTATTAAATCGACTTTAGTTCTCAATTTTCTTGCAATCAAATGGTTGTGTACCGTGCTGACAGCCAGAATACTTGGAACAGGCGCCCGGTATCTGTCCACACCCTTATCACTGAGGATTAGTATTCGATAGCCCCGCATAATGCTTTCCTCAACTCTTTTTTTCAAAGAATCAAGAGCATCTGCCAAACCTCCTTCAAATTGATCTGCTTCAAAAATAATCGGTATCGTTACACTTCTTAAAGTGTCCGCTTCTAAATTTTTTATCTTTTCCATTTTTTCAGCATATAAAACAGGCTGTTCCAGCTCAATATACTTATTTGGTTTCATCTCATCAATCATCTTCAATATATTTCCGGAACGGCCGATATATTGATTTAACGACATGACCTTTTTTTCACGTATCGGATCAATGGGAGGATTTGTCACCTGAGCAAAAAGCTGTCTGAAATAATTAAACATTAACTCCGGTTTATTGGACAATACAGCGAGGGGAACGTCATTTCCCATAGAACTTATGGCTTCCTTGCTATCCTGTGCCATTGGAGAAATAACACGTTTGATTTCTTCTTCGGTATATCCGAATATTATCTGATGCTTAATGAGTTTTTCTTTATCCATTCTCAATATTTTCTTATTCAGGTCCATTTCTTTTAAATCGATCTTGTTTTCCTCTATCCATTCCCTGTATGCCTTTTGATTGGATAACAATTCTTTAACCTGATCATCTTCCAGAATTTTTTTCTTTATTGTATCCACAATTATTAATTTCCCCGGGCCCAATTTCCCTTTTTTTATTATAGACTCTTCAGGTACATTCAGCACACCGGATTCAGAAGCCAACACGACCATACCGTCTTTTGTTATAAGATACCTTGCCGGTCTGAGGCCGTTTCTGTCAAGTGCTGCTCCAATCTGTATGCCGTCAGTGAAAACAAGCGCAGACGGACCATCCCAGGGCTCGATTATTCCTTCATGATACTCATAAAAAGCCTTTAAATCATCTCTCATTATCCGATCATACCGCCAGGCTTCGGGAATCAGCATCTTGATTGCATGCGTCATGGAATAGCCATTTAAAACAAGCATCTCGAATACATTGTCCAAATTGGATGAATCGCTGCTGTCCGGCTGAATAACCGGAAATATTTCAGAAAAATTTTCCCCGAAGGCTTCGGACGTCATTTCCCCTTCTCTGGCATTCATCCATTTTACATTTCCTTTAATGGTATTTATCTCTCCGTTATGTGCCATATACCTGAAAGGATGCGCCAACCTCCATGAAGGAAAAGTATTGGTACTGTATCTCTGATGTATGACCGCAATAGCGCTTTTCATTTTCTTATCTTTTAAATCAAGATAGAACTCTTCTATCTGATGAGCCAAAAACTGTCCTTTATATACAATGGTTTTAGAAGAAAGGCTGCATACATAAAAGGATTCTGTATAAGGATTTCGGGATTTAAAAATCTCTTTCTCAACTCTTCTTCTGATCCTGTAAAGCTTCCTTTCAAAAACCTCTGTATCCTGATGCCTTTTATCAATAAATATTTGTTTTACAATGGGTCTTGTGCTTCTTGCAGACGGTCCGCATGCTTCATCATTTACCGGAACCGTTCTCCATGCAATAATACTTTGCTGCTCTTCTTTCAGGATTCTTTCAAACACGCCTTCACAATAATATCTGGTATTGGGTTCCAAGGGCAGAAAAACCATGCCTACAGCATATTCCCCTTGACCGGGAAGACAAATGCCCTCTTTTTTAAACTCTTCTAAAAAAAACTCATGGGGAATCTGGATCAATAATCCGGCTCCATCGCCGGTTTCAGAATCAGCCCCTGTAGCACCACGATGTAATAAACTCTTCAGAACTTCCAACCCGTTTTTTATAATTTTATTGGATCTTACGCCATTGACATCCGTTACAAAACCAACTCCACAACTGTCCCTTTCGTAAACCGGATCATATAGTCCCTGTTTTTTTGAAATGTTACTTTGTTTCTTCATTACTGCACCTCCGTTGCTGCATCTTGATCGAACATTAATCCGTACTTTTATGTAATTAACGTTTTAAAAGTTCGATGTATAAAATATTAAGATACAGTATAATCAATCCGGATTTTCCTGTCAATTTTGTAATCGTTTACTTTTTCAGATAATTTAAATTATTTTTTCAGAAAAATGAAAACGTTTACTTTTCAATGATTCATTGAATTGATTCTATCTTATTTTCCAAGTTTATATATAAAAATTGCACTTATCCATTTATGGATAAGTGCAATCTTAAATAAAAGGTTTATTATATGCATTAGAAGGGATTGTTCGTGTTTTTTGAAATACTACGCTATCCCTTCCGGGAAACATACTGCTCATGTTCTTGAAAATATTCCTTTATAATTCGTTGGGCCATTTTTTCCATGGACAGACTCAGATCCATGCTTTTTTTTCTGATGTATCCGTAAGCTTCATTTTCACTTATATTAAGCTTTTCCATTACCAGACCCTTTGCTTTATCTATTATTTTACGGCTTTCAAGCGTATGTTCCAGCTTCTCAATTTTTTCAGATAAAGAATGTATCCTGCCGGAATTCATAATGACAAATTCCAGAATCTGATAAACCTGCTCCGGATTAAAAGGCTTAGTAATATAGGCATACAGGGTCATCTTTTTAAGATAGCTGTACAAGTCGGAATCAGGGCGATTGGTTGAAAATATAACTATAGATAACTTATCTCCTTCGATGATATCAGCGACTTCGTAAGCATTGATTCCCCACAAATTTGTATCCAGAATAACAATATCCGGTCGAATGCTTCTGGCTGTTCTTATAGCTCCTGCCCCGTCCGTTGCATGATAAACTTTATATCCTTTTCTTTTAAGCAGATTGCTTATTTTTTGTCTGGAACTTTCACTGCTGTCTGCAACCACAATCCGATAGCCTTTCATATCATCACTCCGACGCCTTTGAATTTAGTTTTAAAATTTTCGCAGATACCTTTCAATTTCCCATTGCGAAACGCTTTTTGAATATTCATACCATTCGTAAAGGGCTGCATCTATAAATTTGTTATAAACATGGTCTCCTAACGCTGATTTAATTACTTCGTCTCTGGCAAGCTCCCTAACGGCCTCATATATATTTTCAGGCAAATGATCAATTCCTTTTTCTGTCATTTCCTTTTCACTCATATGATAAACATTGCTGGTGACCGGTGCAGGCGGTTGGATTTTATTCTTTATGCCGTCCAACCCGGCTTTCAATACTACTGCTAATGCTAAATATGGATTGGCGGAGGGATCTGGATTTCTCAACTCAACTCTTGTGGAATTGCCCCTTTTGGCCGGTATCCTTATTAACGGGCTTCTGTTGCTTGCAGACCAGGCAATGATTTCCGGCGCCTCATAACCGGGGGTCAATCTCTTGTAGGAATTGACTGTCGGATTGGTTAATGCCGTAAAGGATTTGGCATGTTTTACGAGCCCTCCCAGGTAATGGTATGCTGTTTCAGACAGCTTCATATTATCCTTATCATCATAAAAAGCATTTTTGCCATCAAGAGTCGCAAGTGACATATTGGTATGCATTCCGGAGCCATTTATGCCAAATTTAGGTTTCGGCATAAACGTAGCATGCAGCCCATGCCTCTGAGCAATGATCCTTACAACCATTTTAAATGTCATGATATTATCCGCTGTGGTCAATGCATCTTCATACTTAAAATCTATTTCGTGCTGTCCCGGAGCCACTTCATGATGAGAAGCTTCAATTTCAAATCCCATTTGCTTCAAAGCAATGGTCATATCTTTTCTTGCATTTCCACCAAGATCAACAGGGGCTAAGTCAAAGTAACCGGCATTATCGTGGGTCTCCAGAGAAGGGTCTCCCTTCTCATCCGTATGGAACAGAAAAAACTCGCATTCCGGTCCCACATTCATAATGAATCCTAAGTCTTCGGCTTCTTTGAGTGTCTTTTTTAATACATTTCTGGGGCATCCTTCAAACGGCGTTCCATCCGTCTTATATACGTCGCATATCAGCCTTGCCTCACCCTGGGTCCACGGAAAAACCGCAAAAGTAGATAATTCCGGCTGAAGGTACATATCCGATTCTTCGATTCTTACAAAACCGTCAATAGAAGATCCGTCAAACATTATTTCATTGTTCAATGCCTTTTCCAGTTCTTCCCGGGTAATAGAGACATTTTTCATTGTACCCATGATATCAGTAAATTGTAAATGTATCAATTCCAGTTCTAATTCTTGTGCGGTTTTCAATATTTTTTCTTTGGTCAACACTTCTTTTTTCATAATTTACCTCCTTTTCAAGTGCAATAAAAAAGTCCACAACAACCTGAAACATTTATTCCAAGCAGCGTGGACATCATTGCCCATTTGATTTATTCAATTAATATTATCATACACCTGTATGTTAAAAAGTCAATACATTATTGCTTTTTTTATTTTTTTATAAGAAAATTTTACTTTTTTTCATCTGCCGGTATTAAATGCTCCAAAGCATATTGTCCTTCCTGATCGTCCCTTATCCGAATGACATTAGATATTTCATATATAAATATTTTCCCATCTCCCGGATTACCTGTTTTTAGTACTTCTTTTACTTTGCTGATAATAGAATCTTTAAGCATCTCACAAACCACGATTTCTATTTTGACTTTCGCAAGAAGTTTTGGCGTATAATTAACCCCCCTGTAATGATGAGCGGACACTTTCTGATTTCCACGGCCCATTACCTGAGTTACCGTCATTCCTGTAATACCTATGCCGTTTAGGGCTTCTATAAGTTCTTCGTAATTTCTGGGGCGAGAAATGATTTCAATCTTTATAATTTTACTCATGTTCTATCCTTCCTTTAATTGATTTCAACATGTTCTTTTCTTAAAATATCATATCCTTCAAAATTATGTTCAACAATGTCCAGTCCTTCCTCTTCATCTCCTGCGGTAACTCTGAGCCCCAGCGTACTGTCAATCAGGCGAAACAAAATTGCAGATGTCATCACCGCCCATAAAAATACCATGACCGTACCAATACTTTGTATGATAAGAAAATCTGCATTTCCGCCATACAGCAGACCGCCATCCACTGCAAATATCCCTACGGAAATGGTTCCTACAGCTCCGCATAGCCCATGAACAGTTATGGCTCCTACCGGATCATCTATTCTTAATAATTTGTCAAACAGTTCAATTCCAAATATAACAGTGATCCCAGCAAGGACACCGATTGAAACGGCACCTGCCGGACTAACCAGATCTGTTCCGGCCGTTATAGCAACCAAACCGCCTAAGGCACCATTTAAAGTAATACTGACATCCGGCTTTCCATAACGAAAATATGAAAGAATCATTGCCGTTACAACTCCTGCAGCAGCAGACAAATTGGTAGTTACGAATATATGGGAAATACTGTCAATGCTCATCCCTGACAGTGTAGAGCCCGGATTAAACCCAAACCATCCAAACCACAGGATAAATACGCCCAAAGCCCCTAAGGTGATACTGTGTCCCTGTATGGCATTTGCCTTACCAAGCTCATTGTATTTACCGATCCTCGGGCCTATGATCTTTGCTCCGACAAGTGCTGCCCAGCCACCAATGGAATGTACGACAGTAGAGCCGGCAAAATCATGGAATCCAATTTCGCTCAGCCATCCTCCTCCCCATATCCAATGACCGGCAACCGGATAGATAACTGAACATATGGCAATGCTGTAAATAATGTAAGCCGCAAATTTTGTTCTTTCTGCCATAGCACCTGAAACAATGGTCGCCGCCGTTGCACAGAATACGGTTTGAAAAATGAGAAAAGCCTCCTTGGGAATGCTTAATCCCAAGTGCTCGAATCCTCCCGAAGAAAGCAAATTTCCTGCTCCGATAAAGCCGCTCATATCTGTTCCGAACATAATACTGAATCCAATGATCCAGAACATGATAGAACCTACGGACAGGTCAATGATATTCTTCATGATAATATTTCCTGCATTTTTCGCCCTGGTAAACCCGGTCTCCACCATGGCAAACCCGGCCTGCATAAAAAACACCAAAGCTGCTGCCACTAACACCCAAATGGTATCAATTGCTAATGAATAATCCAAAACAATCGCCTCCTGAAAATATAATGATTTCAAATTTTTTCTAAGCTATAATCTCTTCTGCCTCATATGAAGCAGAAATAGGAAATCCATAGCTTAAAAGGATGATAATATATTAAAACCAAAAGAGAAAAAAGAAACAAATTAAAAGCGTCTAAAATACAGTGGTTTGCTGCTATTTAGACGCCATTGCCTTGTTATGAATTCCTGTTTCTTTTTATCGTTTTTCATCACATCCTCTTCAATTAATTACAGCTGCATTAATTAATAAAATAAAAGACGGCCCCGAATCAAGGATTTCCTGATCGGCGCCGTTGCCTTACTTAATTAAATTATATCAACTATTATAGTCTATTTATCAGCATTGTCAATACTTTCTGAAAAATTTTTAAGATCTTCGGTCTTTCCCAGCTTTTCCGTCAAAATCTGCATTGCAAGCTTAGGATTAGCTTGACCTTTTGTAGCCTTCATCACCTGTCCCATAAGGAAAATTTTTGACTGCTCCTTGCCTCTCAAATAAGCTGCCACCGCATCAGGATTTTTCTCTATGGCTTCTGAAATGACCTGATCTAATTGATCGGATCCGCTGATTTGCTCCAATTGCTTTTCTTTTATCACAGCTTCCGGCGTCTTTTCTGTCAACCATAATACATCAAAAACTTCTTTTGCTGCCGAACGGCTGATTCTACCGTTTTCAATCAATTTAATAAGCTTAGCCAGATATTTAGCAGGTATTTCTATATTTTCACTTTCTTTAAGCATTCGCATGACTTCTACCTTGATCCACTTAGAAGCCTCTTTCGAACTTACTTTATAAGAAACCACATCTTCAAAATATTCTGCCAGTACCTTCTTACTGATCAGAACTTCTGTTTCATTATCATTTAAGCCGTATTGGTTTTTGAATCGGGCTTTCTTTTCCTCCGGCATTTCGGGAACAGTATTTTGAATGGCTGCCAGCGTCTCATTTTTTATAATCACAGGCGGCAGGTCCGGCTCAGGAAAGTATCTATAATCGTGGGCATCTTCCTTTGATCTCATGGGAATAGTCCTTCCTTTTCCACTGTCCCATTTACGTGTTTCTTGTTTTATCTTATATGCTTCATTGAAATCATAGAGTTCTTTTTGCCTTTTTTCCTCCTTTTCAAGTGCTTTTAAAATTTCTTTAAATGAGTTGATATTCTTAATTTCAACTTTTGTATTGAGTTTTTCTTGTCCTATGGGTCTCAAGGAAATATTGGCATCACACCTGAGAGATCCCTGCTCCATTTTACAATCTGACACTTCGGAATATTCAAGTATGGCTTTTAGAGCTGTTAAAAATGTCACAGCTTCTTTTGGTGAACGTATATCCGGCTCGGTTACAATCTCAATCAATGGCACGCCGGATCTGTTATAATCGATCATGGTAATAGGTTCACCTTCTGCATGGATAAGTTTTCCCGGGTCTTCTTCCATGTGTATTCTAAGGATATTAATCCTCTTGTTCATTCCCTCTATATCTATATCCACGTATCCATGCTCACAAATAGGCAAATCAAATTGTGAAATCTGATAGGCTTTGGGTAAATCCGGATAAAAATAATTCTTTCTGTCAAATTTGTTAATGGTATTGATTCTGCAATTCAAAGCTTTACCGGCCCGCACCGCCAAATTTACGGCCTCTTCATTCAGCACAGGCAATGTTCCCGGAAGTCCGATACAAACGGGACAAGTATTCGCATTCGGCTCAGCTCCAAATTCTGTGGAACAGCCGCAGAATATTTTGGTTCTGGTATTTAATTCAACATGAATCTCAAGCCCTATTATTGTCTCCAGTATCACCTATACCACCCCCTTTAATTCCGGTACCTTATGGTATAAGAACAGATCCTGTTCCAAAGCATAAGCGCTTTTCAAAAGTTTTTCTTCTTCATAGAAATTACCGATTATCTGCAGTCCGATGGGCAGCTGACTTCTGCTGTATCCGCATGGAATAGATATTGCGGGCAGCCCTGCAATATTCACATTTACCGTATAAATATCTGAAAGATACATTTGGAGGGGATCATTTGTTTTCTCTCCGATATCAAAAGGCAATACCGGAGACACCGGACTAATAATGGCATCATACTTTTCAAAAGCTTCTCCAAATATTTCCTTTACTTTTCTTCTGAAAATCATAGCCTTTTTATAATAGGCATCATAATACCCGGAAGATAGTACATAAGTACCGATCATGATCCTTCTTTTAACCTCCTGTCCAAACCCTTCTGTCCGGGAATTGAGCATAAGGGTCTCGATATCCGAAAATTTCTCTGTTCGATACCCGTACCGGATACCGTCATATCTGGCAAGATTGGCACTTGCCTCAGCAGATGAAATGATATAATATGCCGAAAGACCTGTTTTCGTAATGGGAAGAGAAAATTCCTCCACTTCCCCTCCCATCCTGATAATGCGTTGAATCGATGACATAATCGAAGCCTTTATTTCTTCATCCAGCCCTTCCTGATAAAATTCTTTCGGGAGTCCGAATTTCATTCCTTTTATACCGTCTTCCAGATGAATAGTATAATCTCCGGTTATGTCACACCGAATACTGGTAGCGTCCATGGAATCATGCCCTTGAATAGCCTGAAGACCAAGAGCCGCATCCTTTACCGTCTTTGTAAAGGTTCCGATCTGGTCCAAAGAAGAAGCGAAAGCAATCAATCCATACCTGGAAACCAACCCATAGGTAGGCTTTAATCCTACATTTCCGCAAAAGGCGGCTGGTTGTCTGATGGATCCGCCTGTATCCGACCCGATAGCAAAAGGCGTAAATCCTGCAGATACTGCCGCAGCCGAACCCCCGGATGAACCGCCTGGCACTTTTCTCGAATCCCAAGGATTTCTGGTGGTTTTAAAAGCTGAGTTTTCAGTGGATGAACCCATGGCAAATTCATCCATATTAGTTTTTCCAATCAAAATAGCACCGGTTTCTCTGAGCTTTTTTATTACCGTGGCATCATAGGGCGGAATAAAATCTTCCAGCATCTTTGAAGCACAAGTGGTCCTGAGTCCTCTTGTGCAGATAAGATCTTTGACAGCAACAGGGACCCCTTCCAGCAAACCTAATGCCTTATTGTTTTTTATTTTTTTATCCGTTTTTTTTGCTTCCTCCAAAGCGGAATTTTCACAAAGAGATAAAAAGGCACCGATCTGTTCATCATACTCTTTTATCCTTTCAAGGTAATATGTTACCACTTCCACAGCAGAAAATTCTCCGGTCCTGTATCCTTTTTTAATCTCCTCTACGGTCATTTTTTCTATTTCCATTTCATCATCCCCTATTCAATGACTTTTGGTATTAAAATATATTTGTCTACAAAATCTTTTGTATTTTTAAACAATTCTTCTTTATTTTCAAATGTTTCTAAAGTGTCCTCACGCAAAGAAGCTTCCCGGCCATTGGCCGGATTTCTATCTTCATGCAAAAGATCCTCTTGATCCAGATTATTGAAATGCTCCAGTATCTCCTTGAATTCTTCTGCAAACCTTTCCGCATCATCTTCACCGAACTTCAGTTTTGCCAAAGCAGCAATATGGTTTATCGTTTTCACATCAACTTTCATTGAATAACCTCCTATGGTTCAATTCTTCTAATATCTCTCGGCAACAACGTACTCTGCCTGATGTTTTCCAGATCTAATAGTTTCATGGTAATACGTTCAAGTCCGATGGCAAATCCTCCATGAGGCGGCATGCCATATTTAAAGCTATCCAGATAAAAAGAAAAATCTTCGGAATTTGCGCCAAATCTGATGATATTTTCCTTCAACCTCTCATAATCATGTATTCTAAGTCCACCTGTGGTAATCTCCAACCCTTTATAAATCAAATCAAAACTTTTCGTTGTGCCTTCCGGCTCATTATCCGGCATGGCATACATAGGCCGTTTGGATACCGGGTATTTTGTCAGAAAAACAAAATCATTATTATATTTTTCTTTAACGTACTGAGAAAACAATATCTCCCCCTCTGCATCCAAATTGCCCATAGGTGAGTTTTTTCCATATTCATTGTCTAAGATTTCCTGAGCTTCTTTTAGCGGTATTCTCGGAATCTGATTAACCTCCTTCAATTCAACTTTCAATAGCTTCAATTCATCTGTACATGTCTGATTCAGATGACGAAAAAGGTAATTGATAAAGTCTTCCTCCAGGTCCATCAATTCATTCTCATCATCTATAAAGCCCATTTCAATATCCAAACTGACATACTCATTCAGATGCCTATATGTGCTGTGCGGTTCTGCCCGGTATGCATGCCCTATTTCAAAAACAGATTCGAAACCTGCTCCTACCATCATTTGCTTATAGAATTGAGGGCTTTGAGCTAAAAAAGCCCTGGTATCAAAATAATTAACTGTGAACATTTCTGAACCGCCTTCGGTTCCGGAGGCAATAATTTTCGGTGTATGGATTTCCGAAAACCCTCTGCCTTTCAGATATCCTCTAAATGCCTCGACAACTTCCTCCTGTACATTAAAAACGGCACGCCTGTCGGGCCTTCTGAGACTGATGTACCTGTAATCCAATTCTTTTTCAAGAGAAGCCTGAACTTTGGATTGATTAATGGAGAATGGCAGCAACTCATAATAGACCTGCCCGATAATATGAATACTTTCCACATGTATCTCCATGCCTTTCGGTGCTTTGCCGTTTTTCTCAAGTTTTCCTGTAACCTCAATCGCCATTTCCAGCTTTAGTTCCTTCATTTTTTTTGAATCTATTACCAGTTGTACCAGTCCGGTTTTATCTCTCAAATCAACAAAAGAAAAATTGCTAAAGTTTTTAATTTTATAGATCCATCCTTTTAATAATACCTTCTGCTTCTTCGTCTCCGGAAGATGCTGAATCATTGTCCTTTCCATAGTTTTCACTCCTATCTTTTAAATTAAAAAAACCCTTCATCCCTGAAGGGACGAAAGGTTATCGCGGTACCACCCTAATTAACTGTAAACAGTTCTCTCTAATCAGTACTGAATAATACTGTCCGGTTTTTAACGGTTCGGCTCCGTCCAAGTCTACTCTCTTAACAGATTTCGGTTGGAAACTCAAAGATGTTCTTCCCCATGTCTTCCGTGTCGGACTTCCACCATCACCAACTCTCTGAAACTTCCTGACATGGCTACTCTTCTTATCATCGTTTTTATTACTTTACTTTATTAAAGTGTATTTTAACTCAAAAAAAAATGTTTTTCAAGACTTTTCTGATAATTTCCTTATTTTTTATTTAATATTTTTCTCTTCGCCTGAATCAACAACTTTTCTTATGAATTTTCTCAAAAACTTCAACTCTGTTTCAATTAGTATTATTGCTGAAAAGATAAATATCATACCTAAAACCATTGAAATAGTTATGGCTTCTTTTAACATGAAATATCCCAACAGTGATGCAAAAACAGATTCCATTGAAATAATAATAACTTGTCGGGTAGCAGATGTATATTTTAAGCTGACACTGATAATCAAGTGTGCCATAACTGTTGCACCGAGTATCATATAAAAAAGAGCAATCAAGCTCCCAAATTGGCCGTTATAAGCGGGTGCCGGTTCCAAAAGAACAGCTGCAAATATATAAAGCACTGCTGTGAAGCCATCCTGAGCGATGGTGATGGCAATTGCATCTAATCTTTTTACATAGTATTCTTTTAAAATAATGGAAAATGAAAATGCTATAGCTGAACCAATACCTAATACTTCCCCCCAGCCGAACTTTAAATCTCCTTTGAAAGTTAAAAAATAAACACCCATAATGCATAAAAAAACACCGCATAAAATATACCATGGCGGCTTCCGCTTATAAATAACTACCGTTAAAGCCGGAACCCATACCGTATAGGTGGCAACTAAAAATGCAATGGTGGCAACACTGGTATAGATCATAGCTGTAGTCATGCAGGCATAACCTATAAAGCTGGATATGGCCAAAAATATGGCACCCTTTATATAGCTTTTGCTGATCAATTTGATCTTTTTCCGAAATATTGCAGCCGTTATACATGTGCCCAGACAGAAACGAAATACATTTACATATAACGGAGAAAACGCTTTAAGTGCAAATTTAATGGCAATATATTCGCCCCCCCATAAAGCTGCAGCAAGAATCAATGCCATATCCGCATAGAAAGCCTTTTTCTTGTCAATATTGATATATTCTGCCATATCCTTTATATTTCTCCTTTTCATTCAGCTCAGGATTGTCGCTTTAAGAATATAAGTGTGAGTGTGAGTTTTAAATGGAACTCCTTTGGAATCAAAGCTTCCTACGCCTTCCAAATCATAAATCACAGATCTTAGATTTGTCATCTGTTTCCTTTAATCTTCTCAGCACTTTGTCCAGCTTTTCAGTCATTTCTTCTATATCCGTTTCATTAATAACCAGAGGCGGCTGGAAAGCCAACACATTTCTATTAAGGCCATTTTTCCCGATAATCATACCTTGATCCTTCATGTATTCGAGTATGCCGTCCACAGTCTCCGGGTCCGGATTTCCTTCTATATCTGTAATTTCCATACCGAGCATTAAGCCACGACCTCTGACATCTTTTATGATTTCATATTTCTCTTTTAAACCCTCCAGTTTTTCCTGAAGATATTCCCCCAGATATTCAGCACGCTCACAAAGATTATTCTCCTTGATATAATCCAGAACCGCCAATGCCGCAGCACATGAAACCGGATTCCCTCCAAGGGTAGAAGCAGAAGGTTTATTGAAGGATTTTGCAACGGCTTCCCCTGCCGAAAATGCTGCAATGGGAATACCGTTTCCCAGAGCTTTTGCCATGGTCATGATATCCGGAACAACGTTATAGTGCTGTATGGCAAACATCTTCCCTGTTCTGGCAAAGCCTGTTTGAACTTCATCTGCAATCAGCAGAATATTGTCTTCAGCAAGTATATCCTTAAGTTCTTTAAAAAACCAATCCGGCGGGGTGATTATCCCGCCGTTTCCCTGAATTGTCTCTATAATGCAGGCGGCTATCTTTCCTTTTCGTTCTTTTATAATCTCTTTTACCTTATCCAGAGATTTCACCGAAGAAACATCCAATGGATTTTTGCCGTCATAAATATTAGGCGCAAAATGGATACCATCATCCAGGTATGGGTCGATCCGCCACATAGGTATCCCGGTAACGCTCATGGTCAGATAAGACCTTCCATGCAGTCCTCCTTCAAAAGCAATGAATTCCTTTCGCCTTGTATGCATTCGGGCAAGGAGCATGGCGCCTTCATTGGCTTCGGTCCCGCTGTTACAGAAAAAGGTCCTGTTGATTTCTCCCGGCAGAATACCTGCCATTTTTTCCGCCAACCGGGCCATAGGCTGCGTTAAATATATAATTGAGGTATGCTGCAGCTTTTTTGTCTGTTTTATGGTCTGTTCTGTAATAAAAGGGTTACAGTGCCCGCAGTTTACCACTGAAACGCCTGAAAAAAAATCTATGTATTTATTTCCTCTGTCGTCAAACAGATACTGCATATCTCCTTTTACAATTTGAGGGGGATTCCTGTAAAAATGCATGGCGTTTGGAAAGAGATACTTGTTTTTCTTTTCTATGATGCATTTACTGCCTATGTACTTTTTTATATCTTTTTCCATTATACCAGCCCTCCGTCTTTTTCAATATTAAAATCTTAAACTGCCCAAGGTAAATCCTCCCATGTATTTTTTCATTTTCCTGAATATTTTCTTGCATTGTTGAGGATCTGTCAATGCTTCCTTATAAACATCAATCAATTCACCTAATACCTCCGGCGGATAAATCGCACCTTCAATTCTGACCATCTTTACTCCTGAGCAAATCAGGCTACCGAGAACAGGCATCAGGCACAGCTCTTTACAGGTATGTACATGGCCTCTTCCATATTGATCCTTGAAAACTAAAAAATCTCCTGCTTCATTGGAAAGCGCCAATATCCCTTCCCTTTCAGGGGTATATTTGTCATTAATCCACTCAAACCCGGCATCCAGATTCTCATAGAGATCATGTTCCAGATACATGGCTGCCAACGGCCCGTGTACAATCAACTCGGTATTTTCTGTTTTGGATATCAGCCGGTAAAGATCTTCATAAGGCAATTCTATTGAAGGCGTTATTTCCGACAGGCCCATACCTTTATATGTTTTTGCAGTAACATCATTATATATATTAAGAGGATAATCACCCGACATATTGTACTGATATTTTTTAAAGGCTTTAACAGCTCCTAAATTGCTTACAAGCAGCCCGTCAATATCCAGAGGATATAAGCTTAAAAAATGGTGATATTGATCAAAGTACATTTCATTCATCATTCTGGGAAATCCAAGATATATCTCTGTTTCCTTTTTCAAGTCTATAATCTCATTTATTTCCTGCATTGTAAAGGGCATGTCAGGAAGATAAACATCTCCTGAAAGATAAATTCTGTCCGCTCCTTTTTCCATAGCTATCTTTGCCTGTTTTATATTGTTTACTCTGACGGACAAACCAACTGTCTGCGGCACTTTCTTACTGTCATTTACGCTTCCGCCTGTGATCTTTTCAATATGAAAATCAGAAATTTCTTCCTCTTCTGTAGGTGTACTGAACATTTTGCCTGTTGAGTAGAACTTGCCGGTTCCTTCACCCCTTGTATTGATATTCTTCAGGCCCGGCTTTCCAAATGCATAAGCAACAGATAAATCCCTTTTCCGTGTTTCAAACAGTTCCCCATAGTCTTTCTTCCTGTCAAAGCCTAAAGGATCCTCTATATACCGGTCAATTGCATCTCCATAGATGTTTACAAGCCTTGTAATAAATTCTTTCTCCCGCATCCTTCCTTCGATTTTAAATGAATCTACGCCTGCCTCAATCATCTCCGGCAAATACGGATACATGCACATGTCTTTGACGGCCATAGGGAATTTAGTATCATACTTCTTTCCATTATGCTTTATCTTGAACCACCATCTGCAAGGTTTCAGACATCTTCCTCTGTTGCTGCTCATTCCGAAAAGAATAGAGCTGTAATAACACTGTGAACCATGGGCAATGCACATGTCTCCATGTGTAAAATATTCAACCTCTATATCGGATTTTGTTTTAATATATCGCATATCTCCAATTGCCATTTCTCTTGACAGGACAACTCTTGACACACCTTTTTCTTGTAGGGCCTTGATGGTTTCAAGATTATGAACATTCATCATAACGGAAGCATGCAATTGAAATTTCAGTTTCAACTGCCTGATGATTTCCACCACAGCCAGATCCTGTATGATTAACGCATCGGGCCCGACCTCAGCAAGAAAAAGCAGGAATTCCTTTGCTTCATTAATGTCTTCGTCGTTTAGAAGATTATTAACGGTTATATAAACTTTTTTTTCTTTTTCTCTTGCTAAATTGATGGCTTCTTTTATTTCATGGTCTTCAAAATTAAAACCCTTTCGTATCATTCTCATATTGAGTTTTTTACCGCCCAAATAAATGGCATCGCAGTTGCTGTTGATAATTTCTTTAAAGATTTCGAAATTACCTGCTGGAGCCAAAAGCTCCAGAAGCTTTCCATTAAAATACCGCATATTAATCCTTTCAAACAGCCGTAAGGGCCGTCCCGTTCAGCCCCAGATACCTAACCCCTAAAATCTTGTATTAGCCGGTTGGGGGTTGAAACCTCTTTACTACCACTTCTGCGATCTTGATGCCGTCCACTGCGGCTGAAATGATTCCGCCTGCATACCCGGCACCTTCTCCTGCAGGGAATAAACCCCCAATACTGCTTTCAAGCATTTTATCCCTCAGTATTCTCACCGGTGAAGAACTTCTGGTTTCTATGGCAGTAAGAACCGCATCATCCATATCGAAGTCCATGATTTTTTTTCCCATTTCCGGTATTGCTTCTCTTAAAGAATTTACAACAAAATCCGGAAGGCATTTGCTTATATCCGTCCAGCAAACTCCGGGTCTATAGGTAGGCAATACTTTTCCTGCTTCAGTTGAAGGTATGCCCTTCAGGAAATCACCTACTCTTTGCACTGGTGCATGATAGCACGTCCCTCCTGACTCATAGGCTTTTTTCTCCCATATCCTTTGAAAGTCGATACCTGCAAGAGGATGATCACAACCAAAATCATCGGGTTTAACATCTACAAGTAATGCACTGTTGGCATTCTTCCCATCCCTCTTAAAATAGCTCATTCCATTGGTCACAACTTCATGGGTTTCTGAAGAACTTGCCACTACCAGCCCTCCCGGGCACATACAGAATGTGTATACTCCTCTGCCGTTTTTACAGTGATAAGCCAGTTTATAATCTGCAACACCCAATTCAGGATGTCCTGCATGCTTTCCGTACTGGGAACAGTCAATAAGTTTTTGCGGATGCTCTATTCTCACCCCGATGGAAAATGATTTCTGCTCCATCCCAACACCCTTATGATAAAGCATCTCAAAGGTATCCCGGGCGCTGTGCCCTAATCCTAAAATAACACAATTGGAATCTACTTTTTCATTTCCATTAATCCCAATTGCATTTAATTGCCCATTATATACGGAGATATCTGTCATTTTACTGTTAAAACGTATTTCTCCGCCAAGATTCAAAACTTCTTTTCTTATGTTCTTAACTATTTTTTGAAGAATATCCGTACCAATATGAGGTTTTTGTTTATAAAAAATCTCATGAGGTGCACCTGCATCAACAAAAGTTTTCAGCACCTTTCTACAGCGAACCGTATCTTTTATCCGAGTAGTCAATTTCCCGTCCGAAAAAGTACCTGCTCCCCCTTCTCCGAATTGAACATTTGAATCCGTATTCAGTCTCCCCTCTTTCCAGAAGAGTTTCACATCTGTGATTCTTTCTTCAATCGGTTTCCCTCTCTCAATGACCAAAGGCCGGTATCCCATTTCCGAAAGAATAAGGGCCGAGAACATACCACTTGGCCCAAAACCAACTACGACAGGTCTGCCTTTAATAAGGCCATCACCTTGACTGACATATTTATATGTCTCATCGGGTGATTTAGAGATTTTTTTAGATGGATTTTTTTTTAATACGGTATCTTCGTTTTCCATCTCAACATCAATGGTATAAACAAACCAAATATCCCCTTTTCTTGCATCTATGGATTCTTTATGAATGCGGTAAGAAATAATTTGATGCTTGCTTATCCTCAGCTTGTCGCAAATTTTCTCCGGAATAGATCCGATATCTTCATCTATGGATAACTTAATTTCAGGAACACGCAACATGTTAACTTCCTCACTTATTATTTAAGAATTAAGCAAATGAACATCAATCTTAAACCTTAAACCCTCTGCAAATGGGCTTTGCGGCATTTTCTCCGGCAATATGACCGGTTGACCATGCCCACTGAAGGTTATATCCTCCGCATATCCCGTCTACATTTATAATTTCTCCGGCAAAAAAAAGACCGGGAATTATAATCGATCCCATTGTTTGTGGATCAATCTCTTTTGTATCAATACCTCCTGCAGTCACCTGGGCATATTCCCAGGACCTGGTACCTGCAACCGGTATTTTCCACTCCTTAAATGTATGGATCATCCTGTTGATCTGTTTAGATGTAAGGGCAGAACAATTTTCATCGGATTTTTGGACAGCACTTAATTTTAAAATAACAGGTATCAATCGCTTATTTACCAGACCAGTTAAAAATTCTTCGTTGGTTTTAAATGTGGAATAGGATAATCTTTTCTGAAATATCAACTGTAACTCATCATAAGTATATTCCGGGAATATATCCACTACAACACTGCATTTTTTCCCCTTTTTTATGCATGAATGAACATCTCTGCTGAGGTCAAAAATACATATTCCTGAAAGACCATCTTCTGTAAACTGTATTTCTCCTTTACTTTCTGATATTACGCTCTCATCGCACTGAAGTTTTGCATTTCCTTTAACCCGTACGCCTTTAAGTCTTTTATTATACCATTCATTGCAAATCATCTGTACCAGCGCCGGTTCAGGCGAAATAACGCTGTGCCCAAGAGATTCCGAAAGTATAAATCCATCTCCATGACATCCGAACTGCGGTCCAGCTTTTCCGCCACAGGCCATAACAACTGCTTCCGATGCCACAACGCTTTTATCTTTAAGATATATGCGGAATATATTGGCTTTATTTTCTATTTTAACAACCGGGTTGGTGTAGATGGTTTCAATATTTAATTCTTTTATCTTCATCTTAAGTACATCCAGAACAGAAGAAGCCTGACCTGAAAAAGGATAGACCCTCCCTTCAGACTCTACCTTATGTAAAATACCAAGCCTGTCAAAAAAATCAACGGTTTGATCAACATTAAAGCTACGAAAAACTTTTCTTATAAAAGCCTGGTCACTTTTGTAACAATCATGGATCTGTTCATTGAAATTTGTCATATTGCATCTGCCGTTACCGGTTGCCAGTATTTTTTTTCCCACCCGGTCCAGCTTTTCTATTATACACACTTCAGCGCCTTTTCGGGCAGCAGCAATTGCTGCAACTAAACCGGAAGCACCTCCTCCGACAATAACAACTCTATTCGCATCCATATGATCCACCCTTGTTTATCAGATTTTATTTATGCTTAGATATTTTAAGATCTTCAATCCGACCTAATCTGCTCCTGTTCCATTTCTGTTTCAATGAAAATCTTTACAATTTCGGGGTCAAACTGTGTTCCGGAATATCTCACCAGTTCCTCAATTGCCATACCTTTTGTCATAGCTTTACGATATACCCTGTCATTGGTCATGGCATCATAGGCATCTATTACAGCCAATATCCTGGATAATAAAGGAATCTCCTCTCCTTTTAAATGCCTCGGATACCCGGTTCCGTCCCATCTTTCATGGTGTGATAAAATAAATTCTGCAATCTGTGTGAGTTCCGGATAAGCCTGTGCAATGCGGCATCCTATTTCAGAATGTTTTCGCATTTCATCCCATTCTCTCCCGCTCAGAATACCGGATTTATTAAGAATCACATCACTGATGGATATTTTTCCTATATCATGCAGCAGTGCAAGAAGTTCAAGGTCATTGAGTTCAGTATGGGATAATCCTATTTTTATGCCAATTTTTTTGCAAGCGGTTTTTAATCTTTCTACATGTTCCTTTGACTCTTTACTTTTCGCATATAATGTTGAAATCATAGAATTCAAAATCGTGTTTCTGTAACTTCTTCTTTCCAGCAGTTTATGTTTATACATAGCATCTTCAGCTCTTTTTATCACGTGTCGGATCTCTTCTGTCTGGTAAGTCTTTGCTTCATACCCCAGAGAAACGGATATGCCAATTCCCTTAAAGTCCACTTTTCTGCACCCATTGACGATCCTGCCACATACTGATTCAGCCTCTTGTTTTGACGCCTTTATCAGAATAATAAATTCATCTCCGCCCCACCGGGCCGGAAAACCCTGTTTCCCGCATGAATCTTTTATAATCCCTGCAGCTAAAGTGAGGAGCCGGTCTCCTTCAAAATGCCCATAGATATCATTCATCAATTTCAATCCATTGATATCTGCCATTATCACCGAAACAGGAAATTGCTCTTTCTGATCCCATTTATTAATCTTTTCTTCTATGTATCTCCGGTTATATAAGCCCGTCAGATGATCATTATAGCTGAGATAGACGATTTCTTTTTCAGCCTTTTTCAGATTTGAAATATCAACAAATGTTTCCAATAGTTTTTCCTGACCATTTATAAATATACGCTTTATAGATTTCAATATCGGTAATTGTGTGCCCCCTGCCGTGATCATTACCGATTCAATGTTATTCATCATTTTACGGTTATTCATTGCCCGGCACTTGCTCTGTGAATCCGGACATAAAAAATTATTGCAGACTTTTCCCACAATCTGTTTTTCAGGAACACCAAATCGTGAAGCCGCTTCCCGGTTTATTTCCTCTATAACATGGGTATTTGCATCAATAATTATGACGCCTGCTGCAATATTATCAATCAATGTTTTTCGTAATGCTGTTATCTTCAGCATTTCTTCTTCTGCTCTTTTTCGATCCGTGATATCCGTATGAGATCCGCATATCCATAAAGGCCTGCCGTCATCTGTCCACGAAATAACTTTACCATGACTCTGCACCCAGACCCAGTGGCCGTCCTTATGAGCCATCCGGAATTCCAAAACATAGTAATCTCTTTCCTTCATAAAGACATGTCTTAAAGACTCTTTAGACTTCTTTAGATCCGCCGGATGCAGGAATTTTTCCCATGTATCTATATGCGGTTCGATTTCTTCTAAAGTATATCCTATTATTTCCGCCCAACGTTCATTGATTATATTTTCACCTGTCTGTACATTCCATTCCCAGGTCCCTACATTGGTGCCTTTCAGGATATTTTCCAATCTTTCACGCTGATTATTCATGGACTCTTCTTGTTTTTCCTTATTTTTTTCAAAAGCAACCATATCATTATTCTTCAACATTAAAACAGCACCCTTTCAAATGATAAT
Organism: Anaerovorax odorimutans; assembly: GCA_016841185.1. Lineage (GTDB taxonomy): Bacteria > Bacillota > Clostridia > Peptostreptococcales > JAAYPU01 > JAENZQ01. The sequence continues at coordinate 26,313 of JAENZQ010000027.1, forward strand.
GATATCTATTCCCTGTTTATAAAAGGAGAGTCATGGATTTATATAGTGTCATTATATTCTAAAATTTGACAAATTTCAACATGAAAAGACTGAATTTTCGAAATACTAACCCCTCCACAATTGTGAAGCCCCGATTATTCCGGAGTCCGAACCTAAGACGGCGGCCACAATATTGGTTTTAGGAAGCGTTTTGCTATAAACCTTTTGATGGACTTTCTCTTTCAGGGGATTGATCAGGTATTCCCCTTGTCTGGATACGGCACCTCCTATAACAATAATTTCCGGCTCAAATATATTTATCAAATTGGCAAGCCCTTCTGCAAAATAGTCGGTATACCTATCAATTAATGATAGTGAGAATTTATCCCCCTGTTTCGCTGCTGAAAAAATCATTTCACCGTTAATTTTATCAATATTATCTGATGTCATTTCTCTTAGAAAAGAATCCGCCTGATTCTTCAGCTTTCTCTTTGCTTCCCACACCAACGCCGATGTTGAAGCATACTTTTCAAAACATCCTTTTCTTCCGCAGGCGCAATCCAAACCATTTGTCTCGATGACCATGTGTCCTATTTCTCCTGCTGCGCCATTAAACCCTCTGTAAATCCTCTTATTGATGACAATTCCTCCGCCAATTCCTGTACCGATGGTAACCATCAGAGAAGTATCATAATTTTCAGCCGCTCCACATACAGCTTCTCCTAATGCCGCACAATTTGCATCATTATCCAGGTAAACAGGATAATCAAATTGTTGATTCAATTCATGAACAAGGCGTACGTTATGGAAATTGATATTACATGCGAAATTCACGATTCCTTGATCCCTTATGACAGTACCCGGAACCCCAACACCAATGCTTTGTATAGAATTAGATTCCAACAGCATCTCTATAAGCCGCAGCAAATCTTTTATCACTTCTGCAGATCCTCTTTCGGCACGGGTCGGCATACTTTTTCTTGAAGATATAACGCCTTCCTCAGAAACAAGTCCGGTATCTATATTGGTTCCTCCTAAATCTATACCGATATGCATGTTACCCCTCCTTGATCTCTTATTCTGATTTATATTATAATGTATTCTCTTCTATTTATCTCTTATTTTCTTGTTTTTAATATTTTCTCTTTATATGTTAAAAACATCAGGGACATCCTGATGTTTTTATAATTGAGTTATATCGTAATCAATTTAATATAATTTCTACAAAAGCTATCCGCCTATTGCATTAGTAATTACTTTTGCAGTTTCTTTTATTTTATTGACATATTCATCTATTTTGTCTTCCGTTATTCTGGTAATAGGCCCGGAGATACTGACCGCTCCAACCAACTCTTTTCTATGGTTATATACAGGAACAGCAATACATCTTAAACCAATTTCCACTTCCTGATTATCTGTACTATATCCTTTTATTTTAATCTGTTCAATATCTTCTTTTAATTTATTAAAATCAGTAATGGTATTATTAGTATATTTAACGAAATTAGAATCTTTGATATCATTTAATTCCTGTTCGGTTAAATGGGCCAGAACCATTTTTCCTACAGCGGTACAGTGCCTTTCAGCACGTTTTCCCACATGGGAAATAATATTAAAAGATGTAGGCCCTTCAACTTTCTCTACATAAACAGCATCCATATCATCTCTCATAACCAGATGTACGGTCTCTTTAACCTCTTCCGCCAGTTTTTTCAAATAGGGTTTTGCCAATTCTCTGAGTTCAAGGCTTGTCTCAAAAATCTGCCCTATTTCAAATATTTTTAAACCCAGCTTATATTTACTTGTGGATTCGTTAAAATCCAGATATCCCCTGTGATAGAGAGTATTGATCAATCCGTAGCAAGTGCTTTTTTTTAGTCCTAGCCTTTGTGCCAACTCTGTTACGCCTATTTCTTTATCGGTTTTGCTGAAACATTCCAATATATTCAAAGCTCTTTCCACGGATTGTACAATAGTCCCTTTATCTTCCTGCACTCTCATAAACTTCTATTCACCTTCCATAAGGATTATATTACAATGTTTTTAATAATTCAACAGTTTTCCTCAGACTGTCTTCCTGACCGACATTTCCGGGAAAAATAACATAGGGAAGATTGGGAAACATACTCTCTTTATTTAATTTCCATACCGGAACACCAGGTAAGATCTGTCCCATAACTTCTGCCTTTTTTACATTTAATGCTTTAACACCAATATCGCTGGAGGTAATCCCACCCTTTGCGATAATATATCCCGGCTGTATTTCCAGTCCTTTAACAATTCTAACCAGTCCCTCCGAAACTTTAACGGAAAACAGCAGATTTGCTTCACTTTTACTGTTTTTTATATCTGCCTGATGATATTCCCTCGAAGTATAGACGCAAGCATCATTACCTTCTTTTAATACTTCGTTCACTCTTGCTCTCACTCGTGAAATTTCCTGTTCCATAGAAGATTGTTCTATTACTTTTCTCACATCAAATTCTATAAATTGAACTCCTTCCACCTTTTTTAGTTCCTCAAATTGTTGTGTGGTTTTTGCAACATGAGAGCCAATTATGATAAGCCCCGGGCGATTTTCCGACTGGGAACCGAGCATTTTGTCTTTCGTCAAAAGCGGTTGCGACGGCACATTTCCTATTACTTTAACAAAGGAAGCTGCCGTACGGAATAAATAATTTTTTCCGGATTTCAGCGCCTTTTTTAAGCAGCTTGAGAAAACTTCCAAATCCTCATAGTTTAGGGCATTAACAATCATTTTATTAAAATTTTCTAAACTCATTAATTTTTCAAAAATACTTTCGGTCTTTAGATTTCTAATCTCATCTAAAGTAATACAGGTTACTGTTTCAGACTTGTACTTACCTTTTGTTTTTTCTTCCACCCATTCCTTAAGATCAGAAGCTGTGTACCCGAAGGTTTTATCTCTTGCAAATTCAGTCATACCTGCAGGAATCAGTTCGTCACCATTTTTTACATAATGTACATCCTCAAAGGTGAATCTTCCTCCCTCTAAAAAAAATGGGATGATGATTTCTCCATCAAATTGGATATTGGAATTAGATTCGATCTCATTTTTCAAGACTTCAGTCTCTAAAGGATAATGTCCCCTTAAAGTGGAATCACTTCTTGAAATCAATATATATTCCTTCTTCAGTGATTTTGAAATCTTAGCTAAGTCTCTGGCAAATTGACGATGCAGCATTTCTGTATCTGAAGCAGTAAGTCCCCTTGAATTTGTCAGTATATAAACCAACTTATCAGTCCCATTTAGAATCGTATGAATGGTTTCATCATTCCATGACGTATATACAGGTATGGAATGTACCGTCTGAGATCCTGTGGGATCATCGTCTAATACAATAATAATTCTGTCCAGATTCTGCTGCTCGTCATTATTCTGCCAGATTTTATATTTTGAGGGAGAAAACTTATTTATCACATCATCATATCTGATTATATTTCCATTCATCTAAACACCCACCCTTATTGTTATTTGTTTTGATTACTTAAAGCATAAGCGACATCTACGATCATATCTTCCTGTCCGCCTACTGTCTTTCGCTGTCCCATTTCATATAGAATATCTCTTGCATCCACTCCGAATTTATCTGCAGCCCGCATAGCATGCAGCAGGAAACTGCCATAAACGCCTGCATACCCAATAGTCAGTGAATTTTTATCAATCATATTAGGACGATGCATTTTAGGTACTACAATATCATCTGCAACATCCATAATCTTATAAGCATCTACTCCTGTTTCGTAACCTTCCTTTTTCAATACGGAAACCAATACCTCCGTGGGGGAATTACCTGCAGCTGCTCCTATTCCTTTACAGGTACCGTCCACACTTTCTGCGCCGCATTCAATGGCTTTCAGTGTATTGCCTATTGCCAATGCCATATTGTTATGAGCATGAAATCCTATCGGCAGATTTATGGCTTTTTTAACGGCCTTAATTCTGGCCGCTACACCTTCCGGTGTTAAAGCCCCGGCCGAATCTGTTACATAAATCCAATCTGCTCCGGCTTCTTCAAATATCTTTGCCTGCTCGACAACCTTTTCCGGCTCAACCATATGCGCCATCATTAAGAAACCAATGGCCTCCATTCCCATTTTTTTTGCAATTTCTATATGCTGAATCCCTATATCCGCTTCTGTCACATGGGTTGCTATTCTGGCTACTTTTGCGCCATATTTTGCGGCCATTTCCAGATGTTTATGCGTTCCAATTCCCGGGAGTAATAAAACATCTAATTTTGCATTTTTTATAACTTGTGAAACGGCTTTCAAATATTCTTCATCTGTATGTCGGGCAAATCCATATTGAAAGGAGGATCCGCCCAGACCGTCTCCGTGCGAAACTTCTATTGTATCAACTCCTGCTTGATCCAGCCCTTCGGCAATTTGCATCATGTCGTCTAATGAAAATTGATGACTTACTGCATGCATACCATCTCTTAGAGTTGAATCTATAACTCTTATTTTTTTATTCATTGTCTTTCCTCCTTTATTTTCGCAGCATTCTCATAGCTACTTCTTCTCCTACAGCTTTAGCTGCTGATGTCATAATATCCAGATTTCCGGAATATTTTGGCAAATAATCCCCGGCACCTTCTATTTCCAACATTACGGTAACTTTATTACCATCAAAAATTGGAGGAACCTTCAATGTGTATCCGGGAACATACTTCTTTACCTTTGCAACCATTTTCTCTACAGCTAATGTAATGGCTTCTTTATCCAGATTTTTAACTTGAGTATATACGGTGTCTCTCATAATTAAAGGAGGCTCTGCCGGATTTAAAATTATAATCGCTTTTCCCCTGTCTGCTCCTCCGACTTCTACCAGACCTCTTGCAGTTGTTTCAGTAAATTCATCTATACTTGCTCTGGTTCCGGGTCCGGCACTTAAGCTTGCAATTGTTGCAACGATCTCAGCATATTCCACATCAGCAACTTCATTGATAGCTGCAACAATAGGTGTTGTTGCCTGTCCGCCGCAAGTCACCATATTAATATTTGTTTCATCTAAATGTTGATTAATATTGACAGCCGGAATAACATAAGGGCCGACAGCCGCAGGTGTCAAGTCAATTGCAATTTTATTATCGTCTGCCAGCAGCGGAGCATGGGCTTGATGAGCTCTTGCACTGGTTGCGTCAAATACAATCTTAATATCTTTATTACCTATAATCCCCTCAACGCCTTTATCTATTGCCGTAATCCCATTTTTACGAACGATCTTTAATCCTTTTGAATTAGGATTGGCACTAACTACTGAATCCACTTCTATGTAGTCACTTCTCATCAATTTAAACATTAAATCAAGCCCAATATTTCCCGGACCGATTATTGCTGCTTTTACTTTATTGTTCATCATAATTCCTCCTTTTCTCTGACTTATTTAATATTTAATAACTGCTCCTTCATTAGCTGATGAAACCAGTTTTGAATAAACGGACAAATACCCTCTTTTATATCTTGGCTCAGGCCTCTTCCATCTGGATAGCCTTTGCTGAAGTTCCTTTTCACTTATATCAAGCTTTATAATTCCGTTGACCACATCGATCACGATTATATCTCCATCTTCAACAACTGCTATGGGTCCGCCCTCTGCTGCTTCAGGAGAAATATGACCTACAAAACAGCCATTATTGGTTCCGGAAAATCTGCCATCCGTAATCAAGGCCGTTGTTTTATTCAATCCTAAACCATAAAGATATTTCATAGCCTTATACATTTCTCTCATTCCGGGTCCACCCTTGGGTCCTTCATATCGAATCACCACTACGTTGCCGTCTTTAATTTCTCTGTTTAAAATAGCTTCTTCCGCTTCTTCTTCGGAATCATACACTTTTGCTGTCCCTGCAAATATTTGTACAGAAGGATCGATTGCTCCGGGCTTACTGATACCGGTATTTGGTGCTAAATTGCCTCTCATTACAGCAACCCCTCCTGTAAAACCGAAAGGATTTTCCATGTCTTTGATGATTTCAGGGTTTTCCGGAAATTTATATTTGTATTCTTCTATATTCCTCTTCAGGCTTTTTCCCGAACATGTCATAACATCCGTATCCAATACAGACTTCATTTTTTCCATTACTCTCGGTATGCCTCCTGCCATCCAGAAATCTTCCATATTCCATTTTGAAGCCGGATTTACCTTTGCCACCTGAGGGACTTCCTTACTCAGTGAATCAAACTTTTCCAGCACATCAATATCCGCCTCAGCCTCATAGGCAATAGCGGTCAGGTGCATGACGGCATTGGTAGATCCGCTGGTCCCCATACAGACTTTTATGGCATTTTCTATGGATTTTTCATTGATAATCTGGCGACTGCTGATATTCTCTTGAACAAGCTCACAAATAGCCATACCCGTATCCAATGCAATACGAATCCTGTCCGGGTGAGATACAGGAATCAATGCCCCTCCGGGCAAAGTCATTCCCAAAGCTTCCGACAATGCACACATAGTATTGGCCGTTCCATAGAATGAACAAGATCCGCATGAAGGACAGCAGTTTTCTTCAAGATCAAGATATTCTTTTTCGGTTATTGTTTCTTTCTTAAGCATACCCAAACCTTCGGAGACAGAAGTCAAATCGGATTTCCTGCCTGCAAATTCCGCACCTCCAAGCATGGGCCCTCCCGGCAGCAGGATTGCCGGAATGTCTAACCGGGCTGCCGCCATAAGCATACCTGGAACAATTTTGTCGCACGATCCCAATAAAACAATGGCATCCAACTGATGGGCTTCTGCCATCACCTCTATATCATTGGCAATCAATTCACGGGAAGGAAGGATATAATGCATCCCCTTATGCCCTTGTGCTGTACCATCACAGGCACCGATGACACCAAACTCAACAACCGTTCCGCCGCCCCGATAAACACCTCTTTTTACATATTCCGCTATTTGATTTAAATTAAAATGTCCGGGAACCAGAGTGTTCCAAGAGTTGGCAATACCTATGATCGGTCTTTCCAAATCCTCGTCCGAATAACCCAAAGATTTATAGACCGCACGGTTCATGGAAAACTCCGGACGCTTCAAAATATTTTTACTGCGTGTTGCCATGCCATTACTTCCTTTCTATTCGTCCCATTCTAAATAGGCACCTTTTATGGGCGATACCGCAAGGGTCTGGAATAATCCGAGTGCCCCTTTTCGATCTTTCTCGGGCTTTTTCCAGCCTTTCTTTCTTTCTGCCAGAACATTCTGTATTTCTTCTTCGGAACAAGGTTTGCCATTAATCCCAACAATATTAATTTTTCTGTTATGGATATCCACATGGATCAAATCCCCATCTTCTACCAACCCAATAGGACCGCCGGCAGCTGCTTCCGGTGATACATGACCGATGGCCGGTCCTCTGGTGGCTCCGGAAAATCTCCCGTCAGTGATCAAAGCAACTGTTGAAACTAATTCCGGATTATTGTATATGCCTTCGGTGGGCTTTAACATTTCAGGCATTCCATGGCCTCTGGGCCCTTCATAACGAATAATTACCACATCTCCCGGTTTGATTTGTCCCGAATAAATCGCTTCAAAGGCATCTTCTCCACAATCAAATGTCTTTGCAGGTCCTGTATGATCATACATGGCCGGATCTACGGCAGCATGTTTTACTACAGACCCTTCCGGAGCCAGATTGCCATAAAGAACAGCCATCCCGCCTCCTTTTTTATAAGGCTTGCTTACCGGATTTATAATATCCCGGTATCCTACTCCATAATTATTTAAATATCCTTCTGCAGTCTTGAAATAACCGCTTTTTTCAAGTTCATCAAGATTTTCGCCAACTGTTTTACCGGTAACCGTTAAGGCATCCATATGCAGGTAATCGCTGATTTCTCTCATCAGGGCAGGCACACCTCCGGCAAACCACAGCAATTGTGTCGGCCATTTACCGCTTGTTTTCATATTGACCAGCACAGGAATTTTTTCATGGATTTCTTCAAATAAATCTACCGGTACATCCAGGCCCAATTCATGCGCAATAGCCGGTAAATGCAAAGTGGCATTTGTTGAGCCCGATACAGCAGCATGAATCATAATCGCATTCTCAAATGCTTTCTTTGTCATGATTTTGCTTGGTGTCAGCCCTTCTTTGATCATTTCCGCCACACGTGCTCCTGCATCATAGGAAAGGTGCTCTAAACGATTTATTCCCGTCGGCATGATGGCGTTGCCGGGAAGGCTCATTCCTAGTGATTCGGACATAAGCTGCATGGTGCTCGCTGTTCCCATAAACTGGCAAGCCCCACAAGAAGGACAGGAATTCACCTGCTCCACCAGCAAATCTTCTGTTTTAAATTCTCCTCTATTTCTTTTTTCACCTAAATCATACATTTTTTCCGAGGACTGAAAATTCGGCCCGGGAAGCATCGCTCCTCCGGAAATATGAATCCCCGGCATATCCAGCCTGCCTAATGCTTTTAAGTGTGCCGGTATGGATTTGTCACAGCTTGAAACAAGAACTATACCGTCAAAAGGAGAACTGGTTGCATGAACCTCCACCATCATGGCGATCATTTCTCTTGACAGCAAGGAATAGCTCATGCCCTCATATCCCATGGCAATTCCGTCACACATGTCTGTCACAGTATATACGCCCGGCTTACAGCCATTAGTATATAAAGAAACTCTGGCTAAATCCACAAGCTTATCCAAGTGGTAGCTTCCCGGGTGGCTTTCACCGAATACGCTATCAATCAACACCTGCGGCTTATCAAGATCTTTTAGCGTCCAGCCTGTTCCCAGCCTTAAAGCATCACCCTGTGCATTTAGAACTCTCATTTTTTGACTTCTCATAAAAACACCCCGCTTTCTAAGTTAAACATATTTACAAAGCTTTTATTTCTTCAACTAATTTTCGTGATGATTCGTAAAAAATACCTGTGTCAATATAGGTGCTCAAGTATTGTATGCCCATATCTTTCTGCCTTTTTATATTTTCAGGCGTATCGGCAAATGAACCTACCGCTATGCCTTTATTTCTTGCCTTTTTTGTAATGGTTTCTATTGTTTTTAATACCTCCGGATGAGAAACCTGACCGGTAAGGTTCAATGCCTGGGACAAATCATAGGGCCCCAGAAATAATACATCTATATCCGGCGTATCAAGGATCGCATCGATGTTTTCAACGCCTCCTTTACCTTCCACCTGAAGAACAACTAATGTATTTTCATTTGCCATTTTAAAATACTGATCCCGAGGGATATTCGAATACTCGGCATTATGAGTAAACCTGCACACCCCTCTGTTTCCTTTGGGATGAAAATAGGATGCTTTTACAGATCCTGCAGCCATTTCTTCACTGTTTATCTGAGGAATCTGAACTCCTGCCGCCCCCGTATCCAATGCCCGAAGAATCATAGTTTCAGAATTTTCTCTAACACGGATTATCGGTGATATTCCGACCATTCTTGCTGTCCTAACCAGGTTTTCTGCTTGATAGACTTCCAATGGGCCATGTTCCAGGTCAATGATTATAAAGTCAAACCCTGCATATCCGATCATCTCTATGATAGCTTGCTCAGCCATCCTGACAAAAGGCCCGGCCACATATTCTCCCTGCTTCAGTTTCTTTTTTATATTATAAATATCCATATTTTCCTCCCATTAAAAACCCAAGTTCCTTGTCTGCTTATTTGATCATCAGGAGTTTTTTTAATATCATTTATACATTTTTTATAATTCCAAATTTTCTACATTAAATTGACTAAACATGTGGAAAGAGCCGGAAATGCCATCAATATAATTAGTGCAATAAACATCATGATTAAAAACGGGAACGAACCTCTGAAAATTTCCTCTACTCCCATTCCACTATCCCCTACATCGCTTAAAGCAGATTTTATGGTATATACGGATAACCCAAAAGGAGGCGTCAATAAGACGGTTTCAATTGCTACAATGGACACAATCCCAAACCAGATAAGGTCCATGCCAAAAGCACTTACTATGGGACACATTAAAGGCATGGTTAACAACAAGATTGAAGTTGAGTCCAAAATACATCCGAGAATAATCATAATAAGCATAAACACTGCAATTATCATCATTGGGGCAACCTGTAACGATGTCACATAGTCTCCCATTATTCCAACCACACCGCTGATTGCAAGCATTCTTGAATACATTTGTGCGGAAATTAAAAGAAACAGTATACTTCCGGTTGTAATACCGGCCTCCAGAAATGTATCCCACAATAGTTTTAATTTGAATTTACCCTTGATGATGACTAAAAGAAATGCCCCAAATGCGCCTACGCCACCGGCTTCGGTGGGTGTGAAAAATCCCGCCCATATACCTCCTAACGTTATGACGACCAAAGCTAAAATCGACCATGTCTTAAAAACCTTTTTGAAAACACTATCATTGAATTCTTCTTGTCCTTTGCCCTGAATAATACCTGGCTTTACCCTTACCAGAGTGATAATACATACAATAAACAATACTGATAATAAAATCCCGGGTATAACACCTGCTACAAATAGTTTTCCTATTGAAACCTCTGCCAGCATTCCATATACGATCATTAATATACTTGGCGGGATCAACATCCCCAATACGGAACTGCCGGCCACCGTACCTACTGCAAATCTTTTATTATATCCCAGTCGTGTCATTTCGGGCACTGCAATTTTAGTAAACACAGCAGCAGAAGCAATACTGACACCGGTAATAGCTGCAAAGATAGCATTTGCAATAACAGTTGCCACTCCTAATCCGCCCTTTATTCTTCGCAATAAAGCATTGGCGGCATCATACAATTCTGCACTTGCTCCGGAAAGATTGGCTAAAAGCCCCATAAGTACAAAGAGGGGGATTACACCGAATACATATTCCCTTATGGAGCTGTATGCAGTCGTTCCTAATATATTAATTGCAATATCAAATTTACCGGTGGTCAGGAAAATTCCTACGATGCTCATAATCATCAATGATACTGCTATATGGAATCCAAATATTATTAAAACCAGTAATAATCCCAATGATATCAATCCAACAGTTATTGGTTCCATAATTATTTCACCCTTTCTATTTATCTGCTATTAATAATTTTTTGACAGTTCTTATTAATAACGTTAAATATTCTCCTAAAATCAACAGGGATCCAAAAAGTATGATGAAACGCATTGGATAAGTAGGCACACGCAAGGCGCCTTCTCCTTCAAACTCCTTTATTTCCACTGAAGTAATAAATAAATCCCAACTTGAATAAATCAACATAACAAACAAAAATATTCCTAATAAATACGATAATAGATCTAAAATGTTTTTTCCTTTTTCCGAAAATCGGTCATAAATGATTGTTGATCTGACATGTCTGCCGACCATGAGCACATATCCGATTTGTAAAAACGCAATTCCAATAATTGAATTGCTAACGATCTCTGGAGTCCCTATCATGGGGTGATTAAAGAAAACTCGTCCGCCTACATCATTGATAATGACAAGCATCAGCAAAAAAATCCATATTGAACCAATCCCGTTGAAAAAGGATAAAACTTTGTCATAGCTAAGTTTTTTTTGTACCATTTTTCCACCTCCAGAACATTTGCTTGTTTAAAGCTTGGAAGGAAGAGATAAACTCTTCCTTCCAAGTTTATTCCTACAGTTCCCAATCTCGAGGCATTATGAATCCTCTTTCTACAAGTTTGGCAAAATACGCTTTAACAATTTCAGTTCCCGGATAATCTAACGAATTTAACTCTGCTGCAAGTTCTCCCGGAACATTAGGAATCTTTGCAACCCATTCTTCTTTGGCTTCCTGTGATAATTGAGTAATGGTCACGCCTTCAGATTCCATGGCAGCCAAATCACTTTCATAAAGATCTTTTGTATATTGTGCTTCCAGCATGGTCATGTTTTCGCCTTCTTCAAGCATGATCTGCTGCACCTCTTCAGGCAAACTGTTCCATGTATCCATATTGATGGTAAGGCCGCCTACGATCTGTACACCAAAGTCGGCTAATAACAGATAATCAGATACTTCGTGGATTTTAAACCTGTACATTGCGCCTGTCGGATTGATAAAGCCTTCGTAAACGCCTGTCTGCATACTGGTATATCCTTCATTTAAGTTGGACTGAACACCAACAGTGCCTGTCCCTTCGATCCATTTAAGATTTGCACCTGCTCCGGCAATTTTCTTGTTTTCCAGATCCGATACTTCATCTACAGGAAAAGTAGTGAACAGATTATAATTATCTGAAACTGCCAAACCTAAAAACTTTTGATTATACTTTTCAAAATCAGCTTTAAATTCAGGATATTCTTCATACAGCTCCATAGCTGCTTCTGCTACAACGATGGGATCAGGACTCTGGAAAGGCATTCTGTAAGTCATTCCTTCAAGCATCAGCTTTGTAGGTTCAAATACATATACGATCATGCCTACATCTAAAAGCCCGCCTTCAACTGCTTCAAGGACCTCTCCTAATTTTGCAACAGTACCGCCATAAGCTTCTGTCCATTGAATCTCATAGTCTGTTTCCGCAGCAACGCGTTCCTGAACATTTTTCTGGAAAAAATGTGTTACGCCATAGGTCCATTGTACGGTATCGGCCGGATGGCCTGCACCTACTACCATTTCAATAACTTCTTTCCCGCTGCTGTCTCCGGCATCGCTGTCTGTATCCTGCTGGGATCCGCCGCATCCGCTGATGGAAGCCATCAACAGAGCCATTACGCAGATAAGTGATAATAATTTTGAAAATCTCCTCATCTTAAACATTTTTTTCCCTCCACTAATATATATTAATTTTCAGGTCAGGCATTATGTCTCATTAACGGGTCTCTTTTCACTCTTCAGGAGTTCCATATTCCCAAGATACAGCTGCTCGATATCTTTCTACATAATCCGGATAAGTATATCTTCCCATATCCTTGTCTCTCGGATATACAAACTGTGCACCAGGTTGCAGGATCACTGTCTTAAGATCCGTTCGATGCTCTTTTCTTTTCTTGTCGACAATATATTCTAAGGTAGTAGGATCTTCCTGAGAATTTGCCCAATTATCATAATGATAAGGCACCAGATATTTCGCCCCTACTGCCTGAGCCACTCTGAAAGCTTCAAAGGGTGACATTTTATCCGTAGCTCCCGGAGGCGCATAGCCCATATTTGTAAATACGACATCAATGTCATACTTTGCAAATGCAGCATAGCCATTATTATATAATGTATCTGCCAGGAACAACATATTTCCTCCGTCTGTTTTGAAAAGGAAGCTCACGGCAACATCCTGAACTTTTTGAAGATCCTCCGGTGTTTTTGCACCGGTCATAGCTGCCATAGTATCATAATTCAGAAGTATTTGTACTTCGGTATTACCAACTTTTATGGTATCCCCCGGCACGACTTCTATAATCCTATTTTCAGGTACATTAAACTTTCTGAATTTTTCTGTTGTTACTTTTGGCCCGATATAAGGTGCATCTGTTGTTCCTAACGTTGCCTTGATGGTATAAAAGTCGCAATGATCCTGATGATGATGACTGCAGAACACACCATCCAATTTTTTAAACTCCCATGGATCTACCATCATAGGTCCAAGCCTGAGCCATTCGATTGTCGGTGCTCCGCTGGTCCTGCAAACTCCACAGTAAGAATATTCCGTATAAATGGAAGGGCCTGCATAGTTGTCGATCAGGAAAATATCTCCACTGGAGGTTTTCATTCCAAAAGATGGGCCTCCAAACCACCAGAGCGCTACCTGCCCTTTTTCCACTTTATAATTCTGCATTTCCAGATTCAATAAAGTGCCCCATTCCGGGAATACTTCACGCAGCCAATCATCCTTCGTAATGTTGCGTTCCTCATTCAGGTAAGCACCTGACATGATTCCTCTGCCGTCACTCTTAGCTACTTTTGACATAAAAACTCCTCCTTTTAATCTTTAGTTTCTTTTATTCTATAGCTCACTCAATTTATATAATAAATTCCCTTTTTACCACAGCTTTAGCCGTACTGGTAAAACGGACAGTATCGCAAGCTCTGCTTGCGAAGGAGTGAAGCGTTGATGGTGAACTTATGCAAGAAAATCGCAAATTTTATATTTATAGATTTCTATTGCTAAAGCTTATTTTCTTTTTCCATAATTTTAATAATGGCGGAATGATCCTCTTTTCCTATGCCCTCTTCTTTTGCCTGATCATAAAAGTGTACGGCCGCTTCCGTTATAGGCACTTTATAACCGACACTTTTTGCCATTTCCAAGGTCAACTTCAAATCCTTCAGCATTAACTGAAGACAGGCAGCTGACTCAAATTTTTTCGGGATAATATATTCAGGAACCGAACGGTCCAGCATACGGCTGCTGCCCCATGATACTGTAAGCAGATTAAACAGTTTTTCCATATCTAACTCTGCTTTCTCGGCAATCAACATGGCTTCGCATACCGTTGCTTGATTTACACCTGTTAATAGTTGATTGATCAATTTGGTCGCTTGTCCATTACCGATTTTTCCCATATGGTTATATGTACCGGAAAAAGACTTTATTACAGGTTCCGCTTTCTTATAAGCATCATAGTCCCCACCGATCATTACGGTCAAAGTTCCAGCTTCTGCACCACCGATCCCTCCGCTCACCGGGGCATCGAGATAGTATGCGCCTTCTTTTTCGAATAAGCTTTCCATTTCTTTTTCACAATCCAGAGAAACCGTACTGCAGTCAAATATCACAGCACCTTCTTTAACAGCTTCAGCAGCTTTCTGGCATACATCCTTCACGGCAAAATCCGCTACCAGAGACATGCCTATAATATCTGCATCTTTAACTGCTTCCTGAATAGTATCAGCTGATTTGGCACCCTTTTCCACAAGTTTTTCAACATTGGCCCAAAAGGAATCTTTCAAATTCCAAACCGTCAAATCATATCCAGCTTTCAGTATATTGGATGCAATACCATTTCCCATGGCGCCTGTTCCTAAAAAAGCAACTTTCATATCCTTTCCTCCTTTTCTGAATTTAAAATATAGGGGTATATAGACCCGATTTAAATAAAACATATGCCTATGCTTTATTAAATCTTCAAACTTGAAATTAATCTTTCTTATACATATATGAACATTTATAAGGACAATCTCCGCATTTCTTTTTCCATGTATCTACAGATTCTTCACCTTTTACTCTGTTAAATAAACAGACTGCCTTTTCAACATTTTCTTTTTCTCCTGAAATGCTTAATGTAACAGAACCTTCCGATCCGCCGACCCCTCCTGATGCAACATGAACAGCGGTTGTATCCGTCAGCATTTTTATGGCTTCGATTTCTGTAATAACCATTCCGTTTGTTACGGAAATATACCCGCAGCCTCTTCCGTAAGAATAATCATAGTTATGAATGCCTTTGACGGCTCTTCCTGCATCTATAACAGAAGCCACCATTTTTTCAAGACCTACCGGGATAATGAACAAACTTCCCTGAGCAGCTATCTTGGGCAGTGCCATCATAATATTGCCGCCTTCCGGATGAGCCAGTAAAAATCCTGCATTACCTTCCTTATCAACCGCATTGGCGCCTTTAATATATATGTCATCGGGGCCAAACTCTGCCATCCATTTTTCCAACTCCTCATAATCAGAGATGTTTTCGTCTGATTGAGCAGCTTTCCCTTTATGGATCAATATGGATCTTATCCGGCTGTCCGGAGACTGACACTGAACACCATTAGTAATAACTCCACAGGGAAATCTCTCTGTATCCATATGAACACCTAAAATTTCTTCTGCAACATAAGCGGTAGTGGTTCCATTGGAAATCAGAATTTTATTCTCATGAAGTGCGGCTTTTACCTCCGGTATCTGCGCTACGCCTATACCGATCAATCTTTTTGATTCTGACGGTGTTAAAGATATCAGAATATTCATGTACACAACCTCCTTGTTCTATATTATAGAACAGTGTTCCTAATTATCATTATATCTCATAGAATTCATATTGTCCATATATCTCTTAAGATTTAGTAATCAGCAGATAACAGCCGGTTGAATAATCAAATCACATCATATTTACAAGATACATAACAAGATCCGGTACTAAAACAAGAATCAGCAAAACGGTAAACATAGCCAGCAGGAACGGAAATGAGCCTGCAAAAATATCCTCTACGGTTACATCGTCCATTTCTTTGATGCCTCCAAGTGCTGATTTCACCGTATAGACTGAAATACCAAATGGCGGTGTCAGCAAGCCCGTCTCTGTTGCAATGATACCGACAATACCAAACCAGACCAGATCCAATCCGAAGGATCGGATGATAGGAATCATAACCGGCATGGTGAGAAGTATAATGGATGTAGGATCCAGAATACAGCCCAGCGCAACGAGTATCCCCATAAATATCAGTACAATAACAATTTCCGGAACTGCAAGCCCCACCACAAATTCCTGTACCAAGTTGATGGACCCGCTTAAAGCAAGAGCTTTTGAATACATCTGTGCAGTTACAAGAAGAATCAATACGCTTCCTGTAGTAGAACCCGCAGAAAGAAGTGTCTGCCAGACAGCTTTCGGATATGCTTTTCTTTTAATAAATGCAATGATAAGTGCTCCAAGTGCACCGATTCCTCCAGCTTCGGTTGGTGTAAAGAACCCAAGCCAGATACCGCCCAAAGAAATAATAATAAGTACTGTAATGGCCCATGGTTTTAATACGATATTCCAAAAATTCTTTCTTTCTTCTTCTGTTAAAGGCTCTGCGGGAGGAATATCCTCTTTTTTTACAACCGCAATAATTCTTATAACGATAATAAATGCGAGAGACATGAGAATACCGGGGATGACCCCCCCAACAAACAAAGCACCGATGGAAACCTCCGACACCGATCCATAAACAATCATCAATATACTGGGAGGAATCAACATGCCAAGTATAGAGCTTCCTGTAATCGTTCCTACCGCAAGTTTTTTGTTATAGCCCAGACGCAGCATCTGAGGTACGGCAATCTTTGTAAAAACCGCAGCAGATGCAATAGATACTCCGGTAATGGCAGCAAAAATAGCATTAGCAATAACCGTTGCAATACCTACACCGCCTCTGACTCTCTTCAAAAGGAGACTGGCGGAATTATACAACTCTGTGCTGGCTCCGGACAAATTGGCAAAAAGGCCCATCAGCACAAATAACGGAATAACGCCAAAAGTATATTCCCGTATGGAACTGAAAGCTGTAGTACCAAGTAGTTTTACAGCAATCTCAAAGTTATCCATTGCAAAAAACATGGTAACGACACTTGTCAGCATAAGGGAAACAGAAAGATGTACACCGCTGACGACCAGAATAACAAGCAGTATCAAAGTGACAAAAAGAATCATCAAAGCACTCATAGAACATCTCCCCCCTTATGGATATCATTTTCTTTAGTTTTACCTTTTAGTTTTAAGATTTTTTTAATAAAAATAAATATATATTCAACAATCATTAAAATTGATCCAATAATAATTGTTGCTCTTGCAGGTGTTGTAGGAACACGCAGTGCACCTTCTCCTTCAAATTCACCTACGCTTAATGCTTTAATAAAATCAGGCCAGCTGGACTTGATCAACAGTATAAACATTACAATTCCGATAATAATGGCAATTAGCTCCAGAATCGTCCTTAGACCCGGTTTTATTTTATCCAGAAGAATCGTGCTTCGGACATGATCGCCTCTATGAAGAACAAAAGGTATTTCAAGAAAAGCGATTGCAATTATAGAGTTACTTACCAGCTCGGGAGTCCCTTTAAAAGGCATGTTGAAGAATACTCTTCCGAATACATCTACCGCAATCAGTATCATGAGAACAAATATCCAAAAACAGGCAATGGCGTTCAGTATTTCCAGAAGCTTTGTTTTCCCTTTGTCCAATTTTAAAAACGAATTATTCATATTTTTCATTCCTTTCGCTGTAACCCAAGATATAGCTGTAATTCATAGCATAGAAGAAATAAAAAACGATCATCTTGGAATAATTGAGAGATAAGAAGCCTCTTATCTCTCAATTATGACATTGTATCTATTGAGGTTTTTAATACTCCCAGTCTCTGATCTTTTCCTGCCCAAGTTTTTCAAGCTCGTTGAAATAGAAATCTGCCATTTCTCCGGCAGGATAGCCCATTTCTTCTAACTCTCCGATAAATTTTCCAAGTGAATTCGGTATTTTATTTGCCCATTCTTTCTGCTCTTCAACACTCAGCTGATTCAGGGTTGCACCTTCAGACAGAGCCTTTTCAATAGCAGCATCATAAGTATTCATAACATACTCCGGAGATGTCTCGGTATAATTCTTCGCAGCTTCAACAATGATCTCCTGTACTTCAGGCGGAAGTTTTGCATAAGAATCTTTGTTCATGATGAGTGCATTGGCAGGAAAGGCACCAAAGCTGGCATCAAGAATATAAGGAGCTACTTCATGAACCTTCAGATTAATCGTTGAAACAGATGGCTGGATACCGACCTGATAAACGCCTGTCTGCAGACTTGTAAACATCTCCATCAGATTCGATTGTACAGTTGCACATCCGCTGCCTTCTACCCACGTCAGGTTAGCACCTACTGCACCCACTTTGTATCCATCCAGATCATTTATGGAATTTATTTCATATGTAGAAAACATATTATAGGGTTCTGTAAATGCAATACCTAAGTACATAGAATTATATTCTTCAAAAATTTCAGTAAATTGTGGATATTCTTCAAACAATGCTGTTAATGCCTGAGCTCCTAATTCTGCATCAGGAGATGCAAAAGGCATATAATAGAACATGTTCAACAGTTTCAATTTGGCAGGCTCTAACGGAAGAACCGTAATACCCATATCACAGATACCGGATTCTATTCCTTCCAATGCCTCTCCAAGTTTTAACATGGATCCGCTGAATCCTTTAATCCATTCAATCTCATAATCCGTATTCTCACTTACTTTTTGTGAAACTTCTCCGCAGAATGATTCGGATAAATAAGTGATCCATGGAGCAGTTTCAGGCTGGCCTCCGCTTATTCGAAGCGTAATAGTTTCTTTTTCATTCGATGACGGATCTTCCGATGGTGTATCTGTACCGCCGCCGCAACCGGCCAGTAGCATCATTGCCACCATAACACAACTGATTAGTGCCAAAGTCTTACGAAACTTCTTTGATTTCATGATTTCCCTCCTATTTTTTTAACATTTATATATAAACCATCCTTAAAGAACAGTCTATAACAAATTTAAATTCGTTAGATTCCAACAGCGCAGTTTAATTAATTGTCTGACTACATTTATAAACAATTAAAGGTTGACAATAAAGGCGATTATTTTTGTAGTAAAAATTACATTATTTCTTTAGTAATTATTTTCTCCAATGCAAGTTCAGAATATTTTAAAAATGTAGTCAGACAAATTTTAAAAATTATTAGCTGTTCTATATTATAGAACAGCGTTTGTATTTTTGTATTTTAACTTTATCATACTTGTAGAAAAATGTCATTAACTTTTTTAAAAAAAATCAAAAAAATAATTAATGGCATTTGCTCATAAATCCACTGATTTCAACCCTTTTCACAAGGTATACTTCGATAATAAGGAAAAATGTTACAGACAAATATGTATCAGAAACGACACAGAAACTTTATCCCCCTACCAATATATCCTTGAGAAAATATGCCAATTTCTTTACTTGGCATATGGGACAAATTATGATTTCTCTATTACTTATGCTATTAAATGCTACCATTTTTTTACTTGCAGAATATTTTACTTGTTTAAGCTTTGAAGTAAGAGATAAACTCTCCTTTCACAAATTTGGATAAATACAATTTCACTTCATTGATATCCAAAAAATTCAATTCTGCTGCAAATTTTCCTAAATTCTGTTCTATATTATAGAACAGCGTTTGTATTTTTGTATTTTGACTTTATCATACTTGTAGAAGAATGTCATTAACTTTTTTTAAAAAAATCAAAAAATAATTGATGGTATTTG
This sequence comes from Anaerovorax odorimutans, assembly GCA_016841185.1. Classification (GTDB taxonomy): domain Bacteria; phylum Bacillota; class Clostridia; order Peptostreptococcales; family JAAYPU01; genus JAENZQ01. The sequence goes on from JAENZQ010000027.1 coordinate 46,266, forward strand.
CTCATAAGTCCACTGATTTCAACCCTTTTCACAAGCTATACTTTGTTATTAATGAAAAATCTTACAAATAATTCGACAAATATGTATAAAAAAAAGACATCAGAATTTATCTGATGCCTAAATTTTATAATTGTTTGTATATTCTAATCTTTCTTTTTTAAAGCATATGAACCAATCCAGACAATAGATGTCATCATCTTTACTTTCCATTCTTTCTTTTGCTTTCCCTCAGGAGCCTGCAGGCGGAACAATTCCGTCATCTTCGGGCCTTCAATCAACAGGTGTCGTAACACCATCTTATGAAGTCGGACGCAATCAACCAACTTAAGATGTATTGATTACTCTTGTCCTAAGGTCAATCGACTAATAATTGCTTGGTGAGAGTTTTCGATGATAACCGTATCAATCTGTCCTTGGTTTTCTTCTTTCACCTGTGAGAAAATCCGGAGTATGCTCATTTAGTCAGTTACTTCATTTTGACGGGAATCCATATCTCGCTATAGTATTTTTCATCCTGCGTCCCTTTTGGATACTCGGCAGGATCGCTGTACATTTCAATATTGCAGCCCGTCGCAATCTCATAGTCTTTGCAGTTTGGCAGCCATTCCGAAAAAATCTTTTTGTTTACATCCTGCAAGGACTGGGGCATTGCACCTTTACAGGCAAAAACAGCCCAGGTATGTGCGGGAATAACCTTTGTTACAAACCCTTCCGGTATTTCTATTGCTGGATTGTAATTATCTGCAATCAGATACTCAAATTCGTCTGATCCCATACTTTCGTCAATGTTAACCCCATACATCCCGCATACGACTCTTTCTTTTCCTATCTGATGAAGCTCCGACCAAAACTCAGGGATTTCTGTTTTCGCACTATCATACTTGAATATTTTGGACGCTCCCATAATAGTAAATGAGTCTTTTTCAACAATTTTGTAATCCATAACATAACCGCCTCCCAATGTGAATTTGATTTTCAGCGGAGCAAAAGACTTAATCATTGCTCCGTCTTTTCGAACAGCAGTCGGTGTGACACCATGAAAACGAGTAAATGCTTTTGTAAAACTATCCGGTGATCCGTAACCATATTTAAGTGCAATATCAATAATTTTGCTGTCAGTAGCAACAAGCTCACTGCCGGCAAGAGTAAGCCTGCGTTGCCTGATATATTCTCCAACCGTAAAACCACAAAGCATTGCAAACCCTTTTTGGAAATAAAAAGGTGATATTAATACCTGATTTGCAATCTTTTCAATTGCTATTTCTTCGGTAATATTGTCCTCAATATAGCTAATAGCTTCACCGATGCATTCGACCCAACCCATGCACATCACCTCCTTGTCTGTGCTTATATTCTATTACTTTTAGAGCGGTTATTCCCGACTTGTTGTGCTATCTTTTGTCCTTAGATTATATAAGGCCCATTATGCTCATAATGGGCCGCTCACATTGACACCAAACTATGTGTCATTAGTACAAAATAGATGTGTGATTCAGTTAACTCAAATCACGCAAATAAATCAATATTTCTGGAAATTCTCATTATGCTCATTTGTCGAGGCTGCTGCATAAACGTTAAAGTAATAAGCAGCTTCAGAAACATTAGTTAATGTAATTACAACTTACGCACCGGTCTGATATACTTCCAAAATTGCTCCGGATTATATGAAAAGTAAATTATTCTACCGGGGGAAGTATCAAAGCAGTAGCCGGTGCCTGCAAAATCAAAAGTTGACATTGCCTTTTCCATCTTTTCCTCCACACTACGATTTTCCTGCTCATAATCGAAGGGCCCATGTTCAAAAACAATATACTCGGCTTCGGGAACATCAATCATAAGCATCTGTGGTGGTACTTCGCCATTATAATCAAAAGGAAGTCGTGCACCATAACACTCTGTACGTGGAATACCCCAATCGCAGAGTCTGCCGTTCGGGTCATTAATGTACGCCATAATCTGACCGCTGCCACCGTTAGATTCGCACCCATCATCGTCATCCAATTTGCCCTTTATACTATCGAGTAATCCGCAAATTGTTTCGCAGTCCTGTCCCGGAATAAGACTTTGCTTTTGCCAAAAATCCCAATACCCATTACTCTCATAGTTTTTAATGTGCAAAAATTTGTGTGCGGGAATGGTTACAAAATAAATTTTAACATCATCTGTAGATTTCATCATCCCAATCTCTCCTAATCCTAAAAAGTAGCGATCGAAAGGGTTTATTTTTATACGAAGAACGACAGGCTTAGGCTTTTTTCGGTATTCACTTGGAGTTACACCATATGTTCCCTTAAAAGCTCTGGTAAAAGCTTCATGTGATGAAAACCCATAATCAAAAGCAATATCTAAAAGGCTTTTTTCACTATCCCGAACCTCTTTTAGTGCAAAAGCTAATTTTCTATGCCGCAGATAATCCCTAAATTGCATACCCGATATTTCTTTGAATTTTCTCGTTGTATAAAATTCGGAATACCCCAGCCTGCGAGAAAGAAAGCGTAGTGTCAAGGCTTCATCATTATAATTTTTAATACATTTGTCAATTTCATCAACGATTATTTGAATTTGCTTCTGCCATTCGTACATTCGTCCGTTCACCTCGTTTCAACCACTCTACATTTATTATAAAGAAATAGAGAAATTACTGCTTGATTTTACTTGCGAAAATCAATGTTTTCCTTTTTGCCACAAGATAATATAAATAATCTGAAATTCAAATATTCTCTTGTCTGATTTTTAGTATAACATAAACAATCAGACTAAAGCAGATACATCCCGCATCCATTTTAGCCTGATAACTTAGGTGCGGATGAAGGGAGTCCCGTCTGCTTCGCTTTAGCTCGCATACTATTAAAACCTGTAGGTTTCGGTACCGGTCTCATTTCATTAAGCTGACAGTTTCGGCAACGAAATCGTAGATTTCTGCCTCATTGCGTTTAGCTTACATCAAAATCAAAGATTTTGTGTTAAGGCATAAAAAAAAGCGATCAGCACTTTTTCTTAACGCTTGCCGCCCTCTCGGGTTCTCCTTCCTTCATCCATTATTCAGGATCAAAAATAAAAAAATCACTGGATTTATTTACCCAATGATTCTTTTTATTTTGGTGCGGATGAAGGGAGTCGAACCCCCACGCCGAAGGCGCTAGATCCTAAGTCTAGTGCGTCTGCCAGTTCCGCCACATCCGCATATCTGGTGACCCTACCGGGGATCGAACCCGGGTTACCGCCGTGAAAGGGCGGTGTCTTAACCGCTTGACCATAGGGCCTTATACAAATAATAATCCAGAGACTTTTCGACATTTATATGCCGAAAAGTCATCTGGAAAATCCAAACCAGCGACGACTTACTCTTCCGGGCGGTCTCCCGCCAAGTACCATCAGCGC
>JAENZQ010000060.1 GCA_016841185.1 Anaerovorax odorimutans
GACTAAAATAGATATTCTCGAACCATGGTTCGCAAATCCACCTAATTCGAGCATGATAAACGAACTTATATTCGCAAATGCCATAGTTATGCGCCATTGGCTTTTGAAAGGAGGAAATGAATGTCTTTTAGAATAACTGATATAACAAGAAGAGATATTGCGGATTACATAAGAATTAATAGAATAAGTTGGAATGGAAGACTTGAAGAAACAGAATTTCTATCAAGAATATATGATTTAGATAGTTTACCTTCATATGACTCCCGATTCGAAAGTGTTGCTGGCGATATCTGGCAGCATAGAGTAAATAACCCTCTTGATTGGGATGATAATTGGGTCTTTTCAGATGACCGATTCCAATTAGAAAAAGGGGAAGATGATATTTTTCTTCGATTCCTTTGTGAAATGCTTCATCCTGTAGTAAGAGCAGAAAAGGAAGAAATCACGAGACTAGTACAAGCTTTTAATGATTACTTAAAACATGATGGATATGAAATTATTGAGAAAACAAAGATTTCTGGCAGACCAGTATTCTCTGCAAGAATAAAAAACTCTTCCAAAGACAGAATCGTAAGGTTGAATGATGAGTTAAAAAAGAATTTAAATACAGACTATGTACTTAGTCAAATTACAGCGATGGAAACTGCTATTGAAAACTCACCTCATATTGCTATTGGCCTTTCAAAAGAATTGATTGAAACTGCATGTAAAAGCATTTTAGACGAATGGAATATTCCAGTTAATGAGAATTGGAATCTACCACAATTAATGAAAGAGACAGCAAAATTACTAAAGTTAACACCAGAAGATATCCCGGAAGAAAAACGTGGTTCTCAGACGATTAAACAAATTCTTGGTAGTTTATCGTCGGTGGTACATGGATTATGTGAATTGCGTAACGAATATGGTGGCGGTCATGGAAAAGAAAAGAGATTTAAAGGACTTCAGGCTAGGCATGCAAAACTTGCAGTAAGTGCAGCTTCAACATTAGCAATATTCTTACTTGAGACCAATGAATTACGAAAGCCAACAGGCGCATAACACTACCTTCCCATCCGGCGCGAAAAGTAGGGGCAGCGGGGGAAGGATTGAGGGCAAGGCTGGAGTGTGCGCGCCACACCCCTTCGCCGGGTGACAAGCACCGCCAGAAAGAAGGGCTTTGCGGGTCCGGCTCAGGGGCGTCGGGAAGCCGGAACGTTAAATGAAATTGGTCGCATTTGTCCTGCCGTCCTGACGCAGAGTGAAAAGTTTGGTTCTGTTCTATTAATACGATAAAACCAAATCTATTATGGAATAAAAAAATTAATGCAGTATAGAGAAATGAAAATAAATATCTAGGTGAATTTGGTTCCTATTTTAAAAAAATATAAAATAGTATTTGTATAGAGTCAATCGTCATCGTAAGTAGGCTACAAAACCGTATACGGCAGTGTAGCTCTAATTTAGAAAAGAGGATGATGGCATGAGTTTAACTGATAAAGTTTTGTCTATTCTAGAAGAGGGCAAACCCCTAAAAGCTAGGGAAATTGCTGATCTGTTAGCTAAGGAATTTGATTTAAAAATTGAAAAAAAAGAAATAAACAGGGTTCTGTATTATAGCCTAAAAGGAAAAGTAATTCAGGATAGTGACTATCGTTGGCGAATTATTTCATTTAAGGACGTAAATCAAGAACCTAAAAGAATTTCGGAATCTGTTGATACGCCTCTTTCGAAGCTTTCTTCATATTATTTAGACTGCCTCTCAAGGGACATGGAAGCAGGTATATCAGAATATGCCTCAAGTAAATATGGTAGCCCTAATTACGGGCAATTAACCTGTTTACCAAATTATTGTGATGAAGAAACTGATATTTATTCATCGGAGGATGTAATAAAAACTATAAACAAAGTTAAAAAGGACCGTTACAGACTAGTTTTACAATTAGGATATCCAATCAATTTGCGAAAAGTTATTGCACGGACAGAATTTTATGTAGTTGAGCCATTGCTTTTAATACCTTTTGATCCTGATAGCTATTTGAATAACAGTACACCAAAACTACTAGATGAGCCTCCCAGATTTAACTTTGAGGCTATAAAAATACTCTCTGGATTAGATAAAAATGAACTCTTTGAGGAGGTTGTAAACTTATCAAATGAGCTTGGATTAAATAATCCACTTAGTGAAATGCCCGAATTTGACGAGGTTGTTATAAGATTACAACAGATTAGGCCAGATTGGAAATGGCTTACTGAAATAGATCCGGAGTCGCTTACTACCTCTTTTCTGAAAGAACAAACTAGGGATGGCATATATAATGCTGCAGCAGTATTCTGTTCAGAAAAATCAAGATATACTCAAGGGCTGGAAAAAGAATTAAATGATTTAAGGCACCTCAAAACTGGTGATTATTCAGAATCGGCAACAGATCAGTGGATATCCAGGAAATTTCCAAAGTATGAATATGAAGAAAAGGTATTACTGGAGCCATTGCCATTAAATGATGAGCAAAGACACGCAGTTAGAAAGGCTATGCAAGCTCCTTTGACAGTTATCACTGGTCCTCCTGGTACTGGTAAAAGCCAAGTCGTGACAAGTATTATTATAAATGCTGTATATCAAGGCCAAAAAGTACTCTTTGCCAGTAAGAACCACAAAGCGGTAGATGTTGTTCAAGAAAGAGTAAATGGACTAACCTCAAGGCCAGTAATGCTAAGGTTAGGTAATGATCAATTACAGTACCAATTAGCTCAATATCTAACAGGATTACTATCCGCGAAAACGTCAGCATCAGATATAGAACAACTTGCCCATTATGAGAAGATTCATAAGGAACTTTTAAATAGGATAGAAACAATCAACCAAGATCAAGAAGAAGTAATAAAAATTAGGAATATTACTGATAAACTTGAAAGAAATGTAGAGCAGCACAGGGTATTTTTCGGAGAAGATACATTACGTAATTTTCAGATGTGGGATGACACCAAGATTACAGATGTAAATAATATGATTAAAAGATTTTCTATAGACTTGGTTAATGCTGATAAAAAAAGACAGTCGTTTTTTGCAAAGTTATTTTGGCCGCTTACATATAAGACAAGGCTTGAAAAAGTAAATTCGAGCTATAAATATCTAGAAAACATAATTAGTGATTTAAAGTCTACAGTGAACTCAGGAATAATCACTGAAGATAATTTGTATAAATATTATGAGCTGCATGAAGAACTTCAAACAATATTAAAAAAGGTAAAAGAAGTTATTGCTTACTTAAACGCGTTAAGGACTTTACAAACCAAAAAGAGTATGTTTCAGTTGGCACTTGAAGCAAAACAGATCGAAGAGCGAATAGCCGAAAACTCCCATGATCTTTGGGATGCTTGGTTGAGAATTTTACCGAGCAAGCTTACACCAGATAATCGTAAAGTCTTAGGTGATTATACAGCACTACTAAATTTAATAGTGAAAGCAAACGAAACTGGTTCTACTGTTGAGAAAAGAGCATTTGCACGATACTATGAACTCCTTCCTAAGGTTTCAAATATTATTTCATGCTGGGCGGTTACTTCTCTTTCTGTCAGGAGCCGTGTACCATTTATTAAAGGATTCTTTGATCTCGTAGTAATTGATGAGGCAAGTCAGTGCGATATTGCCTCTGCTTTACCATTGCTTTTTAGGGCTAAAAGAGCTGTTATTATCGGTGACAATAAACAATTGACCCATATATGTTCTATTAACGAAAGGCAGGATCTACAATTATTACAGAAATATAGTGTTGAGGAAAACTATTTAAACTGGAGTTATGCAGGAAACTCTTTATTTGGTTTAGCCCAAAGTATCTGTTCCTCTGATGACCTTGTTGTACTAAAAGACCATCACCGTTCACATGCCGATATTATTAATTTCAGCAACAAATATTTTTATGATGGGACTTTAAGAATAGCCACTAAGTACGAGAAATTAAAAGTCGTTCCTAAAGAGCCTGCCATAAGATGGATTGATATTATGGGCATGGTAGAATCTCCTAGTACAGGCAGCTCATTTAACAAAAATGAAGCCAATGAAATAGTAAAAGAAATCAGAAGGCTGATAAAAACGGGATATAAGGGTTCCCTTGGAGTAGTCAGCCCATTTAGAGCACAGGCTAATTTAATTAGAGATTTAATACATAAAGATCAAGAAATCTCAGAGCAACTTATACCACGAGATTTCTTAGTAGATACAGTACATAAATTCCAGGGGGATGAGAGAGATGTTATAATCTTTTCCCCTGTAATTTCCTCAAATCTTGGACAAGGGTCTCAGCATTTTTTATCAAAAACAGGTAACCTTTTTAACGTCGCCATAACCCGTGCTAGGGCAGCACTTATTGTGGTAGGCGATAGAAGTACTTGTTCAAGATGTGGAATTAAATATTTGGAAAAGTTTGTGGACTACTTTAGTAAGGTGAAAGAGATACGTCAGATTGAATTTGACCACAATATAGATATGGGGCCAGAGTACCCTTCTGTATCATCTCAGGCTCAGGTCTCAGATTGGGAAAAGGTTTTATACAGGGCACTTTATAGAAATGGAATAAGAACAATACCTCAATACCAGATTGAGCAATATTCTCTTGACTTATCTTTGTTTAGCGGGTCTAGGAAATTAGATATTGAAGTTGATGGGGAAATGTATCATAGAGATTGGGATGGAGAATTGTGTATCAGAGATCAGCTTAGGAATAAAAGGTTAATTGAATTAGGGTGGGATGTACAACGTTTTTGGGTGTATGAAATAAGAGACGACATATCGGGTTGCGTTGATAAAGTAAGACGGTGGATGTCGGACTCAAATTAATTAAAGGTAACAGAATTTAGTGTTAAAAAGTAGTTTGTTGCGAGTTATAATAAGCGGCCATCCATTATAGCCTCTGACAACTGGGGCGACCAACTTCACTTAACAAATTAGAGATTTATGATGTTGGAGGGATATAAGACAAGAATGACCCTGCT
>JAENZQ010000061.1 GCA_016841185.1 Anaerovorax odorimutans
CACCTGCTCTTGAGTATACTTTTCAAACACCCTTTGGGCTTCTTTTCCTTTTTCAATGTATTCCATTATATATTCTCTGCTGTCCATAAATCCTCCTCTGTATATTTATCCAAAAAATATATCGGGATATTATTTCATATTGCCGGTTTGCATATATCGGATATGCCATGAAAAAGCCTCCGATAAAATATGAGGAGTATGCTTCCATTCCAGTGAAAGTGCTTTGTGATAGTAGTCCAGTAACATAGGCCTGAAATCCGGATGCGCACAATGGTTGATGATTTTGAGCGCCCGCTCTTTAGGGCTCAATCCTCTTAAATCCGCATACCCTTGTTCTGTCACGATTACCATGACATCATGTTCTGTATGATCAACATGGGAAACCATCGGGACAATAGAAGAAATGACACCATTTTTTGCAATGGACTCGGTGGAAAAAATAGAAATCGCTGCATTTCTTGCAAAATCTCCCGATCCTCCGATTCCGTTCATTATCTTCGATCCCATGAGATGAGTAGAATTTACATTTCCATATATATCGGCTTCCATTGCCGTATTAATGGCAATAACTCCTAACCGCCTGATAACCTCCGGATTATTGCTTATCTCTTGGGGCCTTAAAATAATTTTATCTTTAAAAAAATCTATTTCTTCTTCAAATCGTTTCAATCCTGCAGGCGACGGGCTAACAGCCGTAGCTGAGGCAACTGCTGCTTTGCCGCATCTCAAAAGATCCAACATAGAATCCTGTACCACTTCCGTGTAACAGGTAAGATTTTTAAATTCGGACTCACACAATCCATACAAAACCGCATTGGCTACACTGCCGACTCCGGACTGTATGGGAAGTAAATTAGAAGGAAGCCGGCAGGCTTTTACTTCACTTCTCAAAAAAGAAAGTATGTTTTCAGATATCCTTTCCGAAACATGGTTAACACCTGTCAAATCTCTTGTTTTGTCCTGTTCGTTTGTAATCACAATGGCCTTAATTTTATCTTTTCCACAAGGTATAAATGGTGTGCCAATCCTCTCGTCAGGCTTCAGTATCGGAATCGGCTTTCTGTCAGGCGGATTTTCTGTTATATAAATATCTGCCATCCCTTCATACCCCAAGGGCTTTGACAGATTGACTTCAACGATTACCTGATCCGCTTTTTTTATGAAGGTTGGTGTATTACCCAAACCCATGGTGGGAATAATATTCCCTTCTTCCGTAATACCCGCTGCCTCGACAATTGCAATATCAATTTTAGGAAGCATGTCATAATGTATATATTGTGGTGTATGGCTTAAATGCATATCCAGGAATTCCACTTCTCCGGCGTTGATTTTACTTCTAAGTACATCCGTTGTCTGATAAGGCAGCCTTTTAGAAATGATTCCTGCTTCGGTCCAAGCTTTGTCTATCTCAGGTCCAAGAGAAGCGCCGGAAAAAAGGTTTAATTTCATTTTAACATTTTCTTTTTTAACCCTATTGGCTAAAGCCACCGGAACCGCCTTTGGATACCCGGATGGTGTAAAACCGCTGACTGCTACCGTCATGCCATCTTTTATCAATGAGCTGGCCCTTTCATCATCGGTAATTTTATTCATTAATGCTGTATTTCTGATACGTTCTTCTAAATTAAGATTTGATGCATTCAAAACATATCCCCCTAAAATGCAAATTAATTAATATTCTACATATATAATAGAACATTTTGTCATTTAATGAAAATATTAAAAATATATGATATTATAGTTTTAAACTATATATTCAGGAGGAGTATAAATATGAATATCAATCACTTGCAATATTTCAAGGCCGTCTGCAAATACAATAATATTACTAAAGCAGCCCAAGAATTGCACATTGCTCAGCCCTCCCTCAGCAATGCCGTCAAAGAACTGGAAAAGGAATTCGGCATATCTTTATTGGAAAGAAAAAACAAAAGAATCTCTCCTACCCGGGAAGGCCTGTTTTTTCTGAATAAAGCTAATCAACTCCTGAACTGTCTTGACAATTTCTATGATGAAATATTGGACCTTGGAGTAAAAAAGAAACACGGGATCAAGATAGGCATCCCTTCTATTATGGGTACATTTCTATTGCCCAGGATCTTTTCAGCTTTTCAAAAGCAGCACCCGGATATTCAACTTGAATTCTTTGAATATGCTTCAATCGATGCAGCCAAAATGCTGACAGAGGATGTCATTGATTTAGCTTTTATCATTTTAGAGGATGAAACAAATGCGTATTTTGAAACAAAAAAAATCCTGGAAACAGAAGTTTGCTTCTGTGTCAACAGAAAAAATCCTCTTTCCAGAGAAAGAATCATAACTTTCAATCAAATAAAGAAAACACCCATCGTTCTCCTCCTTGAAGGTTCGTATCACTACAAAGTAATCAGTAAAAAATATAAAGAAAGCAATGCCACACCAATGATTATTCTGCACTCAAACCAATTGTCTTCCCTTAAATACTTTGTTGATAATAATATGGCAGCTACATTTTTGTATAAAGAAATATTTAAAGAAGATTCTCATATTGCAGCTATTCCTCTCAAAGACCCTATCAAAACAAAAATCGGTATGATCTGGAAAAAAAATAAATATCAATGCGAGCCTATAAAAGTATTTATAAATAAGATCAGTGAATTAATATAACTTTTCATAAAGATCTGTTATTGGTTCCGTTAAGAAAAGAATCACCCGAACGGGTGATTCTCAAGTTGAAGACATAGTAACTTATGAATTGAATACTGTTGTATAAATATGAGTGACTTTATCTATTTGGTTCTTCTATCACATTTAAATATATAATCCAAATATTCTTTTTCTGTTTTAGGCGTAAAAAGACTGACAATGGGAACAATCAGCAATGGCAGAACAATGGATAAGGCTCCTATTAAGGGAATATGCGGACTGTTAAAGCCATACCTGATAACACCTGCAACGGTAACGATAAGCCCGGTCATCAATCCGGCCCAAACACCTGAAGCGGTAACATTCTTTGAAAAGAGGCCGTATAAGTAAGGGGCCAACAAACAACCCGATACGGCACCCCATGATACCACTGCCAGGGAAATCACCGGTGTATTGACTGTTGCCATGATGAATGAAAGAACAACAAAAAAAACGCATAACACTCTCATTAATTTAACCATGGTTTCTTTTTTAATGTCCGGCTTTACGATTCCTTTAATCAAATCTACTGCAATAGCCGAGCTGGAAGCCAATACCAGTGAAGCTAAAGTAGACATGGATGCTGAAAGAATCAAAACAAAGATTATGGCAGATACCCAGTCCGGCAGCGTTTTGGAAAGGATCTGTGGAACAATCATATCAAAAGTTTCAGGTTTATTATTCTCCAGAACAAGCCTGCCGCATACACCTGTGAAATACCCGCCGAAGGTTATAAGGGCTGCAAATCCTGTAGATACCCATTTGGCAGCCATAATCGATTTTTCATCTTTTATGGTATATAGTTTATGCACCATACCCGGCATCCCCCAGCTGCCAAGACTGGTGAGCAGAACCAGTGAAGCCAGTGGCACCATACCCGGCGGACCTATTGGAGCAGAAAGCTTGGGATCTATTGATGAAAGTTTTTTAGAAGCTTGAAATATACCTCCTACCGCATCATTGGACATGACAAAAAAGAGCATAAGAATCACGCCGACAATCATTATGATTCCCTGAAAAAAATCGATTCTTGTTGCCGCCACAAAACCACCGAAAAATAAGTAGAACGAAGTAAGTATCGTCATAATAAGAAGAGCATACATAAAGTTCATCCCAAATATTTCCTCAAACAAATATCCTAAACCTTTATATACCGAAGCAGAATAAGGTACTAAAAAAATAAAAATTATCAAAGCTGAAATAGTCTGCAGTCCTTTGCTTTTATAACGTATCCCGAGAAACTCCGGCATAGTGGAAGCATTTAAGCGGTGTGTCATTTCCCGGGTTCTTTTACCAAGTACATGCCATGCTAAAAAGCTGCCGATTATTGAATTTCCAAAAACGATCCATAATGTAGACATTCCAAAACTCCATCCCATTTTACCGGCATATCCTATGAACATGACTGCAGAAAAATAGGCTGTACCATATGAAAAAGCCGACAACCAGGGATTTATGGATCTTGATCCCATAAGAAAGTCTGAAATGCCGTTTATCCTTCTATTACTCAAAAAAGAAATAATTGCAATAATAAATATATAGAGAATCATCAAAAAAAAATGCATAAAAAAACCCTCCAACAGCATGATTAAAAATAATAGTAAATAGCTTCAGAGAGAAAATAAATAGACTTATGTTTATCCCTACATGGCTACTTAACCTCAACAATGTATTATTTTATATTATCTTATATTTAGATGCAATACTATTTCTATTTTTCTGTTATGTCCGATATTTCCGGAATAGAGCGATGACCCAATCCAATAACTACCTCATTCAGATGAAGAAGTCCGATGCTCATAAAAATACAAACACTTAAATGTTCTTTATGACGGCAAATGCCTATTTTCCCGCCACCATTCAAACCGCTTGCTTTTGACGCAATTTGCATAATGGCTTCTCTTGCAGCACCTGCTATAGCACCATCATGTACATGACATTCTGTTGTCAGCTTGTTTTTGCGCGATGCCAGTATTGCTCTTTCAATGACGATATGGATGGTCTCAATGATGTTTCCTCCTACATCTACGGCAACGGCAAGTATATCCTTTTCTTTCAATTTTCTTATCAGTTGTTCTTCCGAAGTCCTTGAAGATGTTATGGCGAGCTTAATGGCCGCCTTTGCCACATCTGTACTATCATACATTTTATCGTCCTCCCGTATAAATGTATTTGCAATTTATGATTTAAGATTTAAGGTAGAAATTTTCTTTAGAAAATTTCTGTCCATCCTTAACCTCTAACCTCTAACCTCTAACCTCTAACCTCTAACCTCTAACCTCTAACCTCTAACCT
>JAENZQ010000062.1 GCA_016841185.1 Anaerovorax odorimutans
AACTACCTTCTAAAGAAATTTTTTCGAAGAGAGGTGCAATGTAATCGCAGTTTTCTACAAAGAGCATGTACTGCTTGTCCGGCATGGCGATGTCAAGGGCTTTTTTCAAATTGGACAGTGCTTCATCCTCTCTGTATATTTTTCTATATGCAGCGGCCAGATATATATAGGTATAAACATACCCCAACAGATTGGAAAAAACCGAAGATATGGCAATAAAGTGCTCTGCACTGCCTATAAGCTTTAAATATTCTCCTTTAACTAAGAGTGTTCTGCCGTACATGACATTAAAAAAGGAATAAGCAGGAAATCTTAGCTTTGGATTACCCAAGTCAACATCCTTCAAATTATCGGGGATTTTATCTATCTGATCCAGATAGGCAAAAATACATCCTTCACAGATTTCAACCGTATGGATAAAATGATATTCATTACTCTTTGACATATCCTCATGCATTTTATTCATAAGTGCCATCACTCTTGATAAATCACCCTTCATAAAAGCGATGAGAATCTGAAAGTATTGTGCACTGAAAGCAATATTCTCGTCCACTCCAGATTGTGCCTTAAGTAAGGACTTTTGGGCTAAAATTTCGGCATTTTCAAAATCACCCTGATTAAAGTAGTATTCTGCCTCCATAGCATACTCGGCTCCAGAACCATGTCCTTTCGTCAGGCGGTAGTAATAGGGTAATCCTTCTTTTATATCTCTTATATGCTCCTCTAATCTTCCGCTTTCTCTGTAATACAGACTCAATACCGATGGTGTGCCAAAAGTCCAATTGGTTCCGGTGTCATAAATGGATGTTGGCTGATTCAATAACTGCCAGGCTTTCCGATGCCTTTCAGACATTTTCTTCAAGTCGTTGAATTCAGCAAAACTGAGTAAAAGCTCAAATTCACCTATTAATTGATTTCGCCTATTCTGATTCAGGGTTTTATCATTCTCTATATTGTTCCTGATTTCACAGCATACTTCATTAAACAATTCCAACTCCTTATGAACAAACAAATGCATGGCATATATCAATAGCGCATAGTGATGTTTCGATCTGATTTCTTCCGGGCATTCCGCTAAATATTTCTTGATCATATCTTTATTCTCTTCAGTATAATCATTGGATCTATCTTTTTCCAAAGCAAATAAAATACCTTCGAAGTCTCTGCATTCATAAAAATAGCGCCGTGCAGTAATCCATTCGCCCTTTTCCATGAACCACCGGGCAGCTTTTGTATACAGATTTGATTTATAATTTATATCTTTTCCTTCAAGGACTTCTTTCAAAAATCCTGTAAATATGCTGTGGATATTATAAGTTCTCATTCTGCTGTCATATGTAACAAAAGAATTATTACCTATTAGCACGGCAAGAAACCGGGTAGTGTTTTCCTTTCCCCACATGTATTTGGCTTGATCCAGAGTAAAGCTGTCAAAAATACACATGGTGACAAGAAGGTCTTTTATTTCGTCGGATAGAGGCAGATATACCGCCTTTTCGAGAAGTTTATAGATGCTCTCCACCGGCGTGTAGCTGCCCTTTTTCGCGTATTCCAACATAAACAGATACAATGCACTGATCCATCCTTCAGTATCTGAATAAAGGCGCTGTGCTTCACTGTCATTAAGGGTTATCCCGCAGGTCCTGTAATAGTCTTTGATTTCTTTTGACCTAAGTTCAAAAGTTTCCTTTGTAATATGATACAAATAACCCTTTAGTAAAAGCTCTTCAAGTCTTTGAAATTTTATAAACCGTGCGGTCAGAACAACATGTAAATTCTTTATTTCTCTTTCAGCAAGGCGCTCTATAAAACTGTTTGCTTCAGAACTATCTATGAAGTGATAATCATCGATCACTAAAACGGTTTTATCATACAGCTTAATCTCCTCTATCAGCTTGATTGCTTTTTGTGCCGATATCGTGTCATCCGGCAGACCAAACTGCGTAAGACTTTGTGAACGATTATCATCAAGATCTCTGAACAATCTGGAGAAACTGTTCCAAAAGCCGGCAACTGAGGACTCAGAAACTTTTTGCCATAACATATTGACTTCGGCGTTTCTTAAGTATTCTCTTACAGCAGTCGTTTTCCCATAACCCATAGGGGTTTCAATAATGGTAAGGGGATGGTCCAGGATTCCATCCAAGGCTCTCGTTATTCGATTTGGAAAATATAAACTTTTGGTATTGTATTGTTTCACTTTCGGCATAACGGCTTCCCACCTTATTTTTCCTAATGTGTTTTTACGTTTACGTTTGATTATTATATCATAATATCTCCGGGTTTTATAAGAATGAATTCCTCTTCAATATCCTATTTATAAGCTTCATATACCTTTCAATACAGCTATTTAATCCTCCAAGTCTTTTTTTTTAGGTTTTACCTATCTTGCCATAATAAATTCAATCAACCCAAAACAAATGCTAAAATACTGATACATTTATAACTTACCTCCGCTTAACGTAGTTTTTTCTGTAAAAATATTGGTTCCAATGACTCCGGCAATAATAAGGAAAGTGCTAATGAAATGATACAGGAAAAACGGCTCTCCTCTTAAAAGCATTCCTGCCAATACAGCTATGACAAGGGAAAGGTTTCCAAAAATTGTTCCTT
This sequence comes from Anaerovorax odorimutans, assembly GCA_016841185.1. Taxonomy (GTDB): domain Bacteria; phylum Bacillota; class Clostridia; order Peptostreptococcales; family JAAYPU01; genus JAENZQ01. Next base: position 2,614 of record JAENZQ010000062.1, read on the forward strand.
TAACTGCTTCAATACGAGATAGTGCATAAGTAATCAAAGTAGAAGTGAATAACATACATGGAATACCCAAATACAGTATCGCTAATGTAAATGCACCTCCCCTTCCACCAGTGAATGGCGAAATGTACTGAGTCAGCGGAAAAATTCCTTTCAACAGAAAATTTGCAATAAAAACCAAATTGAAAAATATACAACCCATAATGACAATACAGCAACCCACTTCAAGTGCTTTGAATTCAGTTCTCGCATACCGCATAAAAACATTACTGAAAGCCATGAGCAGACTGGACAGCAACAGGATGAAAAAACCAGCTGGGTTTATGTCGCCTAATCCGACCGACCCCCAAGTATACATAATAACAATACCGGCTACAGATATTAAGATAAAAACATTTTGCAGAGCAGATGTCCTTTCTCTGAGCAGAAAAAAAGCGATTCCCTGCGCAAAAATCGGCACCATGGCGAATACGATGCCCCCCTCAATTGAAGTAGCCAGATTCAGGCCTATTGCCTGCACTGCCATGAATCCTATGTAAAAAGCAGCCGGCAATATTAATTTCTTACTGTCCCGGCCTTTAAATTTTATTCGGACAATTCCGGAAATAATAAGGATCAGTCCTCCCACACAACCCATGTTATAACGCCAGATCAAAGTAATCAGCGGTGTAGTCACTTCCACACAGGTTTTTGTTCCTAAAAAACTGAATCCGACAATACAGGCATATAAAAGTGCGGCCATATAGGCTTTGGTTTTTACTGTTTCCATATCTGTTACCTCCTCCGAACCTTTGAATCTTTTTAAAGCTTACTGAAAGTCTTAAAAAGATGTTTCCGTTTCTATCAACTTCTATCAACGCTTATATTATACCAAACCAAATGGATATCGTGTCAAACTATTACAATTGAAAAAGGCTATCCTCAGATTTAGCTCTGGAATAGCCTTTTTTTGTACTTATAGCTTGACCTTTATTATGGTCTAATGAACATTTGTGTCCAATAAGGAGTACCGTTTGAATTTACTGCATAACCTACACCAATTTGTGTAAAGTTTGCATTTAGAATATTTTTTCTATGACCGGGAGAATTCATCCAGCCATTCATGACCTCTTGCGCACTTCTCTGACCCATTGCAATATTTTCACCAGCAGCAGTATACCTTATCCCAAAGTTTCTCATCATAGTAAATGGAGATCCATAGGTAGGTGAAGTATGAGAGAAATATCTTCTATCCTTCATATCATTTGACTTGTATCTTGCTACCCGTGAAAGCTCCCAGTTTTCTGAAAGGGGATTCAACCCATATTTTGCTCTTTCTACGTTCACTAATCTTACTACTTCCTGCTCAAATGCTCTTCCCGGTGCTTCAGCCGGTATAGTGATTTTCATGCCCGGATAGATAAGATCAGGGTTTTGCAGCTGTGTATTTGCATTGATTAATTCTGAACAGCCTACTTGGTACTTTACAGCAATCTTCCAGAGTGTATCTCCCCAAACAACTGTATGATATTGCGTACTGGCTGCTTCAGCTTTAGGGGTCAGCCCTAAGGAAAGGAATAAAACAAGTGCACATCCAACTAGTATTTTTTTCATCTTTGTTCTTCCCTCCTTTTAAGCCATTATACCTTATTAAAAGGAAGGTGTAATCCCTCAGTAATTGTAATGATAAGTATATATGTCCAATTTGACTAAAAATAAGAAATCCCTCAAAACACCGGTTTTAAGGGAAATATTATAAAATTTTATATAAGTGATGTGCTAAAATACCTTTCTACCCTGTCGGGTAAAATGGTTACAATTTTTTTATCTTGACCATATTGTTTTGCTGCCTGAATGGCTGCCCATACATTAGCCCCTGAAGAAGTACCTGTCAGAATACCTTGGCCCTTCGCCAATTCTCTTGCAGTGTAAATGGCATCGTCATCTGTTACTTCAATGACGCCATCAATGAGGCTTACATCTAAAACTTCAGGGATGAATCCATCCCCAATTCCCTGAATCTTATGCAGTCCAGGCTCATCTCCAAGGAGTGCCGACACATTTTTAGGCTCAACGGCAATAATCTTGGAATTCGGATTTTTTTCTTTTAAGAATTTGCCCACCCCTCCAAGAGTACCTCCACTTCCTAATCCTGATACGAAGATATCCACCTCTCCAGCCATTTGCTGCCATATTTCCTGGGCTGTAGTCAGATAATGTATTTGGGGATTATCTGGATTCACAAATTGCTGCGGAACAAAAATATTAGAATCCTTTGCCTTTTGTCTGCCAACTTCTGCAACTGACCCCCCAAGGCTGTCTT
>JAENZQ010000028.1 GCA_016841185.1 Anaerovorax odorimutans
CCAGAAGCATCCTCCTGCAAGCCAGATTTCCTTTAGCATCTGCTCTTCACAATCAGCATTATTAATTTGATTCTTAGAAGGATTATTGTTGACCATGGATATTTCACCTCACTGTGTTATTTTCTTATACTGATATACTGATATACTGAAAAAACTATTACTAAAACTATACCCAAAACAATGAGAAGGAATACCAATAAAATAGCCACTCGTTTTAGGAACTATGAATATCTTGGATGGCATCGGAAAAATAAGCTTCTAAGGCAATAACATTGCTTTCTTATACATTATGTGAAGAATATGCAGGATCTAAATACAAGTTTACGGTTTATACCTGTAATGAATTTTGAAATACTGTAGATAATAATCTTATTATAGTAAATCTAGAGTTAAATCGTGTCCGTCCCGAATGACAAACGCTATCCATAATGATATTGTTTGGTATGTTGCTGATAACAGCTCTTTCTATTAAAAAGTTATAGCCACTCTGCTAGTCCAGAGTGGCTATAACTTTAAGTACACTTTAGGGCACTCGCATTAGCGAATCCGATTACCTCTTAATAGCAATATTATATCACAAATTATCTTTATGTAATGTTTCCTGGTTTTGCTGTCATTTCGAGAGGCATCTTCGAAGAGCCTATCGACGTGGGATCAATGGATTTATGTCACCCCACTTTTCTTTCCAGTGATACATTCCGAGCAACCTGTAACGCAATCTCATTAGGTATCCCCATAATAAAGAAATGGGTAATTCTAAAAGGATCTGTTATTATTCTAAAAAATGCATCTATACATTATATCATATCCCTTTATAATTACTTGTAATTGGTCCAACAATTGGGATGTGCCAATATTGCCCTGTCCCCAAGCGTCCCTTTGACTGCATTTTGTTACACTTTTATATTACATTAAACATATTTTATTTTTTTCTAATTGTGAAATTATTTAATTGCTTATTATTTTATCTAGGTCGCCGTTTGATTAACCAAACATATAAACCACCATGTCTTCCATATGCCTAAATTCCTTCGTCCCTTTCGTCCCCTTTTATCCTTATATAATTATCAGTCTCATTTTAAAACAAACTTACACTTAGGGAAATTACTGCACCCTTTAAATTGACCGTATTTTCCATTTCGTGTAACTAATGTCCCTCCACATCTAGGACAAATATCCGAATCAATCTTTTTATTCTTTTCCGCTATATCGTTATGTATCGTTTTAACGTGTGCTTTTCTTTTTTCCTTATTATCTATATTAAGAGAAAGTAGCTTCTTATATATTTTCTCTTTATCGGAGTTAGAAATTGTCTTCTTATTATATTCATTAATAGTCTTTGATAAATTAATAGTATATACAACTTCTGTTTTAGTCTTAACTTTCAAATCAGCTTGTGTTGTAAATGTTATTATAGAGACATAATTAATAGAATCATATTCATCCAATGCTTGCTTCAGTGCTTGTATATGTCCGTAATTTTGCTTTATCGGATTACGCAGCTTTTCTTTACGCTTATAAATCACTTGGGTCCAATAATCATCATACTCATTACCCAAAATCCAACCTTTATAATTCTTTGTTTCTATTACAAATATCCCATAATTAGAAACAACAATATGATCAATCTGGGTTGTCTTACTTCCTGTTTGTAACATAATATTGTTTATTACTTTATACTTATCTGGGTCAAGCCTTGAAAGAAAAAAAGCAACAGATTTCTCCCCAAACAAACCTTTAATCTTAGGTAAAAACAGTCTATAAATAAACACTAGAATAATTAAAACCCAAATGTACCATGAAGTAATAAACGTATTGATTAGTGATTCCATATTACTACCCCTTTTTTCTATAGTCTCTACTTTAATCATTTATAATTATACCATATTTCCTTTAATCTGGATTGTAAAAAATTCCATAATATAGCAATAACGAGTTGTTATGTACCTTTCATTTTAAAATAACATAAAGACTACATTTATGTTAAAATAGTAGAAAAGATACAATTCATAAATAAAGAGGTAAATCATATGTTTAACAAGTCGGGAATCCCTTCAAATGCAATCACGCGTATAATACTATCTTTACTCATTTTCACGACAATGCTTTCAACGTATGTGTTTGCAGAAGATATTAAAATCGGAACAATTATTAACAAAGTACTTTCTACTGATATTAAAACTTATGTGAATGGGTATCAAATACCCTCCATGAACATCGATGGGTCTACTGCTGTCGTTGTAGAAAACTTAAGAAAATATGGATTTGATGTTGTATGGAACCCCCAAAAAAGGACGCTAACGATTACTACTCATATTGATAAAGAAATAACACCTATTTCAGTAGGTCACGATAACAATGAAATAGGAAATAAAATAGCGGATGTGATTCATACCGATATTAAAACTTATATAAATGGTAAAGAAGTCCCCTCTTTTAATATCAATGGCTATACAGCTATTCAAATGAAATCTCTTTCTGATTTAGGAACCATTACGTGGAATAAAGAGCTAAGAGAAGTACATTTTGTTTCAAATGATACAAGTACTAATGTCGATGCCAATAATCAAAACTTACTTTTTAACATTGAATATGTTTCTGAGGAAGAAATGTTAATTAAAATTATGGATGATAAAATAATAAATAATAAAGAAGAAATAGGTTTTATAGATAGAAGTAATAATGGGTACAAAGTAATGATTTCTTCAAAAGCCATTGCTGAAAGGTTTAAATATGACATGTCTAAAAAAGATAGCAACGGTTATATATTTGAAAGAAACGGCTATAGCTTTGAAATAAGTAATAATAATAACTCTATAAAAAAATATTACTATGGGAAATTAATTGATTCAGGAATAGGAATGCAATATAACCCCATATCAAAAAATAATGATTTATATATATATGACTGCGATTTGCCACGTTTATTTGGATTAACTAATTACTATGATAAAGAAACGAACACAATCACTCTGAAATACAAAAATTACAGTATCGAAGACCATGGAAATTATAAAATAGAAGGTGAAAAAATTCTAATAAAAGTTCCACATTATTTTGTACGAATAGATGTAGTAGATGACTCAGGAAGATATCAAGCCAACTACACAAGTGATTCTGTCGCTGCAAACGAACCTCGAAAAGCATATATAGATATTAAGAATCAAGATTATACATTTGATTTAGTTATATATAAAGACAATAGAATACTATTATTAAAGGAATTTAACAACATAAAACCATATAACAAGCCATGTCATTGAAAGAACAAGAATACTTAGTGCATTTTCATCTAGTAATATTATTAAACCGGAAAAAGTATATTAACACGAATCATTCGGAAATATTACTTGAAGGAAATATTATAAATGCAAATGATGCGTATGTATCTGTTAGAATAGAAAAGTATAACTCTGAATTGGAAGATTTTTAAATTTAAAGATAAGCAACGCATAGCTTTACAAGACGATTATTTCAAAGATTATATAAAATTGAAAGAAGAAGGACGATATCGAATTACCGTAATCGCCAATGTACATTCCTGTTATAATACTATGGATGTCGAAGTCTTTAGATTCTTCACAGATTTTACCCAGGGAATCTTATATAACAATGTTAACATATGTTTTTCTCTTATTTTTCATCGCAAATTATAGTTCCCCGTACCCAACATCACATCTATCTATGTAGGAGCGAACACTGTTCGCCAACACCATAACGTAGGGGTTCAACGTTTCACTCCTACACAAGCAAAACTCGATAAAGCTTAAATTCACACCATCATTCTTCAACATATTCCCTTCAGGCAAAGTCCCTGTCCCCCTGTCTGTCCGTCCCTTCTGTCTCCTGATAAAGTGGTATCCGTATATAAATTAAACAAGAAGGATTTTTCATAGTATTTTCGAATTAGAAATATATAATTTGATTAAGGTGATATCATGAATAATTACTCGGAATGGTACAATGAAATTAATAATACAAAAATGGACAAATCCCATGGCGGTTTAAAGATATACAAGATGATACTACTTCTCTATGTTATTATGGGGTCAGGCATGAAAAATTGCCAAACTAACAAAAACCAGCCAACAACACATTATTGTCAAACTGGTTTTATCTTTCTTTAAATATATATTCCCCCTACATCCATAATACCTTTATAACCCTTTTCTTATATTACAAGATAAATTGGGTAAATGAGCAATATTTTGTAAGGATGTCTTGTTTTTCTGGATTCTCCAGACCAGTGCCTGAATAGAAGATAATTGTTTATCGTTAATTGTCGAAAAATAATTAGTGTTTACCGAATTCTACCTTTATAATTGAGCGAACATATCTTCTGAAGTTTTCAAAATCAATATACCCTATAAGATTCATTTTTCAAGCCGTTTCTGATGACTTATTTTTGTATTTCGCTATAACCAATTTTATATCTGAATATGTTATATCTTCAGCGACTTTTTCCATTATTGGTTTAAGTTTGTTAGTACCAATATTTTTTATAACCCCTAAAATTTCATCTTCTTTAGATTTATCAATAAACTTATTCCAATCAATGAAATATCCTTTTTGACTAAGCTTCTCCAGATGTTTAACAATAGTGCTTGGTGTTAATTCTCTCATCTTTGATATGTCCTCTAGGCTAAAGCCTTTTTCATAAGCCTCATACGTTAATTCATATCTATCTTTTCCTTCGTTCCTTTTGCTTCCTGCGATATTGTCTGCTTCATACTCCTCATACATTTGATTACACCTTGCCGAAACATCCCTTGGACTAATGTCTTTTTCTATCATATACTCACTAATGACTTTTATAAATGTATCGCCATAATTATCGAATTTCTTTTCTCCAACACCTTTTATTTTCAAAAATATTTCTTTGCTTGTGGGCATATAATACGCCATTTCTTCCAATGCTGTATTATGAAATATGACATAGAGAGGAACTTTTTTAAGCTCTGCTATTTCTTTTCTTTTTTCACTTAGACGCGTGAATAAATCAGAATCAAAATCCAAATCTGATTTTCTCTTTTGTTGAACCTTTTTATCTGCTTTTACCTTCATGGCTTCCTTTTTCATGAATATTTTTTCCTGTCCTTTCAGAACACCTCTCGAGCTTTTCATGAGTTTAAGGACCGGATAAGCATCTGTTGTCATCGTAATATATCCTCTGGCAATAAGGTTCATAGTCAGTTCTCTAAGAGCACCTTCAGAGTAATCCGCCATAATCCCATAGGTTGAAATCTTGTCTAAATTAAACCCTAATATCTTTTTATTCTTTGACCCTCTGAGAATCTGTATAATCATATTGAGACCATATCTTTGATTACTTCTGTAAATACATGACATGACTTTCTGAGCTTCAATAGTCACATCAGTATATTCAGAATCATCTATGCAGTTTCCGCAACTTTCACAATTGGTTACATTCGTTTTTTCACCAAAATATTTTAAGATTTCACTTCTTAAACATTTGTCTGTATGGCAGAAATTTACTAAATACTGAAGGTTTGTAAACTGTATTTTTTCTCTTTCTTTAGATGATGCTCCCTGAGCAATTAAAAGCTTCTGCTTGACAATATCCGAAGGAGAATACATTAAAATGCAGTCACTCTTCTTTTCATCTCTTCCTGCACGCCCAGCCTCTTGGTAATAAGCCTCCATATTCTTCGGCATATTATAATGTATAACAAAGCGCACATCAGGCTTATCGATACCCATTCCAAAGGCATTGGTTGCTACAATAATATTGGTATTATCCATCATAAAACTTTCTTGCACATTTTTACGTGTATCACTATCCATGCCTCCGTGATATGCACCTACAGAAAATCCACTTTGTTTCAATTTATGACTCAAGGACTCTACAGTTTTTCTTGTCGCACAATAAATAATACCTGAACCACTTATAAACTCACTGTTCAGATATTCTTTTAAATATTTAAATTTATCATTTGGTTTTATCACCTTGTAAAACAAGTTCGGTCTATCAAATCCTGAGATTAATTCAAATGGCTCGTCAAGCCCTATAAGTTCCTTGATTTCTTTAATAACATATTTTGTCGCTGTGGCTGTAAATGCTGCAATAACAGGTCTTTTATCAAGCAATGCTATAAACTTAGGAATATCTCTGTAACTTGGTCTAAAATCATGCCCCCACTGGCTGATACAGTGTGCTTCATCTATTGCTAAAAATGAAACATCAATCGATCTAGTTAAATGATATATGTTATCTGTCAACAACCGTTCAGGCGCTAAGTATAATAACTGATGTTCACCATCTTTAATTCCTTTTATCCTATTATTTATTTCACTGCTATTCAATGTACTGTTTATATAAGTAGCTTGAATACCCATTTCATCCAAACTATCCACTTGATCTTTCATCAACGCTATTAGCGGAGAAATCACTATCGTTATACCTTTTTCCATTAACAGAGCCGGCATCTGATAACACAAAGATTTCCCTCCACCTGTAGGCATAATCCCCAAAACGTCTTTTTCATCCATAATGTGATCTATAATATCTTCTTGACCTTTTTTAAATGCACTATAACCAAAATTCTTTTTTAACAATTCATATTTATTCAAGCCTTTATCCCCTTTTTAAATCAATAACATAGAATCTAGTATACTACAATTTCATTTTTTTGTTTACATATATGTGTCTTTGCATATAATATAAATAAGAGAGAGTGGGACCAGATGGTTGGCTCTCAAAAGGGAATTACGCATAAAAAAATAGCTCTGTCACCCTAGTGTCAATAGGGTGACGATTTTTTTATTTCAAACGATATATTAATGTCGCAAATGCAATCATTAAAACTAATGCTTCAAAAATAGTTATTTACTCACCCCCTTGAAAAGGGATAAGCCAACCATCACCCTATTCAACTTTCATATAAAATTATATCCTTTATTGAGTAATATTTTCAATAATATATAATTTTTTACAAATTTTTCTTGAAGAATTTGTAAAGAAATGCCAATAACACTTGCCTTAAAGCTTAATATTGTGTATAATAGTTATTGAAATTGTTTGCTCTTTAATTTTAATATATGTTTAATTTTTTTAAGATTCACATCATATTAGAGATTATAAGAACTATTAACAATGGATAATCTGTAATATTATGTGAATTTTTTGTTCTCATAAATTGCAGAAACAAAAAATAAAGGAGGTACCTCAATATGAATGGTACAGTAAAATGGTTTAATGCAGATAAAGGATTTGGATTTATTACAACAGAAGAAGACAACGATGTTTTTGCCCACTTTTCACAGATTCGAGCAGATGGATACAAGACTTTAAATGAAGGTGATGATGTGAGCTTTGATGTTGTAAAAGCTGATCGTGGCGATCAAGCTGAAAATATAGTAAAGCTATAATTAATTCAAAATTGAGATTTACAAAATAGAACATCTTAAAGATGTTCTATTTTTTTCACTAACTTTTGTATCCTTTAAGACATATTCAAAATGCGGGGTTCCTTCTTTACCATTATATGAAATCAAATACCCTGCATTCTCACCTTCGTATTCAACAATTATTTTATGCTGCGGCATACCCTCCGGTCTAAATACTTCTAATAATACAGCGGAATTATCTTTAGTATTTGCTTGTTCAAAAACATCTTCCTCTTCTATTAAGCTACCATCTTCCATTGATACTGTAACAACTTTAATATTTGATCCATTGTAAGCTGGTATAATTAATATTTGCTGTCCCTCTTCTTCAAGTGTAGTTTTTTTAATGTGCTCTATCTTATCTACTTCTCCTTTATTCGGCTCATTAACTATTAGCATTGCCATATTGTCAGGCATTTCTTCCTCGTGAAGCAACTCTAATTGTTCCACTGCTGTATTTTTTTTCTTTCCTTCTTCCGCTTCCTCATTAACGCATCCAGATAAAAGTCCAGTAGTTAATATTAAAACGATAAATCCTATCTTTAAAAATCCTTTATTCATATTCATTCTAAAATCCCTCCTGCATGGGTCAGACAGTAATACTTAAAGTCATGGCAAATGAGATAAAGAAGATTAGCCTCATTATTACAACCAATATTGAGTTTGGAAGGTGAAAAGTTTCCTGTTTGATGAAAAGCTCACAGCTGCTGCAATGGTTGATAGGCTTGTTGCATCACTCACACATGTTGGTATTTACAGGCAAAAGCTATCGTATGATAATTCATTAATGAAGTAATCTAGGTTGGTGCTGGTAATTGTATTTTTGGTTGCCAAAAGTTGTAATTTTATATTGCCAAACACCTATATACTATCATTTTAGCATATTAACGTGAAATGGGGACGGTGACTTTTAACACGTTATTTATAAAATATAAAATAATTAGCGGTGACTTTCGGAAGATAAAATTACAAAAATTAACATAATTAAGAATTGGCAAGGGGATGGCAGTATTGTCATAATAAAATGGCATCCGCTCAAAAATTATGTGACAAAATTGCCCTGTCCCATTGTCCACATGTCCCCATTGTCCATGTCATCATTGTGCGATTTTAAACATGACTGGTAATAGCTACAGGTTGGAACACAGAAAATCAATTACACAAGGCTAATTGATGTGTACACTTTGTAGCGAAAAAATGTACATTTTACTTGACTGCTTACATGCTTATAGTAACAATTCTGAATTTTGGAAATAATAACCGTCCTGCTGACACCAGAACGGTTATAATTAATTAAACCTCTGGGCAATTTAAAGTTCAGATGTACGGGGACACACCTCTCGCTTATGGGATCTATCTTTCTGAGGAATGTCCCCGACCCCTACAATATTTCTTTCTTTCAGACCGTTAAAAAACCCGAAGGTCCGCAGCCTCAACAACACAATCATAGATTGTTGTTTCGTTGCATGAGACCTACATCCGAATCATAGATTCGGCGTTAGGGCTTCAAGGCGCAGCAAGACCGAAAAGCGGAGCGTACTTTGAAGCTACGTGAGCATTTGAGGCCGCAGCTGCAACTCACAGATGCGGGGAATTTTAGCGGTCTATTATTCTACTGTGACGCTTTTTGCGAGGTTCTTGGGTTTATCCACATCACACCCCCGCAGCACCGCCATATAATACGCCAGCAGCTGGAGCGGTACGACACTCAATACCGGGGTCACTTCATCGATGCAGTCCGGTATATAGATCACCCTGTCTGCCTGTTTTTCAATCTCTTTGTTCCCTTCTTTTGCTACACCTATGACATAAGCACCTCTTGCTTTTACTTCCTGGATATTGGATAGCATCTTTTCAAACAGATGATCCTGGGTAGCCACTGCTGTCAGGAAGGTACCTTCTTCGACCAAGGCGATGGTTCCGTGCTTCAGTTCTCCTGCAGCTATGGCAAAGGAATTGATGTATGAGATTTCTTTAAGTTTCAAAGATCCTTCCAGGGCTACGGCTACATCGATGCCTCTTCCAATGAAGAAAGCATGTTGCTTTTCGTAATTTATCTTTGCAATTTCTTTTATCGTATCTGTATTTTCCAGCATCTTCTGGACTTTTGCCGGCAGTGCTTTCAGTTCTTTGACTATAAGATCATAATAATCTTGTGATATAGCATCTTTTGTCACTGCCATGTGAAGAGCTATGAGATACATAGAGATCAGCTGTGTGGTATAGGCTTTTGTGGAAGCCACGGCGATCTCCGGTCCCGCCCAGGTGTAGAATACATCATCGGATTCTCTGGCTACGGAGCTGCCTACCACATTGACAATGGACAGGACCCGTGCCCCTCTTCTTTTGGCTTCACGAAGTGCTGCCAGGGTATCCAGCGTTTCTCCCGACTGGCTGATGGCAATAAACAGTGTCTGGTTGTCTATAAAAGGTTCCCGGTATCTGAACTCTGAAGCAATGTCCACATCCACCGGAATCTGAGCAAATTTTTCTATGGCAAATTTACCTACAAGACCTGCATGGTAAGCCGTACCGCAAGCGACGATGTAGACTTTGTTGATTTTCTCAAGGTCTTCTTTTGTGATCTGTATTCCGTCCAAGGTAATCCGGTTGTAATCATCCAGCCTTCTGTTGAGAGTAGCATCAACGCCTCTCGGCTGTTCATTAATCTCTTTCAGCATGAAATGGTCGTAGCCCTCTTTTTCAGCGGCTTCCGCATCCCAGGTCACATGGAAAACATCTCTTTTGATTTCTTCCCTGCTTTCATTAAAAATCCTGACGCCTTCTTTTGTAAGAAGTACCACTTCACCGTTGTTGATAAGGTATACATCCCGTGTATATTTCAGCAGTGCCGGAATATCGGATGCAATAATGTTTTCGTCTTTTCCAAGCCCAACGACCAAAGGGCTGTCTTTTCTGACTGCTACAATTTTATCCGGCTCATCACAGCAAATAGCTCCTATGGCAAAGGCACCTTTCATTTTTTCCACCGCTTTAAAAACCGCTTCTAAAAGATCGCCCTCATAATAATGGTCAATGAGATGGACGACGACTTCCGTATCGGTTTCCGATTCAAATTGTACATGATGCTCATTGATCAGCCATTCTCTAAGTTGTATATAGTTTTCAATTATGCCGTTGTGGACCAGTGCAATGGTACCCGACATATTTGAATGAGGATGGGCATTTTTGTCTGAAGGAGCGCCGTGAGTGGCCCATCTGGTATGGCCTATTCCCAATGGACTGTTGAATCCTAATGGGGCCAGCTTCTCTTCAAGATTTTTTATTCTGCCTTTATATTTATGAACTTCAATTTTTCCATTGATATTTAACGCTATTCCCGAGGAATCATATCCTCTGTATTCCAGTTTGTTTAATCCGTTTAAAATCACTTCGCAGGCATTTTTATTGCCGATATAACCTACAATTCCGCACAAAGCAAAAACTCCCTTCAAAAATATTTCAATTGCAATTATAATCTGAATTTTGAAGCCATGGAAAATGAGCCAAGTTTTAGGCGCTCAAAAATCAGGGTAAAACCGCAGATTTTAGCAGCACACAGATTGGCTATTTTGCACAGCCGATGTGTTTTTGCATTGTTAAGGTTCACTTTGTTCTGCCGGTCACCCGGCAGGTTTGTAAAACCTCTTCGACCCGAAGAGCCGCAGGGGCATCCGCCGAATTTTCGATACTCCCCTGACCTCGTCAACTATAAGATACAACGATCTTACAGTTCTGGCGCTTTGTTTGAGTTATTTTCTCCTATCTGCTCATGAATCACCTCCTTAAAGGTTATGGTTTATAGATAAAGATTTATGGTTAAGTCTCTTGTACATTATAAAGCTTTTACTATATCTGTACAATACAAAATATATGGAATTGAGATTGCCGCGCTCAGCTCACAATGACAGAAAATCAGATTATGGTTTATGGAGTATGGAGTATAGATTGAGTTAGTAATTAGTGCATGGAGTTTTGGAACAAAACCCACCATAATTGTCAATTCTTAAATCTGTCATCTGTCACCTGTTTCCTGTAACCTTACTAAGTGTTTTAAAGGTATCTTCATATCCCTGTTTAATATTCTTTAAAACTCTTTCCTTGCTGAAATCAAGGGCTTTTCCCAGGTATTCCTTCGGATGGACGGTAATAACATGGACATCTGAAGGAATATCCTTCTTTTCTTCGTCGGGCTTTGGTGTGTAAAGCCTAATCTCTATAATTTTTTTATAGCCTTTTCTTATGAGCATATCCGTAGGCAGTCTGTCATAGTAGCTGCCGTCAAGGAAGTGATCCCCGTTTAATGCCATGGTTTTATAAATAGGCAGATAGCAACTGGCAATCATATAATCTCCCAGCTGTCCTATTGGAATATCCTCTTTGAACAGTTTCAGCCCTTTTCTTTGTTTCAGCGAAATGGTCACCAGACCAAAGTCCTTTCCTGAGCCTCTTATGATATCCTCTTTTATCATGGTATTTACAGATTCCCTAAAATGAGAGATATCAATGCCGTCTATACCAAAAACTTCCTGTATCTCTTTTTTGATTTCCACAGGATCTTTGCTTTTAAATTCATGAGCGGCCAATTGATGATAGATTTCCGCTCCTATGCTTTCAGATGCTGAAATGTGAATTTTGTTCCACAGTTCACCGGCTGCCTTAAAATCATTTTGAACCATCAAAGCGGCATTTATGGCGCCGATAGAAGTCCCTACTACACCATTATATTCGATTTCCAGTTCGTTTAGTGCTTTCCATGCACCAAACTGATAGGCGCCTTTTGCACCGCCGCCTTCCAGTACGATTCCATACATCATATCCGTCCTTTCTGTTGGAGATTGCAGTAAAGTGGTTCGCTCGCAATGACAGAAGTCAGATTATGGTTTATGGATTATGGAGCATATGATCGCAATGACACAAAAGAAAATAAGGTCTAAGATTTATGGTAGAAATTTAGCTGCAGCTAAATTTCTGTCTATCCCCAACCTCTATACTCTATACTCCATAATCCATACTCTATACTCTATACTCATACTCTGTAATCTGTTTTCATCCCAATCTTTCTTCTATCAGCTTTGATAGATTTTCTGCCAGAGCTTTTATTTCTTCTTCGTCTTTGCCTTCGATCATAACTCTTACAAAGGGTTCTGTGCCGGAAGGACGGATGAGAATACGCCCTTCGGATGACATCTTTTCCTCTGCCTTTTTGATTTGAGACAGTATAACTTCGTCCTTCTCATATTCATATTTTTTATCATTTTGGACCCTTGCATTTACCAATACCTGAGGGTAAATGGTGACTTCTCCTGCCAGTTCGGAAAGCTTTCTGCCGGATTTTTTAACGGCTCTTAACAACTGAAGAGCAGACAGGATGCCGTCTCCTGTGGTGGTATGCTCTAAAAATATGATATGTCCGGACTGTTCTCCGCCAATCATACTGTCTTTTTCAATCATTCTTTCCAAAACGTATCTGTCTCCGACCTTTGTGGTTTCAGCCACACAGCCTATATTCTCCAGAGCCTTGTAGAAACCTATATTGCTCATGACTGTCGCCGTGACTCTGTTGTCTTTCAGTTTTCCTTCTTCTTTTAACATCTTTGAACATATATATATTATTTTATCGCCGTCAACAATGTTACCTTTTTCATCTACGGCAATCAGCCTGTCCGCATCTCCGTCAAATGCCAGTCCTGCATCCGCCCCCGCATCAACAACAGACTTTCTTAAATCTTCCGGATGAGTGGACCCGCATTTGACATTGATATTAATGCCGTCCGGCCGGTCATGAATAGCAGTCACATCTGCTCCCAATCCTTTGAGGGTCTTTTCTGCCGCCTGATATGCCGCACCGTTTGCACAGTCAATGATCACTTTCATACCGTCAAAGGAAACATCCACCGTTTCTTTGAGAAACTCCGTATATTGGTAAAGCGCATCTTCTTTTACCATCCTTTTTCCCAGCGCCTCGCCCCATATTTTTTCATCTTCAGGCATTCCATTCAATACCATACTCTCTATCCGGTCTTCAACAGCATCCTCCAATTTGTACCCGTCTTTGTTAAAAAACTTGATCCCATTGTATTCAAAGGGGTTATGGGAGGCTGAAATAACAACGCCTGCTTCTGCGTTGTAATGTTTTATCAGATAAGCCGCCGCAGGGGTAGGCATGATTCCTATATATAATACGTCTGCGCCCATAGAAAGAATCCCGGCGGACAAAGCCGATTCCAGCATATCTCCTGATATCCTCGTATCTCTCGCAATAACGATCTTTGGCTTTTTATTCTTTTCAGCAAGTACGCAGGCACCTGCTTTCCCTAATTTAAAAGCCAGCTCAGGAGTAAGCTCAGTATTTGCAACCCCTCTTACACCATCTGTACCAAAAAGTCTTCCCATCTCTTTTTCTCCTTCGTTTTTGCAGTTAATGTTTTCTACAAGTATTATGGATTCCATATATATTTTTCAGTCTTAAAAAAATCGACACACCGGTGCCGATTTTTAATAAGGTTTACTGAAATTTATTTACAAGCCACCGTAGGCGGCTCTTTTTCCTGATTTCTTTCATTCCAGAGTCTCTCCGCCGTACACTGCCATTTGATAGACGGCACAATGCATTTTCTGGTCAGACATTCAACAGACTCCTTGTCTAAAGGCTGAGTCGATTTTGCGCATACCGCATTAACCATTTCCAGTAATTTGTCCGGGTTATCCAAAAGCGGGCAGGGCATTAGATGATTATGATTAAATGGCTGTTTCGTTTGATATTCTTTAAATAAATCACATTGAAGTGCTTCTAACAGGCTCACATCTTTAATATTTACATTGGAATAGTGAATAAATGCACATGGTTCCACATCCCCGTTGGCGTTGATATGAAAATAGTTTCTTCCGCCCGCAATACAGCCGTCTACATACTCACCGTCGTTCCAAAAGTCCAGGACAAACATGGGTCTTGTCCTTCTGGATTCTCTTACAGCATGATACATTTTTTCCCTTTCTTCGGGAGAACATATCAGATCTAAAACTGCATCTTTACCTAAAGGCATATAGGTAAAATACCACCCATATAAGCATCCCTTTTCCATGACCATATCCAGATAGGCATTGGATGAAACGGCATCGACGTTCTGAGGATGATAGCATGTGGAAAATCCAAAGAAAATGCCTCTTTTTTTAAGAATATCCATGGCTTTCATGATGTAGTCAAAGGATAAATTTCCTCTCCTCAAGTCCGTCTCATCTTTAAAACCCTCCACACTTAATGCTAAAGTGAAATTCCCAACCCGGGCAAGCTCATCTGCAAATTGTTCATCTATCAGTGTTCCGTTGGTAAAAGCAAGAAAAATACACTCATCATGTTTTTCGGCTAATTTGATAAGATCTTTTTTCCGCATCAACGGTTCACCGCCTGAATAAAGATAAGCATATATACCTAATTCTTTTCCTTCGGTAATAATCCGGTCAAGTGTTTCATAAGACAGACTATCGGTTTTATTGTATTCCGCCGCCCAGCAGCCTTTACACTTCAAGTTGCAAGCCGATGTAGGATCAATCAGAATAGCCCAAGGTATTTTACAATTGTACTTTTTTTCATTTTCAAAAGCTTTAGGTCTTCCGATAAAATAAGATTGGACGATAAAATTGGTTAACAGCTTTTCCCTGCATCTCGGATTAACCTCCGTAAAAATCCTATTGATGAATTTTGCCGGTATGCTATCCGAATCCTTAATATTTTTTTTCACCCACGCGATTGCTTTTTTATGATCGTCCAATGCAGCAAATTTCTCAACCCATTGTATGAGTTTTGCCGTGTTCTCTTGAGTGTCTTTTTCAATATATTTCAATCCTTCTTTAACAGCAATTTTTGTAATCTTGCTTTTTATAGATTCCATAATAAGCATCTCCCTTTTATCTGATAAGCTTTCGTCTTTATCTTATAATATGAAAAACCCATATTTTTTAGAACTTTTGAAAACTCAAGTACTTCCCTATTCTTCCTTGGAAATCCTAACCTCTAAGGTATTTTCTTCCATCTCGATCATCTTAATATCCTTGTCGGTAGACCAAGTCACTTTTACGGAATGTTTTCCTTCCCCATCTAAATCACTTAAATCAAGAGAAAGTGTAATGTCTTCTTTTGAAAGAGTCCCGATAACGCTTTCAATATCTTGAACAGTTAGTCTGACAGGTTCCGAGGTTTCTATCTCGGCATCATATCCATCCGCTAACCCTGTAATTTGTATTTCTTCCGGATCGTAGAGCAAGTCCATACTTATAATCTTTTCAACATACACCCTTATTTTGGGCTGCTTTTCAGGATTCACAAATTGTACATTTTCAGGCAAATCAATGGATAAAATAAAATCCTTAGTCTCTGAAATACCTTCAACAGACACTTGTTGAGCTTTAATACCGTCTATTGCTTCTATATTTTCTGTCCTTCCCATAATTTCAACCTTGGAAGGTATCTGCACCGTGGATGTGATTTCATACCCTCCGGCAGGAGACCCAGCGGTTGTTACGTCTATAGGCACGCTTTTTACGCGATATATGGGTACATATACATTCACATAGGGATCTTCCGATTGAACACCTAATACTTCATCACCTCCACTATCTACCATCCTGAAAGTAAAGTTTTGCTGAATATCCTGATCCGTATCATTTAAATTAACGGTAGCAACCACATGATCTACAGATTTTACAAAGGTCTCTGGCCCGGACACCATAATTTCCGGCTGCTCAACAACAGGTGACCCATGAATATACCCTGAAGCGGCTGATCCTGTAAACTCGATTTGAACAGGCTTAGGTCTTCTGACCACTTCATCCAGAGTAACCTTTATTTGAACCGGTTCCATAGACTCAACCTCCAGATTTGACGGAAGGTTTACTTCAACAGGTACACTGTTTTCTCCTTTGCTAAAGCCTCTGATATCTGCAATGGCATTTATATCTTGAGGAGTGATGTCTACGATATCACTCCTTCTGCCCCTTACCTGAATATTAACGGAATAATAATCCTGCCCCATAACGATTAGGCCTGCCTGAGCCAATTTCTCCACATTTACCAGTTTAACTTCTATATTTTTAACCTCAGATACAATTTCCGGGTTGACTTCTCCGATTACATACATCCATAAAACAATGGCAATAATAACGGATGCAATTTTAGTCATTATGCTGGTCCCTTTTTTAGGCATTTTTCTGCTTTTGTTAAGCAGGTTGTCAAAAAAGTTATTCATGCTCCTGCCTCCATATTTTTTTAATCAAAGGCATTAAAGAATTTTTTTCTTTTATTTTATTAAGATATATATTTAATAGTATGCGTTCTACAGATTTTATGTCTAAAAATCTTGACAATTTCCCATCGATACAAACGGAAATGGCACCTGTTTCTTCTGAAACAATTAAAGCAACGGCATCTGAACTTTCAGTTATTCCGATACCGGCCCTATGTCTTGTCCCTAATTCCTTGCTCAGATTTTTATTCTGTGACAGCGGCAGGACACATCCTGCAGCAAATATGACTTTTCCTCTTATAATAACCGCACCATCATGAAGCGGGGCATTCACATTAAATATATTGATCAGCAATTCTTCAGATATTTCCGCATTAAGTTTTGTACCGGTTTCAATAATATCACCGATGCCGGTTTCTCTTTCAATAATGATCAGTGCTCCCACATTATGTCTTGTAAAATATGTGATGGCCTTGATTATTTCGGAAGTGATTTCCTGTGCAACGCCTTTATCGATTTCCGTAAAGGATTTAGATAGAAACTTTCCTCTTCCCAAATACTCCAAAGCTCTTCTCATCTCCGGCTGGAATACGATAATCAATGCGATCATCCCTAATGTCATGGTGTTTTGCAAAATCCAATGAATGGTATACAAACCAAGCCATTGACTTATTTTTGTAACGATAAGAATAAAAGCCAGACCTTTAACAAGCTGTTCCGCACGTGTTTCCTGTATGAATTGAAGAATTTTATACAGAACAAATGCTACAACCGCGATATCTATAATGTCTATAATCCTGATTTGTGAAAAAAGGCCCGGAAAAGCTTCCACAAAAAATACACCTCGCTTAATATGCCATTATATTAATTTTAAACAACATTTATATTAGTTTCAATCGTTTAACAGAGAAAAACATAAATTTTTTAATAAATTCTATAATGTTTTGTAATAATCCTTTTTTAAAATGAAAAAATAATGAAGATAAATGAGATTTTGAAAAATATTTTTAGGAGGTACATATTTTGACATATGAAGAAATCATAAAAAAACATATTTTAACAAATAACTCACAAATTGTTCTTATTATATTAGACGGATTAGGAGATATTCCTCATCCTGATTTTGATAAAAAGACACCGTTGGAATATGCAGCGACGCCTAATCTGGATTATCTGGCCAAAAACTCCATGTTGGGAAGAATCCACCCTATTCTCCCCGGTATCACCCCGGGAAGCGGCCCGGCCCATCTTGCTGTTTTTGGGTATGACCCCCTGCAGCATCAGATCGGGAGGGGCGTTTTGGAAGCATTAGGCTTAGATATCAAACTGAAACCCAATGATATTGCAGCAAGATCCAACTTTGCCTCCATGGATACAAAAGGCATTATAACCGACAGAAGAGCAGGAAGGATCAAAGATGATAAAGCGGATGCCCTTTGTGAGCTTATCAGCTCTGTTTCTGAAATCGATGGCGTAAGAATAAAGATAAAGCCCGGTAAAGAGCATCGTTTTGTCACGGTTTTCTCTTCTGAGACAAAAGAACTGGGATCTCTTATTTCCGATACGGACCCGCTTCATGATGATCTGCCGATACAGAAGGCAGCCGGAAATAACGAAAGTTCACAGTTTCTGGCTGACATCGTTAACAAATTTACTGAAAGAGGCATGGAATTATTAAAAAATGAACACCCTGCAAATGCTTTTCTCATGAGAGGTTTTTCATCAAAACCCCGTATATTGTCCATAAGGGATAAATACAAATTAGAAGCTGCTGCCATTGCAGCCTATCCCATGTACCGGGGAATCGCATCTCTCTTGGGTTTTTCCATATTGCCCTCTGCGGAATCCATTGAAGAACTGTTTGAAGTATACCGAAAAAATTCGAACAAATATAACTATTTTTATATTCATATCAAAGGAACCGATAAAGCCGGGGAAGACGGTGATTTTTCAGGAAAGGTAAAATGTATTGAATCCGTCGACAGAGCACTTCCTCATTTATTAAGTAAACTTCCCGATGTTTTATGCATTACCGGTGATCATTCCAGTCCTGCTCTTATGCATTCCCACAGCTGGCATCCTGTTCCCGTTCTGATCCACGGTAAATACTGCGGGTTTGACCCCACACAACGCTTTACTGAAAGTGACAGTATAACAGGCGGCTTAGGAGATTTTGAAAGCAAATATCTCATGGGGCTTTTGCTTGCCAATGCAGGCCGGCTGCAAAAGTTCGGTGCTTGACATAAGATGTCAGATATATGCTATATGATTTAAGGAAAACAAAAAAAGAAAGATGGGCAGTATGCCCATCTTACATAGATTTTCATCATAATCCTTACATCATAAATCATACATCTTAGATCTTAAATTAATAGGTAGGTTCAATCAATCCGTATTGCCCTTGTTTTCTTTTATAAACCACGTTGAATTCATCTGTATCGGCATTGGTGAAAACAAAGAAATTATGTCCCAGCAGCTCCATCTGCAATACTGCCTCTTCGGCACTCATAGGTTTTACATCGAATCTTTTGGTTTTAACGATTTCAATTTCTTCTTCGTTCTCTTCATAATCAGGAACCTGCTCAAATCGAATGGTTTCATGAATCTTATGCTTTTTTTCAAGTTTCGTTTTGTATCTTGTGATTTGCATTGCCAGCTTATCCACTACACGGTCAAGTGCAGTGTACATATCATGGGATACTTCTTCTGCCCGAATATTAATTCCGTCAACTGTCAGCATACTTTCAATAATCTGGCGGTTTTTCTTTACTTCAAGGGCAACATTGATTTCCATTTCATTTTTAAAATATTTCTCGAATCTGGCAAATTTGGATTCTATTGCATTTTTTAACGCATCAGAAACCGTAAAGTTTTTTCCTGTGATACATAGTTTCATACAATTCAACCCCTTTCAGCAATATATATATAGTATTCTTTATGTATCATTGATTTTCCTTTCAAAATTTTATGATTTTTTGTTAATGGAAAAATATTCATTAAAAATCGACATTTATGCTTAATTTTTTTCTTGAATCCTCGACAATATTTGTGTATTTACCAGCTTTTAAATTTCTGTGGATAATGTGAATAACTCTGTTGATAATTGATTTTTGGCGATTCATTAGTGTGGAAAAAAACTATTGCAGAAAGCCTGCATAAATATACCTTTATTTGTTTAGCTTGATAATATAATTGTTTAAATTTAAATGATTTAACATTGCATAAATATACAGTTTCTTTTATGAGATAGTCCATGATTCTTAAAAAAAATAAATATTGCCGTCAAAATAAATTAATGTGGATAATTGTAAAAAATTACTTTTTAGTCTTTTTTCCATCCTCTTTACTTTTATTTGAATTCATTTTTTTGTCGAAAAGGTACACGATTCAGCTGACCTGGTCTTTGACCCCACACTCGCCTGCCGGAAGGTCCGCTCCGGGGTTACCGTCACTACTACTCCTCTCAGAAAAGATAATCCAATCTGGCAGGTCTTACTTCTAAGCCGCACCATGCTCATTAACTAAGACTTTGCTTATTTAACTTACGTGGGTTCCTTCGCCTGCGACTGGCATGAACTTTCAACCACAGACCTGAACCGTGTGACATTGATTTATATTATATAATAATCATTTTATTGTCAAGACCTTTTATTTATTCATTTTTCCCTATGGCATAAGTAATTATGTAAATATTTTGTGCACCTTGTCCCATCAATGCTTTACTGCATTCATCAACAGTATTTCCGGTTGTATAAACATCATCTATTAAAAGTATGCTTTTATTTATTAATACCCCATTTGGACAGGCTTTAAAAGCGTTTTGAAGATTTTTTTTCCTCTCTTCAAGGGAAAGTTTATTTTGCGGCTGTGTATATCGAACGCGTTTCAATGCATCTGCCTTTAGGGGTATCCCTGTCAGATAAGACAGGTATCGGGCTACAAGATGAGATTGGTTGTATCCCCTCTCTCTTTCCTTTAAGGGATGCAAGGGGACAGGAACTATATAATCTATAGAAATATCAAGGCTTTTAAGTTTATCATACATCATCTCTGCTATATTTTTGCTGTAATAGCTTTTTCCATTATATTTAAAACCGATAATAAGCTTTCTTTCAAGTTCTCCGTATTCAACACATGAAAAGCCTCTGGTAAAATGATGTTTCATTTGAGTGCAATCGCTGCATCTGTCCGGAAAATACCATGATTGTAAAGGTTTACCGCATCGGCTGCAGCTTTTGCCGGCTACCCAAGAAATCTTTTGTCTGCAACTTTTACAAAGTGCATAGGGTTCGTCAAAAATAGGTGCATGGCAAGAAATGCAATAGATATCCGATGGAAAAATCAGATCAAGAAAGGTCTCTTTCAACTCAAAAAAAAACTTAAATAAATTTCTCTTCCCCATGATAATCCCCCGATATATAAGTGTAAGTGTATTGTAGGGATAGCCCTTGCGGCTGTCCGCACAATAAGTATTATTCGATTATTTTCTCTTCCAGAAACTTTTTAAGGCGGATGCCGAGGCCGGAATATCTTTCGATAATGCGATTATTGTCAATCATGCCATGAAGGTATTTTTCTCCGCCTACCAGCACAACTGCACTTTTAGCTCTGGTTACAGCCGTATAAAGAAGATTTCTGGTCATAAGAACAGGCGGAAACCACCCCATAGGCATGATGATAATGGGAAACTCGCTGCCTTGGCTTTTATGTACCGTCACCGCATAAGCAAGCTCCAATTCATCTGTTTGTGAAAAATCATAATTTACAATTTTGTTATCATCGAAAAGAACCGTTATTTCACCGTATTCATTGTCTATTTTTTCTATAAAGCCCACATCTCCGTTAAAAACCCCCTGTCCCTCGGAAAAATCATCTGTCTTTCGCCATTGAGCATTATAATTGTTTTTTATCTGCATCACTTTATCCCCTTCACGAAAAAGTTTTTCTTTAATGAGCTTTTCATTCTTATCAGGATAAGAAGGGTTCAAAAGATTCTGAAGCTCCTTATTCAAATTATGTGTCCCCAAAAGGCCTTTCCGTCCGGGCGTCAGTATCTGTATATCTCGCATAGGATCACAATCCGTATAGTATTCGGGCAATCTTTGATAGCTTAAAGACTTTATGGTTTCAAGTATTTGGGGATCGTTGTTTTTCCTCAAAAAAAAGAAGTCCTTATCTTTTTCATTATAATCAGGATATTCCCCTTTATTTATTCTATGAGCATTTACCACAATCAGGCTTTCGCGGGCCTGTCGGAAAATTTCATCGAGTTTTTCATAGGGAACCACTTCACTATCGATAATATCTCTCAGAACATTACCGGCTCCCACCGAAGGCAATTGGTCGGCATCTCCCACAAGAATCAGGCGGGTTCCGGGGACTATGGCTTTTAAAAGTCCGTTCATTAATAAAATGTCTACCATGGACATTTCATCAACAATAACAACATCAACATCCAAGGTGTTTTCCTCATTTTTATTAAACCGCATTATAGCTTCATCTTCAGAAAAAGAATACTCCAGCAATCTATGAATGGTCCTGGCTTCATATCCTGAAGTCTCTGTTATCCTCTTTGCGGCGCGGCCTGTTGGTGCAGCAAGCGCCGTCTTCATGCCGTATCGGTTAAAAATATGTATCAAACTGTTTATGGTCGTTGTTTTTCCTGTTCCCGGGCCTCCTGTTATTACATAGATCCCATTGGCCAATGCTTCTTTAACAGCCTTTTTTTGGTTGTCCGCCAACTCAATATTCAGCTCACTTTCAGTAATCCGGATGAGCTCGTCAATATCTGCCTGAATAGGCTTAGGCTCTGCCTTTAACAGCTTAATCAAGTTCTTGCAAACATTTGTCTCTGCATAAAAATATGGCATGGCAGAAATAACGGTACGGTTCTCCAGATTTTCCAGATGGATCTCTCCCTCTAAAGCCAAAGCTGTCATTAGTTCATGGACCTGTTCTTTGGATATATCTAATATGCCTGCAGTTTTTTCGGAAAAATATTCTGCAGGTACAAATGTATGTCCTTCTCCTGCGAAATAATTCAGCATATATTTAATCCCTGAAGCAACTCTTAAAGGAGAATCATTGCTGATACCCATTTTTTTTGCAATATTATCGGCAGTTCTGAATCCGATTCCGAAGACATCTTCTACCAGTTTAAATGGATTTTCTTTTATAACTTCAACTGTCTTTTCCTTATATATTTTGTAAAGCTTAACGGCATAAGATGCTTGAATGCCATATTTCTGTAAAAACATGGTGATATTCATCAGCTCTCTGTGATCATTGAAGGCTTCTACAACAGCCGCAGCTTTTACAGACCCTATGCCTTCAACTTCAGTAAGTCTGTCCGGGCTTTTCTCTATAATCTTAAATGTATCTTTTCCAAACTTATTAACAATGCATGCTGCAGTCTTCGGGCCGATGCCCTTTAATATACCTGAGCCCAAATAGCTCTCAATGGCTTCCTCGCTTTCCGGCATTTCTTCAAAATATTCATTAAAATGAAATTGCTCCCCATAGGAAGCATGCATCTTCCATTCTCCTGTCAATCGGTATATGCCGCCTTTTTTTACAGCACTGTGCATATAGCCCACAACATTGATTTCGTCCTCGTCTGTATGAAAAACACCTACCAGATAACCATTATCCGTGTTAAGATAGATGACCTCCACCAATTGTCCTCTTTTTTCTTCCATACAACACCTGCTTATCTTTTTCTTATGTTTTTTATCATCTCAAGAAGAATTTCTTTTTTGTTCTTGCCGGGATCTTTATGAACGATTCTGATGAGGGTTTCTATCGCTTTTTTGATGTCATGCCCTTTGAAACCCGCTTGAATCAAGTCTTTGCCGCTTATATCCAGATCTTTATAATCCACAGGCTCAGCCCTGCTCAGGATATCCTCATACAATCCTTTTAGAAAAACAGCATGTATCCCTTTCAAAGTCTCAACCTCATATAGTTTCAATAAAAGCAGTGCATCCTCTTTTCCGATCTCCTTGATCAATCCTTTCAATTCAAAGGAGGAACCGATGCCTTCAAGACAGGCTCTCGCCTTTAAAAGGGATGCTGCACCTATCACTGTTTTTCTGTCATATCTAAGTCTTTTTAAAATGGCCCTGCCTGTCTCCGCAGCGGGCATATCCTTTTCATCCGTCAATATATGCAGCAGTCCTGTCAGACGAAGCAGCAAATCAGGTTCCAACAGATCTATTCTTTCGATTTGATCCTTCTTATATGTAATCCTACGGCATTCGGGAAACAGGACCGTTAATATACCCGTCCGGTCCATCAGTGAAATGCCCAAGGAAGGCTTTATAGACAGAAGTATTTTATTGAGCTCTTGTTGTATTCTTTCCCCGCTGATATCACGGAGTCTTTCTCTGTTGGCTATCATAGCTGAATAGGTTTTCTGATCCACTTTGAACTGAAGCTGTGATGCAAATCGAATGCCCCTCAATATCCTTAAGGCATCTTCCTGAAATCTTTCATCCGCATCTCCCACACACATGATCTTTTCTTGAGTAAGATGCTTCTTGCCGTCAAATAGATCGATCAAACCTGTTTCCGGACCATACGCCATTGCATTGATGGTAAAATCTCTTCTTTTTAAATCGTCCCTGATCTCACTGGAAAAAAAAACCTCGTCCGGTCTTCGTGAATCACTGTATTTACCGTCTCTGCGAAAGGTGGTAATTTCATAATCATGGCCGTTGAGCAGTACTTTAACAGTTCCAAACCGTCTACCCACTTCAATGGTTTTATCAAAGTATGAATTAACGGTCTTTGGTACCGCATCCGTAGTAATATCCCAGTCTTCAGGCTCTTTACCCAAAAGAGTATCGCGGACACAGCCTCCGACGACATATGCCTCATGTCCGTTTTTTTCGAGTATATTTAAAATATATTGTACATCTTCAGGCAAGCTGATCATATCTTTCACCTGTGGACAGAAATCCTTGCCAAAGGGAAGAATTTCTACCTTAAATCTCCAATCTTAAATCTTAATTCCTATTTCTTTGCTCCCTGTCAACTATACCCTGTAACCTGTACCCTGATTCACTCTTTACTCTTGTATAGTTTCCTGTTGTGCATGGTCCATATTTTATCTGAGAAAGACCCGGCTTTTGTTTGATTCAATGCTTCTTCCATGTCGTAAATCCGTGCATCTATCTGGTCCAGATAATGGAGCATTTCCGCTTCAGGAAACATGGGTCTTTTAGGGCTTCCAAATTCCGGTTCATTATGATGAGAGAGTATCATGTGTTCTATCATAAGCAGTTTTTCCCTGTCTATTCCCAGAGCTTCTCCTGCTTTCTCCACCATTTTGATCCCCTGAACAATATGCCCTAAGAGATGGCCCTCGGTGGTATAATCTGATACAATGCCGTATTCATTTGATTCCATTTCATAAAGTTTTGCTATATCATGAAGAATGACTCCGCACATTAAATAATCTTTCCTGAGATTTGTATAAACCAGGCACATATTTTCAGCCATCATGAGCATTCTCTTTATATGAAACAAAAGTCCTCCCATAATAGCATGATGGTTTTTCATAGCCGCAGGATAATACAGCAATTCCTTTTCCTGTTTTTTTATGAGCTCAAGAGTAATTTTTTTTAATTGGTCATCCTTGATACTTTCAGCTTTTTCCAGTATATACTTATACATTTCTTTGGATTCTTCCGGTGCTGTTTTTATGAAATCCTTCAGATCACATTGGTCTTTTTCCGAAGAGATTCTTACTTTAATGATTTTGATCTGATTTGATCCGTTCCATTCGGATACTTTGCCTCTTATTTTAATGATTCTACCTTCTTGATAATCGCTTTTTTCCTCTGCTACGTCCCATAATTTTGCATTTATTTCTCCTGTTTTATCATACAGCGTAAAATCGAAATATTTTTTATTATTACTGGCAATTTTCGAAGCAAAGGATTTTATCATAAAAAAATCTTCGACTTCATCTCCCGGATTTAAATCCAATATATATTTCTTCTTCAAAAAAATTCCCCCTAAACACGACATTATTATGTAATATTATACAATAGACTTCTACTAAGGTCTATGGTGAAGGTCTTATCGGCGTTTTTATGGTCTCCTTGAAAGATTTTATTCATTAACAAGAGAAAGTTTTGCCTTACAGCAAAACTATCCATCATTCTATCTGTTTTTCTTCTTATTAATTATTCTCTATCAGTCAGATGCCTGACGCTTTTATACCCGATAAATCCCAGGACAACCCCAAACAAATTCAAGATGATATCATCCACATCAAAAACACCCAGTCCGAAATAATGCTGTGTGACTTCAATATTCAGGACCACGAATAGGCTGATACCAACTGTGATTAGTAATTTATGCCGACTGCCTATCATAAGGGAAAGCAATAATCCGACGGGAATAAACAAGAATACATTTCCCAAAATATTGGATATCCAATCCCATAATTTGAAATATGAAAAATACTCAAAATACCGGGATATGGTTTTAAAGGGTACTAAATTTAAATATGTATCTCTATTGGCGATCAAAATTTCACGCGAAAGCAATCTTTGAGGTTCCAATAGTAATTTATATATAAGAAACGACAAATATCCAATAAAAACAAAACGTATGATTTGCTTCTTTAAATCCAATACGATAAAGGTTTTATGTCTATGATTAAAAATTGTTTTCAAAATCCTTTCCAAAAAATTTTCCCCCTAATGAACAGCTATTATATTTTATGTTATTCGACATACCCTTTATTTAGTCCTCCAATAAAATTTGAGAATATAATATTTATTTATACACCGGTCAGGACAGCCGCAAGGGCTATCCCTACGATATACTTGCCCTTATACTTACACTTATATCCATACTTATACTTCTACTCTATCTCCTGAATCCAGATGCTTACGTCTGCATCACTGGGCATTCTCCAGTCTCCCCGAGGAGATAAGCTGACTGTTCCCACTTTCGGACCGTCCGGCATACAGCTTCTTTTATATTGCTGAGAAAAAAATCTTTTATAGAATAGTATCAACCATTTTTTTATTTCTTCTCCGGAATAATCCTCCATAAAAGTGTTTCTTGCGATATGGAGTAATTTTGAAGGCCGCATTCCATATCTCATTGTATAGTATAAAAAGAAATCATGTAAAATATAAGGTCCTACCGTATCTTCAGTCTTCTGTAGAATCTCTCCTGCCTCATTTGGCGGTAGAAGCTCCGGTGAAATAGGTGTATCCAGGATATTCTGAAGTGTACTTTTTAAAGTAAGGTTTTTAAATTTATTGTTCATGACCCACTCGATGATGAATCTTACCAATGTCTTTGGAATACTTGCATTGACACCATACATGGACATATGATCACCGTTATAAGTTGCCCACCCTAAAGCCATCTCGGACAAGTCTCCTGTCCCCACAACAATTCCCTTTTCTTTATTGGCAATATCCATTAATACCTGCGTTCTCTCTCTGGCCTGAGCATTCTCATATGTGACATCATGAATTTCAGGATTATGATCTATATCCTTAAAATGCTGCAATACGGAATTTGCAATATTTATTTCTTTTATCTGTATGTTCAGATGCTGCATAAGTGAAAGTGCATTTTGATAAGTTTTGTCCGTAGTGCCGAATCCCGGCATGGTAACCCCGATAATGTTACGAGAATCTAAACCGAGAAGCTTAAAGGTCTCGCTGCAAACCAGCAGTGCCAGAGTCGAATCAAGCCCTCCGGAAATACCTACTACCACCCTTGAAGAACCTATGTGCTCAATTCTCTTGGCCAAACCCGCCGACTGAATATTGAAGATTTCTTCACAACGTTCGTTAATCATCGTATTATTGTCTGGTACAAATGGTGTTTTAGGATATTTCCTTTCAAAGGTATCTGTTTGAGTCAAAAGACATAGGGGATCCAATAAAACATGTTGGTATATTTCTCTGCTGCTGTAAACAGTGGTGCATCTTTCAAAATTCTGTCCCTGACCTCTTTCAAATTTAATCCTCTCAATATCAATTTCTCCGTAGAGAATGGTATTATTTCTATCAAATTTTTTTCCTGAAGCTAAAATATTACCGTTTTCACAAATATAGCAATCTCCGCCAAAAACCAAATCCGTTGTGGACTCATGCACACCTGAAGCGGCATAAACATAACCGCATATGTTTTTAGCACTTCCCTGGGTAATGAGTGTTTTTCTGTAATCCGACTTCCCTACCATTTCATGGCTGGCAGACAGGTTCAAAAGAATATGTGCACCGTTCAGCGCAAGGTGTGTTCCCGGTGTAATCGGCGCCCAAAGATCTTCACAGATTTCAATTCCGATTTTTATATCATGTTTGCAATCTTCGAAAATAAGATAACCGAAGGGAATGTCCTTCCCATTAAACCGGATACTCTTTACTTCCCTGCCGACGGCACTTCCTGATACAAACCATCTGTCCTCATAGAATTCCTTATAATTTGGAATAATGGTTTTAGGAACAATACCCTTAATCTCACCTTTTTGCAATAAAACAGCACAGTTGTAGAAGTTATTTTCCAGATATACGGGCATCCCTACGGCTACCAAAGCTTCCACATCTTGAATCTCGTCAGCTAATTGATCAATTGCTTCCAATGCTTTTTCATATAAAATATTTTGTGCGAACAGATCGCCACAAGTATATCCTGTAACGGATAACTCGGGAAATAAAATAATAGAAGCGCCCTGTGCATATGCCTGCTTTGTGCAGGATATTATTTCTCCTATGTTGTATTTTGGATTTGCAACAAGCACCTTTGGGGACACTGCAGCAACTCGCATCATTCCTAAATTCTTTTTCATTTTATCTTACCTCAACTTCAATATTTCCTTCTGTATTGATATCGGTCCCAAATCTCTGTGACCGTTCCATAAGTTTTTCTATAATTTCTCTCTTCATAGGATCACTGTTTTCCAACAACTGTGCTTTACAATTATCAATATGTACAGGATAAAAGGAGCCTCCTCTGAAATTATTCTCCCCAAACTCAAGTTCAAATACCGCTGTTTTGCCGGCCTCTTCGTTTTTCTTCAAGAAAAGGAAGTTTCCAACACTATATAATATCGGTTTTCCCTTATATATCTCTATCCCCTGAAGTACGTGGGGATGATGACCTACGATGCCGTCAGCTCCTGCTTCAATGATTCTATGGGCCAATTCCACCTGATGTCCGGAAGGCTCATAAGCGTATTCCACACCCCAATGAAGCATTATAATTAAAATATCACATTCTTCTTTTGATTTCGTAACGGTATCCAGCAATATTTTATTATCATCCTGATTGAAATATGCAATTCCCGGTTTATCTTCTCCTGCTTTATATACTGCGGATGAACGGACCTCCGAAAAACTGAGAAAGCCAACTTTTAAGTTATTCTTTTCCAATACCTTGACTTTAAAGGCTTCCTCGATATTCATGCCGCCTCCCGAATAAATGATACTATTTCCCTCAAGATGCTCTAAAGTATCTAAAAATGCGGCTTCACCATAATCATAGGTATGATTGTTAGCAAGGTTTACCAAATCAATGCCCGCGTTAACCAAACCTTCCAATGTATACGGCTGGGATCTGAATCCATATCCTTCTCTTTTTAGTGTCTGACCTCTTTCACTTACACAGGTCTCAAGATTAATAGCTGCAATATCCGCTTCCTGAAATATGGCTGCAACGCTTGTCCATGAATAATCAACTCCAAAATTGCTGATATAATCTTCAAAATAGCTGTCCATCATGACATCTCCGGCGAAGCACAGTAATACTTTATCATCAGGGCTATCCTCTGTACCCGGCTCATTTATTTTCTCAGGTATTTCTTCTTCGTTGTGCATTACTTGTTCCGTTCTCGCTTCATCCGGATAAAAATCAGAAAAAATCAGGATAGGTGACAGTAATAAAACAACCAATAATATTTTCAGGGGCATCCCTCTTCTTTTCTCAAACATAGGCGCCCTCCTTTTCTTTTCCCGATGGCTGACAATTCTATCGCTTCAAATTGTCGAAACTGAGAATTGCAAAGCCCCTAAATAAGGATTTCTGACCTTCAGATAGAGTTATGTACCTTTAGAAAATTCCATCTGAAGCCAAGAATTAATTTATGGTTATATTATATTATACATGTAAGGATGCTTAAAGGTTTTTTCAGATAATGAGGCCTTTTTTTATGATATTATATTAATATGGGTATATGCATTTTAATTGAAATTAAATTCATCTTATAGTAACATATTATTAGTATATACATTGGGACAGGAGGGTTATTTGATGAGCAAAAAAAATATTGATACAAATCCAAATGCTTTTGATACACTGATTGGAAAAAATGCCGTTTTTACAGGTAAATTGGAATCATCCGGGCTCACCCGGATTGAAGGAAAAGTTAATGGGGATATTATTTTAGACGGAAATCTTTTTGTCGGAGAAGACAGTATGATCCAGGGGAATGTCAAAGCGGTCAATGTGGAAATCTATGGGACCGTACATGGTAATATTGAAGCACAGGATTCCCTGACCCTCCATGAAACGTGCAGACTTGTGGGCGATGTCCACATTAAAACCTTTATCGTAAAAAGCAATGCCTCTTTCGAAGGAAATTGTAAAATGAAAACACCAAAATCAGAAAATACAGAAATAGATAAAAAGAAAAAGTGATACTCACAATATGCTTTTCATTTCATAATATAATAGTGAAAAAATCTATTATATTGAGGAGGTTTACTCAATGGCAGATACTACCAATTGCGGCGGAATCGGCGGCATTTTTGGCGAAGATGGCAGCAGCTTATTGTTTTTCTTCTTACTGTTGGTCGTTCTATTTTGTAACTGCGGCATATTCGGATCAAAATACTAAAACTGAATCTTGCTTACATCCGAAAAGGAGCAAAAAAACAGGCAGCAAATTCCTCAAGCTGCCTGTTATTTTTATGTGAAAACTGTACAACGATGCATATGGAAAAAAAGACACCTGTCTCTCTTAAGGCGTAGGATAACGGAAAAAAGACAATCCTTACTCCCACTCAATGGTTGAAGGGGGCTTGGAGGTGATATCATACACAACCCTGTTGACCCCAACCACTTCATTGACAATCCTGTTGGATATTATCTCCAGTACATCATAAGGAATTCTTGCCCAATCGGATGTCATGCCGTCGATGGAAGTGACAGCACGGATGCCTACGGTATGAACGTAAGTTCTTTCATCTCCCATGACCCCGACACTTTTAATATTGGGAAGGACGGCAAAATACTGCCATATTTCATTTTCCAACCCGTTTATCCTGATTTCTTCTCTTAATATGGCATCTGCTTCTTTGATGATGTGAAGCTTTTCTTCGGTTACCTCTCCCAGACACCTGATGGCAAGACCCGGTCCGGGAAATGGCTGGCGCCAGACGACTTCATGAGGCATTTCAAGTTCTTCGCCGACTTTTCTAACTTCATCTTTGAAAAGCAGCCGCAAAGGTTCAAGGAGTTTAAGCTTCATATCTTCAGGGAGCCCTCCTACATTATGATGGCTCTTAATTACTGCAGCATCTCCGGAACCGCTTTCAACCACATCGGGATAAATGGTTCCCTGCAGCAAAAAGTCTATGTCTCCTATCGTTGATGCCTCATCTTCAAATACTTTTATAAATTCTTCTCCTATTATTTTTCTTTTCTTTTCAGGATCATCAATGCCGTTCAGTTTTTTCAAAAATCTTTCTTGTGCATTTACCCGTATCAGGTTCATATGGAATTTTTCTTTAAATAAAGTTTCTACCTGATCTCCTTCATTTTTTCTCAAAAGTCCATGATCCACAAAAATACAGGTGAGTTGATCTCCAATGGCTTTATGAACCATTACGGCAGCGACCGATGAATCTACACCTCCGGAAAGTGCACAAATAACTTTTTTATCTCCGACCTTTTCTTTTATTTCATTTATTTTCTCTTCTGCAAAATTGGCCATGGTCCAGCTTCCGGAGCAGCCACATATTTTATAGATAAAATTACTCAGAAGTTTCCTCCCAAAAGGTGTATGCTCAACTTCCGGATGGAACTGAACCGCATATAGCTTTTTTTCTGCATCTTCCATGGATGCAACCGGACAATGCAGAGTAGCAGAGGTCACTCTGAATCCTTTCGGAACTTGTACAATATGATCTGTGTGACTCATCCAGCATTGATTTTCTGCAGAAATGCCGGAAAAAATATCGCTGCTTGGATCGTTTACAATATTCAGCTTTATCCGCCCGTATTCTTTCAATTCCGGCCTTTCGACTTTTCCTCCCAAAAGATATGCCATGATTTGAGCCCCATAACATATTCCCAGGACAGGGATTCCCATTTTAAATAATTCTGCAGGTACCGAAGGAGCATTTTCCGTATATACACTGGATGGTCCTCCTGTAAATATAATCCCCTTTGGTTTTTTTTCTTTAACAGATTCAAGAGCTTTAGAAAAAGGGACAACTTCGCAATATACATTTTCTTCCCGAACTCTTCTGGCAATCAGCTGATTATATTGCCCGCCAAAATCAATGACAAGAATGCCTTCGTATTTCATTTTTTTCACCTATTCTCCTACACTGTAGTTTGATTCTTCTCGCGTTATACTGATATCATGAGGATGACTTTCTATTAATCCGGCATTTGTAATTTTGATGAACTTTCCGTTTCTTTTTAGCTCCTCTATATTTCTGGTCCCGCAGTATCCCATTCCTGATTTTAATCCACCGACCAGTTGATAAACCGTATCCTTCAGGTCTCCCTTATAGGGCACTCTGCCTTCTACGCCTTCCGGTACAAACTTCCTTGCATCATCCTGAAAATACCTGTCACTGCTTCCTTGTCTCATGGCAGCAGTAGAACCCATTCCACGATATATTTTGAAGCTTCTTCCTTTATAGATCACTTTTTCTCCGGGGCTTTCTTCCGTTCCTGCAAATAAGGATCCGATCATGCATACATCTGCTCCGGCAGCGATGACTTTTGTGATATCTCCAGAAAACTTTATACCGCCATCTGCAATAACTGGGATGCGATGCTTCTGAGCAACTTTTGCGCACTCATAAACAGCCGTTATCTGTGGTACCCCGATACCCGCAATGACTCTCGTAGTACATATGGAACCCGGCCCCATCCCTACTTTGATGGCATGGACTCCTGCTGCAATAAGTTCTTCCGCAGCTTCTCCGGAAGCAATATTTCCTGCAATGATCTGTACATCCGGAAATTGCTTTCTCAAGCTTTTCACCGTATTGATGACTCCCTGGGAATGTCCATGTGCCGTGTCCACAGTGATCACATCTACTCCGGCACCGATCAAAGCTTCTGCTCTGTCCATTATATCAGACGTCACTCCCACTGCCGCACCAACTAAAAGCCTTCCTTTTTCATCCTTGGCTGAATTAGGATAAAGGATTCTTTTCTCGATATCTTTTATGGTTATCAAGCCTTTTAGTATGCCATTTTTATCCACTAAAGGCAGCTTTTCTATCTTGTACTTCTTCAAAATTTTCTCAGCTTCTTCCATGGTGATACCTTCACAGGCTGTTACCAAATTGTCTTTTGTCATCACTTCATCGATTTTTTTAAACATATCGTCTTCAAAACGGATATCTCTGTTTGTTATGATACCCAGAAGCTTCTTTTTATCGTTTACAACAGGCACTCCGGATATCCTGTACTTGGCCATCAATTCCATCGCATCGTTAATGACATGATTTGGAGATAAATAAAAAGGGTCAACAATGACACCATGCTCACACCTTTTTACTTTATCCACTTCCACTGCCTGCATCTCAATAGGCATATTTTTATGAATGATGCCAATACCGCCTTCTCTGGCTATGGCGATAGCCAGCTTGGATTCTGTTACCGTATCCATACCGGCACTCATAATAGGAATATTTAATACAATTTTTTCCGTTAATCTTGTCTTTGTATCCACATCTTTGGGCAATACATCCGATTTTTGCGGAATAAGGAGAACGTCATCAAATGTAAGACCTTCTGCAGAGAATTTATCCTCTATCATTTTTTCACATCCTTTCCTTTTTACTAATTTTTATATACGTTATCAAAGAGTTCTTATGATGTCAATATAAATATTATAGCCCTCTCCGGCTAAATTTAGGATGTCACCGACAGTAATTCTTATTCACATACAGATATCTCCATAAAATGTTTATTGCTTCTCAAGATATTCTTCAAGAGTCAGTCCTTCTTCATATATAGATTTAGCCGTATCTTTTCCCACATATCTTAAATGCCACGGTTCATAGTTGTATCCGGTTATCTTCGTTTTTCCTTCCGGATACCGGATAATAAAACCAAAGCGGTGTGCATTATCTGCCAACCACTCTGCCTCCTCAGTATCCCCGAATGAACTGTTAATCTGATATCCTACGCTGCTACAGGACATATCCACGGCAAGACCTGTCTGATGTTCACTTTGTCCCGGCAGGGCGCTGGTTTCATTGGCTTTTTCAACCGAACCTTTTCGGCTGACATTGTTTTTAAAAATAATAGTCTGAAGGTCATAAGACCGGTAAGCTGAAGCCGGCAAAATCTCCAGATTCTCTTCTTCCTCAGCGGTATTGACCAATTCAAGAACTGCCTCTGCCGCTTCTTCACGCATAAACATCTCTATTTCCGACCGTCCCGGTGCAAACACCTCCGGTTTTACCAGATCCGACGGCTCATAATCCGATTTCAGTACATTTTTCTTGTTCACCAATACCGTTAAGTGGTCAGGCTTGTCCACCACCGTAACCCCTTTATAATATTCTTCTGTTCCCGGAATTGGAACTTCAATCTCAGTCTCCGATCCTTCATCCTCTAAGCCCGAATCAGGACCCTGCTGATCTCTTTCATCGAGAGCTGTTTCCGCTTCTTCGGAATCTGTAGTGCTTTCTTCTGAAGAATCTGATTCCTCCAAGCGGTCTTCTTCAGTCTGAAAGTCATCCTCCCGGAATTCTTCCACAGGATCCGCTGTCTGCTGCGCTTGAGTCCCCGGGCTGAATCTACCGGAAGCATAGAAAAAAATGAATACTGCTGCTATTAATAATATAAATAGAAATGTTAATTTTTTCATAAATATTTCCCCCTTTAAACAACTATATTATTTTAACGCATATCACAGCCTGCTTCAATAGATAGATGGTATTTTACTGCAATAATTAGACTTTAAAAAATAAATTTCGTTCCAATTCCTCACTATTATTCGACATATCGATTTCTCTTTTGGCCTCTTTATTAATAAACATGATGAATCATGGTTGAAATGGGCAAAAAAAAACGGGTAAAGTGTTAACTTTACCCGTTTTTTCTGTTCAAGCTTTTTCTGTTCAAGCTTTTTCTGTTCAAGCTTTTTCTGTTCAAGCTTTTTCTGTTCAAGCTTTTTCTGTATTACATCATGCCCGGCATACCGCCGCCCATGCCGCCGCCCATGCCGCCGCCTGGCATTTGAGGCTCATCTTCTTTTACATCTACTACTGCCGCTTCGGTAGTAAGAAGCATTGCAGATGCTGATGCAGCATTTTGAAGGGCTGATCGTGTCACCTTTGTTGGGTCCACAATACCTGCACTGATCATGTCTACATATTCTTCTTTAGCAGCATTGAACCCGGTACCCACTGCACTGTTTTTAACTTTTTCAACAACTACAGATCCTTCATAGCCGGCATTGGTTACAATTTGTCTCAGCGGCTCTTCCAGTGCTCTCTTAATGATAGCTGCACCTGTTTTTTCATCTCCAGTCAGTGTACTTACATATGCTTCAACTGCAGGGATGGTATTGACCAGGGCAACACCGCCGCCTGCTACGATGCCTTCTTCAACAGCAGCTCTCGTTGCATTCAAGGCGTCTTCTATTCTGTGTTTCTTTTCTTTTAATTCAGTTTCTGTTGCTGCACCTACTTCAATTACTGCAACACCTCCTGAAAGTTTTGCAAGTCTTTCCTGAAGTTTTTCCCTGTCAAAATCAGAAGTAGTATCTTCTATCTGTACTTTTATTTGATGGATTCTTTCTTCAATATCTTTTTTGTTTCCTGCTCCGTCAACAATCGTTGTATTGTCTTTATCCACTTTAACTGTATTGGCTCTCCCAAGCATCTCAAGTCTTGTTTCTTTTAGATCAAATCCCAATTCTTCTGAAATCACTTGGCCGCCAGTCAATGTAGCAATATCCTGAAGCATGGCTTTTCTTCTGTCTCCAAATCCTGGGGCTTTAACAGCAACGCATTCGAAAGTTCCTCTCAATTTATTCAGGACAAGTGTTGCAAGGGCTTCGCCTTCAAGATCTTCAGCAATTATCAAAAGTTTTTTGCCTTGTTGTACAATTTGCTCAAGAATCGGAAGAATATCCTGAATATTTGTAATCTTTTTATCTGTAATTAAAATGTATGGATTCTCCAATACGGCTTCCATTTTTTCCGAGTCTGTCACCATATAAGCTGACAGATAACCTCTGTCGAATTGCATCCCTTCCACAACGTTTAATGTTGTACCCATGGATTTGGATTCTTCGACGGTAATAACGCCATCTTTCCCTACCTTTTCCATGGCTTCTGCTATTAAAGTGCCTATTTCCGCATCATCGGCAGAAATAGATGCAACCTGAGCAATATTATCTTTTCCTTCAACGGATTTTGATATTTTCTTAATTTCGTCAACAGCAACCTCAACGGCCCCTTGTATTCCTCTTTTCAGAACCATTGGATTAGCACCGGCAGCTACATTTTTCAGACCTTCTCTTACAATTGTCTGAGCCAGTAAAGTAGCGGTAGTTGTACCGTCTCCTGCAACGTCATTTGTTTTTGTAGCAACTTCTTTTACCAACTGAGCACCCATGTTTTCAAAGGGATCGTCCAGTTCAATTTCTCTTGCGATGGTTACTCCATCATTGGTAATAACAGGTGATCCGAATTTTTTATCAAGAATCACATTTCTTCCCTTTGGTCCAAGAGTGACCTTTACGGTATCTGCAAGTTTATTAACTCCAGTTTCAAGCTTTCTTCTGGCATTTTCACTAAATTTTACTTCTTTAGCCATTATGTAAAACCTCCTTTTTAGTTTTTGATTATCCGACTATTGCTAAAATATCTTTTTGAGAAATAATGGTATATTCTTCGCCATCATACTTAATTTCTGTACCGGCGTATTTTGAAAAAATGACAACATCGCCAACGGATACTTCCATTTTTACTTCTTTACCATCTACAGTACCACCCGGGCCTGCCGCCATAACTTCTGCCATTTGTGGCTGTTCTTTTGCCTGATTGGGAAGAACGATCCCACTTTTTGTTTTTTCTTCTGCTTCGAGTCTCTTGATAACGACTCTGTCTCCTAATGGTTTAATGTTCATAGATTTAACCTCCTTTTGTATGAATATGAAGTAAAATATTTTGACCATTTTGTTAGCACTCTTCCTTAATGAGTGCTAAGTATAATTTAATATATATGCAAGCGTTAATCAAGCATAAAAAATGATTAAAAACCGTAAATAATAACTATTTTATTCCAAATTAACGCCTATATTTTATTATTACATTGATATTCTTAATTATACTACATTTTTCTTTGCTTTTTAAAAAAAATTAGGGAAAAAATCTTTAATAATAAAATAAATGAATGGAATCAGCAAAGCCGGAAGCATATTTGCTACCTTTATTCTTTTTATTTCAAGAAAGTTCAATCCCAAAGCGGCAATCAGGAGCCCGCCTACGGATGATATTTCGTTAACGACTTCCGTGCTCAGAAAATCTTTGATATATGATGCACCAAATGCAATGCTGCCTTCATAGATAAATATAATAACTGCAGAAAAAATAACCCCGAATCCCATGGTTGAAGCAAGAATGATGGAAGTGAATCCGTCAATAATGGATTTTGCAATAAGCATTTCATGGTCTCCTGTCAGCCCGCTCTGTAAAGCCCCTACAACAGCCATAGATCCTACACAGAAAATCAGGCTGGCAGTAACAAATCCTTTGGCAACAGAACCTTCTCCTTTTCCCGCCTTTTTTTCGATCCACTTTCCCATGCGGTCAAGATTTCCGTCGATATCTAAAATCTCTCCCATGATACTTCCCAAAACCATACTGAAGATCAGCAAGACAAAATGCTGGACCTCAAATGCACCTAACAAGCCCAGAAGCAGTACCGTCAATCCTAATGCTTTCATAATTGTATCTTTAAATCGCTCCGGTATTCCTCCATGCAGAAACGTTCCGATCAATGCACAAATAATAACGGTTACCGTATTAATAACAGGCCCTAACATTTATATTCCTCCTTTTCGAATAAGTGATTATGGGATAATAGATTATAGATAATAGATTATAGATTATGGATTGAATTATCAGTCTCCTATTCCCTTGTTTTCTGTTTACTTTTCCATTTATGACACTTATAATAATAAATGAAAATCCTCATGGTTAAACATTATTTATAAATTATACTCCTTTGAAAGGTGTGATACAATGAAAAAAATCGTTTTATGTTTAATTCTTGGCTTATTAGTCTTTGGTGCTGCAGGTTGTTCGGAACAAAAAAGTGAAGAACCTACGCCTCCGGTAGAAGTAAAAATAGCGGGATTGAAAGGCCCCTCCTCTATGGGCATGATAAAAATGATCGACGAGCAAATTTCCTTTGGAGAAAATGTATCCGTTAACTATGACATTGTCCCTGCCCCGGATACACTTGTTGCTAAGTTATTAAACGGTGAGTATGATTTTGCAACTCTTCCGACAAATACCGCATCTATTATATACAATAAAAAAGAAGCCTATCAGATATCCGGTATTTGTACATGGGGAATGTTATACGTGGTTTCTAACGAGGAAGAGATAAATGATTGGCAGGATTTTTCCGGAAAAACTATCTTTCCCTTTGCTCAGGCTTCCACACCGGATGTCCTTTTTAAATATCTTTTGAACATGAACGGTCTGGATCCTGAAAAAGATGTCAATTTCGACTACAGCTTTCAACAGGCTGAACTGGTCCAAGCCTTTGCAGCCGGTCAGGTCTCTATTGCCGTACTTCCGGAGCCGTTTGTTACGGCTGTCACCATGAAAAACCCGGATGTGAAGATTCCAATGAATCTGCAGGAGGAATGGAAGAGTGCCCATGCAACCACTTCCGTATTGCCGATTGATGCTTCATACCCCATGACAGCTGTTGTCGTCAGAAAAGAGTTTGCATCCCAGCATTCTGAAATTGTAACACAGTTTATGAACGAATATGAAAACTCTGTAAATTGGGTAAATGAAAATCCGGCCGAAGCATCGCGCCTTATTGAAAAGCATGAGTTGGGCCTTACTGCCAAAGCAGCAGAAAGCGCGATCCCACGTTGCAATATAGAACTTGTAAGAACATCTGACTGTAAACAATTGATAGAATTCTATCTGAATGTCTTTAACGACTTTTCACCACAGTCAATAGGAGGCAAACTGCCTGATGAAAACTTCTACTATGGAGAATAAAAAAATATCTCTTATTTCTGTCATCATCATCATTCTGATATGGAAAGCTGCTTCGTTATGCTATCATAACGAAGCACTTTTACCCTCACCCGAATCCATTATTATTAGTATGATAAGAATATTTCAGTCGGCGGAAGCTTTCAAAACCCTGATATTTACACTTTTCAGGGGCTTATCAGGTTTTATTCTGTCTCTTGTCACCGGAATGATATTCGGAACACTTGCAGGCATAAATCACTATATAGAAAAATCTTTACATCCGCTGCTGGCAGTGATAAAATCAACGCCTTTTATGTCGGTTATCCTTCTGCTGCTCATCTGGTTTGGGACAGAAAAAACACCGATATTTGCCGGGTTTCTGGTGTCTTTTCCTATTATCTACACCAATGTCCTTCAGGGAACTAAAAATATAGATAAAAACCTGATCGAAATGGCAAAAGTATATGGTATTGGTATCTTTCAGATTATAAGAAACATTTATC
This sequence comes from Anaerovorax odorimutans, assembly GCA_016841185.1. Classification (GTDB taxonomy): domain Bacteria; phylum Bacillota; class Clostridia; order Peptostreptococcales; family JAAYPU01; genus JAENZQ01. The sequence goes on from JAENZQ010000028.1 coordinate 39,622, forward strand.
TTCCTTCTACCGCTCCTTTTATATTTGCCGGAATTGCTTCTGCCTTCAGCATTGGATGGAAGGTGACCGTGGGTTCCGAAATTTTGAGTCAGCCTCGTTACGCCATAGGTACCCGAATGTGGGAATCCAAATTATATATCGAAATCGATATGCTTCTTGCCTGGACTGTTACAACCATACTCATAAGTTATCTCATCGAGCTTCTGATTAAAAAATTTGAGGGGAAAATAGTAAGGTGGAAATATGAAACAGAATCTGACAATCACTGATTTAAAAAAAACCTATCATAACCATACCATTTTTGAAAATCTGTCTCTATCAATACCTCTTAACCGGATAACATGTATTTTAGGACCCTCCGGATGCGGTAAAACAACGCTGCTCAATTTGATAAGCGGTATAGAAAAAGCAGATTCAGGGATACTTGAAGATTTTAAAAATCTTACTTTTTCCTATGTTTTTCAAGATTCCAGGCTTCTCCCCTGGAAAAGCATCCGTGATAATCTGGAATTTGTTCTTAAAAGTAAATATACACCTGAAGAGAGGACTTATATAACCGAGAAATATTTGGACATAGTTGGACTTGGTGATTTCAAAAATTATTATCCTGAACGGGTCAGCGGCGGCATGAGACAACGCGCATCCATTGCAAGGGCTTTTGCTTTTCCCTCGGAAGCCTTAATTATGGATGAGCCCTTTAAAGGCTTGGATATCAAAACAAAAAAGTACATCATGGAAAAATTTATTGAACTCTGGCATGAAGATAAACGGACTGTCATCTGTGTCACCCATGATATTGAAGAAAGCCTGATGATTGCTGATAAAATATTTGTCTTTTCAATGCCTCCTGCACAAATCAGCTATGAAGATACCATTGAAACACCTCAAGATAAAAGAAATCTGAAAAATCCAACCCTGTTATCCGTTGAAGAAAAGATCAGGAGAGTTTTCTTCGAAGAATAAAATGAGTCCCATCAGTGCCTTGGAAGTGGACAACCGCAAGGGTTGTCCCTACGAATTATCCTGTATTTCGATCTATGCTCCATAATCTATAAACTGTTTTTTTGCTTTCCTATTCCCTTTTCCCTTGCATAGTAGAAAAGATATTGCTGTGCAAATCCACCATAAATATTGAAATATTTCAAAGCATATTCATGAATGGCCTGGGCATTCTTTAGCCCGTATAATTCTTTCATGATCCGCATAATCCAAACATCTACGGGAAAGCTTTCATACTTTTGCATAGAAAAAAGCATGATACAATGTGCCACTTTAGGTCCAACCCCAGGTAAACTTAACAAATACTGCTGTACCTCTCTCATGGATCGTTTTCGCAGATGGTGCAATTCTCTATTTTCCTTCACAATTTGGGCAGTTTTATTGATATATTTGGCTCTATACCCTACTTTACACAACCCGATATCCTCGACACCCGCTTTAGCCAGCTTCTCCGGAAAAGGAAAATCATAATAATCTTTTCCCCTGAATTCTCCAATGCGGTTTCCGTATTTTGAACATATTGCTTCAATATTTTTCTTGATAATCGGAATGCTTCGATTCTGCGATATGATAAAAGAAATAAGGGTTTCCCATTCGTCCTGATTTAAAATCCTTATACCTTCGCCATATTGAACAGCTTTTTTAATAATTGGATCGTTCTGAGAAAGCTTTTTTTTGATTGCATCATAATCCCGGTTTAAATCAAAATATTCATACCAAAATCCATAAAATTCTTCTATTGTTGTATTTGAAAAGATCCATCGCTGCTCTTGCTGCTTAATATTCAGTATCCTGCCGGAGGCAACTCCGGTATAACTGCCGTCTGTTTCTTTGTTCCAGCGAAAACATTGTCCGCACTCAAAAGTCTGCTTCAAATCAAAATCACGAATGCCTTTGACGATGACCGTATTATCTTTTTGCTCAGCTGTTATTATAGACATCATTTTTACCTCATAATAATTATAATGTGCACACAGACACAGGACAGCTCTTGTAGCTGTCCTGTTAGGGCAAGCCCTGTTTATGCAAAAGAAGATTTTGAATAAACAAAATCCTCCTAAATATTTATCTTTTATTTATATGACCTTTTCAGGCTGCCTAATCTATTGCTTCCATAAGTCTGTCTATCATCACAACGGCTTCCGCCCTTGTAGTACTATCGAATGGATCAAAGCTTCCATCAGTCCTTCCATTGATAATACCCAGTTTGCTACAGAGTTTGACGCTGTCCACTGCCCAGCTGCTGATATCTGCGTTATCTGTAAACCGGATACTATAGTCAGTGGTATCGGTGGTTGACCGTGTTTTGATTTCATATGTTCTTTTCATCACTGCTGCCATTTCCTGTCTGGTCATCAGCTTATTTGGCTGAAAAGTTCCGTCCTGATAACCTTTGATAATGCCGTATCTCTGTGCAGCTTCAATATAGTTACTATTGGGTGTATCGGAAGAAACGTCTGAAAAGGTACCTTCAATATTTCTCAAATTCAAGCCCAACATTTTAGATACATACAAGGAAAATTCGCCTCTTGTAATTGCCGCATCCGGTCTGAAGTGGTTAGCATCCCTTGCTGTTACGATTTTCTTCTGAGCCAGTTCGTCTATCACATCTACCGCCCAGTGATTTTCAATATCATCATATGCATATGTTTTTTTATTTTCTGTCCTGAAACTAAAAGTATGAGAAACTTTTTTATGTTCTCCTCCTTCAAAATATACTGTCAGAATAGCAGAAACATAATATTTTGTATTGCCTTTTAAAGGTTCTTCAGGGATTATAATAATGCTATCGATTAAATATTCATCATTCTCAGGACTTTTTGAATATTTTTTTATGTCATTGCCTAAACTGTCTTCTATTGTGAATTTTTCTATTTCTACCGAAGTAACCTTTCTATCACTGAAATATGAAATGGTAATAGGATATCCGATTTGACTGTCCGAAGTATTTCTAAGAGGATCAGGTGTTTCAGTATTCTCCCAATTTATGGGAACATCTGTTTGATTGCTGTAAGGGTACGTAACAATTTCGTCATGGCGTGCCATCATACTTCCAAACAGGAGCGTATGATAACCATTTTTTCCGAAATACCCGAAATCCTGAGCATAAGGATTCAGCCATGCCAATCTATGATATGGCGCAGAAATAAACTCCTGAAGTGCTTTTGTCAAATCATTAAAGCCGCTTGAAACATTTTCTGCTATTGCAATCCCATTATAACCATAGGATTTTGCTCTGGTAAAAGGTGTTCCTCCTGAATATCCTTTGTTGCTCTGCAGTTCATCATGTGTCGTCCGTGAATTAAGAATCATGTAATTTGTATGGGCATTTGCTGCAGCATTCAATGAATAGTTTATACTCAGCGAAGATAATCCCAATGATTCTCTAAAAGCATTCACATAATTTAAAGCCTGTTTCTGCTCATCCGATACGGAGGGAAAGCTGGTAAGTGCATTTTCCCTGACGGTAAAACTCCAACTCTGAGCCAGGAAGTTTGACCAACCGCTGATATGAACCTCCAAATCTATGGTATGAAGCCCCGGAGAAAGTGGGCTCATCGGCTTATAAACAATCATCTCTCTCTCAGCGTCATATGTTGCTCCTACTTCCTTCCCATCTAATTTCATCTTGATGGTTTCAATAGAATTATCATTCAGCATAAGCTTCATGCTGATTTCAGGTCTGGAAATATATATGGAAATATCTTTTGGATAGCGGGAAAAATAAGCAATGGTACTGTCGGCAAATGACACAATCATCGTACATAAAGTAATGATAACAAGCAGGGTAATAAATTTGATCATTCTTTTCATAAAAATCACCGACTTTCCAGTATTTCTTATTACTATCATAAAGGATTTCACATGAGTTTTCACTACTTTTGCGGTTTTGTAATATAAATATAACATTACCCGAATCTTTATTTTTTTCTTCTATTTTTCTATTTTAAATACATTTCTCACATGTATATGAACACTGAGAACATTCAATGCTGTCATTTTTTCCACTTCTTCTTTTACTTTTTTTTGAAGCTTCTGAGATATTTGAATAATATTAGTCCCAAGATGAACAGTAATATCTATATCAATAACAATACCTTTTTCACTGCTGATGGTGCTCACTTTTGTCGTTTCAGCCATCCCTTTGATGCAAAATACATTATAGATCACAATATCTGTTACGACCCTGTCCGAAATAATATATTCTCCAAGATAGCTGTATGTAGGCCTTACAACAGATTTTTCCGTTAACTCATGTTTTCCCGAGCTTATTTTTCTGAATATCTTTAAAGGGTCTAAAAAATATCCCGAAAATTCATGCTTAAGCTGAAAAGTAGGTACGGGAATGACATGTTTACCCATTTCATGTCTTTGCTTCCGGGCATTTTCTCTTTCTTTTTCATCTGTTATTTCTTCAATTCTGATGGTTTCTTCGATGGGCGGAAGTTCAAGACGTTCTGCAATTTTGCAGACCATCTTGTCTGAAGTCCCAATGATCAGAATACTGGACGGATCATATTTTCCAATGGTCTCTATAACCTGTTTTCTGTGCTCTTCATCTGAAAACAGTGCTGTTTTTACTGCTCCTACCTTTGTAGCTTGCCTTTTAGCTGATTTTCCCGACAATATTTTATTGCCGTGGATAAACAGCCCATCGTCTATAATAAAATCGATTTCTTTATTTTTTGCTAAAATAAGAGATTGATAACTTTTACCGGTCCCGCTTTTTCCTACTAAGGCTATTATCTTCATTTGCCTCACCAACCTGTCTTTATTGGAGTTTATCTAATTAAACAGTTCTAAGGTTCCCGCCTCTATAGACGGCGCAAGAGCTGCTAAATTCAAAATTCTTGCCATCAATGGAGAGTCTGAAACTCACGCTGATGGGACTCACTTCATCATTTTATAAATTTTCGTTGTCTAATCCCTGTTCTTTTGCTATAATGAGTATGAATCTGAAATAGGAGGTATACATCATGACATATGTAATCGAAGATTCATGTATAAGCTGTGGAGCTTGTGAACCTGAATGTCCGGTTGAAGCAATCACCGAGGGTGATGGTAAATATGTAATTGATCCGGATAAATGCATAGACTGCGGGGCCTGTGCCAATGTTTGTCCTGTAGATGCACCTGTTGAAGCTTAAATAATCAAATACATGTCCATCAAATAATCGTTCAATAAGAACGATTATTTCTTTTTTAATTTACCTGCTAACTTTTTTTTTCGTTATTATATTATGTTTATTATACTCTTTTAAAATATCTTTCTGTTAATACTCCGGAAAATTCATTGCTTTTATATATTCTGTCTGAAAATCCGCATGACCTGAAAGCTCGATATGCTCAACCTTCTGTGCTTGAATACGCGCCTTTTCTCTCTCATTCACAGATAGAAGGGCCATACTTGCTCCGATACCTGCGGCATTTCCGATGGAAATTATTTTTTCCGTTGAAATCTCGGGTAACAAACCAATCCTAAGAGCACTTTCTTTCTTTATATAGTTTCCAAAAGCGCCGGCAAGAAATATCCTGTCAAGATCATTGATCTGAACACCTGTTTCCTTCAGCATTATGACAATACCGCCGTAAATTGCACCTTTTGCCAACTGCACTTCACGGATATCTTTTTGTGTCAGTACAATATCCTCCTGTTCATTCCTCCATGAAAGGACGAATTCTTTACCCTTCGGTCCTGTCCGTAATCGTTCTGCAAGAGTTGCGTGAATTCCTTTCTCTAAAGCAGTTTCCTTATCCGTTAATTTGCCTGTATGGTCAATGATACCTTTATCCAACAGCTCTGAAACCGCATCGATGAGACCAGAACCACAAATACCTTCAGGCTCTTTATCATCAATTACTTTTAAATTGACTTCTCCATATTTGATACAAACTCCTTCCACCGCTCCCGGAGCAGCTCGCATTCCCTGATATATGGAAGCGCCTTCAAAAGCCGGTCCTGCTGCTGTTGAACAAGCGAGGATACGGTTTTTCCCTGCCAAAACGATCTCTCCGTTGGTTCCAACATCAATAGCCAGACTCAAGCCTTCAAGATTTATTATATCCGAAGCCAATAACATACCTGTAATATCCGAACCTACATGGCCGGCTATGTTGGGTAAGAGGTGGATATTTCCCTGAGGATTTATATTGATCTTCATTTCACTGCCATTTAAATCGAAAGGCATACAAAACACAGGGGTAAAAGGAGATCTGGCAAGCCGAGCAGGGTCCGCACCAGTAAATAAATGACTCATAGTGGTATTTCCAACCACAGCCGCTTCATATATATGTATGCTCTGTAACTTCAGCCTGTTCAGAAAATCCTGAATTATATGATTAAAACACTCTTGTATTTTGGCCTTCATCAATATCAGATTATCCGGATTATTCCCGACAAAATGGATCCGGGAAATAACGTCAGCGCCAAAAACACTTTGAGGGTTTGTCAGTGCAGAAACCTCTATCAGCTTTCCTTTATTTAAATCCCAGAGCATGCCTACTACTGTTGTCGTACCAATATCAAAGGCAATGCCGTAACAATGGTCCGTGGTATCTCCTTTTTCAACAGAAATAATCTGTTTATCTTTTACTGCTGCAGTTATACAGGAACCGCCTTCTTCTAAAATACCGGGGATTTTTGGAATTAATGACGGTGCTATTGAATAGCTTTCTTCCGGTAGTGCATTTATAATACGCTGTACGTCGCTTGCCTGATTTTTTAAGGTGGCCTTTTCTATTTCAAGATAGTATTTTTTTATATGCTTTGTCTCATCCAAGGTTTCCGGCATCCATGTGAGTCTTGTCTTACGGGAGATATTGTCTCCTGTTTGTAAAACCTTAACGGTCAGATCTCCTTTCACCGGCAGCCGGCAAGCCAAACGATATCCTTGTTCTATTTCTTTTTCAGTCAATACGGATTTTTCTGCAAAATCAGGCTCCGGTACTGTTCCGGATATGATTTGAACTTTGCATTTTCCGCATTTGCCTTTGCCTCCGCAGCTGCCGTCGATCATAATGTTCGCTTTTGAAGCAATGTTCAGTAAAATATCTTCTTCTTGAACCTGATACGTTATATTTGCCGGTAAAAATGATACGATCATATTATTCCCTCTCGATATTGTGCATTCTATTCACTATCAACGTTTAGCTTATTTTTTGCTCTACAATAGCAGCATCCTTTTTCATTAGACAGACAGGCTCTGCAGTCCTTTCCAGGCAGATTGTTCTGGTCTCGTACAGCTATATAAAAACCCGCTATGGATTTAACCGGTTCCATCAACCCGCTATCTTTGAGTTTAACTCCTATCTTTTTCGAATCTAAGGCTTTAAAGAAATTTCTGACTTCAATGACATCCATGCCGTAATATCCGGGTCCGAAAGAATCGGAAACAAAATTTTCATCATTCTCATTGCTTTTATTGTAAGTATCCATGCTTAGAACCGATCTCAAAATGTCTCTGCCTGCATCTACATAGGCTGTTCCCCATGCATCCGCATATACCGATTCTAACATAGATCCATCCTTTAGTTCAAAAAATCCGGCAGTTAATATATAAATATATATTCTTCTGATGTTTTCTCTGTGTATTTGCTCAAAGGCATTGCATTTGAATCGGACTCCATTTATATCGATGCTATTTCCCGAAATAACATTATTATCAAATGAAGAAATAATTGCTTTGATACTTGATTTTTTTAATAGCTTTTTTCTTATGGAATAGCTGTCCTGTAACATGGTTTTATATTTATCCATTTCTCTGTTAAAACCACAAATTTTAATAAAATAGTCTTCAGCTATCTTATCTGTTTCATTTCTTTCTATTATGAATACCTTGTTTCTCAAAACAATAATCTCCCATTTATAATGCTTAAAATCACTTGGATTTATATTTTGAGTTTACCATTTTCCTTAAATAAAGAAAAGCTCTTTCTATCATAGACGGTCCTGACGGCTGCTCGCATCAAGACCATACCAAAACTGACCTCTCTTACAAATTTTTATGCCTATAGTTCGCTCTACTCACTGACAATTTTTAATTCATAAGATTTAATGAAAATTACAACTAAAAAAGACTCGATTTCTCGAGTCTTTTTTTCAAACCAGCGACGACTTACTCTTCCGGGCGGTCTCCCGCCAAGTACCATCAGCGCTGAAGGGCTTAACTGCTGTGTTCGGGATGGGAACAGGTGTAACCCCTTCGCTATAGTCACTGGATTACGCATCCTAACCCAATTTA
>JAENZQ010000029.1 GCA_016841185.1 Anaerovorax odorimutans
TCTGCCGCCTCTGTTGCCTCGGTTTCTATTAAAAACAATAAGCAAGATAATAATGGCAATAATCAGTTCAAAAGGGAATCCTCCTTCTGATCCTGTATTTTCTACTTGGTAATTCTGAAGCTGTTTCAGAGCTTCATCCTGATCGATGGTGATACCGTATTCCTGAGCCACTACAGACGCAATGGCCATATAACCTTGCAGAATTCCCATACTGTAGTCCTTTGTTTCCCATGGCGGAAGAACGTATTCATCCAGTATTCTGCCTGAAATTCCGTCTGTTACTGCTCCTTCCAATCCGTAACCTACCTCTATACGGACTCTGCCGCTTTGGCCTGCCATTACATTTTCTTTGTTTACAAGCAATAAAATACCGTTATTCTCTTCCTGGCTGCCGATTCCCCAGGATCTGAAAAGCGTATTAGCATATTCTTCAATAGAGTATCCTTCCAAACTTCCAACGGTAACCACTACGATCTCAGCTCCGCTTTCTCTTTCCATGGCAGCACTGACTGCACGCATTTCAGTCTCATCTGTTTCATCGATCATTTCTGCATAATCAAATATATAACTGTTTTCTTCAGGAGGCTGTGGTACGGGTGTATCCGCCCATGATTGCATTGAAAAAAACATAATTGTAATAATACCCGTTAATATATATTTCAGCTTGTTCATCATAACCTTCCTATTCTTATTCATCTGTAAAATCTACTTCAGGAACTTCTTCTGCTCCCGGAGCTGCCTCAAAATATTCTTTCTGGTTGAACCCTAACATATTTGCAAAAATTACTGTTGGAAACCTTCGTATTGTACTGTTATAACTCAGGACCGCATCATTGTAGTCTTTTCTTGCAACGGCAATTCTGTTTTCTGTCCCTTCCAGATTATCTGACAACTGCCGAAAATTTGCATCTGCTTTCAAATTGGGATAGTTTTCAACCACCACTAATAGTCTCGACAGGGCACCGGTCAATTCATTTTCAGCAGCCATTCTTTCTCCTGCATTTCCACTCCCTCCGAGCTTTGCTCTTGCTTCTGTTACAGCATTGATGGCTTCCTGTTCATGAGCAGCATAACCTCGTACGGTTTCCACAAGATTGGGAATTAAATCGGCCCTTCTCTGTAATTGGTTCTCCACTTGACTCCAACTGTTCGTAACTTGCTCCTCCATTGTAACCAGTTTATTGTAGCTTCCCATTGCGCTGGCAATAACAGCAACAATGATCACCGCAACCACAATAACTGCGATTAATCCTTTTTTCATTTTTTCCCTCCAAATTATTCGTTACTTATATATATTATATTAAAACTCTGATTATCTATTATACATAACTCAGTTTGTGAATTAAAGGTTTTTTAAACGTTTTCTTCTAAAAACCTTGCATTTAAAAAAACAAAAAAAATTTTATACCCGTATAAACCACAATATTTATAATTATTCTGTAAGCCCTATTTATTTTTTTCAGTTGAAATGGGAACTAATAGATGTGAATATATGTCAAAACATCAAATCAGAAAAGGAGTGATAGAATGAAGAAAAAAGCTATATCCATCGTATTTGTCTTAATGCTTGTATCGGGGATTTTTATCGGGTCTGCTTTTGACATACCGAAAACCGTATACGCTGAAGAAAAACCCTATATCAATTCCATCAATGTAAAAGGAACAGCCACCGTTAAAACATCTCCTTCTTTAGCTCATGTACATATCGGTGTGATTACTTTTAACAAGGATGCTTCAAAAGCACAGCAGGACAATGCCGCTAAGATGAATAATGTTATTTCCGCATTAAAAAAACTGAATATCGACGGAGATGATATCAAAACTACTTCCTACACCATTTCTCCCAGATATGAATGGGAACAGGATTCAAAAGGAAATAGAAAAAGTGTACTGACCGGGTATAATGTAAACAACTCGATTGAAGTTACTACAAAGGATTTAACAAAGGTCAGCAAAATATTGGATGTGTCCGTTGAACAGGGTGTCAATCAAGCAAGTTCCATTCGTTATGGCATCAGTGATGCGGAAAGAGACGCCTTATACATTCAAGCACTCAAGGCTGCTGCCGAACAGGCAAAAGAAAAAGCTGCCGCATTGGCTTCAGTCTATAATGTTACCATCGGAAAGCCTCATCAGGTAACTGAAGATTACAATTACTATCCGGTAACCTACTCAAAGGAACGAATTTCATTTGATACGGCCAGCGAAGTGAGCACGCCCATCTCAGCAGGTGAAATTGTTATTGAAGCAAGTGTCACCGCCAGTTATGGATATTGACCAAGAAATATGGGACAAATTAAAGACAGATAAAAGATAAAAAATAAGAGATAAGAGTTAAGGATGATTTTATTCCAAAATCTGCATATAAATACGAGATTGCTTCGCTGTGCTCGCAATGACATAAAAGATAATAAGATTTAAGATTTAAGATAAAAAGTTCCTGTCATTTCTGACAGGAACTTTTTATAAGTGTAGACCAAATTATAAATTGAATTCTTTTTCTGTATCCGTTAAAGCTTCATCCAGTTTCTGAATTACAATATCAATGGTTTCATCTGTCATTATTGCAGGGGGCTCAATTCTGATGGTCTTTGCGTTCACAAGAGTTCCTGCAGTCATGACATGACGCTTGAACAATCCTTTTGTTACGGAATATCCCATTTCTGCTGCCGGGAATTCAAGAGCAATCAACAGCCCTGCACCTCTGAAATCAGAAAGAAGTTTCGGATGTTTATCCTGTAATTTTTTCAGTTCTTTCATGAAATGATCGCCTTTTCTTTTAGCCTGACCCGGGATATCATTTTCAAGCATATATCCGATTGTTGCAATAGCAGCTGAGCATGCCAACGGATTTCCACCGAATGTAGGAGATCCAAGAATCCATGGGTTTTCAATAAGATGCTCTCCCCACATATTGGGTCTTGCAATAATACCTGTGATTGGCATAATACCACCACCAAATGCTTTTCCATAAGTCATGATATCCGGTACTGCGCCTTCTTCAACTTCACATCTCCACATGGTTCCGCATCGACCCATACCGGTTTGTATTTCATCAAAAATAAGGGCAACACCCGTCTCATCACAAATTTCTCTTAATCTCTTGAGATATCCCTTTGGAGGAATCTGAACACCGGCTTCACCCTGGATCGGTTCTACAATAACAGCCGCAACCTTTTCTCCTACTGTCTGTAAATTCTTTATAGCCGTTTCAACTGCATCTGCATCGCCGTATTTTACATGTTGAACTTGTTGAATCATTGGTGTATACGGCTCTCTGTAAGCACCTTTCCCACCCATTGAAATAGCACCCATGGATTTTCCGTGGAAAGCACCAACCGTGGAAATATACCATCTTCCGCCTGTTGCAAGCCGGGCAAGTTTAAGTGCCATTTCAACAGCTTCTGCTCCGCCATTTGTGAAGAATGCATATTGAAGGTCTCCCGGTGTGATCATTGCCAATAATTTAGCAAGATATCCTCTTAAAGGATCTACCAGTTCCTGGCTGTGTAATGCATATCTGTCTAATTGCGCTTTTACATATTTGAGGATTTCCGGATTCCTGTGTCCGCAGGTATAGATTCCAAATCCGCCAAGGCAATCAATAAATTCTGTTCCATAAAGATCAACAAAATGCTCTTCTGAATCAGTCCATTCTACAAAAGCGGCATCTGTTGAAACAGATTTTCTATACTCCAACCAACCAGGATTTACATTCTTGTTAAAGTTCTCTATGGAATCTTTAACAATTTGATCTTTTTCGTCTTTGGAAAGTTGTTCTTTAAGGATATAATCCATTACTCTTTTAGCTTCTTTCAAAGCTGCATCTTTGTTTGCAGTCAAAATTCTCTCCTCCTTTTTTTGAAATTAACACTGCTGTCACTCTATTATTCAATAATCATGCCAATTTTGGTTTCTTCTGCATAATTTAAAAACCAGCACTCTGCCAATGTTGAAATATTCACAAAATACTATATAATTTGTTTCTTAAAAGAAATGATAATACGGCTCCGTAATGATACTATAAAGTATGAATGTTGATACAAATTCTTAAAAATAAGATATCACCCTCCTCCAATAATATTGAGAATTTTTACATTCTCATTTTCTGAAAGCTTGTATGTATCATACTCTTTAAGAAGAAGCTGTTTTTCATTGATCCAAACAGCACTCTTTTTTCTTAAATTCAGGTATTTTAACAATTCCGAAATCGTAATATCTTCAGGTACTTCTATCTTTTTGTTATTTATCGTTACTTCCAAAGCATCACCGCCCTATGATTTAGATCTAAGAACAAGGAAGATTTTGTACAACAAAACCCTCCTTAATTATTGCCTTTTATATTTTCCCTCTTATCTGTCCGGCCAGCCGGCTCTTTTATATCTATTTACTATGACAGGGCCCATTCTAAACCAAGACGTTTTAATGTTTCTTCAGTAGGATTGCCTGTCTTCTTGTCCCAGCCGGCCATTTCATAATAGGCTTCAAGGGCTATCTCAAAGTCTTCTTTCTTTATTCTGGTCCCTGCATTGGGTCCGTCGGGTATCGATATAAACATTCTGTCAGGAATGACATCTTCTTTTCGTGTAAAACCTTCTCTTTTATTAAAATATCTCATCATATTGATTCTTCTTTCACCGATTTCCTGTAATTCTTTAATGCTGGCATCCCATCCAATGGCATATTTACAAAACGCTATCAGTTCCTCAGGGCCATACAACTGCCATGCAGGCCCCCAGGCAAATTGGCACAAGCAAAGGGTATCCATCATGGAATAGAACTTCTGAGTCTCTAATGCAAATTTAGCTTTGTTACTGTCCAAAACACCATAAGCATCGCAGCTTTCAAAATCTGCAAGCATATTTGACCATATCCAATCATTGGAATCTTTTGGTGCCATCAAAGCCGGATCATGTTCGGAAGATTGATGATCTGCTCCAAAAGGATTTACCGCATAGTTTACAGATAAATTAGGTTTCATTTGAGGCATATGCGCCGGTATCTCCTGTTTTTTACAGGCCATGACAAATTCTTCGGAACCTTTGCCTATTTTCTCAGCAGCTCTTGCACTTCCTTCTGCCAAAAGTGCACCAATACCTTTTTTCCGATATGCGATTTTGGGTATGAGTTTTTCAAAGACACTTCCATCCCCGAAATTTATTTCAATACCGTCGGTATCTTCTTTGGTCAGTATACCTTTTTCGAAACATTCCATGGCAAAAGCAATGGTAGCACCACAGGAAATGGTATCAATACCGTACATATTGCATAATTGATTGGCATAACAAATATCTGTTAAATTGGTATTATCACAATACGAACCGAAAGTACATATGGTTTCGTACTCCGGCCCTCCATATGCCGGATCTACTTTCCCTTCTATTTCCACGACACCTTTACATCTAATGGCACACGCAAAGCAGGTATCTCTTTCTTTTAAAATCGTCTTTGTTATAGTCTCTCCTTTTATCTGATCGCCTTTCTCAAGATACCCTCTTGTCCAATTGCGGCTGGGAAGGAAACCTTCTTCCAAATGAAAATCTGCCACACCCGCAGTACCGTTTAAAGCCGTATCCACTATGACTTCATTTGCCTTTATTCTTTCCTTTATATCTTTTGTTAGAGTCTTAAAGCCTTCCATGTCTATTGGTTTTTGTGGTTTCTGTTTTTTCACCACCAAAGCTTTCAAGTTTTTGGAGCCCATAACCGCACCGACACCATTTCTGCCATTCGCACGGCTTCTCTGGTGCATGATATTGGCATATCGTACAAGATTTTCTCCTCCGGGACCAATTAAAGACATTTCCACATTTTTTTCCTGGAGCTCTTCTTTAATGATTTCTTCCGATTCTCCGGTAATTTTTCCCCATATATTTTTTGCATCTTTGAATTCTACTTTTTCACCGTCGATGTAAACATAAATCGGTTTCTCGGCTTTTCCTCTGAACATAATGGAATCATATCCGTTCCCCTTGACATGAACCGGGATAAACCCGCCTACCTGAGAATCGCCAGCTGTTCCGGTTAATGGGCTTTTAGTGGTAACCGTCATTCTGCTTTGCCCGCTTATAGGCATACCCGTAAGAGGTGAAACAGAAAAAATCAATAGATTATCGGGGGAAAGCGGATCCACACCCGGCTTTAGGTTTTTTAAAAGTAAATACATACCTAATGCCGACCCTCCCGGATACTTTCTGTATATTTCTCCTGCTAATTCTTTTACGTCATATGTTTTATCCGCTAAATTTATTTCTAAAATTCTTGCACTTGGAAAATTCATCATATTTGTTTTTCTCCTTTCTAAGATGGAATAAAAAAGCCCTTGCAAATTAATATTGCAAAAGGCTTTTAATGCTGAATATCGTCACACATCAAAAGAAAAGGCAAGCCACAATAAAAACCCAATGTCAAAAAATTTGCATCTGATACTTATTCTTGAACATCTATATCGTTTTTATTTATGTTTTTATCATAGCCTTTCTTTATTATTTTAGTTCAATATATCAGCCATTTAAATAACTAAAGATATTTATTTTATACTGTGTATTCAACAAAATTTTAGCCACCTGATAATCTTGGGTATACTTTTAATTCATCCCCATCTTTTAACTGATCATCTATCATAACACGCATGCCATTGACTGCAACAAAACCAAAACTTTTATGTTCGATTGAAATTCCTAATCTTTCAACAACCTGTCTGGCAGATAGTCCGTCTTCTACTTCAATAACTCTCTCTTTCTCGCCATTAAAGTACTTGACCAGAAATCCCCTTAAAAGCACCTTTATTTTCATAACCTGCTCCCTTTATAATGATGTAAGAATCTCATCCGGAACAATACCGTCATTATTCCATCCAAGAACGGCATAATAGTCATCCAGCATTTTTTCAAATGCTTCCTGCGGGATTTTTTGTCCTGCTGCCGGTCCTGACTTAAGTGCTTCATTAACAAGCCTCTTTGGCATCGTGTCATCTTTTCTTGTAAAGCCTTCTCTTTGATTAAAGGCTCTGGCGATATGGATAACGCGCATTGCAACTTCGTTCATATCATCTTCAGTAAATTCCTTGCCTGTTATCAACGTCATTAATTCAGCCATTCTATCCATTCCAAGGGGCCAGAAGTCACATAAAATCAAAGAGAATTTAACCGCATTGTATACCGCCAGATCAACGACCATTTTCCCCTTTCCTTCTGCTGTGTAAGGCGGTATTGAAGCTTCAAACACTTCATCATTTGGTGCATAGGCCCTCATATGGCATGCGCCTCTATCCGATACTGCATAAGCAAGGGACATTCCCCAAGAACCACGCGGTTCATATTGTGGATATTCCAGTCCTTTAACATGCATTGCGAAATCTTCTCCGCCATATTTTTCTGAGAGTTTTTTAACGCCCAATGCAAGGTCCGCTCCTATGCCTTCTTTTTTTGCCATAAGTTTAAGATATTCAATGTACTTTTCTTTATCGCCAAATCTGATACCAAAGTCATATATTCCTTTCTCTGTCATTTCCATTGCATAGATAATGACATCTCCTGCACTGATGGTATCAAGCCCTACATCATCTGCTACCTGATTGGCTTTAACAATAGCTTGCGGATCTTCAATCCCGGCATTTGGCCCTGCAACAGCAATACTTTCATACTCAGGCCCTTCACATACTGCATCTCCTATCTTTATGAAATTACCGCATCCAAGACCGCAGCTTCCGCATCCTCTTTTCCCTTTTCTGTATTGAAGTAAGACCTCACCATTATACTTCGTCCAGTTTTCATCCGTTGTATCGGAGAAGTTTCTCTTAGGAAGAATGCCTCCATCATTACACGCCTCTAAGAATGCTGTTGTTCCATCTTCATAAATGAACATATTTTCTTCACTGGTGGTATCTTCTCTGAGAATCTCACTTAATCGTTTTGTTGTATTTTCTATATCATTTACTTTAACGCCGCCTGTACCAATAATAACAATAGCTTTTACATTTTTACTTCCCATAACCGCGCCGATACCACCTCTGCCTGCCTGCCTGTAATAGTCAGAATTTATGCACGACATTGTAACAAGGTTTTCTCCAGCCGGCCCTATAGATAGGATAGATGCCTCTTTGCCATATTCTGCGGATAAAATTGTTTCTGTTTCATGTGAACCCTTCCCCCACAAATCAGAAGCTTCCTTAAATTCTATCTTATCATCTTCTATTAAAATATAGCCCGGTTTATCAAGTTTCCCTTCAAACATAACAGCATCATATCCGGCATATTTTATTTTAAGCGCCGAATGTCCGCCAATGGAACAATCAAGGATCGTTCCTGTTGCAGGTGATTTTGATGCAATAGCCAGTTTTCCTGAACAGGGAACGGGTGTTCCCGTAAAAGGTCCTGTCATCAATAATAATTTGTTATGTTCTGAAAAAGGATCTGTCCCCGGTTTTAATTCTTCATACAAGTATTTGATTGCAAGCCCTTTTCCGCCGATGTATTTCTCAGCCCAATCCATGTTTAAAGGTTCCGTTGAATATGTTTTGTTACTTAAATCGATTCTTAACATTTTATTTTGATATCCTAACATTATTCTCAACCTCCTTTATACATACTGCAAAGCACCATGAGGACACAACTTAACACAATAGGGATCACCATTGCATGTGTCACAGATAATCGCTTTACCTTCTCTTATTGAAATAACATCCTGCGGACATTTTTCAGCGCAAATACCGCATCCTGTACATTTGTCAAAATCTACAGATACCTTTTCATCTACAGTGATTGCCTCAAAAGGGCATTCTTTTTCACATATGCCGCATAATGTGCATATATGTTTTTCAAACTTAAGATCTCCTCCTTTATCATAGTAGGACTCAATAGTAAGTCTTGCTTTGCTTGGTGTATAAGCGCCTTCATGCATGCCGGAGCAAGCTTGCATACAGAGCTGACATCCAATGCAGTTCTCTTTCTTGAATTTTAGCCTTTTTACTGCCATGTTTCTCCACCTTTCTTGAAATTTAAAAAATGAAGCATATATATATCAATATACTATAGTGAATTTAAAAAACATGCAATACTCATTCCACTTTATCCAATCTGTAAAATCCTTTTTAAAGACTGATTTTTCAACGTTTTATATGAAGAACGGTACATTTTCAAAAATGTACCGTTCTTATTTTTGAGACTTCATCTCATTTAGTGCTCTAAGCCTCTTATTTATTTTTATTTAATATGTTGGTCAAACGCTTTTTGTAAAATATCAAGGCCTGCATCGATTTGCTCATCTGTTATGACCAAAGGCATCAGGAATCGGATACTGTTTCCTTTTACACCGGAACTCATAGTTATTAAACCATTTTTAGCTGTCTCGGCTATGATTTTATTGACCTCTTCCTTTGCCGGTGCCTTTGAAGCCTTATCCTTAACAAGTTCTATTGCCATCATAGAACCCAGTCCTCTGACATCTCCAACCATTTCATACTTTTCTTTCCACTGGTTGAATCTTTCCATGCATTTCTTTCCGATTTCATTCGCTCTATCTGCCAGTTTGTCTCTCTGCATAATCTCAATTACTTTTAATGCAGCTGCTGCCGAAACCGGGTTTCCACAGTATGTACCACCGATTTCACCAACGCCGGGAGCATCCATTATTTCCGCTTTTGCCGTAACTGAACTGATAGGAAGCCCTCCTGCTATGGATTTAGCACTGGTCATGATATCCGGAGCTGCACCTGCTTCTTTCCAGTATTCACTTGCAAACATCTTTCCTGTCCTGCAGTAGCCTGTCTGTACTTCATCGGCTATCAACAGGATACCATATTTATTACAGATCTCTCTTACACCTTTAATATATTCAATAGGTGGAATAATAAAGCCGCCTTCTCCCTGAACAGGCTCCATCACAATAGCTGCAACGTTTTCAGGAGCAGTATACTCAAGGAAGAAATCTTCCAGTTTGTTTAAATAAAATTGAACAGCATCTGCTTCGCTCATTCCGGCTGGTCTTCTGTACATATATGGAAATTCACATCTGTGGACACCGGGAGCAAATGGTCCCATACCAAATTTATATGGTTTCACTTTAGCCGTCATGGTCATGGTCAAAAGCGTCCTTCCATGGAAAGCCCCTGTAAACACCACGATATCCGGCCTCTTTGAATATTTCCTCGCTATCTTAACAGCATTCTCTACGGCTTCTGCCCCACTGTTAATAAACATGGTTTTTTTAGGCCCCTCAATGGGTACAAGCTCGTTGAGTTTTCCTGCAAGCTCTATATATTCAGGATAATGTACAACATTGATACTCGTGTGGAAATATTTTTCACATTGTGCCTTAGCAGCTTCTACAACTTCCGGATGGGAATATCCGATATTTAATACACCTATTCCGCCTACCCAATCCATGAAGATGTTTCCATCAAGGTCTTCAAACATAGCACCTTCGCCACGTTTAATAACGCAAGGCGCAGAACATCCGACACCACCGGGAATAGCGGTTTTCCTTTTGTCAATGACTTCCTTGGATTTTGGTCCCGGAAGTGCTGTTATGATTTTAGGAAGGGATTTTCCTAACATTTTTCTTCCTCCTTTTAGAATATTATTTTTGTAAAGGTTTTCTCTTCTATGCAAATTATTATGCAAATTCTGTGCCTACGGTATTATCATTTTAAACAAAATTAATAAGCATGTCTGAAAATCTTTAAATTTCAATTCTAATTCTGCTTTTCTGACAATAATACCAGGTTTTATCAAAGAAACCTTTTCCAATCAAGTTAATAAAATTGTATTGTATATTTTACAGTTATTATATATCATAATTTAAATTGAGTCGATTACGTTTTAGAAAAAATAGAATTTCTACGAAAAATGTTCACATTGATTCTAAAATTTACAGAATAGTATAATTTCATCTTCAAGAAATATGTCTTAATATTGATATTATTTTTGATTCCTATATATTTCTTCTTAATATAATTTAAAAAATGATTCTATTAATCATAATGCCTTCAAGTTCAAAATGATTAAAATTTCAACAATATTTAGACAATTAAAGTTTTTGCACCAATCCGCCATTTTATGGTATGTATTTTGCATTCTTGATGATTGAGAAATTATTTTCACTAATTAAAAATAGTACAGAGGGAGGGTAGATATTTTATTTTTTAAAATTTTAAAGGAGGTTTAAGTTTATGTCTAATAGTATAAGTGATACTAACACTACCAGCATGAAAAATCATGCAATATTTTACGGTATTGTCGCTCTTGTTTTTATTTTTGTTCTTCTGGTGTTTCCTGAAGATCCTGCTGATTTTGGTCCTTTGACCATGATACCGGCAGCATTTTTACTATTATATGTTTTTACCACAAAAAGAATTCTTGAGGCACTTTTCGTTTCTTCCATATTAGGATATGTTGCTGTCTATAAAGCCGGCTTCTTATATCCTTTTAACGACATGCTTCTGGAAACCATGATGGATGGCGATGTTGCATGGCTGTTCATCGTCTGCGGTTTAATGGGCAGTATCATCGCTTTGATAGAAAAAGTGGGCGGTGCTTTTGCATTTGGAGAATGGGTAGCAAAACGGGCCACAACTAAGAAAAGTGCATGTATCTGGACATGGATCCTTGGCTGTGTTATTTTTATTGATGATTATCTTAATTCTCTTACTGTGGGATCCTGTATGGCACCGGTAACGGATAAATACAAGATTTCCAGGGAATTTCTTTCGTATATAACAGACTCTACGGCAGCACCTGTCTGTGTCCTGCTTCCCGTATCCACATGGGCTGCATTTATCGGAAGCTTGCTGGAGCAGAACGGACTTGCCGGTGAAGGGGAAGGTATTGCCTGGTTTATCCGCTCCATTCCCTTTAATTTCTATGGCTGGTTTGCCGCATTATTAGTGCCATTGGTCGTGTTGGGAATCGTCCCGATATTCGGACCAATGAAAAAAGCAGAACAAAGAGCTCAGGAAACAGGTGTTTTGGCGCCTGAAGGTTCTGAGAAAATCGATATCAGAGGCGGAAAAGCCGTAGAAGCACATGAAGGCGCAAAAGTAATGAACTTTATACTGCCTATACTGGTTATGATATACGCCTCCATGGCAGCAGGATACGGCAGCCTGAATGTATTCAGTATAGATGCGCTGATGAGTCTTGACCTGCAGCTTGGTGTATTGATTACTGTTGTTTTTATGTTTTTCCTTTATATTCCCCAAAAGCTTATTGATCCCGAAGAATTTGCCGATACAGTAATGGACGGTATTAAAAATATGCTGATGCCGTTGATCATGGTTGTGCTGGCCTATTCCTTCGGAAGCGCTTCCGAAGAAGTCGGCTTCATACAGTACTGTATAGACCTGGCAATGGCAAATGTATCACCTCAAATGCTGCCGATTACGGTATTTATTGTATTTGGTATCACCGAATTTATCATGGGCTTAAGCTGGGGTATGTATATCGTTGCAATTCCTATTGTACTGCCTCTTGCTGCGGCTATGGATGTAAATCCGGCCATCGTCATCGGTGCCGTTACTTCCGCAGGAGTGTTCGGAAGTCATGTTTGCTTCTACTCAGATGCAACCATCCTGACCTCTGCAGCCACCGGCTGTAACAACTTCCGGCATGCCATTACTCAGGCGCCATTTGGACTGGTTGCTGCAGCCATCGCAGCCATCGGTTTCCTGATCACCGGATTTATGTTCGTATAAATTATTTAAATATTAAAAAACCGGATTCGTCGAATCCGGTTTTTTTAGTATAAACGAGGTTAGTGATTAGCTTATTTCCAACTCGGAAAGCTTTCTGTAAAGAGTCGCTCTGCTTACGCCTAAATCCTCGGCAATTTTTAATTTAGCATTTTGTGTATTTCCGTATTCTTTCAGCTTTTTCAAAAGCAGCTCTTTTTCAAAGAGTTTTACCTGTTCATTCAGAGGCAGTCCATTATCGATAACCGTGGTCGCCACATGATCTTTTCTTAAAAGTCTTGAAGGTACTGCATCAACACCTATTTTATCTCCAAAAGTCATATTGACCCCGTATTCTACAGCATTTTCAAGTTCTCTTACATTTCCCGGCCATTCATAATTATAATATATCTTTACAGTTTCCTCAGCAAAATCATTAATACTTTTATTCATAAAAATATTGTATTTTTTCAGAAAGTGCTGCATAAGAAGAATAATATCTTCTTTTCTTGATCTCAGAGGCGGAATATTTAAAGGAATAACACTCAATCTGTAATAAAGATCCTCTCTGAATTTTCCTTCAGCGATCATTTCCTCCAGATCTCTGTTGGTAGCGGCAATAACTCTTACATCTACAATAACGGTCCTGTTTCCGCCGACCCTTTCAAATCTCATATTCTGAAGAACATGTAATAATTTTACCTGTAAATGGAGCGGCATATCTCCTATTTCATCTAAAAAAATAGTACCGCCATTGGCAAGTTCAAACTTTCCTATTTTCCCTTTTTCATTAGCACCTGTGAAAGCACCTTTTTCATACCCAAAAAGCTCACTTTCAAGTAAATTCTCCGGGATAGCACCACAATTCACCGTTACAAAGGGACCTTTTGATCTGGAACTTGCATAGTGGATCGCTTTTGCAAACATTTCCTTGCCGGTGCCGCTTTCTCCTGTAACAAGCACCGTCGAGCTTCCTCTTGATATTAAGAGTGCTTGATTTTTGATTTTTCGGATTTCTTCACTTTCTCCTATAATATCATCAAATGTATACTTCATTGTTCTTTGGCTCATGTTATAAACAAGTTTTTGAGCTTCCTCAATATCTCTGAAGGAAATGACCGCTCCTGATATCTGAGAGAGATTTATAATCGGTTTTACCGTTACAATAAAATGAAACTTCCCTTTGGGAGTGTTATAAATTTCTTCATTATCCGTATACCCTTTTCCTGTTTTTAAAACATCAAGGGCCACCGCTCCTGGCATGAATACACCGATATGCTTTTTAATGATCTCATCTTTGGGCAATTGAAGCAGCACTTCCGCCGCAGAATTGCAATGGTTGATGTACCCCTGTCTATCCAATCCGAGAATACCTTCATGTACCGTTTCGAGTATCGCTGCAATCTCTTCTCTGTTTATTTTTACTTTTTCGTACATTTCTTCCGAAACTGCTTTAGATGCTAATAAATCCGCCATTTTTTCAACAAAGCAGATCATGCTTTTCTTCTTATTAATCAGAATTTTCCTTTGATCCTCGTTAAAAGCAACCAGTCCGATAATTCCAATCATTTCTTCATCTACTTTAATGGGCGTACAAACTTCCGACAATTCAACTATTTCTCCTTGAACGCTTGAGGAACCATAGCTCTCATCATGTGCCGCATCTTCTACAAACTCCGTTACACCGCTCCTCATGACTCTTGCATAAAGATAATTTCCGTTTAATTGTCCAAATTCTTCCTTGGCGCCAATCCTTCTCCTATAGGCACCTGTCCCTCCTACAATGGTTAAATCCTGATCTACGATCTCTGTTTCCACACCTATGGCCAGTGCAATCGCCTCAGCCACCTGCTGGACAGCATCAGAAATCTTTAATAATCTTGATGACATGATATCCTCCGATATAATAATTCTTAATTATTCTTATTATATCAACAAATTATAAAAAATGAAACAAATTTCTCAGAGGAGAGATTTATAATTTAACTTCTAATATCTGCTAATATAATATTCTCATCTGAAACTTCTGCTTCCAGGCTTTATAAGCGGGATCGACCCTTGTTGACATATTGGGCAATTAAAAGGGTCATAAGTTTCTATTTTTAAATCAATTGCCGAATAAACAGGAATACCAAGCCGGCTACCCGAAGCCATTCTATTGACCATACAGGCGGCGCCTATCACTTTTCCCCCAAGCACTTCTACAGCTTTTTTGACTTCTAATGTGGATTTTCCCGTGGTAATAACATCTTCGGCAATCAGAACACCAGCGTCTTCTTCGATCTGAAAACCCCGTCTGAATTCCATCTCTCCGTTGACTCTTTCAGTGAAAACAGCTTCTTTTTTCATTTGCCTTCCTAATTCATATGATACAATAACACCGCCCATAGCAGGCCCGACAATAATATCAAATTCCAGCTCTTTGCATTGCTCGGAAACAAATTTTAATATTTCTTCAGCATAATCAGGAAATCTTAATACTTTTGCACACTGTACATAAGCATTGCTGTGCCTTCCTGACGTCAGCAAAAAATGCCCTGTCAGTAACGCTTCTGTTTTTTTAAGTATTTGTAACACTCTTTCTCTCTGCATAAAATTCCTCCTGTATTTTTATA
This sequence comes from Anaerovorax odorimutans, assembly GCA_016841185.1. Taxonomy (GTDB): domain Bacteria; phylum Bacillota; class Clostridia; order Peptostreptococcales; family JAAYPU01; genus JAENZQ01. Next base: position 15,283 of record JAENZQ010000029.1, read on the forward strand.
ATAGAGTTTTAAGGCTCTTATCTTCTTTCTCTTTTCCTTGTTTATTCTCCGGTTTACCTGTATTCATCCACCGCGCAGACTATATGTTCTCTTTCTCCAATCCTTTGGGCAAGAAGATCAACAACAGTTTCACCTTTATCCAGAGAAGTTATGATCTCCACAGACGATTCAATGGCAGCCCTCCGTATGAGGAATCCGTCTCTTTTTGAATCATTTCCTTTGGTAGGCGTATTAAATACGATATCAATAATGCCGCTTCTGATAATATCCAAAATATTGGGTACGCCCTCGCTTATTTTTTTAACTTGAAAAGCGTTTATTCCAATATCAGCTAAGAATTTTGAAGTGGATTCCGTTGCATAAAAACGGTACCCCATTTCCTTCATACTTCTTATGGCCGGCAGAAAAGTATCTTTGTCTTTGGGCTTAAGGGTAACGAGAACCGTACGATTTCTCGATGTCAGGTCCATTCCGGCTGCAATCAATCCTTTATATACAGCATCTTCATAAGTTTCAGCCACTCCGAGGACTTCTCCCGTAGACCGCATTTCCGGACCTAGGCTTACTTCTACATTAGGCAGCTTTTCCGTAGAGAAAACAGGTACTTTGACAGATATCATTTCAGGCTCAGGACATATGCCCGGCTCATATCCCATATCTTTTATTTTTTCACCCATCATGCATCTCACCGCAATATCTATAACGGGAATACCTGATATTTTGCTGATATATGGAACCGTCCTGCTTGATCTGGGATTTACCTCAATGACATATAGTTCGTCTCCATATTCTATAAACTGTATATTGATCATTCCTGAAACTTTAAGAGCTTCGGCAATTTTTCCGGTATAGATCAGTACTTTCTTTTTTGTTTCATCGGAAATACCGCAGGATGGGTATATACTGATGCTGTCACCGGAGTGGACACCTGCTTTTTCCAAATGTTCCATGATACCCGGAATAAGAACATCTTTTCCGTCAAATACTGCATCCACTTCTATTTCAACGCCTTCCAAATATTTATCTATCAAAATAGTATTTTTTTTGTTTTTCTCAAAAGCCTGATTTAAATAGTATTTTAATTCTCTTTCCTCCCAACATATTTCCATGCCTTGACCGCCTAAAACATAAGACGGTCTTACTAAAACAGGATACCCTATTTTTTCTGCTTCGGATAACCCATCATTCAAGTCACAAATAGCCTTTCCTTTTGGCCTTTTTATATCTATCTTTTCTAATATTTCATCAAATTTCTCTCTGTCCTCTGCAATATCTATATTTTCAGGTGCGGTACCTAAAACAGGTATATCCATTTCTCTAAAAAAATTTGACAGTTTAATGGCTGTTTGTCCGCCAAACTGTAATATAACGGCCGATGGTTTTTCCTTTTCAATAATATTTAAAGTATCCTCTTCCGTTAAAGGTTCAAAATAAAGTTTATCGGCTGTATTAAAATCCGTGCTGACTGTCTCAGGATTGTTATTGATAATAATGGTTTCAATTCCCATTTTTTTTAAAGCTTTTACACATCTGACACTGCAGTAGTCGAACTCGATTCCCTGTCCAATACGGATGGGCCCTGACCCGATGACAACGATTTTATTTTTCTGAGATATGTCTACCTCATCAAAAGTATCATAAGTTGAGTAATAATATGGTGATACTGCTTCGAATTCGGCTGCACAGGTGTCTACCATTTTATAGACAGGCTGAACATGCCACATTTTTCTCAGTTCATATATATGCTGTGGACTAACCCCTATTAAATCTGCGATCCCTTTATCCGAAAAACCTCTTTGTTTCAATGTCTGAAGTTTTTCTTTTGTCAGATCCTGTATATCCATTTTTTTCAAAGCTTCTTCCTGCTCAACAATCCATTTGAATTTATTAATGAAAAATTCATCGATCCCGGTCAGTTGAGACGCTTTTTCAGACCGATATTTTCTCCTCAGCATCTCACACAAGTCAAAGATCCTTTCGTCATCCGGCACATCTATTCTTTTTTTCAGTTCTTCCAGCGTTCTTTTTTGCGAAGGGATATGTTCAAGAGAATACTTGCCAATCTCTAAAGAACGGATCCCTTTTAAGAAGGCCTGCTCAAAATTACTTCCCATGGCCAATATTTCACCGGTGGCCATCATCTTTGTTCCCAATTTCCTGTTTGCCCCATAAAATTTATCAAAAGGCCATTTGGGGATTTTGACAACGACATAATCCAGAGAAGGCTCAAAACAGGCATAGGTTTTTTCTGTTACGGCATTCCTTATTTCATCCAACCCGTATCCTAAAGCAATCTTGGCCGCTACCTTGGCAATGGGATATCCCGTAGCTTTTGAAGCCAATGCAGAAGAACGGCTTACTCTTGGATTAATTTCTATCACTGCATATTCAAAGCTTTTGGGGTTTAAAGCCAACTGAACATTGCACCCTCCCTCGATTCCAATTTCGTTGATGATATCAATGGAAGCCGATCTTAACATCTGATATTCTCTGTCTGCCAATGTCTGACTGGGGGCAACCACCATGCTGTCCCCGGTGTGAATGCCCACAGGCTCAATATTCTCCATACAACAAACCGTTATACAGTTTCCTGAATGGTCCCTCATAACTTCAAATTCTATTTCCTTCCAACCTTTTATACTCTTTTCAAGGAGAACCTCTCCTACCCTGCTCAGCTGGAGCCCTTGTTCCAATATTTCTTTCAGTTCAGTTTCGTTTCCGGCAATGCCTCCGCCGGTTCCTCCTAATGTATAAGCCGGGCGAACAACTACAGGATACCCGATTTCATCAACAAAACCCAATCCTTCTTCAACATCTCTGACAATTTTGCTTTCTGCAACCGGCTGTCCGATCTCCTCCATCAGTTCTTTAAACTTTTCTCTGTCTTCGCCTGTTTTTATGGCTTCTATGGGCGTTCCAATAATACCAACGCCATTTTCTTTCAAAATTCCTTTGTCACATAATTCAACGGCCAGATTCAATCCTGTCTGCCCGCCCATTCCAGGCAAGAGGCTATCGGGTTTTTCTTTTTTTATGATTTTCTCTACAAACTCCAAAGTCATGGGTTCGATGTAAATTTTATCTGCAACTTCCTGATCCGTCATTATAGTTGCCGGGTTACTGTTCACCAGGATGACTTCAATACCCTCTTCTTTTAATGCCTGGCACGCCTGGGTCCCAGAATAATCAAATTCAGCCGCCTGCCCTATTACAATAGGCCCGGATCCGATAACCAATACTTTCTTTATATTCTGTCGCAACGGCATATGAATCGCCCCCTTTTTCGTATATATTTAAGTGTAAGTTGTAGGAACAGACCTTGCGGCTGTCCGATAAGGGTTAAAAGGTTTGAGGTTTTGGTACAAAACCTTTCCTTAATTGTTATCTCTTGTTTTTTATCTCTTATCTGTCTTTAATCTATTCCATTAATAGCTTCCTGTGATGACTTCCATGAATTCATCAAAGATATAGTCTGCGTCTTTTGGACCCGGGCTTGCTTCCGGGTGAAACTGCACAGTGTAAATCGGGTATTCTTTATGACGCATCCCCTCTACTGTTTCATCATTTAAATGAATATGCGTTACCAAACATGATTCAGGTATTTTGCTTACATGATAACCATGATTCTGGCTTGTTATGATAACTTTACCGCGTAGCAGGTCCTTAATGGGGTGGTTGGCACCCCTGTGTCCAAATTTCAATTTGCCGGTTTTTCCGCCAAGAGCCAGCGCCATCAACTGATGCCCAAGACAGATACCTATTAGCGGCTTTTTCTGTATCAGTTTTTTGATCTCTCCTATTACTTCCGGCAAATCCATCGGATCTCCGGGACCATTGGATAATAATATCGCATCATAATTTCCTGCCAGTAATTCTTCAGCCGATGTATGATAGGGGAATATTGTAATTTTACATTTCCTTTCTTTTAATGAACGAATAATGCTCTTTTTTACCCCAAAATCCATTACTGCAATATGCGGACCCTCACCGTCAATTACGGTTTTATCCGGACAGCTCACCGTAGAAACAGCCTCTTTGTTATGACAAGAATTTAATCTGTTCTGCAATTGGGTATAGGTCAATTGTTTTAAAGAAATAACTCCTTTCATAGTGCCATTATTGCGTAATATCTTTGTAAGGGCTCTTGTATCTATTCCCTCAATACCAGGAATTTCATTCTGGATCAAATAGCTGTCCAACTCCATCTCACATCTGAAATTATTCGGCACTTCGGATTTATCTCTGACAATAAACCCTTTCACTTTAATAGAATCTGATTCTGTATCATCTAAATTGATACCATAATTACCAATCAGAGGATATGTCATACAGACGATCTGTCCGAAATAGGAAGGGTCCGTCAAAATTTCCTGATAACCTGTCATTCCTGTATTAAATACGACTTCTCCGGTTACTTCTTCAAGGTATCCAAAGGCATTCCCTTCAAATATTTCTCCGTTTTCCAAATATAAATAAGTTTTCATTGTATCACCCCATTAGTTAGTAGCTCGTGGCCTGGAGTCCAAAGTCCAGAGTCCGGAGTTGTTATTTTAAGTTCAAGTAAAATCTTTTATATGATTCCTCTTATCTCATCAAGGTTCTTGATGCCTTCCTTTTCCATGTAATCCTTCATTCCTGATACGATTTTTTTGCCGGCCTCAGGATTTACAAAATTGGCAGTACCAATTTGTATCAGATGTGCCCCTGCCATTATAAATTCCATTGCATCCTTCCAGTTCATAATGCCGCCTATGCCAATGACCGGAATGGAAACAGCCTTGCATACCTCATGTACCATCCGTAATGCTATGGGCTTGATTGCCGGACCGGATAATCCGGCATAAATATTTTCAAATACCGCTTTTCTTTCTTTGATGTCCACCGCCATCGCTTTTACCGTATTGATTAGAGAAATTCCATCTGCTCCCGCAGCTTCACATGCTTCCGCTACTCTTACAATGTTTTCAGCGTTAGGTGTTAATTTAACAATCACCGGATGACGACTGGTGTGCTTTATTTTTTCCACCAACTCGCCTGCGCTTTTTTCTTTCATGCCAAAAGCCATACAGCCTTCCCGGACATTCGGACATGATATATTCAGCTCAATCATATCCAGGTCCGCATTATTCAGCATCTCCGAAGCTAATATATACTCTTCTTCTGCTGCTCCTCCGATATTTGCGATGATCCGTGTATCCCATTTCTTCATTTTGGGAAGTTCATTTTTTATAAATGCCTCTATTCCGGGATTCTCCATACCAATACTGTTAAGGACACCCATAGGTGTCTCCCATAACCGAATTCCATTATTGCCTTCTTTTGGCTCAAGAGTCAGCCCTTTTGTACAGATGCCTCCCAAAATTCCCACATCATAAATGCGGCTATATTCTTCTCCAAATCCAAAAGTCCCTGAAGCCGCCACTACAGGATTTTTAAAATCCAAATAATTAAATTTTACGCTTAAATCACAAGTCATATATTTCCACTCCTAAAAAAACCGGCCCGTCCTTGCAAACCTTCTTATTTCCATTTGCCGTTTTGCAACTGCAGGACAAGCAGGCACCTATTCCGCATCCCATTCTGCTTTCAATGGACACATAGACTTTTTTTCCATGTTTTTTGCCTGTTTCCGTTAATTTTTTCATCATAATGTCCGGACCGCATGCCAACACAGCATCATAATCCGCTACATCTACATGCTTTGTGATCATTCCGCCTATATCGTAAAAAAAACTGCTGCAGACTTTTTCCCATTCATTCTTAAGAATGATCTCTTCAGAAAAGCCTAAATATAAATCAACAGCAGTTATATCGGGATGTTCCTTTAATCTCTTGCAAGTTTCATACAGCGGTGCCGCTCCCATACCGCCGCCGACAACGGCGATCTTTCCTTTGACCGAAGGGTATCCATTTCCGTAAGGGCCTCTCAGACCAATACATTCTCCCCCTTTTTTTTCAGAAAGTAACCGGGTTCCTTCGCCTGCAATCCTATAAAGAAACTTCAGCTTATTACCGGTTAATTCAAAAATACTGATTGGCCTGGAAAGAAGCGGATATGTCTCGGCAACCTGAATCATATAAAACTGGCCTGGACTGCCTTTAAACCTGCCTTCAACTTCAAGCAAATAAATGCCATTACCTATTTTTTTATTATCTGTTATCAGAGCCATTTAAGGATATCCTCCTTCATTTTTTGCACAGCATCTGAAGCACATTCTGCAAAAGAAGCTGTTTCGTTCAGCCCAATATGGGCGCCTATAATACTTCTTGAAGAATTTACTACTCCGCACATTTCACTACCAAGAATATTTGCCGCATCTCTTCCGGTTCCTCCTTGGGCTCCATACCCCGGTATCAGGAAAAACATATTGGGGAAATTATTTTTTATTCTCAGAAATTCTTCAGGATATGTCAGCCCGACTACACCCCCTAATGATGAAAAACCGCTCTCGCCTATAAAGGCTTTACCCCAGCAGTTCACTAATCCCGCTGCTTTTAAAAACATCGGTTCGCCATCTATCATGAGTTCTTGAAAATCAGCAGAACTTCTGTTGGACGTTCGTATTAGAACAAACAAGCCTTTATTTCCTGTTTTCAGGTATTTAAAATATGGGCTTACGGCATCTTCTCCCATATATGGGTTCAGCGTAATAAAATCGACTTGAAAATCTCCCTGATAGTGACCTTTTGCGTACATTTCGGCAGTAGAAGAAATATCCCCTCTTTTAATGTCTCCAATGGAAATAATATTTTTTTGTCTTAAATATTGAACTGTTTTTGAATACGCCATCATCCCTTCAATACCAAAAGCTTCATAACAGGCAATTTGAAGTTTAAAGCAAGCACAGTTTTCTGAAGTCGCATCTATAATTTTACGATTGAATTCATACAATTTTTCTCCTATGCTCATATCGTTATTTTTAAGGTAAGACGGAAATAAGGATTCTCTGGGGTCCAGCCCTACACAGACAGGTCCCTTTTTGATCACAGTTTCATGAAGCCGATCTATTATATTCATTTACAACCCCCTATTAGGTTTAAGATTTAATTATTATCTGTTATCTGTTTATTTTTTATCTTTTTCTAACATTTCAACCTTCTATCCTTGCACCTGACACCTATCACCTAAAACCTGTCTACTGTCATCTAAAAATGGCTCCAACCATAAGGATTCAGGTCTTACATATTGGACTTTATTTATTCCAAGAAGACTTAAAATCAGGGCCATTCGCATATACATGCCGGCACGGGCCTGTTGAAAGTATACTGCTCGTTTATCCGAATCCACGCTTTCATGTATTTCATCCACTCTGGGAAGAGGATGCATTATAATGGCATCCTCTTTTGCATACTTCATTTCTTCCTTGGTCAGAATGTAATAACCCTTGCAATTTTCATATTCTTGAGCAGTGGGAAATCTTTCCTTCTGGATTCTGGTCATATACAATATATCCAGATCCTTCATGGTTTTTTCCAATTGATTGCATTTGATTACTTCAGATCTTAAGTCTTTTATTATTTCTTCAGGAAGTTTCAGACTGTCAGGAGAAATACAGGTAAAGGTATTTCCCTCGTATCTATCCATTACTTTGATAAGAGAATGAACGGTCCGGCCGTATTTCAGGTCGCCGCAAAATCCAATTTTTAAATTTGATAGTCTTTTCTTATACATGTAAATGGTAAAAAGGTCTGCAAGTGTCTGGGTGGGATGTTGATTGGAACCGTCTCCGGCGTTGATCAAAGGATTTGAAATAAGTTTACTCAATTTGTGAGGCTTAAAAGGTTCAGGATGGCGCATCACAATAATATCGGAATAGCATTCAACGGTTCGTACTGTATCTTCAATGCTTTCGCCTTTAGAATGGGACGATATTACAGGATCGGAAAATCCTATGACTGTACCTCCTAAACGCTTCATTGCCGCATCAAAACTCAGCCTCGTTCGCGTAGAAGGTTCATAAAAGAGAGATGCCATCACTTGGCCTTTGCAGCTTTCTGAATAATAAGCAGGATTTTCAGAAATTGCCTCAGCAAGATGAATTAATGAAGAAAGTTCGTCAATAGAAAAATCTGTGGAATTCAGTAAGTGTCTTCCTTTAAGATACATATTTTACCCCCTTTTCCGCCTCTCGGGACAGATTTAAAGAAAGTGATAAAAAAACCTTCTCTGTAATACAGGAAGGCATCGTGTCTTAAATAAAGATACTTCAAGAAGAATATAATCTTAATTTTTTAATAACCTTCCCGGTATCACAGTACCGGATTAAAGATATATGTTCATTTATATTAAGTTATCATATGTCTCAGTATATGTCAATAAACTAAGCAGATTCTTTTTGGCTTTTTTCATGAAGTTTTCGAATGGGCATTAAAATAGGCATACGTTGATCATATACAGTAATATAATCAAAACCTGCAGCCCTTGTCAGGCAAATCCCCTGACAAATGTCTTCTCCTACATCTTCAGAAGAATGGGCGTCGGAACCCACTGTAATGAAAGTTCCGCCCAAATCCTTATACCGTTTTATGATATCATAATCCGGTAAACATCCACCTGTATTTTGTCTTAATCCCGAAGTGTTTATTTCGATTCCTTTATTAAGTTTTATTATCGTCTTCAATATTTCATCTACCTGTTCCGGGAAGAATCTTAACAAATTAACTTGTATACCCTGGCGAGCCGCATATCTTTTAACTAAATCGAAATGTCCCACGCAGTCATAATGCTCCCATAACACCAATTCTTTCAAATTTGCAAGATATTTTTCACAATGCTTTGCCAAATCTGAACCGGCATAGTCCACTTCGGAAAAATCTATGTCTTTAGGCATCTTATGCCCTGAGGCAATGACAAAGTCATAAGGATATTGTCTGATAAGTCTTTCCGAATGTTCAGGATATAAGTGAGGGTGTCCTAATTCAACTCCAAATTTTATGGTTAAAAAGCCTTTGTATTTTTCCCGAGCTTTCCTGATATCCTCCATGCAGGCTTCCGCATCATATATTTTATAATCCGGATCTTTCTTAATGGGTTCGAAATGATCGGTAATAGCAATATCTTTTACATTCTTTTCAATTGCAGCCATGCATACTTCATCAAGAGAGCTCTTTGCATCCGTAGATCTGTTTGTGTGAATATGATAATCCATTAAATACATTTGATTTTCTGTTCCTTTCTTATTATTTTATGATTAGTATGCATTATCTATATTATCATATCATTAACTCAATGATAAACCCAAGTTAAAAATAATTATGACGCAGCTTAACCAGCGTAAAAGTTACTCATGTTCTTCATTACCAATAACAATACCCAGGTTAATGAGATCCTTTTCGAGTTCAATCACTTTATTATTGATTTCATTATACTGTTCCTGGCTTGTTTTGCTGTCTATGGCAAGACGCAGCTGATAAAGTATAGTCTCTAACCCATTTCTAAGGTTATGGATACGATTGCTCAAACCATCTAATTCATCCAAATCAACTTTTACTTTTTCTGTTACTGCCGAAATATTTTCCACCACATGATTTAATTCATATTCCTGATCCGGATCTACAATGACACAATCATAATTCAATTTATTTTTGACTGTCCCGGCAAATGCCTCTATTGAATCCGGTTCTCCATGAACCAGGAATATAGCTTTTGGTTTATTATTAAAGTGATTTAACCATTCCAATAATCCATTCTGATCCGCATGTCCTGAAAATCCTTCTATGTTATATATTTCCGCATTTACATGAATACTTTCCCCGAAAATTTTGACATCCTTTTCTCCGTCTTTGATTCTGCGCCCCAATGTTCCATTAGCCTGATAGCCGACAAATACAATGCTGGATTCTTTTACCCATAAATGATGTTTCAAATGATGCTTGATCCTTCCTGCATCACACATACCGCTGGCAGAAATAATAATCTTCGGCTTCGGATCATTGTTGAGGGCAATAGACTCTTCCGTAGATCTGGTAAAATGAAGATTTTTAAAATCCAAAGGATTGTCTCCGCTTAGGATATATTTTTTTGTATCTTCATCAAAGACCTGCGCATTTCCCTCAAATATTTCTGTAGCAGATGTGGCCAGCGGGCTGTCGACATAGACATGAATATCATCCAGTACTTTTTGATATTCCTTATTATGCTCATAAAATTTGTTGAGTTCGTAAATGATTTCCTGGGTTCTGCCCACTGCAAAAGAAGGTATTACCACAGTACCTCCCCGTCCTGTGGTTCGCAGTATAATATCCATAAGTATATCAATCCTGCTTCCGGCTTCTTCATGAAGCCTATTTCCATAAGTCGTTTCCATAATCAAATAGTCCGCTTCACTGATAACCGACGGATCTCTTAATATCGGCTTATTTTTCATGCCTAAATCTCCGCTGAAAACAACCTTGGAAGTAATGTCTCCTTCTGTTATCCAAAGCTCAACAATAGCTGAACCCAAAATATGACCTGCATCTTTAAAACGCACCCTAATTGAATCTGAAACAGTAATCATCTGGTCATATAGCACGGGTTCAAAAAATTTCATGGCGTTTACCGCATCGTCATAGGTATACAATGGTTGAACACTCTCTTTACCTGCTCTTGCCCTTTTTCTGTTTTCCCATTCGGCTTCTTTTTCATGTATATAGCCACTATCCTGAAGCATAATATTGGCCAAATCATAAGTAGCCTTCGTGCAATATATTTTCCCTTTAAATCCTCTTTTTACCAATAAGGGAATTCGCCCGCTGTGGTCAATATGTGCATGACTGAGAAATAAATAATCAATTTCCGATGGATCAAAATCAAAAGGAAGATAATTCATCTTCTCTATGGTTTTACCTCCCTGGAATTGCCCGCAATCCAATAAAAATTTCTGTTTTTCTGTTATTATCCTATGACAGGAACCTGTAACTGTTTTTGAACCGCCTAAAAACTTAATCTTCAAAATTCTACCCCCTATTTCATCTTTGTATTTGATGGATTCTCCAACCCTGACTGCCGATGTATTTCATTACAACTATAATTTTCTCCTCCTTATCCTGAATTTGAACGATATATTTCCTAATATCAGATTTTTCTGATTGTTCGATACACTTTATGGATAATATTTGGAGATTCCACATTTCATTCGTATTCCGAAATCCATACAGTATATCGTCCACAATAATGGTGTCCACATGTTGATAAATTTGTTCTGCTGCTTCTCCGGTATAAAAGAGCCTTAGATTAGATAATATTTTCTCTTTGGAATTTAATTCTCTCGGATATCTTGCATAAGTCCTGCCTTGCTTTTCTACTGTTTCTTCACTGCATGGACCGATAATCTTTCCAGCCATTATAAAAGCATTCGATAAGTGTCTCACAGCCATTTCTTCTGAAATATCAGGGATATCACCTGTCATTGATACTTCTATATCCTTTTCAAAATGCTGATAATCTTTTAAGGAAATCCAATTACCTCCCCATGTCCATCCTCTGCTGACAAAAGCCTTATAACAATCATCTCCCTCAATAATCATACCCTTTCTGACGTGATCTCTATCTAAGAACTCCTTTCCTCTTTCCGGAAGTACTTCATCCTGGTAAACGTACGGATTCTGAATCGGGTTAATATCAATTGCAACACCAAAAGAATGCTTGGATAATTCATTAGGCCTATTGGTAATCGATCGTACACATAGCGCCGATGAATTATTATCATTCATCGAAGCCTCATCTATCGCATCATACGTATCGATAAGTTCAATTTTTTCAACGGGAAATTTTTTATCATATAATTCTTTGAATATATCAAGGATTTCCGGAGCAAGCTGCTTATGCATAATCAGTCTCCCTAAATGCGGGGCTTCATCAAAACCATAAAATGTAACGGTAATATATGCCAGATCATCAATGGAATAAGGTGCTTGCCCGGTCCACGAAACGCCTGTTATCTTCTCTTTTATTTCTTGTGGTAATGGTTCATAATGGAAAACTTCCTGAAAAGCTTCTTTATGGAGTGCTGTCTGCTCCACCTGAAAATCTTTTCCCAAGCGCTCTGTTTCATTTGAATCAGCATCAGAAGCCTCTAAAGGAACCTCAGAACCTTCAATTGGTCTGCCTGCAGCTTCAACCGTATTCTTTTCCATGCGTCCTCCTACCAGGGATGATAAGCTCACCGTAATCACCATTAAAATAATAAGAATACCTTTACCGTTCATGCAGCCCTCCGGCGGACAACCGCAAGAGCTGTCCCTACGTTCTTGTGCGGACAGCCGCGAAGGCTGCCCCTACTACAATTGTAACAGAATGTGACAAAGATTGCGATTATTTTGAAAAAATTGTTAGACATCCCTCCTAAGTTTTAGTATCATATTTATTGAGGTTTGAGTTATGCAAGGTGATAAATTGAAAAAAATTATATTTATGATATTTATTATGCTCTATACGTTTTCACCGATGGTCTATGCGGCAAGTGATTCGGCATCTTCATACTCTCCTGAAAACCACTTTGTAACTGAAAAAGCAAAGGTTGTCAATATTATTTCGGACGTCTCCAAAGAAGAATACGATACCCAAGGGTTTCAGGATTTAAAGCAGGTCGTAGAAATTCAAATTCTTTCGGGCGAATATAAAGGCCAGAATGTAACCGTTGAAAATGACCTGAGCAATCACGCTTATTATGATATTTTCCTTGAAAAAGGAGATCGTATTACAATTGCTGTAGAAGAAGCTGTCAGTGACTACGAAATGCCCAACATTTACATTTCCGGGTTTGAAAGAGACCGTTATGAGCTCTATATCACTATTATATTTATATTTCTCTTAATTTTTATCGGGGGAATTAAGGGAATCAAGGCTGTCTTTTCATTGGGGCTTTCTATTTCAATCATCCTTTTCCTGATCCTGCCCATGATTTTAAAAGGTTACAGCCCTATTCTTTCATCTGTATTTGCTGCTGTCATTATAACAACATTAACACTTTTCATTATTGCAGGTATCAATATAAAATCTGTTTCTGCTATTATTGGAACAGCTTTTGGCGTTATCGTTGCCGGTATACTGGCTTACATAACAGGCTCCCTTTCTAATCTAACAGGTTTAGCCAGCCATGAAGCAAATATGCTCATGTATATTCCTCAGGATATATCTTTTGATTACAGAGGAATCCTTTTCGCAGGTATTATCATCGGAACTCTCGGCGCTGTCATGGACATTGCCATGTCCATTGCTTCTTCTATGCATGAAATAAGAGAAATCGAACCCAATATTTCAACAAAAAATCTTATTACAGCCGGCATCAACATCGGAAGGGATGTTATGGGAACCATGACCAATACGCTTATATTGGCCTATACCGGAACATCTATCCCCCTTATGCTGATTTTCATTGCTTATGATTATCCTCTGATTGAGATACTCAATATGGATTTGATTGCTACGGAAATCATACGCTCCATTGCCGGAAGTATCGGTTTGGTTTTAGCTATACCCTTCACAGCAATGACTTGCGGGATTATTATCAATCATTCGGCATCCATAAAAAGACATGAACGAATCAGAAAACTGAAAGAGGAGTATAAAGATGATTTAAGGGATATGTATGAAAAAATTAAATCAGAACCTTCTCAATCCGATTATATAAATGATACGCCGACTGATCCCGAGTCTTCTGAAATGTAAAAAAATATTTATAGATAACTTATTCATTCAAATATAAATTATTGACAAACTTTTAAAATACCATTATACTTATTTAAAATATAATTAAAAATGATGATAGAGAAGAGTAATATTGATTCAATGCTTTCAGAGAACCGCTTAACCTGCTGAAAAAGCGGCAACAAAGAATTAATACGAAGTTCCCTCTGGAGTTTTTCTGTTGAAATTACAGTAGGCAGAAACGGGTTTTCCCGTTACAGGAAATGGATATATTTGTATCCTTTGAGTGGGTTTACGCCAATCAGGGTGGTAACGCGGAGCAGATGCCTCGTCCCTTTACAGGGAGAGGTTTTTTATTTTTATTAAGAAGGATACCTTAAAAAAGGTATCCTAATAAAAGTAACTGCTAATATTTGTTACGACTATTTTCAGAGGCAGCGCACATGTGCTTTATATGCCTTCGCTACCTTATTAGTAGACTCTATTATTAAAATACGGACACTGACAGAAAAGCACTACAAGCAGCAAGAAGAAAAATAACAAGCTGTCATCTACACCGCCTACTACACCGCAGTTAGACATTTTACATACCTCCTCAAAGATAATAAATATATTTGCTTTATATTTTCATAGTATGAATCATTGAATAATCATGTGAACCTATTAAAGGAAAGGATGAAAAGTATTGATTTGGAACGAGTATTATGAATGCATGGATCGTGAAAAAATGCGGGAAGTGCAGGGAAAAAGGCTTTGCGACACCGTAGACCGAGTTTATCATAATGTCCCATTTTACAGAAAAAAAATGCAGACAATGGGGCTGGAGCCCGGAGACATAAAAGGAATCGATGATATCACAAAATTACCGTTTACAACCAAGCAGGATTTAAGAGATAACTATCCCTTCGGACTGTTTGCTGTTCCCAAAAGCGAAGTCGTCAGGGTTCATGCATCTTCAGGCACTACCGGAAAACCTACTGTTGTCGGATATTCCAGAAAAGATATTTATACCTTTTCTGAAGTTGTAGCAAGATCACTGAATAGTTCAGGCGCTACGAGAAATGACATTGTACAGATTGCCTATGGATACGGCCTGTTTACAGGGGGACTGGGACTGCATTACGGAGCAGAAAAAATAGGCGCTACTGTTATTCCTATTTCAGGCGGAAACACTCAGAAACAACTGCAGCTCATGCAGGATTTCGGCAGCACGGTTATTGCCTGCACTCCTTCTTATGCATTATATCTTTCAGAGGCAATGGAAGAAGCGGGCATTTCTCCGGAAACTCTTAGTCTTAAGGCCGGTATTTTTGGAGCCGAACCCTGGACGGAAGAAATGAGACAGAATATTGAACAAAGTCTCAATATTAAAGCCTATGATATATATGGGTTGAGCGAAATTATAGGCCCCGGAGTTGCAAATGAATGTGATTACCAATGCGGTCTTCATATATGGGAAGACCATTTCGTTCCGGAAACCATTGACACTGATACGCTTCAGCCATCAAAAAAAGGATGTATTGGAGAGTTGGTATTTACAACCATAACAAAAGAGGCACTTCCGCTTTTACGATACAGAACACGGGATTTAACTAGATTGGATGACACAAAGTGCGAATGCGGAAGAACTGCCGTCAGGATGGAAAAATGTACAGGACGTTCGGATGACATGTTAATTATCCGGGGAGTAAATGTTTTTCCATCACAAGTGGAAAGTGTATTGCTTGAAATAGGCGAAACAAAGCCTCATTATCTTTTGATCGTTGATCGTGAAGGTGCATTGGATACCCTTGAGATATGGGTAGAAGTAGACGATTACTATTTCTCGGATGAAATCGGAAAACTGGAAGGCCTCTCAAACAGGATAAAACATGCCGTAGAAAGCGTTTTAGGTATAAGCATAAAAATAAAGCTGGTAGAACCAAAAACCATTCAGCGGTCAGAGGGAAAAGCCCAAAGGATCATTGATAAGAGGAAAGCATAAAATTAAGATTTAGGATTTAAGATCTTAGATATGGGCTTAATAATGATGAACAATTGACAATTAATGAATTAATTTGTCTGGATAAATTTCAACTTTAATTATTTCATTATTAGATTATTAATTTAGTTACGGAGGTGTTTTTATGATTATCACACAACTATCTGTTTTTCTGGAAAACAGGTCCGGAAGATTAACAGAAGTCACAGATATATTTTCAGAAAACCAAATCAATATTTCTGCTCTCAGTATTGCAGAAACTGCTGATTATGGTGTCCTGAGAATGATTGTAGATAAGCCGGAAATAGCTGTTCGTGTTCTTAAAAAGAACGATTTATCAGTTCATACAACAGAAGTTGTCGCCGTTATTACACCGGATATTCCGGGCGCTCTCAATAAAGTAATAAAATATCTTTCGGAAGAGGAAATAAATATCGCCTATATGTATGGTTATTCCCATGAGAACAAAGCATCCATCATCATGAAAGTTAACAACCCGCAAAAAGCAGTAGAAATTTTACAAAACAAAAAAATTGAACTGATTTCTGCAAGTGATTTTTATGAAATATAAAATTGATTAAAGTAAGATTTTAACGGAAAAGAATATTTATACAACAGTATTCAATTGTCTACAATCTAAAGGATTTGTTCCAATTGGAACAAATCCTTTCCTTAATTCTCCACTGTCAATTTAAATTACGAAACTGCTTTTAAGTATATAATTTAATATCTCTCGACATAATGAAAATTTCTATTTAGGATAATTGATTTTATTAATTATCTCTTATCTGACCATCTTTCCTTTCCCTGTCACCTGTCACCTGTTTTCTGATTGGGTGCTCATCTTTTTTGATGGCTTCCATCATTGGGTCTTTTAGAGTCTCTTTCGGCTTGCCGGTTCTCATTTTATTCTTTCTGTCTTCATAAATTTTCTCTGAGATATCTTTTATTCCCTGCCTCTGATCATAATCATTATGATTAATATAGGCACCATCTCTTGCCACTTTCAGCCCTCCTAATAATCTTTGATTCAGTTTTACGGTTATTGTTAAAATCTCGCCTGCCTCTTATTATCCGGCATATTAAAAAAAATATACCCCGGCCGAAAAAAAGTCTGCAATCTTTTAGTATATTTCAGAATTATCTACAACATTACCGACAATGGTAACATTCCAAGATTCAGGATCATTTTTCAAATCTAAATAGGTATCTTCGATTTCGCTATTTAAAAGTTTTAATTTAGGCCTCAAACAGGCATCTTCATAGTTGCCGACCACAATACCGATTTTTCCGTTACTTAGCCTAACACAGCTTCCCAACGGGTATGGGGCTACTTTCTGAACAAAAATCTTAACAAGTTCGGGGTCAAAAAAGAGGCCTGAAGCACCCATAACGTATTCAATTGCATCTGATGGTAAAACAGCTTTTCTGTATGGCCGGTCCGATATTAAAGCATCATATACATCCGCTATGGCTATTATCCTGCTGAAAAGTTGTATATTTCCTTTTTCTTTTCCTCTCGGATAGCCTGTACCATTATACCTTTCGTGATGAAACAAAACAGCAATATACGATTTGATCGGAATTTCCCATTTCTCTCTTAAATAATCATATCCCTTTTCGGAATGACTTTGAACAATTGTCATTTCTTCATCTGTTAAAGAGCCTTCCTTATTAAGAATCTCTTTAGGAACAAAAACCTTTCCGATATCATGAAGCATCGCCCCAAGTCCCAATTTGCACAAATCTTCTCTGTTCAATTTTAAAGCTAATCCGACAACCATAGATAGAACTGCTACATTCACACAATGATAGTAAGTATAATCATCAAAATATTTCAGGTCTACCATATTGATAATCAAATGCTTATTATTTATAATCTCATCAATGATATTTTCAATATATTGCTTTGCATCCAATAAATTTATTTCAGCCTTTTTTTCTTCTTTGTTTTCCAGACAGTTAAAAATATGCTTTACTGCACCTATTGCTCTCTGTCTTAGCGTATCATCAATAACATTCTGGATACATATATCTTCAGATATCTTATCTACAATATATATACCCTGAAATCCCAAACTTTGAATCCTATTGATATTTTTTCCGGTAATTCTCTGTCCTTCTTTTAACAAAAGAATGCCATCTAAGCCATATAGGTCTTTACCAATGATCATTCCTTCCTGTAAGCATACAGAAGGTACAAATCGCATAATATCACCCTTTTTTTCGGTAGAAATCTCGTTTCTTGTCTCTTAATATGATATTATACATTTTTTTAAGGGAATTTGTCTAAGGTTTTTTAAAATTAATCTAATATAATTTAAAAAAATAACCAATATCATCCATTTACATATTCATCCATAGTCTTATACCGAATAATTTTTTTATTTCTTTTTAATTGAACCGCTATAGCAAAAGCTTCAGCTGTTTCAAGAGATGTCAGTACAGGCAGACGGTTTTCCGAAGCTTTACGCCTGATCTGAAAAGCATCTTTACCGGTATTTCCTCCTCTTGTAGGCGTGTTTATCACCATGACAACCTGAGAATGATAAATAAAAGATATTATATCGGAAGCTTTTTTTTCTGTATTCGGTATTCCCTTCTGCTTCAAAAATACACCTGTACCTTTTGAGCTAAATATTTTGAATCCCATTTTGACATATTTTTTGAGAATATTTACGGCAAAATCGTTTTTGTCAAAATCTTTCAACGAGACATAGATACCTCCTTCTGTGGGAATCTTCATGCCTGTAGCCAGAAATCCTTTGTAAATGGCGTTATCCAGAATCGTGTCCACACCTAATACTTCACCGGTAGATTTCATTTCAGGCCCCAGTGAAATATCCACATCTGTTAATTTTTCGCCTGAAAATACAGGTACTTTTACAGCATACAGATTTTTTCTTTCTAAAAGACCTGTGCCATAACCCATTTCTTTTATAGTCTTGCCTAACATCGCCTCAACTGCCAACTTGACCATAGGAACTCCGGTTACTTTGCTTAAAATCGGTACTGTCCTCGAAGCTCTGGGATTCACCTCAATCACATATATTTTTTCACCGTCAAAGGCATACTGAATATTGATAAGTCCAACGATCTTAAGCTCACTGACAATTTTTCTGGTATAAGCCACAAGTTTATTTACCGTATCCGAATCCAGTGTGAAATGCGGATACACCGAAATGCTGTCACCGGAATGTACGCCAGTTTTTTCAATATGCTCCATAATCCCCGGTATCAATACATCCTCTCCGTCCGCAACAGCATCCACTTCAACCTCAGCTCCCTGTATATATTTGTCGATAATAACAGGGTACTCATCGGAAAGTTCAACGGCTTCCTGCAGATAAGTGTCCAGTGTTTCCTTATCATAGATGATTTGCATTGCTCTGCCGCCAATCACATATGAAGGCCTTACAACAACCGGGAATCCTAATTTATCCAAAATTTTATAAGCTTCCGTTAAATTGGTGACCGCATATCCTTCAGGAACCGGAATATTTAACCCCTTGAGAAATCTACCGAATTTCTCCCGGTCTTCGGCAAAATCAATATATTTAAAAGGTGTCCCTAAAATTTTTATACTTCTTTCATAAAGCTTTTTAGCAAGGTTAAGTGATGTCTGCCCACCAAGCTGCAGTATAACACCTTCAGGTTTTTCTCTCTTTAACACGTTCATAATATCATCTATATGAAGTGCTTCAAAATATAATTTGTCTGAGGTATCAAAATCTGTACTGACAGTTTCAGGGTTGTTATTGATGATAATAGCTTCATAACCCGCTTCTCTTATTGCCCATACACCATGAACACAACAATAATCAAACTCAATTCCCTGTCCGATACGGATCGGCCCGGAGCCTACCACAAGAATTTTTCTTTTCTCAGATACTTTACATTCGTCTTCATCATCGAAACATGAATAATAATAAGGTGTAGCCGCTTCAAATTCGCCTCCGCAGGTATCTACCATCTTGTATACCGGAAAAATATCGTGATAGATCCGCATATCCTGTAACGCCTCACGAGGGAGTCCTGACAGATCCAATATTTCGCTATCAGTAAAGCCCATAGCCTCAGCTTCATAAAGCAATTCTACATCCACTTCCTCATGTTTCAGCTTTTTTTCCATTGAAACAATATTTTTAATGCTATTTAAAAACCAAGAATCTATTCCGGTAATATGATTAAGAGTCTCAATATCATATCCTCTTCGAATAGCCTCTGCTATAGCAAATATTCTTTCATCATCTGCGTATTTTATTTTATCCATCAATTCCTCATCATCCATGTCTGTGATATGTTGAATGCGAAGACCGTTATATTTGATTTCAAGAGAAGTCAGTGCTTTTAATAATGCGCTCTCAAATGTCCTGCTAATGGCCATGACCTCTCCGGTTGCTTTCATTTGAGTCCCGAGTTTTCTTGAAGCAGTTCTAAACTTATCAAATGGCCATTTGGGAAATTTTACGACACAATAATCCAAAGTCGGCTCAAAGCAAGCACTGGAGTTTTCTGTTACATAATTCTTTAATTCGTCCAGAGTATATCCCAATGCAATCTTAGCAGCTATTTTTGCAATAGGATACCCTGCTGCTTTGGATGCTAAAGCAGAAGATCGGCTGACACGTGGATTTACCTCAATTACGATATAATTGCTGCTTTCAGGGTCCAAGGCAAATTGTATATTACACCCGCCTTCTATCTTTAAACTTCTAATAATCTTAAGAGAAGCATCCCTCAACATCTGATACTCCGAATCCCGTAAAGTTTGAGAAGGTGCTACGACAATACTATCTCCCGTATGGATTCCTGCAGGATCAAAGTTCTCCATATTACAGACAATAATACAATTGTCCTTTGAGTCCCTCATGACTTCATATTCAATTTCCTTCCAGCCGGCAACCGATTGTTCCAGTAATATTTGTCCTATAGCACTATTCTCTATCCCTTTTTTGCATATATCCTTTAATTCCTCTTCATTATTCGCGATACCCCCGCCTGTTCCTCCTAATGTATAAGCAGGCCGAACAATAACGGGATAGCCTATTTCTTCGGTAAAAGCTCTGCATTGCTCATAATTTGTAGCAATAATACTGGCAGGAACCGGCTCGCCTATATCAAGCATCAGTTTTTTGAACTCTTCCCGGTCCTCTGCCTTTTTTATACTTTCTTTATTAATTCCTATAAGCTTTGAATCATACTGGGATAGTATTCCTTTCTCATCTAACTTAATGGAAAGATTCAGACCGGTTTGACCTCCAAAACCTGCCAGAACACCGTCAGGCCTTTCTTTCTTTATTATTTCCTCTAACACCTCTTCAGTCAGAGGTTCTATATAGACCCTGTCTGCAATATCTTTGTCTGTCATAATGGTAGCAGGATTACTATTGACCAGGATTGTTTTTATCCCTTCTTCCATTATGGCTTTGCAGGCTTGGGTCCCTGAATAGTCAAACTCTGCCGCCTGCCCTATAATAATAGGTCCTGAACCTATAATTAACACTTTCTCCAACGAATAATCCTTTGGCATTTTTTTCACCTCATGTCGAATTTAATCTAAGATCTAAGATGTAAGATCTTAGGCTGTCAGAATCTTTCCTGACTTTACCTAATATTTTTTATTTTTTTCAATCAGTTTTATAAAATCATCAAACAAGTATCCCGTATCATGGGGCCCCGGTGAAGCTTCAGGGTGGAACTGGACAGAAAAAAAGGGCAGATTATTGTGTTTCATCCCTTCCACAGTTCCATCGTTTAAATTAATATGAGTTACATCCATCCCTTTCAAAATAATACTTTCTGATTTTACCGCATACCCATGATTCTGAGATGTAATATATGCTTTCCCCGAGTTTCTGTCAAATACACCATGATTACCGCCTCTATGTCCGTATTTCAGTTTATACGTATCTCCGCCAACTGCTAAAGCTAAAATCTGATGTCCTAAACAAATGCCTAAAGTAGGTACCTCCCGGATCAATTTCTGAATTTCCCCAATAGCCTCAACACATTCCTTAGGGTCTCCGGGACCGTTTGAAAGCAACATCCCATGCGGATGAATGCTTTTTATATCCTGAGCTTTCGAATCGTAGGGAAAAATATATAATTCACAATTCCTTTTTTTCAAGCTCTCAATAATGTTATTTTTTATTCCAAAATCCCATACGGCTACTCTGTAAGAAGTACCTTCAATATGCCGGATTTCCTGTGTACCGATGCATTTCATCAAGTTCCGTTCCAGATTGGTTTCTTCACAAATTCTCTTTATGGTATCCAGATTGGTTTCTTCATTGGAAATAACACACTTCATCGTACCTTCTTTACGTACTTTACGGGTAATGCTTCTGGTATCTACATCATAAATCCCGGAAATCTGCATTTCATTTAGCCATTGATCCAGATTCTTGGTACTTTTGTAATTTGAAGGTGTATGAGAGATACTTTTCACAATCAGACCTTTTGCATGAATCCTTCGAGACTCCATCTCCTCATCATTAATACCATAATTTCCAATCAGGGGGTATGTCATATTGATGATCTGCCCTGCATAGGAGGGGTCTGTTAGAATTTCCTGATAACCTGTCATTGAAGTATTGAAAACAATTTCACCTGTTGCAGTACCTTTAAATCCGAAACCTTTACCCCAGAATACGGTTCCATCTTCCAAATAGATAAGTCCTTCCATATTTGACATCCTTTCCTTACAGTATTGTGCTTCCCGGCACAAGCTTGAAGTCCGAGATTGCCACACATCCTCCTGATGTTCGCAATGACAATTTTTGTATTTTTGTTATACAAAATTGTAAATTCTCAACTCTTAATCTTAAATAATTCTATATGCCTCTTATCATCGTACCGCTGCCATCATCCGTAAATACTTCCAATAACAGACTGTGAGGTTTTCTGCCATCAATTACATGAACATCCTTTGTCCCGTTTTGAATGGCCTTTATGCAACATTGCATTTTAGGTATCATTCCGCCGCTTATAACGCCTTCATAGAGATATTTTTGTATCTCTACAGATGTCGCCTGGGATATGAATGTTTCAGGATTATTAATATCCATATAAAGGCCTTCCACATCTGAAAGAAGTATCAGCTTTTCGGCATTTAAAGATGAACTGATGGCAGCTGCGGCATAATCCGCATTTACATTATAAATATTTCCTGCATAATCGGATCCAACAGGTGAAATAACTGGAACATGTCTTTTTTCCAATAAATCGACAATCAAATCCTTGTTGATTTCTTCCACCTCCCCGACACATCCGATATCTATTTCCTCATCTTCCCTGGAAGCAAAAATCTTTTTTGCGCGGATCAAGTTGCTGTCTCTTCCGCTAATACCTAAAGCACTTATTCCATGATTACATAATTCTCCTGCAATCTCCTTGTTGACTTTTCCCGATAAGACCATCTCAACGATCTCCATTGTTTCCTTATCTGTAACTCTAAGCCCGCTTATAAACTCCGAAGAAATGTTTAACTTTTTTAGCATATTGGAAATACTGGGACCTCCGCCATGAATGATAATGACATTTATCCCTACAAGTTTTAGAAGAACAATATCCTCAAAAAATGCTTTTTTGGCTT
Organism: Anaerovorax odorimutans; assembly: GCA_016841185.1. Taxonomy (GTDB): domain Bacteria; phylum Bacillota; class Clostridia; order Peptostreptococcales; family JAAYPU01; genus JAENZQ01. Next base: position 38,491 of record JAENZQ010000029.1, read on the forward strand.
CCGTATGATCCATAATACTGCCGCCATATTTAATAATAAAAGTTTTTCCGTAAAATTTTTTGATATACGGTAGAGCTTCTATTAATATTTCTACTTTCTCCATTATATAATCTCCTCATGTCATATTTTAATAATTATACATTTTTTTTTATATTTATGCAATCCATATGTTGATTTTTTTTAGTATTTTTATTATAGTATTTGTAAAGTCTCAATGAACAGGAGAAATAAATTATGATTAAAACAGGCATTATCGGTTCCACCGGCTATGCAGGGAAGGAACTCGTAAAAATACTGGCAGATCATCCTGAAGCGGATATTGTTTTTTTGAGCTCAAATAGTTTTGACAACAGAAAATTCAGCGATGTTTATCCTGAATTTAAAGGTATTATGGATGATATTCTAATCCATACAGAAAAAGCTTCTGAAAAATTTTCAGATATCGATATCTTGTTTACCGCGCTTCCTCACGGCCTGTCTTTTAATTTTGTCAGACAGGCTTATGAATACGGAATAAAAGTCATCGATTTAGGAGCTGATTTTCGTTTAAAGGATACCGATATATTTGAGCATTGGTATAAAACAAAACATATTTGTAAGGACTTACTGGATAAAGCGGTATACGGCTTACCTGAATTGTGGAAGGATAAGATCAAAAACTCACAAATTATTGCAAACCCAGGATGTTATACAACTGCCGGTATCTTAGCCCTTGCTCCGGCACTGAAATACGGTCTCATCGATCCCTATTCCATCGTTATTGATGCGAAATCAGGCATTACAGGCGCCGGCAGGAAGATTGATCTTTCACTTATGTTTGCAGAATGTAACGAATCTCTGAAAGCTTACGGAATTGCTTCACACAGGCATACACCCGAAATTGAACAGGAACTGTCTCAGGTATACGGAGACCAAGTTTATGTAACATTTACGCCACATCTGATACCTATGCAAAGAGGCATACTATCAACATGTTACGCAAGCTTACCGGCTTTCTGCACTCAAGATGAAGTTTACAGTCTGTACAGGGAATTCTATAAAGATTCCCCCTTTATAAGGATACGGGAAGAATTCGTAGAAACACGCTTTGTAAAAGACACAAACTTCTGTGATATCAGCCTCAGAATCGACATCCGGACCAAAAGGCTTATTGTTACTTCATCCATCGATAATCTGGTAAAAGGGGCAGCCGGACAGGCGGTCCAGAATATGAATATACTTTTCGGGCTCAATGAAATGGAAGGGCTGAGTTAAATTTATAATTGACAATGGACAATTATGGTACCAATCTACATCGTAATTTCCTTGCATAAACTTGCTCAACGTTTCATAATATGAAGCGTTGAGCAGATTAATAAAATGAGGTAATCTCTCTCATCTATTATCTATATCATTATATACTACTTCCCCGCCTACAATGGTCATGACAGCTTTGCCTGTGAGTTCCATGCCGTGAAAAGGGGTATTTTTCCCTTTCGACTTGAATAAATTTTTATCTACCGTCCATTTCTTATTGGGATCAATGATGGTGATGTCCGCATCTTTTCCCACTTTCAAAGTACCTTTATCCAGCCCTAACAGCTCCGAAGGATTCAAACTCATAAGCTCAGAGAGCCGTTTCATATCAATATTTCCCGTATGAACCAAATATGTCATGGCTAAACCTAAAGCTGTTTCAAGACCTACAATGCCATTGGCTGCCTTCAGAATATTCTGTCCCTTATCTTCTTCAGTATGGGGAGCATGGTCTGTTGCAATGGCATCAATAATACCTTCTTTTAAACCTTTTATAATTTCATCTACATCTTTTCTGCTTCTTAAAGGCGGACTCATTTTGGCATTGGGGCCTTGTATGATGACCCACTCATCTGTCAAGGTGAAATGATGCGGAGCAGCCTCGCAGGATACCTGTACACCTCTTTCTTTCGCATCCCTGAGCAGTCGGACACTATTCCCTGATGAAACATGCTGAATATGTATTCTCGCATTAAGACTTTCCGCCAGCAGAATATCTCTGGCAACAATAACTTCCTCCGAAACGGAGGGCCTTCCGGACAACCCCAATTGTCCGGATACTTTTCCGCGATGGATGCTGTTATCATAAACAAGATCCTTATCCTCACAGTGGACACAAGTCAGCAGTCCGTATCTGCCTGCTTTCTCCAATGCTTCATACATAATTTTAGCATCGGCTATGGTCTTTCCATCATCGGTAATACCCACAATCCCTGATTTTCTCAGAGATTCAAAGTCATTCAGGACCTTTCCTTCCAGTTTCTTTGTAATGCTCCCCAGCATATAAATATTTACACGTTCTGCATCTGCCTTTTTCCGGATATATTGAACAGTATCCGGACTGTCGATGACCGGGTTCGTATTCGGCATACATACAATACTTGTGAATCCACCGGCTGCAGCTCCTTCGGATCCGGTATGGAGAGTCTCCTTATATTCAAATCCCGGCTCCCTTAAATGCACGTGCATATCAACCAGTCCCGGAACGACATACATGCCTTCCACATCTATTGAAATACAGTCTCTCTCAATGGAAAGCGTACGGATTCCACGTATTTTCCCATTCTCTATAAGAATATCATACTTTCCGTTTAAGTTCTGGCCGGGATCCACTACCGTCCCGTTTTTTATCAATAATCTCATGGCACACCTCTATATCAAGTGATAAGTAAGAGTGTAAGCGTAAGTATAAGTGAAAGTGAAAGTTTAAGTTTAAGTGTGAGTGTAAGCGTAGAGGTTAGGGGTTAAGTAGTGTAAAGATTTTCCAAAGGAAAATCTCTCCTCTAACTGTTTACTGTGTATCTCTAAACAACAACCTATCTCTAATGATTCTACTATGTCTTACTGAGCTTATTATACATGATTAAATCTTTTTTTAACAGTAGCGATTTAAGCAGTCTTATTTTCTCCAAATTTGATACGGATGATTATTTGTACAGAGCTTGTTCTTTTGAGCTAAAATAATAAGCTTACCAACAGCTTTTCGGCTGTTAAGATTTATTGAAAGTTAATATATGATCCCCTTTTGAATAAGCCCTGTATAAATAGAAATCTTTGAAAATTTGGCAAAGAAAATAAAGATAGGACATTAAATTTAAAGGGTTGTTTGACCGTGTGAGAAATCCCAAGATTGAAATGTTGCTGATGCGGAAAGATTAGAGCTAAAAAAACAGCCTTTCGGCTGTTTCTTATACTGGATATACTTTATCTTCTTCATTCAAAATGGAAGCATCTATTTTATATCTTTGAGCATTCCTGTATTTGAAGAATTCAAGAGCTACAGGCGGGAATAATGCATAGGATAAAACATCTTCATCCTGCTCTACATATTGAGAAATTTCCTTTTTGATTTTTTCCAATTCCGGCTCTATTAAATCTGCAGGCCTGCATGTAATAACTTCTTCGTCTCCTATTATTTTCTTTATGATTTCATCTTTAATAGGTACTGTCGTCTTGCCATACATACCTTTAACCAGATTTTTTACTTCTTTGGTAATCATTTTATATCTTTCACCCAGTACTACATTTAGTACTGCCTGTGTCCCGACAATCTGGCTGGTCGGTGTTACTAAAGGCGGATAACCCAGGTCTTCTCTTACTCTTGGGACTTCCTTTAAAACTTCTTCATATTTATTCATGGCATTCTGCTGCTTCAATTGTGAAACAAGATTGGATAACATACCTCCGGGTATTTGATAAATCAGCGTATTTATATCTACACCCATAACTTTGGGATCCAAAAGACCGGTTTCAATGCTTTTTTCTCTTAACGGTATGAAATGTTCTGCAATTTCGTCCAATAAGTTCATATCCAATCCGGTGTCATATTCTGTTCCCTGCAAAGTAGCCACCATAGGCTCTGTAGGCGGCTGAGAAGTTCCGCCCGAAAATGGAGAAATTGCAGTATCCACAATATCCACACCAGCCTCAATAGCTTTCAGATATGTCATACTCCCTAAACCGCTGGTGGCATGGGTATGGAGTTCAATGGGAATCTTTATCTTTTCTTTCATTGCTTTTATCAATTCATAAGTGCCATATGGGTCTAACAATCCGGCCATATCCTTTATACAAATGGAATCTGCCCCCATCTGTTCAAGTTCTACTGCCAGATCAATAAATGCCTCGTTTGTATGGACAGGACTGATGGTGTACGAAATCGTAGCCTGTGCATGGCCGCCTTCCTTTTTTGTTGTCTCCATAGCTTTGCTTAAATTTCGTTTATCATTTAAAGCATCGAATATCCTTATAATGTCTATACCATTTCCAATGGCTTTTTTTACAAATTCTTCAACCACATCGTCCGCATAATGCTTATATCCCAATAAATTTTGCCCTCGAAGAAGCATTTGAAGCTTGGTGTGCTTTATATTCTTTCTGATGGTTCTCAGTCTTTCCCAAGGGTCTTCATTCAAATACCTTAAGCATGAGTCGTATGTAGCACCGCCCCACATTTCGAGTGCATTATAGCCAACCTGATCTAATTTCCCCAGTATGTCAACCATATCTTCTGTTTTCATCCTTGTTGCAATCAGTGACTGGTGTGCATCTCTCAGTATTGTTTCAGTGATTTTAACCTTCGCCAATTCAAATCCCTCCTTCTCTATATCATTTGTAATATCTCGTCTTTTGTTAGATGTATCCTATTATATAACGTAATCTTATTTGATTTCAATAGTAAGTTTTGTTTTTTTTATAAAAATATACGATCCGCTTAAATTCCGGCCTTTAATAATAGAGAGCGATAAATCGCTCTCTACAGGTTACTGAAAAACGGTCAATTTCGTTGTTGCTACAAAAATCTTCGGACTCACTTTATTTCCGGGATCTTGATTTCTTTACAGGATATGCTTCCCTTTGGGTATAGTGTGTATGCAAAAGCCTGTGAGACCTTTGACCATTAGGTTCGCCCAGAAAATCTTCATAAAGTTTTTGAATCTGGCTGTTCTTATAAGATTTTCTTTGAGGCATAAGCAAATCTTCCTCATATAAAGCTTTTGCCCTTTCCGCTCGGAGATCGATATCCATCAGGGTCTTAGCAGGAACATGAGGCTGCCCTCCACCGCAGACACAGCCACCGCTGCATCCCATTATCTCAATGAAATGATAATCCGCTTTTCCGGCCCTTACCATATCCATTACTTTTTTCGCATTGGAAGTACCATGGGCAACGGCTACTTTTACCTTCATATCCCCGATTTCAACTTCCGCTTCTTTAATGCCTTCAACACCTCTTACCAAAGTATACTCGATTTCTTCAAGGTCTGTATTCTCCAGGATATCTGCTACCGTCCTCAAGGCTGCCTCCATGACACCTCCGGTAGCGCCAAAAATGACACCTGCACCGGTATACTCTCCAAGTAAATCCTGGTCGAATTGTTCATCATCGTTTAAGGTTTTAAAGTTGATTCTCGCTTGTTTTATCATTCTTGCCAATTCTCTTGTCGTCAGTACAGCATCTACATCATTTCCCATCTCCGGACGAAGAATTTCTGACTTTTTGGAAGTACATGGCATAATAGAAACCACAAACATCTTTTTAGGATTAATCTTATTCTTTTCTGCATAATAGGTTTTAAGGATGGCACCCATCATCTGATGAGGAGATTTACAGGTTGACAGATTCTCCAGTAAATCCGGGTAATTATATTCACAATATCGAATCCATCCTGGTGAACAGGAAGTAATCATGGGCAGCGTACCGTTATTCTTAATTCTTGATATCAATTCCGTGCCTTCTTCCATGATGGTCAGATCTGCAGCAAAATTTGTATCAAATACTTTATTAAAGCCTATTTTTTTAAGAGCATCAATCATCTTTCCTGTTGCTCTTGTTCCAATGGGATAACCGAATTCTTCTCCTATGGCTGCCCGAACTGCCGGAGCTGTTTGAACTACCACAAATTTTTCAGGATCATCCAAAGCCTCCCAGACTCTTTCAATATCATCTTTTTCTCTGAGGGCTGCTACGGGACAGGCTTCTATACATTGCCCGCAATAGATACAGTTGGCTTCGTCCATACCAATTTCAAAAGCTGGCGCCACTTTGGTATCAAACCCTCTATTAACAAAGTCCAGCACCCCTATGCCTTGTACTTTTCTGCAGGTATTTATACATCTTCCGCATAATATACATTTGTTTGGATCACGAACAATGGACGGTGAAAAATTATCGATGGGCAGTAACTCTTTTTTGCCGTCATAAGGAATTTCGTTGATCCCCAAGTCTTTTGAAAGCTTTTGCAATTCGCAGTCTTCACTTCTGACACAAGTTGTACATTCCCGGTTATGATTGGATAATATCAGCTCAAGAGTAGATTTTCTTGCATCTCTGACTTTTTTACTTTTTGTATGGACCACCATGCCATCGCATACAGGATAAACACAAGATGCCTGAAGTGCCTTGGTCCCTTCGACTTCAACAACACACATACGGCAAGCACCAACTTCATTGATGTCCTTTAAATAACACAGGGTGGGAATATCGATCCCTACCTTCTTTGAAGCTTCTAAGATCGTCATGCTGTCCGGTACGGATACTTCAATACCATCTATTGTTAAGGTGACGAATTGTTCTTTTTCCATTTTATACGCTCCTTTCCTTCTCAGCTTTTTATGATGGCCTTGAAAGGACAAGCTTCAAGACATGCACCACATTTTATACATTTATCCTTGTTAATGGAATAAACAGTTTTACCTTTTTCTCCGCTAATACATTCTACCGGACACTTACCTGCACAAATACCACATTTCTTACAAAGCTCCGGATTAATGCTGTAGGTCAGCAATTCCTGGCAGACACCTGCAGGACACCTTTTCTCATTTACATGGGCTTCATATTCATCCCTGAAAAACCTGAGAGTCGACAGGATCGGATTTGGTGAAGTCTGGCCTAATCCGCACAGAGCAGATGCTTTGATATTATAGGCAAGTTTTTCAAGTCTGTCTATATCCTCCGGCTCTCCTTGGCCGCTTGTTATTTTTTCTAAAATCTCATACATTCTCTTTGTTCCGATCCTGCATGGGGGGCATTTGCCGCAAGATTCATCCATAGTAAATTTCAGGAAAAATTTTGCTATATCCACCATGCAATTATCTTCGTCCATCACGACCATTCCTCCGGAACCCATCATAGAACTTAATTCTATCAGATTATCATAATCAATAGGTGTATCCAGATGGTCTCTGGTAATACATCCGCCGGAAGGGCCTCCCGTCTGAACTGCTTTAAATTTCTTTCCGTCAGGAATTCCGCCTCCTATTTCGAAAATAACCTCTCTGAGAGTAGTTCCCATTGGTATTTCCACTAACCCGGTATTATTGATCTTTCCGGTCAGAGCAAATACTTTTGTTCCCTTGCTTTTTTCCGTTCCAATACCGGAAAACCATTCCGGACCATTTAAAATGATTTGCGCGATATTGGCATAGGTCTCTACATTGCTCAGCAGTGTAGGTTTTTGCCACAACCCTTTATTTGCCGGGAAAGGCGGTCTCGGCCTTGGCATTCCTCTTTTACCTTCAATAGAATTTAATAGTGCTGTTTCTTCTCCGCAAACAAATGCGCCTGCCCCTAATCGAATATTTAAATTAAAATTAAATCCGGTATTAAATATATTTTCTCCCAATAGTCCCATTTCTTTTGCCTGATTAATGGCAATCTGCAATCTCTTAACTGCAATGGGATATTCAGCTCTTACATAGACATATCCTTCATCGGCACCTATTGCATACCCTGCTATGGCCATTGCTTCAATGACCGCATGGGGATCTCCTTCAAGAATGGAACGATCCATGAAAGCACCCGGATCTCCTTCGTCGGCATTGCATACTACGTATTTCTGTCCACCCTTTATTTTGCTTGCAAATTCCCACTTTTTACCTGTAGGAAACCCGCCTCCGCCCCGACCCCGCAGGCCGGATTGCTGAACCATTTTTATAACTTCCATCGGTTCCATTTCTATCAATACTTTTCCCAATGCCTTATATCCATCCATTGCAATGTATTCATTTATATTTTCAGGATCGATAACACCGCAGTTTCGCAGGGCAATCCTTTTCTGCTTTTTATAAAAGTCTACATTGTTAAGGGAACGGATAGTATCTTTTTCAAAGGCACCTTTATAAAGAAGATCCTTTACGATTCTTCCTTTGAGTAGGTGTTCCTCCACAATAGTAGAAACATCCTGCACTTGAACCCTTGAATAAAAAGCCCCTTCCGGATAAACAATACAGATTGGTCCCGCCTCGCACAAACCGAAGCAACCGGTTTTTATTACTTTAACTTCCTGGTCCAAATGTTGTTTTACCAATTCTTTTTCAAACTTTTCCATGATTGCTTCTGAATTTGATGCTGTGCACCCTGTTCCTCCGCAAACCAGTACATGTGCTCTGTACAAATCCATGGACATTACCTCCTTATATTAATTCGTAACATCATCTATTTGGAATCTAACACTTCTTTTCAACTCTTTTCAACTTTTCTTCAAAAACCCTGTACCTGAATAATTAAAAAATATATATGAATCCAAATAACAGTAACTTTTTTATTATTCAGTAAGACCTAATTATCTTCTGCTGTTCCATGAGAACTGTATTTTGGGTTTACCATTCCAATTGTATATTCATCAATGACATGCCCATTGACGATATGCTCAGAAACAATTTTTTTTGCTCTTTCAGGCGTCATCTCTATATAAGTCACTTTTTCCTTCCCGGGTTCAAAAACTTCAACAACAGGTTCAAACCTGCATATACCGATACATCCCGTCTGGCCAACAGATACATCTTTCAAATTCCTGTTTTTAATCTCTTCGACCAAAGCTTTTAAAACAGGCCGCGCACCTGCACTAATGCCACAGGTTGCCATTCCTACAACAATTCTGATATTCTTACTTTCTTCTCTTATTCCCATTTTACTTTTTGCTTCTTCGCGTATCTTAGCAAGCTCTTCTAAAGATTTCATTATTATACCTCCTCAAATTACCTGCTGTACTTTGCAAGTATTTCTTTAATATCCGACTCTTTTAATCTGCCATAAACTTCATAGTTGATCGTCCAAACAGGAGCTAAGCTACAAGCACCGATACATCTTGTTCCTTCGAAAGTAAATCGTCAGTCAACGGTTGGTTCACCAAGGTTTATGCCCAATTCCTGACTATGTGCATCCTCAATCTTTTGTGCGCTTCTTACATAACAGGCAGTACCCAGTCATACACTAAT
>JAENZQ010000030.1 GCA_016841185.1 Anaerovorax odorimutans
AGTTGCAAATGTATCCAGCTTTTTTACTTTATATGTAGTACTTTTTGTTTTAGGTACCGCTGTAGTATCCCTTGAAGGCATCGGTATGATAAGCGCCGCCAGTTCAGTTGCTGCTACACTTGGCAATATCGGACCCGGTTTTGAACTTGTAGGAGCAACCCAGAATTACAGTTTCTTCAGCACACCTGTCAAGTTATTATTATCTTTTTTCATGTTAGCAGGTCGACTTGAATTATTTACCATTCTAACTTTACTTTCTCCCACATTCTGGAAAACAGAAAAATAAAAAAAGATTGCGATTAAATGACGCGTCGCTAACCTTGATGACATATTCTAATAATTTTTAATGAGTTAGAAATGAATGCATTTTTTTTGTATGTTTTTCAATAATTAGGGAAAGATACAACATGAGAAAGGAGTGAATTTTTTTGAAAAAATTAGTTCTTATATTAGTAATTATTGGAGCCTTAAATTGGGGCCTGATTGGTTTTTTCCAATATGATTTGGTGGCAGCAATTTTTGGCGGTCAGGTTTCTGCCTTCAGCAGAATCATCTATGCATTGGTAGGCATTGCAGGAATATACGCCATCACATTTCTTTTCCGCGACAATCGAGTCCACACAGATTAATTAGTCTAACAGCTAAGGCATGCCTTAGCTGTTTTTCATATTAAATTTGACCACAGATCCTCCCAGCACTTAAAATGCTCTCAGTATCCTATTTCATTAATTTATCATGAATTTTCTTGTACTATTACTTTAGTTTTGTAAGCTCTCTATAAGTTTCCACCTGTCTATCAGTAAGCTGTGTATAATAACCCTGTCGAAACTTCTTTAATTCTAATAAGTCAAGCTCTCCCCAAATCATTCCGATTTGATCATTCAACATTTGTTTTATTTGTCCAACAGGTCCTGTAATAACACTCTTTCCGAAGAATTCTAATTCAACATCTTTTCCTATCCAGTTGCTTGCTGCAATATAAATAATATTATCAAAAGAACGGGCTTTTTGTACCAATACCCAATCATCTTCTTTAGGTCTTTCCCAAGCTGCAGGAACAGCAATAATTTCTGCGCCTTTCAGAGCAAGAATTCGCGCTGCCTCAGGAAATGCACAATCCCAACAGATCAGTATACCTACCCTTCCAAAAGGTGTATTAAATACAGGAAAATCCCTTCCACTATAAAACCACTGTGTCTCAAAATCTTTTACAAGATGCACTTTTCTATACTTACCAATTATTTCTCCAGTATCACTAACTATAACTGCTGTATTGAATAGCAATTGTTTTCTTCTATATATTGATTTTTCTGCAATGCCAAACACAATATGAACGCTAAATTTCCTTGCAATATCGGCTACCGCATGAATACTGCTTCCATTCGGATATTCTTCAGCCATTTTAATATAACTGTCTCCGCATTCATAACCACATATAGTCAATTCCGGAAAGACAATAAGATCAATATCAGGTACTTTTTGTTTTATGCTATATGTCCATTCTTTAATAGCATTTATGTTCTTTTTCTTATTCATTAACTCTGACTCGAATTGAACGCATGCAACCCTAGCTTTCATGCCCTCACCTCATCTCAACTTAAATATATCTTAATCTTCCTGAAATGCCGAACAAAGAACCTCCAAATAACCGTCTGTATCTATATCTCTGGCATTATCCTGGCTTAGAAGATTAGCAGCAGAAGTTTGAGCAATAGTAAAAAAGTTTTCTTGTTTGATATATTTTAATTCTTTTAGTTTTGGTATTTTAACAGCATTGCATAGTTCTTTAATCACACTTACTCCCTCTTCGGCAATCTCCATCTTTGTTTTTCCTATTGGGTCAACTCCCATCTTTGATGCAACCATTGCATGTTTTTCTACATCCGCAGGAATATTATATTTAAAAATATGCGGGAGAAATATAGAGTTACAAACTCCATGAGGCGTATCATACCAAGCTCCTATAGTTTCAGAAATAGCATGAACGGCACCTACATTTGAATTGATAAAAGCTATACCTGCCATAGTACTTGCATTCATCATGCTTGCACGCGCTTTTAAGTCATATCCTTTTTCTACGGCTTTTTGTACATTTTTATTAATCTGTTCAATCGCATATAGAGCAATGGCATCTGTTATTGGCTGCGCTGCTTTGCAAGTATATGCTTCTATTGCATGTGTCAAAGCATCGATCCCGGTAGAGGCTGTTAATGAAGGAGGAAGAGATAAGGTAATTTCCGGATCCGTAATAGCAACTTTTGGAATTAAACGAACAGGGTCGAAGATACTCATTTTATACTTTCTTTCACTGTCTGTAATAACAGCAACAAAGGTTACTTCACTTCCAGTTCCTGATGTGGTAGGTATGCATATAACCGGCAGCATTACTTCTTTCAGGGCCTTTCCGTCCCAATCCCTGCAAGTTCCGCCATTAGTCACCAATGCTGCCGTAGCCTTACATTGGTCCATTGAACTGCCTCCGCCCAAACCGATTATGGCATCCACCTTTTCTTTCTTTGCAAGTTGAGTTGATAACCCGCAGTCTTCATCTCTCGGATTAGGACGCACATCCTTATATACGGCATAATCAATATCTGAAGCTTCCAAACTTTTTATTATCTTTTTCATTGCATCACTTTTAGCTAGAAATGAATCTGTAATGATCAGAACTTTCTTAGCTCCTATTTCCAATGCCTCTTTCCCTACTAATTGTATCGTGCCTGCTCCTGATACCACTTTAGTTGCATGATAAAAATTTTGTGAATTCATTTTTATTCCTTCTTTCATTTGTATTAAATCTTCTTAATCATAATCTTATTTATAGCCTCCAACATTATTTTTCAATAATAATACTTTACCCAGTATATAATAGAGAGCCCCTGAAAATATTACCGATGCTCCTGATGCGGTAATATACTTAAAGGGTTCTTTATAGGCTAAAGTAACAGGATTAAGAAACAGAAGGTAGAAGGGCATTCCAACTAAAAACACAAAAATAGCCACCCAGTTTATACCCTTCCAGAAGTTATACTTCGATGTCTCTGTTCTGTTATATAAACTGCGAATGTCAAGATTTTGTTTTCTGAATATAAAATAGTCTACGAAATTAATGGCCACTAATGGACAATAAAAGGTACAGGTTATACCCAGAAGAATATAAAAATTATCATAAATTTGGGAAGGCCAAAGAATTAAACCAATCACACAAGGCAACAAAAAAAGCATTACTGTTGTTCCCCAGCTTCTTTTTTGGAATGCCTTTATCATCTTTAGCCCTAAACACATATTATATACAACAATAGAATTTGATGTTAAATTTGCTATTGCCACAAAAATCAAAGCAATTATACCAAGAATTATGCCTCCCAGTGGAATCATCCATTCTGTGGGATCGCTACTTCCAATTGTCAAAGCTGCTGCTACCCCGATGGCCGTTCCAATTGTGGCAGCGATTACAAGGCCTACGATATTAGGCCAAAAGGCTGCTTTAGTGCTCTTGCAGAGTCGTGCCATGCCTCCCATATTCGGCCACCAGGATAAACCGGCTCCGAGATTTAATTCAAAAGCAATTAAAAAATTAACCCAATCGCTTTCAAAAGGAAACAGAGGCTTAGCATTAATAATGGTAGCCCATCCAACATCTTTTGAAATAATTATCAGCATACCAATCATAACAATAATTAACATAGGTGCGACTATTGCATTTAAAGTCTTCATAACCAAAGGGCCTTTCCATACAATAATCCATACAAGAAACACGGCTATTATTGACATTATGCCTACAAACCCTGCCCCCATGGTTTCCGTTCCTACGGCAACACTGGTTAAATTATCTACTGATCTTGCGAACATGATAGAAAGCACGATAATCCAAGCTATCTGAAAAATAACGATACATGCCATCAATATATAAGTTCCGCTTCTTCCCAAATAACTATTTGCATTGGTATAGTTATCTGTACCGTATTTAGCACCAGGTAAAGTGGTACCCATAATCATAATCAGGACTGCCACCATATTACCCGATATAGTTGCTATTACCGAAGTCCAAAAACCAACAAATAACGATAAAGTTCCTCCGATTAAAAAACACCATGTCGCAATCGCAAAGCCAATGTTAATATAAGAATTATCTAAAATATTATAAGGCCGTTCTTCCTTTAAAACAGGCAGCACTCCAAATTGAGCCTCGCTGTTTGCTTCAAAATTCTTATTCTTCATATCAATGCTCCTTTACTATTATTCTATGCCAAGTAAAAATGCTTCAATAAAAACCGGCAACAAGCCAACTACAAAAATAAGTCCCATCACACATATCCAATCGGTTCTGCTTAACGAGGGAACAATATCACCTTGCTCTTCAATGATTGAAATTCTTTTGCAAAGTTCCTTTTCAATTTCCGGGTTAAGGCCCGTCCGCTCAGCCAACTCATTATAGACTTCATCATACTTTGTCATTCTTTTAACCTCCTTTTTATTAAGTTATGTGCTGCAACACCTTTAGATTTAATCCTCCCTTCAAACTACTTCTTTTTATTTGATGCGATTTGAGTGATAAACTCATAAATGATTCCTGCGGCTGCAAAGGATGTGATATCCCCATGATCACTTGCAGGAAGCACTTCAACCAAATCAAAACCCTTAAAATTCAAACCCCTAAGGCCTTTTCTCACCAGCTCCTGAGCTTCCCATGTAGTAAATCCCCCGATTTCAGGAGTACCGGTTCCCGGCGCATATGCAGGATCAAGAAAATCGATATCAAACGAAACCAATACCGGCGTACCATCCCCTGTTTTTTTCTGTATCCGTTCTGCTGCAAAATCGATTCCCTTCCTGTGAATATCTCCCGACGTCAGAACTTCAAATCCAAATTCTCTTGCATCTTTGATATCTCCCGGCTCATATAAAGGGCCTCTCATGCCGAGCTGAATAGATTTCTCCGGGATCAGGCACCCTTCTTCCAGAGCTCTCCTGAATGGTGTACCGTGGGTATATCTCATTCCCCAGTAGTTGTCCCATGTATCGCTGTGGGAATCGAAATGTACCAGCGCAACCGGGCCATTGGCTTCTTTCAGTGCCCTCAGTTCTCCTAAGGAGATAGAATGATCTCCTCCAATGCAAATTGGGATCACGCCCTTTTTATATACAGGCTTTAACTGGTCTATCATTCTTTCATATGTTTCCAGAATATAACCCGGGATGATATCGATATCACCGTAATCGGCTCCGGAAACATGTTCAAAAATATTGATATCCTGTTCATAATTGTAGGGCCTAAGTAATATTGATGCCTCCCTCACTGCCTGCGGGCCAAATCTTGCCCCGCTTCTGAAAGAGCATCCGGTATCAAATGGAACCCCTGTTACAATAAAATCAACGTCCTCTAATGCTTGTATCTCCGGCAATCTCATAAAAGTACGATTACCGCAAAACCTGGGTGACTTGGATGAATCGATTGGCTGATATTTCATGTTTTCCTCTCCTATCATAAAAATTGCATATTATTTTCATTTCGCAAACTTCATGCCAATACATTTTTCCTTAAAAACGGGCATTTTATATAAAGCAACAAGACTATTTATTCATTTGTGAATAAATAGTCTTGTTTGCTTTACTTCAGTGTTAATAAATCTTCAGATTTTTCAAATACTTTCATGGCTATTCATATATGAATAGGTTTATTCACGTGTGAATAAACCGTATCCGCAGATTTGCCTAAGCTGCAAAAGAAAACTTTGCCCACGCAAAGCATATTTCTATAGATAATAAAAGGTATATTCAAGGATGAAGATAGCCTTCTTAAATATTGATTTTTATTCATTTTGGATTTTAATAATGCCCGGCAAATACTTAACCCCTATATTGAAAGGCTACCTGTCGGATAGAAGAATATGCTTTTTAATTTTTCTAACTGCTGTCGGCTGGCTAATGCCTAATTCTTTGGCGACCCCTACGGTAGTTTTTCTCTTTTCATAAGCCTCAATTACCATTTGTCTTTCCACTTCTTCAAGGGCCTCTTCCAAAGTATCGTATTTTCTTTTCGAGTTATTTTTTTTCATGATTTGTGGAATTAGAGAAACATCAATAATATCCTGCTTTGAAACCAAAACCATTCTTTCTATTAAATTCTCAAGCTCTCTGATATTTCCTGGCCACTCATATTTCATGAAATAGTCAAATATTTCCGACTTAAAGGTTTTATTCTGGTAATATTTTTTATTATATTTATCGAGAAAATACATACTGAGATGAATAATATCATCCTTGCGTTCTCGTATGGGCGGCAACTCAATATAAATAACATTCAACCTATAATATAGATCTTCTCTGAACAATCCCTTGCTGATAAGGTTTTTTAAATTCCTGTTTGTTGCTGTAATTAATCTGAAATCAACACTAATATTTTCGGTTCCTCCAATGCGTGTAATTTTCTTATCTTGTATCACTTTAAGGAGTTTCATTTGCAGGTTTAACGGCAACTCTCCAATCTCATCCAAAAATAATGTACCGCAATCCGCAAGCTCAATGAGCCCAACTTTTCCTTTAACATTTGCGCCGGTAAATGCGCCCTTCTCGTATCCGAATAATTCGGACTCTAAAAGGTTCTCAGGAATAGCACCGCAATCTATTTCTATAAGAGGGCCTTCAGCACGTCCACTCTTGGAATGTATAATCCGGGCAAACATAGTCTTTCCTACACCTGATTCACCTTCAATAAGTATACTGGCATCAAATTCAGAGACTCTGTATATCGTATCTATTACATTTTGAATCTTTTTACTGTTTCCAACAACATCCGGATAACTTTTGTTTTTTCCTCTTAATTCTTCTATTTCCGCAGTAAATCTCTCCACCTTGTTTTCAAGCAAAGCATATTGCTCTTTTAGTTTAACGAAATCCGTTAAGTCTCTGGTGAAACTAATAACTTTTAATATGTCACCTTGTTGGTTTTTAACAGGAGCAGCAGTCACAATCAGCTTTCGGCCATCCCCGGTTTCTTGCATCATGGTAACCTGTTCTCCACATTTTAAAACTTTTGCAGTAATAGAAGGCTTGAAAATCCCCATTCTTTCCAGTTCAAAAACACTTCGACCTTCCACTTCCTCTTTCTTTACATTATAAACTTTTTCGAAAGATTCATAAGCCCTTGTAATAATGCCTTTTCCATCTGTTATAAGAATGTCATCATGTATCGCATTGAGAAAAATATCCACCTCATCTTTTAATGCTTTAACCTTCTCTGTATTTAATAAGGTTCTTTCTATTTCCAATGTTTTATATATGATGAATATATCTTGACCCTTCCATGTACCCAGATGGTTAATAATGATTTCAGTATCATCCAAATTGCTCAATTCTATCCTTTTTTTGTCTTCTTTCATTTTTTTGAAAAGGTTTTTTAACTCAGCATTAATTAAGGCATAAGACTGTGCAATGTCATTAAGCCTAATCGTTTCGCTTTCAGCATTGTATAAATAAACCGCCTCTTTAAAACAACTGATAAAATCATTCATAACCATCACTCCGCTGCTATTTTATATTAATTTACATTATATCTTATTTGCAACACTACTTATAGTGAAAAATAATTCAAACCCAAGTAGTCAAATCTGATTTGACTTGTGGTATCTCCACTTATTTTTGCATTTCTATAACTACAAAATGTATGTTAACGCAATTTCCATGCCATTTAAGATAGATATCAAATCATAACTCTACCAGCAAAAATAAAAAGTGACATACGTTTATGAATAATAATATAATTGGTTTGCCTTTTAGCAGCAAAAGTTTTTAGAATAACAACTTTAAAAAAGCAATCACTATAAACCCTATTCCGAATACTAACAGAAGCGGCACAATGAATACCGGGAGAAATATCAAAATCAGTATTGGGAAAATGAGAATAATTAATATTTTTATCAATCCCATACCTAATTTTAATAAAAATAAAAAAATAAAAAATAAGAACATAAATCCAAATATTATTTCAAACAATTGTCTCACCTCTTCTACAGTATATCTCTGATGAATTAGACCATTGTTTAAAAAATGTTAGAGTATTATTAGAAATATTTTGCAAAAAGGTCCCAAAATAATAATGCCCTTCCGTATTCTTTAATAAAGAAAAGGAGGGTTTATATTTGTGATCGAAAGGGCAAACCTGTTGAAAATCAGGGACGCAAAGTCAAGGGCCTTACAAAAGTATGGCAGCCTGACCGCCGAAATGGCAAATTTTCAGTATATAGGTTTCGCGAAAATTTATTCCATGAATTGAGCAAACTAATAAAGGAGGAAAAAATGAAAAAGAAAATTATATCCATCACTTTAATCGTATCATTATTAGTGATCAACGCATTTATCAGCTATGCCGAACCTAAAGGAAAGAATTCTGAAGTAAGAGAAAACAAAAAAATTCAAAAAACTATCAACAAAGAGGCTTCAAAAGGAATTCAAAATACTTTCAGGGAATCGAAAGCAGAAATCGAAGCCAGGAAAAATGAAGCGGAAGCTTTAAAAGATCAAATAGAAACGGAATACGAAGCCGCTGTCGCTTCAGGCGATACGGAACTTGCAAATCAGTTATCTATACAATTACAGGAAGCCAATAAAGAATTTCGGAACATCAAAACACAATTTAAAAATCAAATTGAAGAAAGAAAGAGAATCATTAAATCAAATTACACTGAAGATGAACTTAATACTATTGAAGCAGCCGCCGAAAACATTCTGTCGGAAGACCCGGATGCAGCCATATTAGATATTGGGAATATTTTTTCTAATAAAGCTAATTTTAAATTTGATACACCTCCGGTCATTAAGTCCGGCAGAACGGTGATTCCCGTTCGTGCCATTACCAGAGGTTTTGGAGCAGATCTGAATTGGGACCCTGAAGCGCGGGAAGTTACCATATCCAAAGATGATATCATAATCAATCTTACAATTGACTCTGATACGGCTCTGGTAAATGGGGAGGAAATCCTTTTAGATTCAAAAGCTGAATTGATGAATAACCGTACATATGTACCCTTGAGGTTTATAATGGAAACTTTAGGCCTGAAAGTTGAATGGGATGATGAGACCGATACCATTGAAATCAATGATCCTGATGAAGGTATTGACAACAGCAGGACCGATGGTGCTATTGAAACATCTGATGAATAATACAAATGATCACGAAAGGCAGGACTTTTCCCTGCCTTTTACTTGTTTTCACCATTATACTTTTCTATTACTTTACTTTCGCTATAATTTAAATATTCCTTGAATCCACGATCATATTTAAATGTCATATGAATCGCTTTCTCAGGACAAATATCGACACATGTGCAGCATAAAATACACTCGGTGGAAAGAATTCGGGTTCCCTGTTTTTTATATTCCATTAGTTTTATATTCATTGGACAATTTTTCTCACAAAGCCCACATTCGGTACATTTTCTCTTATGAATGGCAACTTTTAACAATGAGAAATGAGATGTTAATTTCATAATCACTGAAACGGGACAGAAATACTTACAAAATGCCCTGTTATCCTTCAAAAAGAAAGCCAAAAAGATACCCAGAACATAGTATGTCAAGTTTCCTGTTATTAACCAATATAAAACGTGATTGTCTAAAATGCTCAGCCTTTCAGGTCCTAAAGCAAACCATACAATAATCACCAGTATTAGAGAGATTAGAAAACTTGCATAACGAAATTTTTCAAGAGTCCTGACCCTTCCTTTTTCCGGATTTTTCCACGGTAGTATATCCAGAACCATAGCAGTCCAGCATGCCCATCCGCACCAGCCTCTGTTGAATACTACCGGCCCTGCTACTTTAGCAATAATATAATGCAGGACACTACCTGTAAAAATTCCGGAAAAAATATAGAAAAAGAAGCCTTCTATCTGTATATTTTCCTTCATCCATACCCCTATGAATAGCAGCATGTATGTACCAATTAAAAGCTGAGGAATCCTTCTTCCCCATCCGGAATAATTTCTTTTCAAAGAAGTTGTCAGGAAAAGACCCGTACCTAAAGCTGTCCCGATGTAAATGAAATTAAGCAGATAAAAATTGTTGCCGGTCTTAATTCTAAGAAAAAGTGCAATTCCATAGAAAATCAATATGAAAACCAAAGGAAGAACAAGATTCTTCTTTTGGGGCTCAAAATATTGATTAAAACAGACTTTAAATTTTTCTTTATAATGATTAATTCTTTTATTAGTATCTTTTACTTTCATGGATTCCCCTTTATAATTTTTTTAATTTCATTATAACCTGTTTTAAGCTTTCTTCTATATCTTTATCTCGGCAGTCAATGGTTATATCTGCGTACTTCTCGTACAGAGGAATCCTCTCTTCATAAAGGTCTCTTAATGTTTTTCCTTTTTCAACCGCAATCCCTCTTGTTGTGATATTCTTTATCCTTTTATCTATTTCATCAAACCCAACTTTCAGATACACCACCAGACCATTATTTTTAAGATGCAACATAGCCCTCAAACTGTATACCGCACTGCCTCCTGTAGCGATTACTGTACCTTGCCTGTTTAAAGACAATAACGCTTTTTCTTCTCTTTTTAAAAACTCTTCAATGCCATATTGGTTTATAATGTCCTGGAGCAAATTATTTTCTCTTTCCTGTATAATCAAATCCGTATCTACAAAAGGCATTCCCAAAGACTTTGAGAGAAGGACCCCTAAAGTACTTTTACCTGATCCTGCCATTCCAACCAATACAATATTTCTCACTTTTTGCTCCTTTCTTTTTATGAATCCAACATATCATATTAAATACTGAAAAAAAAGCCTTATCTGGCCTGTCACAACAATGCCTATCTGATTTTCCAAATCACTTCATTCATATATCGGACTTCCCCTTGGGATCTCTTTTTCGCATATTGGACAGCATCTTCTTCCGAATAAAATGTTTTCACAAAACTCTCATTATCATAAACATCGTACATCTGATTTCTGATCATCAAAGCTTCTTTCATAAAGAAGGCCCCGGTATATTTTGCTTTATCCCAGACAAGAGAATCAAAACAAGCATTTGGATGCTGAACATATTCTATTCCGGGATAAGGCGATAACTCTACACAAAAACTCAATCTCTGATATTTTTCTCTGAACCAGTTTTCAAAACCGCTTCCATATACTTCAGGTTTCTGTGAAACATCTAATTTCTCAAACCCTGTTAAGTTAACAAATCTATCTGCTATTTCCGAATCAAAATCATTAAAAATATCATGGGTGCCGCTGTCCGCCCAAAATATTTTATTTCCTGAAGTATGATAAGATACTGTCAAAAGAAAATTGTTGTCCTTACAATAATTCACTATAGCCTTCGTCTCCGGTTCGCTCCCTGCAGATTTACCCTTATATCCTTCTGAAGCAGGACCTTCTGAACTCCTTGTATCCCAATTGCTGTCGGGAAAGTTTCTGTTTAGATCTACACCTCTGCCGTTGGCTTTCCACCATCGGTCATCTCCTGCCAAATCGGGAATTTTTCTTAAATACTCATAATTATCGGAGGAACGAATACCGTTATTAACGATATTAAGGCCGTCAGGATTCGCCATTAATATAACATGAAGTTCTATTTTTGAAAATAAATTTTTTAAATCAAAATTGCCCCAATATCCCGAATGTGTTAAATGAAACAGCATACTATCCAACATTTGCATATTCAACATAACAGAATAATCTTCTCTGGCATGGATGCTGCTTATTAATAATACTTTCTCTTTATCCGGAAAATCATCTTGCAGGTAATTCACCACAATTGAATCAATGGTTCGCCCTTCAAAAGATTCTCCTATAGCACGGATTTCCAGAAACTCATATAAATCCAACCACTTTTTCGATGTCTCATCAATGAGTTCCAAAGTAAATACAGGTTCGGCAGCATTTAAAATACTACCGCCTATTATTTCGGCATCCTGAAAGTATATACTTTTGGTCTCCTCACTGAATATTCCTTCCTTTCCTAATACTTCGGCCATGACGTCAAAAGGAAGATAGTAGTGTCCCCCAATCTTTAAGATATCTACTTTGTTGTTCCTTTTATTTTCTTGCAAAAGAATTTCACCGTTTTTACTGATCCTTCCTTTTATCCATTCAACAGAAACGGTTTTTACTATTCTATTGGATTTCACTATTCCGATTTCTTCTTCCGGTACTTTACGGGGACTATATCCGTCTGCCACACCTCTGGGTATAATTGATAATTCATTTTTATCAGGAGTCCAGCAAGCTTTATTGCCCATAATTGCGGATACAGCCTCTACGGGTAAATAAACTGTGTCTCCATAAAAAAAGGGGGCTGTGGCAATATCCTCTCTATCTTTAAGCAAATACAACGAGCCGTCCAGATAGAATTGGACTCCCTCGTATATAATAGTTATTTTATCAGGTTTTGATTTCATCTGAAAAAAGAAATAAACCAGAATTAAACAAATTGTTATAAAAATAATACCAAATATTTTTTTCAAGGTAACCCCACCTGTATTAATTGATTTCCCATATATTTTTCAGTTCTGCTTTATTTATATGCATATTCATTTGTTTCTTTTTCTATCGCCTTTTTTTAGCATAAATTCCTGAATATAACTTAAGTTAAACCAGAAATTTAAATAAAAATTTTAAATTATCTGTATATTTTTTTTTAAGCCGTTAATAATAAGAGTGTAAGGATAACTCATAGAGATTGAGTGTTCTTATTCCGAGAGACAATTCCCTTTGTGGTTTGTCTCTCTTTTTTATATAACTATTTTCCACTATTTTTCAATAAAAAAAATGCATATATATTTTTTTATTGCACATACTGATCATGTAAGGTTAATTCATTGATTTGAATTACCTTACTCCGAGAGACAATTCCCTTTGTGGTTTGTCTCTCTTTTTTTATATAACTATTTTCCACTATTTTTCAATAAAAAAAATGCATATATATTTTTTTATTGCACATACTGATCATGTAAGGTTAATTCATTGATTTGAATTACCTTACTCCGAGAGACAATCCCTTTGTGGTTTGTCTCTCTTTATTAATACTATCCTCAATATGAATATTTTTTTCTATTTTGAACATAATAAGCATATAAGGCTAACTCATCGATTTGGGTTTTCCTTATTAAATAAGAGACCATCACATTCAGAATGGTCTCTTTTTCTCTATCGATTAAAGTCATACAAATAAGCTATAGGGATATGTTCTTGCCTGTCTAATAGCTTCAGAACAGCATCAATCTCGCTGCTTTGAAATCTATCGGCTGTTGCTGCCAGCCCTTTTATGAATGACAGAAAAGAATCATCTTCATACCAGAATGATCTGATTTCGCAATCAGACAATTTATTATCCTCAATTATAGCCTGTATGGTATTATCCAGTGTCCCGATATAATCCACCAGGCCTAATTCATTTGCCTGCTTAGCACTATATATTCGTCCGTCTGCAATTTTCCTTATTTCTTCTTCAGATATATCTCTGCCTTCAATAATAACATTTATAAACTGCTCATAAGATTCATCCAGTAAAGACTGATAGATTTGTTTCTGTTCAGGGCTCATAGGAGATGTCATGCTCCCCATTGCCTTATTCTCTCCTGCAATCATAGTCGTTGTATGTATCCCATGTTTATTCAAAAATTCGGAAACATCGTAAAAAGTTCCCATTGTCACACCAATTGAACCGGTAATGGTATTTCTGTTGGCGTAGATCTTATCTGCAGCAGCACTTATATAATAGCCTCCCGAAGCTGCCATGCTTCCCATTGAAGCATAAACCGGCAGTCCGGTTTTCTCCTTGTATTCCAGTACTTTCAGATATACTTCATCCGTTTCATAAATACCGCCTCCCGGTGAATCGATAAATAAGACCAATCCTTTATTATGGTCGTCTTCAATAAAGGCGTCGATCTGTGAAAGGATATATCCGTGATTATAGCTTCCGCCCGAATTCAGAAGCCCTCCGGAATCTCCTCTCATAATTGTACCCTGAAGATACAAAACAGCGATATAATCTTTATTGGAAGCATATCGATTTACAACAGGTATTCTTGGGCTTACTAAATAGAATAAAAACGCTACACCTGAAAAAATCAATAATACGATTATAAATTTTCTGAAACCTTTGCTATCCGTCAATTTCACAACCCGCACTCCCTTGAAAAAAATTTTGTTTCACATATTATTGTCGAATATAAAAGAATTATATCACATACTATCAGAACTGAAAACATGATATATATATCAATATATGTTATATTGGAATTGATTAATAATTGTTTTTTTGTTTTTCAGATTATATAATCAGATTATATAGATAAGAAAATAAAAAATTTAAAGGAATGGGAGATTGATGGAGAATAAAATACCTTTCTACAAAAGACGAGAAATACGAGATTTAAAAGAAATGCTTAACAGTAGTGCTGAACTGTTTAAAGAAAATACGGCATTTTTGGTAAAAGATCAAAAATGCGGGGAATATATTCCCATCAAATACCAACAATTGAAAGAAGAAGTTGACGCTTTGGGAACAGCACTCCTGAACATGGGTCTTTTAGATAAAAAAATAGCGATCATAGGTGAAAACAGATATGAGTGGATCGTCTCATATCTTGCAGTAGTCAACGGTGTGGGGACTGTCGTCCCCCTTGACAAAGAACTGCCTGAGGAAGATCTCTTAAACCTTGTTTCAAGAGCTGAAATTGATGCAATCATTTATGCCAACAGCTACAGAAATATTTTTATCGATACAGACATCCCATATAAAATAAACATGGATACCGTTGATTCGGATTTCAGAGACGAATTCATGCAATCTTATCTGATAAATAAAGGAAAAGAGTTGCTCAAAGAAGGACATTCTGAATATCTGAATATTGAAATTGATCCGAATGCAGCAAAAATAATTCTTTTCACTTCCGGAACGACAGATTTGGCAAAAGGCGTCATGCTCTGTCATAGAAATATCTGTTCCGTTGTTATGGCAACTTGCAGTATTGTTTTGATTAAAGAGACCGACCGTACTTTATCCATTCTGCCCATTCATCATACTTTTGAGTGTTCTTTAGGTATGATGGTCCCTCTTTACCGAGGCGCATCCATTGCATTCTGTGAGGGTTTAAAACATATCCCAAAAAATATCATCGAAGCAAAACCTACTGTGATCATAGGCGTCCCCTTGATTTTCGAAAATATTTACTGGAAAATCTGGAAACAGGCTAAAAAATCCGGCAAAGAAACCGCTCTCAAAAAAGCAATCAAAATCAATAATGCTTTAAAGAAAATTGGGATCGATTTATCCCATATCCTATTTAAGGAAATTCATGCAAAATTCGGCGGAAAGCTAAGATTACTGGTTTCCGGGGCTGCGCCCCTTAATCCCGCTGTCATTATGGGTTTTGAAGATTTTGGAATAAAACTTGCTCAGGGTTATGGCCTTACCGAATGTTCCCCGCTTGTTACAGGAACCCCGGACACATTCCGCAAAGCCGGTTCCGTGGGTTTGGCGATTCCCGGCGTAGAAGTACGATTGGCCAATGTGGATAAAGAAGGCATCGGAGAAATAATATGTAAAGGCTCTAATGTAATGCTTGGTTACTATAATGACAAAGTCAATACCGATAATGTTTTGAAGGATCAATGGCTTTATACAGGTGACTTAGGTTACATGGACGAGGAAGGTTGTTTTTTTATAACCGGCAGAAAGAAAAATGTCATCGTTACTAAAAACGGAAAAAATATATATCCTGAAGAAGTCGAATTTTACCTCAACAAGAGCCAGTATATTGAAGAAAGTCTTGTCAGCGGAATTCTTGACGAAAAGACAGGAGAAACACTCGTAAGCGCGCAGTTAAGACCGGCTTATGATGTTATCTTTGATGAATTTGGTGAAAATGTGGGAGAAAAAGATCTTCATGAAATTCTTAAAAAAATTGTAAGAGACTTAAATGATCGAATGCCTTTATACAAAAGAATTCGAAATTTCAGTATCCGTAAGGAAGAATTCATTAAAACTACCACTAAAAAAATAAAAAGGCACATCAATGCCCTGGAAAAAAGAGAAAACTGAAAGATAGAAATGCAAAAAATAGAAATAGATGAATAGATGGTCAGATGGATAGATGGTCAGATGGTTAGTAAATCTATACTCTATACTCCATAATCCATAATCTATAAAACAAAAAGGCGGTATCCGCCTTTTTTGTTTGCCTCCCCTGGATAATAAATAGATAATCGAGAAAAATAATCTTAGCATCCCTTTGTTTTATTTTTAAAATATGTGGAGGTAATCAATTTGGACAAAAAAAAATTAGAACACTATAAAAAACTATTATTGAATGAAAAAGAAGAACTTGTTACAACTTTAGAACTAATGGAAGATATAGAGCCCAATGATTCTTTACAGGAATACTACGATGAGTTGTCGTCTTATGACAATCACCCTGCTGATGCAGGCTCAGAAACTTTCGAGATGGAAATGAATTTTAACTTAAAAAATAATGAACTGGTACACATCAGAGAAGTAGATAAAGCATTAGAAAGAATAAATAATGGGAAATACGGAAAATGCATCTCCTGTGGAAAGGATATTGAAGAAGACAGATTGGAAATACTTCCCACGGCCCTGGAATGTATGGAATGCGAAAACAAAGGATTAACACTGGATGAAGCAATGGATTCCAGACCCATTGAAGAAAAAATCTTAGGGACTCCGTTTGGACGAACCTTCAGGGATGAGGACGAATATAACGGTTTTGACGGTGAAGATTCCTGGCAGGCTGTTGCACGATATAATAAAACAGAATCTGATCAAAAAGCTTTAGATTGGTATGATAATAACATGTACGATGAAAATGAATCAGGAACGGTACAGAACGTGGAAAAATACAGTAAAGGTTTTTACATGGGTCAATTAGAACATGAAAACCGAAAAGACATACCTAAAGATCAGCGAAAAAAATAAGATATGCGTTTGTCATCGTCAGAGAAGTGGGGAAATCGCATCTTTGCTCTGTCATCGCCAGCGAAGCGCGCCTTTTTTCCCCAAGCTTGGCTTGACAATCTCACAACAATTCAGGAATTTTGCTTGTTGCAAAATTCCTTATTATTATACATTGCAATTGCAAATTTGCTTCAGTACTCCTTCTTATTTCTTCTTTTTCTTAGCTTTATATGATTCGTGCCTTCTCTTACCTTCCTGAAAAAGCCTTTCCTCTTCTTCTGTCTCTATCTCTAATCGGGAAACCCTCTTTGGTTTTCCCATTTTGTCTAATGCAACCATCGTAAAATAAGCGCTTAAAGCACGCTTAGGCGGTTCGTCTGATTCCAGATCCTCTACATCAACAGTAACTGCCACTTCCATGGATGTTTTCCCTACATAAGCAATCACTCCGGTACAAGTCACCATAGCCCCTACAAAAATAGGAGAATGAAATTCCAATTCATCCACTCTTGCAGTTACCACATTGCCTCTTGAATACTTTATAGCAACAGCTCCGGCAGTAGAATCCATGAGTTTCATGATCTCGCCTCCATGTACATTACCGGCTACATTGGCCTGATTTGGAAGCATTACCTGACTCATGGTCAGCTTAGTTCTTTTATATGTCTTTTCCATTTAGACTCTCCTTTACTGTTTTCTTTAAATATGAATAATATCACACTGCTATTTTTTGTCAATTAAATTATTAATACTTTAACATTTTTAGATTTTAATAAATAGTATGTATAAAGGAAATAAACTGTTTTCAAATAAATCTATCCTTTATATTTAATTCAAGGAGGTTTTTAATAATTGAACTCAAAAAATTTGTGTGCAACCGTCCCTTATATCCCTTTTATGCCTGTTAATCCTCAATTAGCAAGAGCATATGTTCCCTATCAAATTAACTATCTGACTTTTAATAAATTGTCTGAGGGATTTCATGCCGGAACGATATTTCCTGCTCTTTACAGTCCGTATGAAGGGGATGTTCCAAAAGGAGGTATTTTGTGCTGTGAATACTCTAAATAATTATCCAGTTGCTCAGGAGCAATTGCTTTATCAGATCATGAAAGTAGAATTTGCTGTGATCGATACATCATTATACCTGAATACGCATCCGGACGATCAGGTAGCTCTGATGAATCACAGAGCTCTCAGTCAACGGTTGTCCTTATTAACTGATCAATACGAAAGATTATACGGTCCATTCACTCCGCAAGGTCAATCGCGATACTGTTGGGAATTTGTAAATAGCCCCTGGCCTTGGGAAATAAGTTATCAGGGAGGTATGAAATAAATGTGGGTTTATGAAAAAAAACTTGAATACCCTGTAAGGGTAACCGGCCCGGACCCAAAATTAGCAAAGACCATCATTACTCAATATGGCGGTCCTGACGGAGAGCTTGCTGCTTCCCTGAGATATCTGACTCAACGATATGCAGCCCCAATTAATGAGGCAAAAGCAACACTAACCGATATCGGAACCGAAGAACTGGCCCATATGGAAATCGTCGGCGCCATATTCTGGAAACTCCTTCAGGGTGCAACAAAGGAACAAATCATGGAAGCCGGATTGGACCCGCACTATGTGGATCACGGATGCAACCCCTTCTACGTCAATGGATTCGGAGACAGTTGGGACGCCAAGTACATCCAGACCAAAGGTGATATTCTCGTGGATTTGTATGAAGACATGGCGGCAGAACAGAAAGCAAGAATTACCTATGAACATTTGATCCAGCTGTCCGATGACCCCCTGGTCAATGACACCCTGAAATTCTTGCGTGAACGTGAAGTTGTACATTTCCAACGATTCGGGGAAACATTGAGAATCACTCAGGAATGGAAGGAAAGAAAGAAGTTCTATTAAACTCAAAACCGCCCAACCGGGCGGCTTTTCATATCATTATCTTGATCTATCTTCATAACTCACCATAAATCTTGTATTTGTCAATTCTTTTCTTATGTAATTTTTTTTAATTGTACCCATATCCTCAGAATTTTTGAGATAGGCTTTCATTTCCTCATCTAATGCAGGAAATAACCATGCCTCTAATTCTGAACGATTGATTGCCGGTATAGTATATTCCTTTAACTGCCCATTTTCATTAAGCGTTATTTCATATTCTGCAGAATCTATTATAAATGCAAGACTGCTGCTAAAATTCATATCCATTTGTGATCGAATCTCTTCTTCTGTATAATGAGCTCCCAAGGACTCTTCTATTATGGGAAGTCTTGAATATATGATCTCCATAATCTTTTGTATAGGGTGCTTATTGATTGAAATTATTTCTGAATCTAAGGGCAATCTTCCGGTTTCATCATCAACCAAATACATTTTTTCATCTGCCGTTTGTATTTTAATCGGGATATATACAGATTCATTTTTAAGCCTTTCCATTGTTTCTTGAGGATAATATAAATTTACACGTCCACAATTTGCAACTGGCAGAAGTACTAAAAAAAAATCTTTTTCAGACATATCTTCTTTAATTTCTAATAAAGCTTCTTCTTTTAAGCTTTCGATGGTATCTATATCACAAACAAGTAACCCTTCATTTATTATAATATCCACCAACTGATTTAAATCTTCTATAAACATTTTTTCCATAGCGGGTGCTTCAGATGATTGACATCCAGCTAAAAAGATGATTAGAAATATGGATACTATTCTTTTCATTATTGCCTCCTGCATCTATTTAAGGGCAATTGGGGACAGCAGACTATCCTTGGTCCCTATCTAACCTGATTTAAATCTACTTCTGCGTTTTTATAATATCAATTATCTCATCTATGATATGTTCCTGATATCCTGCTTTCTTATTTAAAAGAATCTCTTGAGATACTTCCTCAAAATCTTTACTTGAGAGTCTTTCCAACTGCTTAATTCTGTTTTGGGATAAACAATTATTGGATAGAGCTTTTTGATACAGCGTTTTCGTATATTCAATAAACTCAATAGATTGTTCATCTTTTTCTCAATTTATCCGCTATAAGTAAGCCTTCAGGATCAAAATCCCCACAATAAAACAGCTTAAAATTATTATTAACTAACACGTGTCTCGGGGGACGGTTCTTTTTGACACGGTTCACATGTCATTAATCTTCTTTAATTATGCCTTATTTCTATAATTTGGATTTAACCAGAAAAATAAACTGAATTTTATACTATCATATTTATGATTCATTTCCTTTCTTTTCCTATCCTTTGCACTACTCCTCTGTTGATCTCCAACATCTCTGCAATTTTTCTGTGTGATAATTTGGTATTCTTTAGTAGCAATTCTGCAAGCTCTGTTTTATTTACTGATGCTGATTCACTGATCTTATCTTGAATAAGAGTCCAGGCTTTCTTTTCTTCATTTTCTTTTTCTTCTTCCTTGTCTTCCAGATAGGTCTCGTCTTCAATCTCTTTATGAAACTCAATGAACTCTTTTATTGCTTCTTTTTTGTTTTTTGAAAGCATTTCTAATAGATCAGTGTCCGTTATTCTGTTTTCAGGCTTTCCTATGTATTCGTTATAGCTGCTCCATTTATAATCCTTTATATCCTCTATTATTCCTGCTTTAATTGGGTTCTGGTGAATATATCTCATCACTGTAAGAAGATACGCATCATCTGCTATACTCTCACTCTTATATCTATCCTGAAATACATGTCCGGTACTTTTATGTTTTTTGTTATAGTACATGGCATAGGTTACATTGAGCTTCTTCATTATCTCAGATACTTCTTTATCATTTTCTTCTATAAGCAAATGTGCATGATTATCCATTATGCAGTAGGCTCTCAGTTTCCACTTGTCTTCTGTTATGTTTTTCTTAATAATTTCTATCAGTTTTTCCTTATCTTCTACATATTCAAATATATTCTTTTTGTTATTACCTCTTATCATGATATGATAATATCCACTCTCGCTTCTTGCTCTACTGATTCTGGGCATAATAAAACACCTCCATCTGATAACATATTATACCAGGCAAAAGTGCTTGTGTCAAAAAGAACCGTCCCTGTTGACACTTGTCAAAAAGAACCGTCCCTGTTGACACTATTGACATATAACCGGAGTAACTGTCCCAATTGACCATTTGTCACCCTATTTTGTCAATTCCAACTCTGCCCCAAAACAACGAATAAGTAAAAAATCCATAGTAGCCTGGCACATTCAGTATGAAGTCCGGCGAATCAGCCCTGCAAAGACGCTGATATTCTGATTGGTCTTCCTCCGACAATTCAGGATTATTCTCTCCCCAACGCATTTCAAAAAGATCTGCTAAGGCAATTCGCATTTTTCGACTCAACGGAGAGCTTATATCTCTTACAAAAGTTTGTACCCTTGTTTCACTTAAACCTGCCTGCTCATACCATTCCAGTACACGCATGCTATGAAAATCAGGTTTCATATTTGCATCGAAAGGAGATATACCAAGAGAAGTTGCATTTAACCGTGCTTCTAACACCGGGTATCCGGGAAGCAGCCTTTGCGAAGACCAGTTAAGAATATATATGATCCCTCCCGGCTTAACTATCCTGGAAAGTTTTTTCAGCAGCATAACAGGATCTGTTTTCAAATTGCCGACAAGATCCATGCTAAATGCCCAGTCAAATAAATTTTCTTCAAAGGGAAGTTTGCTTATATCCCCCTTTATGAATGAGACTCTTTTAGATAGGCCTGACTCTGATGCCAAAGATCGTCCTTTTTCTAAAAATATCTCTTCAATATCCAGGCCCGTTACATGCCCCAAAATCCCAACTGCTTCTGCTAACATCAAAGTATAGAAACCTGTTCCGCACCCTACATCCAACCCCTTACTGCCAGGTTGAAGCTTCAGTTTGTCTATTACAGTTCTTATAACCGATTCCCTTAAAATATTAGATAATTCCAGCCTGTTAAGGTATTCTTTCGCATTATACATATATTCCACCCCCAAAATATTTAAACGTACTATTGGTTTATTTGTATTTTATCTACTCTGAAACGTAATAACATCCATATTAAAGCTAAAAGCTATCTTTTCCTGTCGCTCCTGACTAAATTGCCCTTTAATACAGTAGTAGCACAAAGATTAAAGGGTTTCAACAATAATTTACAATAATGCAACAGCTTGTGTAAATGAATTAATTATCCAATCTGTCAGCTTAGCTCCCCTAATTTTTAACCTTTTATCACAAAAACCCATCGATACTCAAAATCGCCCATTATGGACGGTTAATTATATATTATGCAATCCAAACATTTTCAGATGAACGATTATGCCTTAGAAATCTCCTTTGATCTTTCTTGCACCAATCACCTAAGGCCTTATATTTCTGCATTTTTTTCTGTTCTGTAAAGTTATTACTCTATATTTTCAATTTGCCCTCTCTTCATTGTTCCTTTACATCATTATATGTTATAATAAGTTGAATTTTATAAACGTTAAAACAAGTGAATGGGAGAAAAGTACATAATGGCAAGAGAAATCAACCTTGACCCGGCGGTATCATTGTATAAACAAATTAAGGAAGCAATAAAGACACAGATAGTATCGGGAAAACTTCAAAAGGGAGACAAAATACCTTCCGAAAGAGAACTATGTGAAATGTTTCAAGTGAGCAGGATCACAGCACGGCAGGCTATCGCAGAAGCTATTAAAGAGGGGCTGTTATATACCGTGCAGGGAAAGGGAACCTTTGTTGTAAATGGTAAAAAAGAAGAAAAGATCGATCAAGGTTTGGTCAAGATTACTTCTTTTGAAAACAGTTTAATGCGCAAAGGATTATTAGCTGCTACAAAGATTTTAAATCATGAAATTAAGACAGTGGATTTTGCTTTATCTAAAATATTATGCCTTGATATGACAAACCGTGTCTTAAACCTTGAGCTTATAGGTTTAGCCAATGATGAACCCTTTGTTTTATATCAGTCCAGTTTTGAAGCCTCCTTAGGCAGTAGATTTTATGAAATAGCGAAAGAAAAAGAAGCTTCAAAAATGGGTTTTTCTACGATTGATCTGTATGATCCCATCGAGGATATCGATCCAAACTATGCAGAACAGACATTTGAAGCTCTTGAAGCTAATGAACGCCTTGCGGAAATTTTAGAGATTGACCAGGGAAAACCTTTGTTTTTGGTTACATCCATTATTTATACCAAGAATAATATACCAATAGAATTTAAGAAAGCATACTATAGAGCAGACAAATACAAATTTCATATAAAGAGATATATCTAAATCGTAATATATTGGTTATTCTTTCAAATTCAAAACACCTTTTTAACAGGTGTTTTTTTATTTTGAAAAAAATTTTAAAAAATTCAAAAAAAAAAGAGGAAATTTAAGATGAGTGTAGAATATATTGTGCATAACATGTTATAACATGTCATAATATTTACTAATAATCAAAATCTAAAGGATCTATGTGAAAGGAGTAAAAGTTATGGTAAACAAAGAGCTAAAAATTCTTTGTCCAAATGGGCATCTGGGTTTTGCCCCAACGAAAGAAAAGAGTTTTTCCATTGGAGCAGCCACAAAACCGGACTACTATTGCTGTGATTCCGGAAGCGACGATATCGGACCGGTTCCATTGGGCTCAGACACAAGTGCAAGCCATTATGAATGGCAGAAACATGATATTGAATTGATGCTGGTAGAAGCACGAAAACAAAGAGTTCCTATGATTATCGGTTCTGCAGGAGACACAGGGTCTAAAAGCAGAGTGGATATGTATGTGTCTATTGTTAAGGAACTGACTAAAAAACATAATTTACCAAAATTTAAACTGGCTTATTTTTATTCTGATGTAGATAAGGAATATGTCCGAAACAAAATGAAACAAGGGATTGTTATTGAAGGTTTGGATGGCCGAAAAGCTTTGAAAGAAGAGGAATTAGATAAAACGACTAAAATTGTGGCTGTGGCAGGAATACATCCATATATAAAGGCCCTGAAGATGGGCGCAGATGTTATTATCGGAGGACGCTCCAGTGACTGTGCTATATTTGCTGCTCCTGCCATTAAAGAAGGATACCCTGAAAACCTGTCTTACTATTTGGGAAAAGTTTTGGAATGTGCATCCTTCTGTGCCGAGCCTTATGGAGCAAAAGAAACAGTTATAGGGACTATTACCCACTCAGATGTCAAAGTAACTGCTATGCACCCGGAGCAAAGATGCACCGTTGCTTCGGTGGCAGGACACGCAATGTACGAAAGATCCAATCCGTTTTATGAATATTTTGCAGGCGGCATGATGGATATGACCCATTGCAGGTATGAGCAGTTTAATGAAAAAACCTGCAGGATCACAGGACCCAAATTTATTCCCATAGATGGCAAAGTAAAAATAAAGCTTGAAGGCTGCGGTAAAATCGGCGAGAGATATATAGGAATTGCAGGAATCCGGGATCCTTATACCATTCAAAATATCGACAGCGTTATCGCATGGGCGCGTCAACAGGTAAAAGAAAGATTCAATGAAGAGGACTATCAGCTTCACTACCGTATTTTTGGCAAGAATGGCGTAATGGGAAATTTAGAACCTGTTAAGGAAATCAAATCACATGAGTTATGTGTAATCGTTGAAGGTATCGCTCCGACAAAAGAAATGGCTGAGGAACTTACTATGATCGGTACACGGCAAATTTTCTATGCCAGATTACCGGAAGTAAAGGGAACAGCCGGTACTGCAGCCTTTGTAGTCGACGAAGTGCTTCCGGCCAGCCCGGGATTTGAATGGACAATGAACCATTTGATACCGGTTGATGATCCATTAGAGTTATTCGATGTTCAGATGATAGAAATCGGTTAAGCGGGAGGAAAACCATGAAAACAAAAAAATTAGTTGAACTGGCAAAAACCATCAGAAGTAAAAATGCCGGAACAGATAAGATTACTTTTGATATCATTTTTCGAGAAAAAGAGAATTATGAGTTTGTTAAAAATAGTAAATGTATCACAAAAGAGAGCATTTCAAAACTATACAACATTGATATAGATCGAATATGTGACTTTGTAGAATATGATCCTGCTTATGCAATAAAGTTTACGATTTACAGAGACAGACCCAGTGGAAGCCCGGGAGAAGGTGATATATTTGGATGTCAGCAATATCCGCCTCTTTTGGGCATAGAAGTTTTGATAGGATAAAAACCGAAGAAGAATCAGTCAAAGACAATTTCTTCAAAAAAATATCAGCTGAAACGTTCATCGGAAAGTTCAAAACTCTTTAACGAATAACTCAACCAGGAGGAATATCTAAATGTCAATTCAACTGTTGATTATTGTAATATACTTTATCATTACAATAGCCATTGGATTATATGCAAAGAAAAAATCAACATCGTCGGCTTCCTTTCATGGAACAGGTTTAGGCGTACTGATGTGTGTTGCCGCAGGTACGGGAGAATGGCTGGGAGGAACCTCAACCTCGGGAATTTCGGAATATGGATATAGCTTTGGAATATCAGGCGCCTGGTATACAGTTGCAAACGGGATAGGGGTCATTATACTGGCTTTGTTTTTCGCGAAACTTTATAGAAGCCTTGAAACCGTTACTGTTCCGGGGATTGTTGAAAAATACCTGGGCGTAGATGCAAGGATAATATCAAGCATTCTCTTGACCTTTGTAATGCTGGCGGTAGGAACAGCTCAAATTATTGCTGCGGCCACTTTAGGCGTATCGGTATTAGGACTGAACTTCAATACCTCTGTTATTATACTGGGAACAGGCTTTATAATATATACATTGGCAGGGGGAATGGTTGCAGTAGGTTATACAAATATCATGCATCTTGCAGCCATGTATGGCGGTGTATTTTTAGCACTTGTATTTGTTTTATCCGATATAGGTGGGTTTTCTTCATTACAAACAAATTTGCCTTCAAGTTATTTTAGCTGGTCCACAATTGGAGTGGATAGAGTATCATCATGGGTGATTGCTTCCATTCTTGGGGCATGTACCGCCCAGGCAGGTATTCAGCCAATACTTGCTGCAAAAAATGTAAAAGTGGCAAAAAAATCAGCTATAATTACTGCTATTGTAGTTGCTCCGTTTGGCATATTCACTGCATTGATAGGAATGGCAGCAAAAGTAAAATTTCCTGAGTTGGCAAATGCTAAACTGGCATTGCCAAATCTGATGATGAGTCAGCAGCCCATGATCGGAGGACTCGTATTAGCCTCTATCATGGCCGCTGTTCTATCGACCGTTTCCCCTATCATACTGGCCTGCGGCACCATGGTCACAAAGGATATCTACCAAAGGAGACTAAAGCCGGAAGCAACAGATCGGGAAGTTTTAAAAATATCGAGGATCATCACAGGAACATCCGGTATTATATGTATGCTCATAGCCATGCTGATGTATGGCAGTACCAGAATTTTAGACATGGTTTACTTTGCATATACCATCAGGGGGTCGCTGTTCGTCATATTACTATTAGCGATTTATTGGAAGAAGACCTCATCAAAAGGCTCAATATGGGCGATGATTTTGACAACGGCAGTTGGATTGACCTGGGTATTGTACAAAAGTGTTTACGGAGAATTTCCAATACATCCTAAATTGACGGAAACCTATATTTCTGTAATCGTTGCTTTTGTCAGTACTGTTTTTTTCAGTGCCGTCATACCAAAAAAATCAGAAAAAAAACAAAAAATATAAGGATTACATTTTCATTATTTCGTAAATTTGCCGATGAAAAAGGACAAAGGACACTCAATCGTAGAATACATAAAGTTGTCTAAATATTTAGAATCATTAATAAACTGTATTCACCGAAAGGTAAAATTATTTAGTTGAGAGGTATGAATCATGAAAATCAAAATAGGTGTAACCAGCGGATGGGAACCGGGAACAATCGTTGAAGGATGGCCTTTAGTTTATGTCAATAAAGACATAACAGATCATTTGGCAAAGGCAGGCGCAATACCATTCATTATACCTATATCAGAGAATGAAGCGTTAACAGAAAGTTATTTAGAAATGGCAGACGGACTCGTTGTAGCCGGAGAAGTCCTGAGTATCAAAAGAAATGTTTTTATAGACGGAGGAAACAACGTACTTTATAACAGTAATCCTTTGAGATATAAAAATGAGAGTGTGATCATAAAAAAGGCACTTGAAATGAATATCCCTATTTTGGGGATATGCAGAGGCTATCAGGTGCTGAATGTTGAAGAAGGCGGAACCATGAAAGAAGAGGATATTACCATAGGAAATAAAATCATCCACCAACAAGGTGGCATTGCTTCGCCGGAACAAAGCATCCATGAAATTTCTATCAAAAAAGGCACGAAGCTTTTTAAGATGCTTAACAAGACAAAAATTAAAGTCAATAGTTTTCATAGACAGGCACTGAAAAGTATTCCTTCCGGTTATGTTGTATCCGCATT
Organism: Anaerovorax odorimutans; assembly: GCA_016841185.1. Lineage (GTDB taxonomy): Bacteria > Bacillota > Clostridia > Peptostreptococcales > JAAYPU01 > JAENZQ01. The sequence goes on from JAENZQ010000030.1 coordinate 27,355, forward strand.
TGCCCAAGATGGCAATATAGAAGCAATAGAGACGGAAGATGAACGTTTAGTAATAGGCACGCAGTTTCATCCGGAAATGTTGAAAGATGGAATATGGCATGAATTCTTTAAAAGCTATATTAAAGCCGTAAAGCACTACAAAACAACAAATTTAAATAATGAGTATTAAGGAGGTATTAAAATGACACTGCAAATGGTGGGACCTTTTCCGCTGGAAGTTTTTTACTTATTGTTGCTGTTGGTCTTTGTATCTACGATGTTCATTGCTTTTAAAAGACCAATTTATGAAGCGATGTTTCTTACTTTTTGCTTTACGATTGTAATGACAGGAAGGTATGACATTTTTGTAAAGTATCTTTTGTACCCGGCAACACAGAGCAGCTTGTTCTATATAATAGTAGGCTTTTTATCACTGGCATATATTTTAGGAAAAACCCGGGTAGTGGAAAAGTTAATTAATATTATACTGGCTATTTTCGGTGGGTTGCCCGGAGGTGCCGGATACGTTGCTCTGTTTGGCAGCAGCGGACTTGCCATGATGACAGGAACAGGGCCGGGTAATGTTGCCGCTACAGGCGTATTTACAATTCCTGCAATGATAAAAAGCGGATTTTCAAGGCCGCTTGCAGCTACTACGGAAATGGCTGCCAGTATGCTCGGAAATCAAATGGGCCCGGGTTTAAACTTAGTCGGCTTCGGAATATTAGTTGCATTATTCCCTGAAAAAAATTATGATCTTGCTACATTTTGGCTGGCTCTCTGGATTGTCGGCGGATGGCTGGCACTGCAAAGATTGATTACATTGATTATTCTATGCAAAAAAGAAGGCGTAAGACCCATTCCTAAGGAAGAGAAACCAAAGCTTAGTGATGCATTGAAAAAAGGATGGGATGCTATTCTTCTGCCGTTTTTTATTCTCACACCTATAATAATATCTTCAAAATGCAAACCGTTGCTTGAAGCGCGTTATGGTATCGACGGTGCCGGCGCCTTCTCAAGCACCGTCCTTATGTTTACAGTCGGCGTCTGTGCAGTATATGCATTAATCAATGGAAAAGAAGCAGTAAAGCAGGCAGAAGGCGAGTTTTCATTCAAAGTAATCTTCGAAATGTTTAAAAACAGCATGAGATCTGTGGTACCTGTTGGTGCGACAATCTATTTTGCATATGCAATATCCTTGATATTTAAAGAAATTGCAATGGCTGAAGCTATTGAAGCCTGGGTATTGGGGTTTGGTTTGAGCAAACTCGGATGGGCCATCTTGATTGTTCTGTTTACAGCACTTTTAGGAATGGTGCTTCCGGGTTCTTCCCAAGTAGCACTGCTGGGCGCCGCAATCATAACCACCGGGGCGGCAGTAGGAATCAATCCGTTTTTAATTGCAGCAGTAATGCCGGCAATTACCGGTGTTATGGAAGGGATGACACCTCCGTTATCATTGGGACTGTTTACTGCCATGGGAATAGCAGAATCCAAATACTGGCCCACTGCAAAACTGGCATATATATGGATATTCGGTAACATGCTGGTATCTGTGTTATTATTGATTGGTGTAATTCCAATATTTGTAGGTTAGCTGTAAAGGAGGAATAAGCTTATGAAGGAAAAAATTTCGGATTTGCTTAAATCAATTTTTGGCTTATCGATGATGATATCGGTTTTAATGGGAGCCGTGGTGTTGGTCATATTCATAATAGGCTTTATTATCAGCGGACCAATGGGAGAACAGCTTGCTGTATCCGGCGGTAAAATAATGAAATATTGTATAACTCTTTCTGCAATTGGTTCTGTAATAGGAATGCTCGCTTTCTATATTGAAGGGAAACATGAATTAACGATGAACGAAAAACAGGAAAATAAAGAAACAGTCTCCGCCTGAAATTTTGCTTTGCATATATGAAAAAGTATTAAAGCCGCCCGGGCGGGCGGCTTTAAATTTTCGATTGTAATACCTTTTGAAAAATCAATTGCAAGTTTTATTATCCCAATACAACAAATTCAAAAACATATTTACAAGTTTGATCTGTTCTATCAGATCTTCTTCAGGTACGATTCCGAAATAACGGCCTTGTATCTCTCTTGATTCCAGCGTCCATAAAAAAGCTTTTAATTTTGGATATTTTTCAACTTGTTTCTGCATATAGAACAGCAAATCACTTAATTGCTTATACTCTAAACTATTGTTTTTCTTTTCTACTTTGTATTCATCCGGATTCCTGACCAATTTAAGAGTTTTTGCAATCTTAAACCGATATTCATTTTGAAATACTGTATCCTGATACTGCGACATATAATTATCATAACTTTCACAAAAAATTCTATACATCATATCTCTCCTTAAATAAAGGCAGTTTATCCAAAAAAGCACTTTTTTTAGTCTGATTAAGGTCCTTCCGCTGTAATACTTCTTTGATGATCTGTGAAATAAGCTTTTTATCACTTTGCTTGATCAGTAAATCTATATCCTCGATATCTTTTGGTTCCATTCGTATTATCTTACTGACAATGATATCTTCTCTGGATAAAATGAATATGCTTAAGTATTTGAATTGCTCCAATTTGATTGATCGATCCTTGAAAAAAGGCGAAAGTATCATACTCTCATATTCCAGCATATCAAAATCTCCCAAATACCTGAATACTTTTCCCAGTTTTGCCGAATAGTCAAGATCAATAAAATCAAAATCCCTTGTAGCCCTATCCGTATATTTTCCTAAAATACATGCAGAACCCCCTAAAAAATATATTGGAAAAGGTTCTACTTCTAATGCAATGGCAACCTTCTCCATATTCTTCAATTCTTCAACCATCAAATCATAGTTATTCATCCTGCTCAGCCTCATGACTTTATTTTGAAAGCAATTCCTTATTAAGGTGATTATAACATATAAAATGAACTTGAAAAAGCAAATGCTCCACTAAAAAATCGAACCGAATATCATTCCGGAAATCGTTGCGAAAACAATGACCAGGCATACAAAAACAACTGTTTTCTTAGTACCGATAACACTTCTTATCACCAGCATATTGGGAAGGCTCAATGCCGGCCCTGCAAGGAGCAGTGCCAATGCCGGGCCCTTCCCCATACCCGACCCTACAAGGCCTTGAATGATCGGAACCTCCGTCAGCGTCGCAAAATACATTAATGCACCGATTACTGAAGCAATCAGATTCGCAAGCAGTGAGTTACCGCCTACTACTGCGGCAACATATTCAGACGGAATAAGCCCTGCATCTGTCCCAGGCCTTCCCATTAAAACACCTGCCACCATAACTCCTGCCAGCAGCAACGGTAAAATCTGTTTTGCAAACGTCCATGTGGATTCTACCCACGAAACCCTTTCTTCATGTTTAAACCATTTAATCAGTATATAAGCAAGCATTATGAGGAAGATACCTGTCAGATACCATTTAATATGATAGACTGCCATGAAAAAACCCACGTCTTCAGCCGGTTTACCCCATGCCGCAAAAATAAGTATAAATATCATAGACGCAAAATAAAGGATGTTCTGCATACCGCTTCGTGCATCTTTCTCCTCTTCAAATCCCACCATGGCCTCAGTCGTTCTGGCTTCATCTTCTTTCTTAAAAAGAATCGCCATAATGAAACCAATAAGTATTGAAAAAACAATGGCCCCCACAGCCCGAGCAACGCCCAGCTCCCAGCCTAAAATTCTGGCCGTCATTATAATGGCCAGTACATTGATTGCAGGACCGGAATATAAAAAGGCAATTGCAGGTCCTATTCCGGCGCCTCTCATATAAATGCCGGCAAATAAAGGCAGTACCGTACATGAGCATACGGCAAGTATTGTTCCCGAAACCGATGCGACAGCATAGGATACCCATTTTTTCGCTTCGCTTCCGAAATATTTGATAACCGTTCCCTGAGAAATAAAATTTGAAATCCCGCCTGCAATAAAGAATGCAGGTATCAGGCAGAAAAGAACATGCTCTCTGGCATATTCCTGCAGCATATAAAACGCTTCAAGAATTGCCGAACTTACTCGCGGATTTGAAAAAGGAATATAAAATGCGGCAAGAAATACTGCAACCGCTAAACTAAGTTTTTTCCATTCATTCATATAATTCCACCCTTTCTATTAAAAGATAGCTACTCTTTCTTATTGATTTTACATTGTTCAAGAAATGTCTCTTTTTTTGCTATTTTTTTAATATCTCTCTTCAAATCGGAAACGCTGTCCAAATTATCTATGATAGACTGGATGCCATCTCTTAAAATCTTATCCTCAAGGCTCAATCGATAAAAAACAAACTGTTCTTTTCTTTCATCTTTTATAAAGCCCTTATCCCTTAGTTTCGCAAGGTGCTTTGATACCTTAGGTTGTGATAATGAAAGAATTCCGCATATTTGACAAACACACAATTCGTCGTGATAAAGAAGTACCATGATCCTTAAACGGGTTTCATCAGAAAGCATTTTATAAAAATTCAATAATTGATTCATTAACCTCTATCCTTTCTTATGAAGTATTATTATACTTATATGTTCATATGGGTATATGGGTATAATAATACGTTTCCATAAATTTGTCAATGGGAAACATCCCGTACATCTAAGAATCATTTCCTATTCATTAATATCTCATTGAACGTCAAAATTTATGGCAGTCTTCTTTTTCATATAAAAAAAAACACGATCAACATTTCTGTTAATCGTTAATAAGGAATTTTTACTGTTCCATTATTCCTTTTATTCTTTCTTTTAACGAGAATATCTTTTCTTCTATGGTTTTTGCTGTATTTATGAATTCTGCTTTATCTTTTCCCGTCGGATCATCCAGTCCCCAATCCTCCCGATATTTACATGGTAAAAACGGGCAATCAACATTGCAGCCCATTGTAATCACAATATCAACTTTCGGTATCTCGGAGATCAGCTTGGAACGTTGTGTTTCATTCATATCCACGCCATAAAGCTCCATGATGACAGCAACAGCATCCTGATTGATCTGCGGTTTTGTTTCGGTTCCTGCCGAATAAGCTTCATATTCATTAGAAGCTATCAGCCTGGAAATAGCTTCTGCCATTTGTGAACGACATGAATTGTGAACGCAGACAAAGGCGACTTTTGGTTTTGTCATATTCATTCAACCTCCACTATAATTTTGCATTTTATCATAAATCAATATTTTACTTTTCAGCAAACCAATGAATCGTCCTATTTGCTATTTTTACAAGCGTCAGCATAATCGGTACTTCTACCAATACACCTACGATTGTTGCGAGAGCAACAGGTGAATCCGCACCAAACAAAGCGATGGCAACTGCAACTGCCAGCTCAAAGAAATTTGAAGCACCTATCATACCTGCCGGTGCTGCAATATCATGAGGCAGCTTAAGCCGTTTACTGATCAAGTATGCTATAAAAAATATCAAGAATGTCTGAATCGTAAGGGGAACAGCAATCAATACAATATGCAACGGATTATTGATAATAATTCCTCCTTGAAAAGAAAAAATGATCACTAAAGTCAAAAGCAGCCCTATAATCGTTATATTATTGAATTTTGGAATAAACGAATGATTAAAATATTCCTCACCTTTATTTTTGATGACTGAATTCCTTGTAAGTGTTCCACCAGCAAGAGGTATAACTACAAACAAAACAACAGATAAGATAAGCGTATCCCATGGTACAGCAACACCGCTTACGCCCAGTAAAAAAGCTACAATCGGCGTAAATGCAACGAGAATAATCAAATCATTGGTAGCAACCTGAACAACAGTATACGCCGGACTGCCTTTAGTCAAGTGACTCCATACAAACACCATAGCTGTACACGGAGCCGCACCTAAAAGTATCGCACCTGCCAAATAATCTTTCGCTAAATCAGCAGGTATGATCGACTTAAATACAAAATAAAAGAAAAAAGATGCAATGGCATACATTGTAAAGGGTTTGATCAACCAATTGGTGATCCATGTTATAAATAGTCCTTTCGGATTATTTCCGACGTTTTTGATGGATTTAAAATCGACTTTCATCATCATGGGACAAATCATCAACCATATAAGAATTGCTATCGGAATCGAAACATTGGCATATTCAAATTTACCTAAAAAATTCGGAATGACCGGTATATATTTGCCAATGATGATGCCTGCTATCATACACATGGCAACCCAAATGCTCAGATACTTCTCAAAAAAGCTGATACCTGTGGTGACAATTTTTTCACTCAAGTTTATTACTCTCCTTCTTTATCGCTTACATCTAAGTTTTCCAAATATTCATCGCATATACACTCACTTTTATGCTGTGTAAGATTTTCTAAAAACAGCCTTAACTCCTGACTTTTTTCACTGTTCAAAGAATACCGCATCCATGCACCATCTCTCACTGCTTTTACAAGACCGCTTTCTGCAAGGATCTTCATATGATACGACAATGTAGGTTGTGTAATATTGAAGGCCTCAAGAATATTGCACGCACACATTTCTCCGCAGGAAAGCATATCTATGATTTTCAGCCTTGTTTCATCAGAAAGTGCTTTAATTAAAGGTACATATTCAGCGTATGAATATTTCATTTTACCTTACCACCTCTCGATATATAGATGATTATCTATGATATTCATAATTATCTATATCAATTATATTAATTATATAGATAAGTGTCAATATGATTTTATAATTCTATGCAGAAAAAAGCCTTTTCAGGCTTTCTTAATTTAGCTGTATATATAATTAAAAGCATAATTACGGCGCCTATTTAACAACAGCAATTTGAATCTGCATCACAACATTTTCTATGTTCAGTATCATGAGGCTTTCTTCTTCCTTTTAGGGCCTCTATCATATATGAAGCAACATACTCTTCAATGTTCATATCAGGAAACCATGACTTTATGATTTCTTCACTGTTGTCTTTTGGAGCAAGGCGAATATCTGTAAATCCTGCATCCAGCAACATATTTCTTAAGTCTTCCACATATTCTGCTCCACCAATGCAACCCGCAATCAGTTTAATGTCGTGCTTTGCTTCTTCCGGAAGTCTCTTAGTCGCAACAATATCAGAAACCGATATTCTTCCGCCTGATTTTAATACTCTGAACGCCTCATTGAATACCTGTTGTTTATCAAGTGAAAGATTAATAACACAGTTTGATATAATGACATCAACCGATTCATCTGCTACAGGTAAATGTTCAATCTCTCCTAACCTGAATTCTACATTTGCATATCCAGTCTTTTCCAAGTTTTCTCTGGAAAGCTTTATCATTTCCGGTGTCATATCTACTCCAATAACATATCCTATATCCCCAACTTTATTTCTGACGAGAAAACAGTCAAAACCTCCTCCGCTGCCAAGATCAAGAACTGTTTCTCCTTCTTTTAAAGCCGCTATTGCAATCGGATTTCCGCATCCTAATCCGAGATTTGCTCCAGACGGTGAATTTGAAATATCCTCCTCTAGATAGCCTATCTTTACAGATACATCACGGTTCGAACGACCGCCGCAGCAACAACTGCCACTGCAGCAGTCCTCTTTGGAATTATTATTTTTCGATGCAACATCTGCATAGTTCTCTCGTATAAAACTCCTGATTTTCTCTTTATCTTTCATTAGATCACTCTCCCAACTGTTATATTTTCATTTAATACTTATTAAGACGAACCTCAGTAAAAAAAGACGCATCATTTTGCGCCTTTTTTAACAAAATTTACAGTCGGTACATTTATGTTCATACTCTATGACATTTCCAAAATGATCTACTTCTAAATTACAGCATGCTAACAACATTTCTTTCAATTTTATACGCGCTCTTTGAACTCTGGACTTTGCACCGGATTCAGACAGCCCAAGTTTTTTTGCAGCTTCCTTCTGAGTCATATTGTGAAATTCGGTCAATATGATTGCCTGTTTATATTTCTCGGGTAAAAAACGAATCATTTCTTTTAAACATTGTGATATTTCAGCATTCGCATTCTTCTCATCCTGAGATTCACCTATTAAATTTTCCTGCAGTAATCCCATGCAATCATCATTATTAGATGTTCGGTAATAATCTATAATACTGTTTCCGGCGATTTTATATATCCATGCATATAGTTTGTCTGTTTCATTAAGTTGTTCAATGTTTTCTGCAATTTTACAAAATATGTTTTGAAATATATCTTCTGCATCCTGAGTGTTTTTAACACGTTTTTGAACAAAGTATTTTAAAGGTCTGCTTAACTCTTCCCAGATTTCTTCCACGCATTTATTCAATAAAACCACCTCTTTTTATATATTATATAATTACATGTTTTAACAGTTCCACCGAACCAAAATATCTCTATCTTTGATTTAAATCAATAATATCCATCTTTCTAATATATTTCAATGATGAATTTAATTAATATACCACTGAATATTTGTCAGTTTTAGCTAAAGCCTTATCATCCCTTTTAATAAGACGATAAGGCTTTAGTCATTAAGATATTTAAACTATCTCCTCTGTCATCTCATAAAAATCTTTGGGGGGCCGTTCATAAGGCAATGAAACTTTAAAAGCCTGATCCTTATCCTGAACGCCTACCTCAAATTCTCTCCATGGATTATGCTGAGGTGTACCAAATGTAATATCTATCGTTTTATCATTGACATCGAGGATTCCGCCGTACAGCATTCCAAACATATTCTGCATATCATAAAAATGTGCACAAAGTCCATCAGGATAGCTGGTTGATATCAAATTCTTAAGATCTTCTTTAGATATCTTAGGTTTGGACAAAAATGTATCCCTTATAGTTCTATGGCGCTGGACTGAGCTTTTCCAGCGACTCTTTTCTCGTTGTAACATTTCAGGCAATACGGCATGATTGCCGGCACAAAGGAACCCTTCTGAGTCTGATGCTTTAACAATCTTATGCACTTTAAATCCATGAAGATTCTCAAACAGTACAATGTCGCCTGATGTATCTGCCATCATTAAATTCATATTATATGCTACAGGCATATTCTCAAGATAATCGAGTGCTTCAGATATATTTTTGCAGTTTTCCAGCAAAGCTCGTATAACACACCAGAAATTCAAGCCGGTAATAACCGGATCTAATCCGGCTTCGATATTGGTTACAGGTAATCCATTAGAAGATTGACACATTGCTAATCCATGTTCATTGATGCCGTTAGCTCGACCAAATATGTTGCATTGCGACCCGGTATGAAGATATTTTCCCGTTACATGAGTAGTCGCAATACACATCTCTTCCAATAGATCTGTGAAATCGTATGTGTAGGCAAGAACAGTATGCCCTTCCTGATTCTTTTCTGGTCTTAAAGCCATAACGTTACATCCCCTTACAAAGAAGCTTATGAAATAAAATATAACCTGGGATGGCTCAACACCTACTGTATCTGCAAACCCTTTTATCTCTTCATTGACTCCCGGACAATACTGGTCAAACGTCTCAAACATTTCATCGATGGTTTTCTTATTTCTTGGGGCAAATAAGCCTGTCGGAACTTCTAACCTCCTTTTTACTTCCGGATTATCTAAAACCCACTTTCCAAGTTTTTTACCAATCTCATAATTAGTACCTGAATGATTTAAATAATATGCTTTTGTTGATTTCATTCTAAAACTTTCCCTTTCCTATTTATTTGTAAATCATATTTACATCCATATTCTATAAGAATGAAATAATTTAATCCTGCCTTTCTATGCCCAATTATGAGAGGTAGACATGGTAATTATGAATTATCGTATATATCGCTCAAATTGTAATAAAAAAACTCCTAAAAGGTTTGAACCGAATTTAAGGAGTTGTTCAAAAAACAATAGTTTTAATAATCACCGGATTATCTGACAGAAAACCACACCTCTACTTTTTTATTTGATTGATCCGGCGTGGGATAGACTTCTATATCCTGGGTCTCAGCATACTCATAACCGGAAAATGGCAGCCATTCGGTATAAAAACGTCTATACAGATCTTGAATGGCCTCCGGAGACGGATCACATTCAAATATTGCCCATGTGGATGCAGGAATTCTATGCTCTGTCATGCCATCAGGTTTCTGTTCATCTGTTGCTGCCGCAATATAATAGTGATAGTTATTTTGATCTTGGTATACGGTAATGCCAAGAATGCCGTAGGGAGATTGATTTGAAAGGTTACAGATATGGGAAAATAAATCTGCCCTCATGAATTCCTTCCAGAATTCAGGAACGATCACAAAGTTTTTCTCTATGTCTGTCTCTATTTCTTTTTTGATGCCAACGATACGAAATCCCTTTTTATCTTCAATGCGATACTGCATTTCAGAGGCTCCTTTGACAGTAGCAGTGAAAACCAATTTAGGATATGATTTTAATGTAGACCCTTTTTTACGGGCTGCTGACGGGGATATGCTGTGAATAGCATGAAAAGCACGGTTGAATGCAGTTGGAGAATCATAACCGTACTTTAAGGATAAATCCATGATTTTAATATCGCTGTTTGATAATTCAAACGCAGCCTTTGTCATCCGCCTTCGCCTGATATACTCACTTAATGTGACACCGGCGATATAAGAAAACATTCTTTGAAAATGAAATGTGGAGCAGCAGGCTATTTTTGCTGCTTCATTATAATCTATTTCCCCTTCTATATTATTTTCTATATATATAATCGATTGATTCAGTCGATCTATCCACTCCATATCATCACCTGAATTATCATTCTATTTTATATCTCCTTTGTTAAGAATTCTCTTTTTTAATCATAAAATGTTTTAGGCTTTCCAAAGCAGCATCTTGATGGATTTCATAATACTGTACTTCATTTGGTATTTCACTCATCAACTTTTTAAAACTTTCTCTGTATTCTGCAGGCTTCATATTAAACCATTTTTTAAAATGCTTCACATAATATCTTTTGGAAGAAAAACCATATTTGAATGCAATTTCATCAATGGAAAGAGAGGAACTGATCAACAGTGATTCTGAGTATTTTACACGAAGAAAGCATAAGAAATCTGTCATGCTGAGACCTGTTCCGATTTTAAAGAGGCGTGAAACATAGGACTTTTCCAGATGCAGTGTGTTAGATAACCTTTCTATATCAATTTTCTGTTTATAGTTTCTATAGATATATTTTAAGATAGTAAAAATTCTTTCTTTTTGAACGGAATTGTTTTTAAATGTACTGTTATTACGGTATCCTGTTTGATCGATATAGATAAATTGAAAATCCTTTATCAATAATTCAATAAGCTTGATGATCGATTTTTCTATAAATTTTTTAGAATTATTATGTTGTATAAGCAGCATGATCTCCGCCAAAGAAGATTGAAGATTTCTGAGTTCTATATAACTCTTATTGGTATCCGAATACGAATCGCATACAAAGTCATAGTAGTCCAGCTTCGGAAAAAGAGGCAAGAACGGATAGGGGTCCAGTTGAAAAATCAAAAGCAGGTTTTCCTCTTCTGTTTCAAATATACTATGAAGTTCATCCGTATCGAAAATAAAGATATCTCCTTTTGTAAGACGATAATTAAAACAGGCACACTGAATATTTACTGATCCGTCTACAACAAAAATAATTTCATGAAAGTCATGCATATGCTTAGGATAGCTTTTAACGCTGCATAAAAAAGTATTTATATGTAAACTATCCAGTTTATTCATCTCTTCAACAATCATATAATGCCCCCCATTATTGAATCTTCATCAATTATCATACCATTACAAATTTAAAACTTCAATAAATCGTATGTTTTATGATTTCCTACTTAAAAAAAATAAAGGTTATGGTTACAAAATGTCAATACAGTACACAATATAATACACAATATAATAAATAATGCGGTGAATTGATGATATCCATCCTGCAACTTATAATTAAAGCAGTTGTCGGATAATTCAGAATAACAAAATTGGTGGTGAAAATTTGAAAAAGATATTGGTATTAGGTACCGGAGCTCAAGGGTCTACAGTGGCTCAACGTATGGACGAAGACCCGAATGTATCGGAGATCATATGCGCAGACTATGATGAGAAAGCTGTTGAAGAATTGGTTAAGATCCTTGAAAAAGGAAAAGGTGTAAGAGTAGATGCAAATAAAACAGAGGAAATCGTAAACATTGCAAAAGGTGTGGATTTGATTGTAAATGCTCTCCCAATACAATTCGGCCTGAATGTTATGGAAGCTGCTTTACAGGTCAAAACAAATTATCAGGACTTCGCAGCATCTGAATCAGACAGCTGTCATTGGTCTGATCTTTTAAAAGACTTGCTTACAGGTAGTATGAATGATCGCTTTAAAGAGATTGGAAAAACGGCATTGACTTGTACAGGCTCTGCACCGGGTATTATTTGTGTTGCAGCAAGAAATGCCATGCGTTATCTGGATTCTTGTGATAGTATCGGCATGTATGTATATGAAGGCGTGAAAGCCAAACGTTTCTTGCCTTTCTGGTGGTCTCCGGAAGTTGCTTATAAGGATATGATTGAAGAACCATTTTGTTTTACAGGCGGAAAACTCGAACAAAATGAGCCATTCTCTTTGCCAATAACAAAAAAATTCAAAGGAATTGATGAACCGATCAGAATGGTAGAGCATTCCCATGAAGAACCTGTTCAAATGGGGATTCATTCCGAAGAATTTTTTCTTGGTGCAAAAGATATTTTCTTTAAATACGGCGGGTCAGGCGTAGAAATAGCAGAGTTGTTATATAAAATGGGGATGCTTTCAAAAGAACCAATTCAAATAAACGGGTCTGAGATCGTTCCCTTTGATTTGACACTGGCTCTGACACCTCCTGCTCCGAAATACGAATCTGAAATCAGAGAAATTCTGGATGAGGGCCTTGAATCGGATACCGGGGCTATGCTTATTGAAGCTATAGGAATGAAAGACGGCAAAAAAATAATGGTTGAAACATATGTAAACTCTCTTGGGTGTGCAGAAGCATTTGAAAGATCAAAACTTACAGGAGAAACATATTTGACCGGGCAATGCGGTGCTTTGTTCACTAAAATGTTCATAGACGATCAGATCTTCCAAACCGGAGTCGTATCTTCCGATATGCTGACTTTAAAGCAAGTAGATTATTATTTAGACATGGCATCCAGATTGGATATTACATTGGATGTAGAAACAAAGGAAATATCGCAATAAAATTAATACAACACTTAAACAGCCGCTATTACCGCGGCTGTTTTTCTTGTTTTTTTTAACTTTCCAATATCTGATCTGTTTTTTACTTTTTTATATCCTATTGCTTTTAGTTCCCTCTGCGGTTAATTCACAACAAATCTTATCCAGCTACCTGTGCTGAATAGAAGATGGTATCCCTATCTTTCAAACACAACCTTCCCATCCATGATGGTCAGTTTCACCTTTGTCTCTATGATATCTTCATTGGATACTTCAAAAAGGTTTTTATCCAATACGATGATATCGGCTAATTTCCCTTCCTCCAACGTTCCTAATTCATCTTCCCTGTTAATCGAACAAGCTCCTCCAAAAGTATAAGCTCTCAAAGCTTCGGCTACTGATATTTTTTCCTGAGGATTTACCCCAATCTGTTGACCTTCCTCTGTGCTTCTTGTTACCGCTGAATAAATATTTGGAAACGGATTAATATCTGCAACAGGATAATCTGTTCCAAAGGCAAGTATCGCCCCATTATTAATGAGCGTTTTAAACGGCCATTCATATCGACAACGCTCCTTGCCAATTCGTGTAACTTTCTCATCGACCTCAAGTATCAGATGCATGGGCTGCATGGAAGCAATAACTCCAAGTTTCGAAAATCTGGGAATATCATCGGGGTGAATGCTTTCTATATGTTCTATACAGTTTTTAATCATTCTGTTATTGTTTGTTTTATTAGATTCTTCATAGGAATCTAGGGCAAGCCTGACCGCTGCATCACCTATGGCATGGAGTCTTACCCCAAATCCTTCTTTGTTAGCATTCATAATGCTTTTCTTATAAAACTCAGATGTATAGTTTGAAAACCCTGATGTTTCAGGTTTATCAGCATATGGCTCTAATAAGTATGCCGTATAAGTAGATGTCACACCGTCAACAAAATGCTTAAGCCCGGATACTCTGAGCTTATCGGAAGAATATTGTCTTCTTAAAGCTTTTATTCTGTCTAAATCAGCGTCCAGCCCTAAGCTTGGATAAAGGTGAAGCCTTACGGTTAAATTTCCTTCTTTCTCCAGTTCCGCTGCCATTTCATATTCTTTAAAATTTGTCTCAAGTACCGGAGAAGCAGACATATTTGTTGCTGATGTTATCCCACAAGCTGCGATTTTCTTATAAAAGCTCTCTTGTAAGGTTTTCATTTCATGCTCAGGAAGATTAAATGCATTTTCATTTGCCGGGGCCGATGCCTCAATTTCAAACAATAACCCTGTAAGTTCTCCTTTTTCATCCTTTCCGATCTCTCCAAAAGATACTTGCATCTCTTTAGTAATATTGCATTCTTCAAGAGCTTTGCTATTCAACCAAAAGGTATGGCAATCAGCCGACAGCAGATACACCGGCCTATCCGGAACAACAGCATCCAATGATGCTTTATGAGGTAATGGATCATTTTTACCCCAATATGCCGGAAACCATCCCATACCTGTTATGGTGCTATATTCCGGGTGTTCCTTAGCAAAAATCTCCACCATTTCAGCGCATTCCTGCTCGGAATGTGCTTTAAAAAGATTCATCAACATATATTTACTGGATACAAATGCACCTGTAAAAAAATGCATATGCGCATCAACAAACCCCGGCATGATTAATGCATCGCCGTATTCATAAACCTTCGTATCTGCGCTGATCCATTCATCTATTTTCATATCGCTGCCAACAGCAGCAATCTTGTTTCCCGATATTGCAATTCCGCCTTTAAACACACTGTTTGTTAAGCCGGAAAATACAGCATTACTTTTTATGACTAAATCCGCTTTAATCATTTTTTATGCCTCCTTAATGCTTTTACTTATTTCCCATTAAAAGCCAAAACAGAGCCTCTATCACTCTTAGCAAAAGCAACAGAGGCTCAGAGGGTTAAGTTATTTATTAAAATATCGATTCTGATTTTATTTCAAAATATCGTCAAAATATTACTATCTCCCTGCCTCTTTAAGCTACATCATAAAACCGGCGATTAAATACAAAACAAACGATATTGCTGCACCTATTATGACATATGGGGCTATAGCCTTCACCTGAGTAACGTTTGACACCTCTGTCCCTGCCGCCGTCATAAATACCGCATCTGAATAAAAACATGATTGGCTTCCAAGTGCAACACCTGACATAATAGCAGCAAGTACGATTACCGGATTTACACCCATACTTAAACTTAATGGAATAAATATAGGAACCGTTAAGGCAATCAGCACCCAGAAGCTTGCTGCCGTAAAGGCAATAAACCCAACTATAAAGAATGCAATAGCCGGAAGTAGAGCCGGTGAAACAGATTTCGTAAAAACATCTATTACGTACTCAGAAAAACCCATCATTTCATTTCCTGATGATAGAACAAAAGCAATCAAAATAATAAACATAAGCGTAGCCATGGATGTAATTCCATCAAATAAATTAGACATGTATTCTGTAGGTGTCATTATTTTCTGAACAATATACATAACTGCCTGAACGACAAGTGCTACAATTATGCCATGAATAAGATCGTTATCAAATATAATCATTCCGACAACTAAAGCAATAATTGGTATAAGAAAATTTAATGGAGAAACAGGTTTAACTGTCTCATCTTTTTCAATATTAAATATGGATGCACCACCTTCTTCTTCGACAATAATGGTTTCTCCGGTTTCTTCCACTCTATTATATGCTATTTTCATGTTCCCAATTCTTGGAAAAATTCCTAAAGCTAATAACAAACATATAACAACTGTTGCTATTGGATAAAACATAAAAGGAATTGCAGATACATAATCTGAGAAACTCATCCCGAACTCCGATGTTATCCCAATTCCAAAACCTGACCAGCTGGTGAAAGGAATCAAGACACAAACACATGTCCCCATAGCATTGACTGTATATGCCAGATGTTCTCTTGGAATTCCTTGTTTGTCAGTAAGGCTTCTCATGGATGATGCCACCGCCAAAGCATTGAGATAATCGTCAATGAAAATAATTCCGCCTAACAGCCAAGTAAGTACAAGGCTTTTTTTAGGCGTATTGGCATACTTCGATAATATATTACTAAATCCTAAAAGTGCTCCCGATTTTTCAAATACTTTGATCATTCCGCCGAAACCAATTAATATAAAGAAAATTAACTGATAAGCTTCATTTGATAATGCCATATAAAGCATCTCAACATACCCTGATAAAAAGCCTGTTCCATATATTATGATTGCACCGACAAGTGAAGAGAGTAACAACATTTCCGGCATTTTTTTAGTAATAATGACTCCAATAATTAAAATTGCAATTGGCAAGCATGAAATAATTCCGTATTCCATAAAATCCTCCTTCGTCATAGAATTCGTTTAAATTAATACTATTGAATACCTTATAGCCTCCTCTCTCTTTCTGTATGATTCTATAAATTTACTTTGTCGCCTTTATAATATATAAATTTTCTCAATATTTAAATAATTCAAACGAATACTTTTAGGTACCCTAAAATTGTATTATATTACCCTTTGGTGTACCTTGAATGCCTTTTGGAATTATCTAATGTTTTCTTGTTTATTTAATTTTTATCCCTCATTCCAATAAATTTGCTTATACCAATTTCCTTATATATAATATTAGATATAGAAAATATTTCTTAATAACTTCTTTGATATAATTTACAAAAGAGGTGATCTAAATGTCATTTCTGCAAGAAAACGAATGGATGCTTTTAAACGATATCATTTATAAAATATATTCTATTGAGAGCCTGTCTGAAATGCGCCAAACATTCTTGGAATTAAGCAAGCTGATAATTCCTTACGATTCTGCTTCTTTTTATCTTGCATCAAAGGACAAAAACCGCCTTCTTGCAGATCCGGTTGCAATAAATATAGCTCAGGAGAAATTGCCTGAATATGATGAATATGAACAAATAGACTATACCCGATGGATATTCATGTCTGCTAAAAGCATGGCATATAAAGAAACCGACCTGTTTTCCAAATCGGAAAGGGAAAACTCCAAATATTATAACGAATTCTATGTACAGCGAAATATACATTTCTCTATTCAACTGAGCCTTGCTTACAATGGAACTTTTCTTGGGATTATTTCATTTTATCGCCCTAAAAACAGTAAAGACTTTACTGAAAAAGATTTGTTTATTTTAAACCAATTAAAGGACCACTTATCTTACCGTTTGTATAAAGAATATTTGATTACAACCGGCAACACTGAAAACCAGATATTCCTTCCAAATAAAAACCTTTTAACCAATAAATACGATTTAACAAAAAGAGAAATTGAGGTATTGCTTCTGATTCTTAAAGGGCTCACAAACCACGATGCCGCAGATCATTTATTCATCAGTGAAAATACAGTAAAAAAGCATTTGAAAAATATTTATAAAAAACTGAATGTAAAAAATCGAATTCAACTACTCAAATTTCATTTTGATTAATTAAAAATCCTGATTTAACAATTAAAAGATACTTTTCTGTTTAAAGATGTTGTTGTCATAAATACAACCTTCTTTAAATCTCAATCAATTAATTTAAAAATTCCTATCATAAGGAAACGATCTATCATTTGATAGACCGCCCTTTTTTTTTAATGCTTTCATCTTATCCACTATCTGTTTATTTATTCTTCTGCTTCATATACGATTTCACCTCTGAAAATAGTTTTTAGAACTTTCGTAGAATCGATTTCCATAGGATCACATTCCAATATATTCTTATCTATTATTACAAAATCAGCATCTTTTCCTGTTTCAACAGAGCCAAACTCTGTTTCTCCAAATATTTCATAGGCACCGTTGATGGTAAACGCTTTTATCATATCCGTTACAGATGCCCTCTCTTCAGGACATAACAGCCATGCAGGATCATCGATACCTGTAATCTCATCTACTCCATAAAATTCAGGATTATTCAGGTTTCTGGTAACGCCTACTTCTATAGCCCAGAACGGATAAGGATATGGAGTAACAGGATGATCGGATGATGCAGTTACTATGGCACCGACATCAAAGAAAGATTGGATCGGGTACTCACTTTCTGCCCGCTCACCAAGAAATGGCGAATCGATCACTTCCCACCATTCCGGCTCTTTAAATGCCCAATAGGGCTGTGGGCAAGCAATTACATTCAGTTCGGCAAATCTTGGTATGTCCTCGGGTAATACAACCTGCAAATGTGTAATTACATTTCTGTAATCTCCTTCCGGTGCTTCAGCTTTAGCTTTTTCAAAACCGTCTAAAACATGATGGGTAGAACCGTCCCCTATTGAATGCACATGAATCTGAAAACCCTCCGTATTGGCTGCAACAAATGCCTCATGCATTTTTTCTACATCCCACTGCATCTCTCCCAGATAATCTGGCTCTTTTCCTGCAGCATCTTCGTACGGTTCCGTAAGATATCCGGTAACGCCTTCAATGACCCCATCTGCAAAGAACTTCAATGTATTAAACTTAATGCTGCCGGTATTATAAGTATCTCTTAATGCTTTTGCTTCTTCTATTTGAGCGGAAATATCTTCTTCTGCATCCATGGTTATAGAAGTGCTCACATGAAGTGTCAACTCACCGTTCTCATCAAGTGTTTTGTAATCATCCAAAGGAACAGGGCTGCCGCCGGATATAGACATGATCCCTGTATATCCCAGACTGTTCATATACTTGACAAACTGCCTTAATGCTTCCAAATTCTGCTCCGGTGTAAATTCCTGTGACGGAACCAGATTCTGTGCGCTCTCTTTTAATGTCCCCCATATTTCACCATTATCATCTTTCTCTATAACCCCGCCCAATGGT
>JAENZQ010000063.1 GCA_016841185.1 Anaerovorax odorimutans
GTTCTGGGTAGTGCCAAAAAAAGCTTGACTTTAGTTAGCTGGTCTTTGGTTTCCCTTGGTTTTGCTCTTACAAACCCCAGTTCGCACGCAGGACGACTTCGTAAATACCATTTTCATTCTGAGAAAACATCAGGGTGTATCCGCTTTCCCACACTCCTATTCGTGCAGCTATTTCATAAATTCCGTCGCCGTTTAAGTCTCCTGCTGACTCAAGGGTGACGTTATGGCAATGTTCAATGTCTAAAACACTATACTGTCCGTTGGAAAAAGTGACGGTCTCTTTCATGGGGCGCATATCATTATGAAGTACCTGCACCTTACCGTCATCCTCCTGGTATAGAATAGCCGAAAAAGTACCCACCATATCCCTTTCACCTTCGCCGGCAATGGCAGGCCAGTGGAGATCATCCACCGGACTGTTCGCTATTATCACATATTCGTCCTTGCCGTCAGCGTCAAAATCGCCGCGAATACAGTCTGTGAAGTTGGGGATTGTGTTCTCCATCCCAGCTTCCTTAAACAAATCGTTCAAGGTCTGCATGCCTTTTGGTGTGACTTCCTCATTATGTGAAAGCACACAGGGGGAAATCTCTGCATTGCTGTTTGTTGCAAGCAAACCGGAAGAGGAATCATACACCGTTTCGTGATTTTCCAATATAAAGTAACTACAGAAGTTGTAGTCAGGAATAACAAGCTCTGCAAGTTCATTCCCAAGTTTTACGGGAAGGTTAAATATTCGGTGTGCTTCGAATTTATAGTCAGATCCTTTATATAGCTCTCCGTATTTTGAAAACTTCTCCGCAGTCCCATCGATTTCAAAGGTACCGAGCCCGTGCTCCTCCTCAGTCAGCCATACAATCCGATCAGCATCGCCCACATATTCTCCGTCATCATAGAGGGAATATTTGAGAACGGCTAGTAAATCTTTTGTATAAAAGACTGTGGCGTCGCCGATATCATCTTCACCGTAGCCGCCTGCAGTGTCACAAAGGCTGTGCCAACCGTCCACATCACAGCTGCCAAGAAAGATATTGCTTATAAAATAGTAAGCTGGAATATCAGATTCTGCAGTAGCAACAAACTTGCTTGCATTTTCCGCTTGCTCATTACTATTTTCATTTTGAGATACAGATGGATTCCCTGTACTTACCTGCGGCGCGCTTGAGCAGCCGACAAGGGTTAACACCAGAAACATCGCCACAATAAGCGCTATGGTTTTCTTCATGCTGTGATCTCCTAATCTTTTATTAATCGGGGGACAATCGTTCTGCTTCCCCGGGCTGTCTTAACTTTACATTATTTTAACACTTTGTATATAATCAGCATTTATCAGTTCGTTACCATTTTTAGTTTGAACCTCAATCCAGTTTTCTTTCACTTCAATTATTTTACCTTTTACAGTTGTGCCAAATGATCCTGTAGATATCTTGCAATTCTTTCCTATATACTTATTAATTACCTCGTTGGTCATATTTATTAACCCCTTTCTCTTCATGTTTTTAAACATTGCTAAATTTTTGAGTCTATTTTGTTGTGATAATATAAGAAAAAATGTCGCAAATAATGGCAAATATATTGCCACCCATGTTGACGTGTACAAGCAAACATCACCTCTTTATATTTTGGCTATGAATAATTACAGTGTAAGCAGCTTCTGATTATCTATATTCGTTAAGGTATTCCTGTAAACAATCAAAGTACCTGCCTATATGAATCCCATCAACAAATGAATGGTGGGCTTGTACTGAAAATGTAATAATAATTTATCATTTTCTTTAAAGTACTTGCCCCACGCCAATCTTGGAATAGAGTCATCTTTATTAAACGATATTGTGTGTGACAGATGGGTAAATGACACCCACGGAACACAAGTAATATACGTTAAATCATCGCGTCCTTCAACATCTTCAAAAACAAAACAATCCGTTTGATTTCTGGACTTCTCTTTTGCCTTTTTACTAAAGTCTAAAATAGATTTTTCCATATTAACTGTTACCATTTTGAATAGATCAGTACCGTCTAACATATCAGTAAAAGATGGATGTATCATATCATGCAAAACAACTTGCTCTCCTATAATACTTGATTTTAGCCAAAAGTTTGTTATATCAATGTTCACACTTATATTGTAATGAGGATAATCCATTCTCTTGAAAAACTTATAATGTGTTGTCCGTTCCCAAGTATCTAAATTTTTATAATTTCCAAATTACACTTCCTCCTATGGAACATATTGTTCTATAATGCTTTGCACATATCCATCTTTGGTAATGATTCTAAACAGAGGTGAAAAATCCGAATATTGCTCCAAATACTCAATAAATTCTTCCTTAGTAACAGATTCAGGAGTAGCTTCTCCACCCCCATTTATAATACTATATTGGGTTTGCTCTGTTACTTGACAATACATAGGATAGTTATTGGGATTGTATATATAGTATCCATCAGGCATCTCATCAGGCTTTATATCCAGTTCCATTAGCCTTTCTGTATCATCATTTGTCAACCACTCGATTTGATCTAAGTCAAAATACGATCTGTCAGCATTTAAGTTAGTAATAAAGCCTATAAAATGGCTTTCGGGAGTTATTAGAAAATCTTCAACTTTTGCAGAATATTCAGGAACAAGCTTATTAATTGAAACATGTTGACCAAGTTCATTGTTTATGTATTCAAGTGCAGCTTGCAATGGATCTAAAAGTGAAGGTTTATGTCCGCCATCACATTGTTCCTGCAAATCTTTATAATAATCCGTCGTTATGGCATCAGTCTGGGGAGTAACATAATACACAGAGCCATTTCCATCCATCCATCGCTCTACACACCAAATGCCTAAATCTCCCTGAATAACTGGTTGTGACAAAAATAGCTGGCAGGTTTCCCCGGTTGACAGTGGAAATTTTACAACAATATGATTTCCTCTATAAGTTTCATTGGGTAATAAATCTATCCCTTCAAGAAATACGCGAACTGCTGTTTCCTGCCCTGCAAGTGTAGTAAAATCACCTTCCCCACTCCAAGTACATCCTAAATACTGTGGTTTTGAATCTTCATAAGAAAAAACCAACATAGGCTTGCCCATGCTGCTATCTTCTGTAATCCATCCATCAACTTCATTCATACCACCTGGTAAGGGCGCCTTGCTTATATCATCAGGTTGCAAGCGATATTCAAGACTCCAAATTTCTACAGGTGATGAAAGTAGTTCATTAAATGATGCTATTTTTTCAAGTTTGGTAATTTTGCTGTCAATAATCTTGACATCTGTCCATTCGTTTTTTTCATAAGCTGTAATTTGCTCCTCAATAAATTGATTAGCATAATCTTCTACTGTTAATGGTTCTTTTTGTGGATTACTAATGAGACCTCCACAAATTACCACCACTGCAATAATTGCCAAGGTAGCAACCCAAAATGCAGGCTTTTTGTAGTTTAACATATCATTATGCATCCTTTCCTAGTGTCCTGTTCTTACCGGAGGCAAGACGACAATTACCTATAATTCTTCTGCTGAGACCAGTGAAAAAAGAGAGATTAAATAGTTCTTCTTCATTTCACTACGCATCTGCTTAACATTTCTTTCATCGCAGAATAACTCCATATCCTATAATTTGCCAGGCAAATTATTATAAAGCATCTGACAATCCGAATTCTGCTTTAATGCAGTTATTGTATTGACATTTGGTTCCTTTCATGCCTTCCCCCAGCGTAATAATATATACTCCGTTCCCTATAGTATTATTTAGAACGGGCTACAAAAGTCTCTTCCTGATCATTCCATCTGATGGTAAAAGTTATTTCCTGGTCAGCACGAAGAATCGCTCCCGTACCTCCTGACGAACCCAGACTTAACGTCCCATCAAGCTTTAATTTTGACCTTGAGCCCGAACCTCCGCCGGTGGGATCCTGGGTTTCGTAAGATATTTCTCCTACCGATTCTATATCCTGGCCGAGGTATTTAAGTGAGCCAGATTCCGTATAATAATGGTCATACTTCATTGTCTCATTTTCACCATAATAAAAATATTCGTAGTATTTTACTACCATTAGCGCTTCCCAGTTGCTACCGGCTCCGCTAAAAACAATTTCCTGGGTATCATTTAATTTCTCAAAAATGGTTTTTGATACGTTATATAACAGTTCCATATCCTTAACAGTCATTTGCTCATCATCAATCGGTGTAATAATGAACATCAAATTTTTCGCATTTTGGGGCCCTGAATTTGCTCTCCCCTCATCACTATCTCTATATATCATATAAGCAGTTTTACGCTCATCAATAGTGTCATAGCGATAGATGTCGATTTTGTTTTTCGAATCATTTATAAAATAGGTAGCCGGTTTTATCCCGTTTATTTCTGCAGCTTCAGAGTCACTGCTTTTGGTTAAATGAATATCTTCTTGGGCAAAAATGTTTACTGCCTGAC
>JAENZQ010000064.1 GCA_016841185.1 Anaerovorax odorimutans
CCAATGACTGCGCTCGGAGAGGTTCCTGGTGATATATTTTCGGACGTGGGTTCGATTCAAAACAGAGTCGCCCTGCAAAGCGATTTGCAGGTGAGAACCCGGCTTTATCGGTGAAGGCTAAGGCATATGCCATGCTGATACCGAGGGGTATGTGGAGAAATCCAACAGCCCCGTATCGACTTATAGGCCGCTAAAACCGTAAGGATATGCGGTACTAGGATGGAAGGCCAAAACGATACCAAGCCTTTCATAATACGCCGGGGGAGTTAGGCGAATATGGATTATAGATGCTTAACTTCAAGATATAGTCAGTGCCATTAGGAAACTAGTGGATAACATGGCCCACCGCCTCCACCAAATTTATGGCCCTGTAATCAATGTGATTGCAGGGCCCTTTATAATTTCATAAATTCTTCAATTAAAGCATGCTTCTTTTTCAAAATTTCATTGCTATAACGGCCATTTCTTGGAGTAGCTCCTTTATATTTATCAATTATGAGCTTAGCTCTTTGTTTCTTTGATTCGATTATAAGAAAAGGACTTACATCGCGCAGCAATGCAATAGCATCATCGTAGATTACTCTATATGTATAAGAATCTTTATGTTTCATTTTGTTATAATTCCTTTTATTAATTATTCTCCCTTTGCCGATTGTCTTTAGAAGCCATAACAGTAATTCTTTATCGGTAGACGCAACCGATACACAGGGTGAAGGGAATTGGTTCTTGTGAAATCTTGTCAGCATTATACTACCTTCTCCATCTATGATTCCAGCAATATAAGCTTTCTCAGTATCAGTCATAAATATTCTCCTTTAACGGGAATATATGTTCGCATTAATAATATCATAATTAGATAATAATAGCAATAATGAGAGTAATTATATAGTCCGAGGTATTTTGATGAGAGAAACCAATGAGCGGTATAATAGTCTTAAGATGGTTCATACCGAATGGAAAAACTAATAAGAACTAAACCTTACACAAATTAAATGGTTTAAAACAATTTTCATATGGACTGTACAGTGCGTTTTTATTGCAAGGAATATTTTAATCATCCTTAGTATTTATCTAATATTATACTTTCAGGAATAAGCAAATCATTGCTAAAGAATGCGTATTCCTGTGCCTTTCTGACAGTCTTTGCACTGTAATTGATATTAATTGTACTTCTTCGGTATCTTTTATATACATTCTCAATTAAGTCACATATGTCATAGGTAACTAACCATTTACGACGACAAAGTTTCATGGTATCAAATAAAGCAATATGGTCTGCCTCCGTAAGGGAGTTTTTATATAACTTCGAGCCTTTTTGCACATAAGGAGGGTCACAATAAATGAATACTCTTTTGTACCTATTCAAAGATTTTGGCGCAAGAAAATCCTTTGCATCCATATGAGTCAGAACAATTTGCTCCCTACGGTCTGAAATGTTATTTATTGTACTCGTGAGGGAACTACGATTAAAGCGAGCATCAATTAAATAATTACCAGTCTGTTCAACGCCGCCAATAACTCCCCCTTTAATTATACCTGATACATTAGTTCTGTTTAGATATAATGTTGCGAATCCGTATTCTATGACGTTATTGTTTAGTCCAGCAGTATAAATATCTTTTTGCCTATGCCATTCTGTAATTGTCAACGGAGTATTTTCAACAAGAGTACATAATTCATGATTGTGATTAAGTACACTAAACCAAAGAGAGTAAATAGCTGGGTCATAATCATTAATTATTATCCTTCGAACATCGTTATTAAAAAGGAGTTTTAACGCTAAGCCAGCCCCTCCCGCAAAAGGTTCAATGTATGTTTCTCCAATCAATTCGTTTTCAGTAATTAGTTCCTTTACAAAAGCATATAATTTTGTTTTTCCCCCTGGATAGCGCAATGGTGTATAAGTTTTAAGCATATTATCCCTCCTAGCGCTATTTTAATATCACACTAGTGTATACTAGTATTGGAGCAATAGATTTCCGAGCAATCTCTGCGACTTTTGTCGTGTCTATCGCTGCTGTGCTTTTATGTGCGGCAAGATTTAAATATGAAGCAAGATTTTTAGGATCGATTTGCTCCACACGATTCTTCTCGTTATTAAATGAAGGAAAGTCGCTGCTATACTGTGAACATATACGAGAAAGTTCACTACTCAATAAAAAGGTCTTGAATTCTTCTATGCACTTTTCCAAATCATTTTTTACAGTGAATATGATTTTTCTTCTGAAAAACAATTCATCAAATGAGAGTTCTAATAAAGACCGTAAGGATGTTGTAATAACACATATATTATTTTCAAAAGGAAGTTCGTTGATTTCTGAAACAAGCTTGTTGACAACTTCTGAAATGTTTATTAGAGTACATGTTCCATTATAGCTTAACAGGGGTGCATTCCGGTTCTCTGCTAGTAAAGGGTTGCTTTTATCAACTATTCGTATTTCTTTTGTTACGGAATGAGGTGCACCAGTTATATCCTGAAAACTGTATGCTATCTGATAAGTCCCTATTGGGTTATCAGCAGTAAAAATATCTCTAATTATGTCTCCGTTTCTTATTGCTTTAATAATGACTTCATCTTTTCTATCTCTGCCATGGCCGTCAGTTGCTCTTATTATTAGTTTTCTTAGGTCAATAGTATTTCCTTCTCCAAACAGTTTTTTTGAATCAAAGTCAATCTTAGGCGATTGAAGTGCTTTAATGGTGATTTGCTCTGAATGATTTTCGCTGTTAAACTCTAAATGGACTTGCCAAACACCTTGCTCTGTCATATCAATAGAATCCGTTTCAATACCGTTCGGCGATATGTATTTTATATTTAGTGTTTCGACATCATAAGGTATTTCGTTCTTGCGAGAATCTAGAACTTGAAGTTGTAGTAATTCAAAAGAAAATTGTTCGTCAACATACAATTCAACTGGACACGACTTAAAATAAAAATTCTTCTTTTTTTGTTCTTGTTCTTTCACCCACTCACAGAATTCAATCATAGGTCCATTATTGATATCCGAATCCGTTATGTTAAAATGCCTTGAAAAAGAGTTAAACCGTTTTTTCTCTTTATATTTAACAAGCATACCGACTATGTATGCTGCTTTTGTTGTATAATCAGTATCGTGCTCGGATAGAGAAAAATGCTCTCGCAAGACTTTTGAACCAAATATTCTATCTAAATCTGTATAATGAATGGTATTAAATGACCTAATATTATATTTTAAGGCTTGTGAGACGTTGAAAGCATAAGGATATTTTAGTGGTTTCCCTCGACGATTTAATGATATATCTCTTTGATAAGGTTCCCAGGAAATCATACCCACTCCTTGTTGTTCTCCAGAGTGAGTTTTATCCATTATTTCCAATGCTTCTTCTTTATCTGTTATATAAACAAAAACTCTATCCGCGAATGAAACATCTTCGTCTTTGATTAAATTGAAAATCTTATTGCGTAATGGAATATCTTCAACAGTATCTGGGTTTTTCAGTATCTTCAGGGCACTTACACGTCTATTACCATCATAAACATGATATTTGTCGTTTTCCCAAACAACAACTGGATTTACATTACCCATAAGTTTTTTTGAGGCAAAAATGTCTGCAATAAGATTATACATTTTATCCGTTCCAACTACGTCAATTAATATATTAATGGCTTCTTCTTCTGTGAACTCTTCAGCTTCATTTTCTAGAAGTCCATGCCTAGGATTATCAGACCATATAAGCAATTCATCAAGGTTCAAATATCTTCTATCATCCATTTTAACCTCTCCTTAAAATGTATTTATAGGGACAACCACTCTCATTATCTATATTTTACCATAGACTATCGGTTTTTACAGTGTATTTCTACAAAATTCTGCTCATAGATTTGAGAGGCTAGGATTTACACCCTAGCCCCTTCATAACTCCAGTTTCATTGTCACTGCAAACCCTCAAAGAAACACATGACATTCGTGTATAGGCAAAATCCATTCACCAAATTATAACATAATAATCCATAAGCCTTTGTGACTTAAAGTATAACCTTGCCCATTTGGCAAAGTTATGCTTCGCTATTAGCTTACCAGGATTAGGTTTTACAGCTCTTCATATTTCCACAGACAATGGATAATGAGTGTTTGATTTAATAAAGGATAAGGATGGAAAACCAACGATGAAGAATTTATGTATAAAAATTACCACAGCGATGTTCGCTGCGGTAATTTTTATTTCAATCATTACCCGGCTAACACTTTTAGTTAGCCGTGGTGCTCTTTGGCGTCTTCTTTGGTTTTGTGGACTGTGCCGCGCGGATGCTCGGGCGGTGCATAAATGGAATACAGTTTTAATGGTATA
>JAENZQ010000065.1 GCA_016841185.1 Anaerovorax odorimutans
GCTAGGGAACCCTAGGTTCCCTTCGGCGGTTGCTGGCGCAACCTGAGCACCCTCCTGAAACCGGCACGGAATACTTCCCCCGCACCCCTTCTTTCATAGCATACTGCGCTATGAAAGTAAGCCTGATTTGGCGTCCGGCCAAATCTACGGATTTTCTGCAAAGCTTCGACGAGTTTTCTTGCTAAACCATTTTAAGATTCCGCTGCTTTCACATGAAGCCCCTTATTAGAAAGTGGGTTATGATAATTCTTCTTTAGTTCAAGTCTACCAGAAATGGAGACTGCTGAAAAAGCCCCTTTTAGTCATCCTGAGCGATAGCGAAGGATCTTGAAGCTATTGAAAACATAAGATTCTTCACTACGTTCAGAATGACAAAGTCAGATTCTTCAACTTCGTTTCAGAATGACAAGCAAAAAAGCGTAGTTTTTCAGCAGTCTCCGGAAATGGTGGGCTTTTTTAGTTGCGCTTATTATCAGCAGCAATAGAAATTGCTACTGTTTTTTGTCTATTAAGAGGAAAATATAAACAAATGTAGAAGTCCTATGTAAATATGTAATAGTTGTTAGCATCAAGGCAAATTAGCCATGTAGAGTTTTGAATATCATAGCCTATGGAATTAGTCGAGAAAGTGGTGAGGGATGCGCTATGTCAATCGTCATTAAGGGTACACATATATAAGCAGAAAAGATATTACGCGTATTCATAGTCCTTTAGATAGAATTATTCAGGGTATAGAATAATAAGTAACGTCATCTATATAGTCATTTGAGAGTATTCGATAGAATTCTTTTATTAGTAACCGCATTTGAATCTTTGTTTAAGGAGGAGACATCTTCACAAGAAAAATTTGGGAACGCCTTAGTAAACGCAATCGGGGCGAAAGAAGATATTGATGAATTTGTTGAGACAAATGAAAAAATAAAAGGGCTTGGAAAAAAATTATACGAAATTCGATCAAAATACGCACACGGTAAACAATTACCAAGTACAATTAAGCATGATGTTTATGGAGATTTATTTAAAACCGGGGTTTATGCCTACGCACTTTCAGTAAAATCTATTTTAGAAGAAAAAGGGTTTATCCAGTATTCAAGCGGTGCGAGTAATTATTTCAACCCAGACTTTATTCGAGTATTAACTGACATTCACATGGGTTTATTTAATGTTATGAATGAGAGTATAGAACATGAAGAATAATCAAAACTCCGCCTAACAAAGGCTTCCCATTCGGCGCGAAAAGCAGGAGCAGCGGGAGAAGGATTCAAGGGTAGGGCTGAAGTATGCGCGCCACACCCCTTCGCCGGGTGCAAGCACCGCCAGGATGAAGGGCTTTGCGGGTCCGGCTCAGGGGCGTCGGGAAGCCGGAACGTTATATAAAATGCCATGCGTACCGCGCCGTCCTGGCGCGGGTGATGTAAGTTTAGTTATTAAAAGGAGGTCATTCTGATGGAACGGCCAAAAGGAGTATTCATTTCTTACAGTTGGACAACTCCTGAGCATGAAGAATGGGTATTAGAACTAGCGACAAGATTAAGAGAAAATGGTGTCGATGTAAAGCTAGACAAATGGGATTTAAAAGAAGGACAAGATGTATACACTTTTATGGAGAGTATGGTTAATTCTGAAGATATTGATAAAGTTTTGATTATTTGTGATAAAGGATACAAGGATAAGGCGGAAATTCGTAAAGGTGGGGTAGGTACAGAGACACAAATAATCACGCCTGAAATATACAATGATATAAACCAAGAAAAGTTCATTCCTATAATTCCTGAACGTGGAAATAATGGAGAAACATTTATTCCGACGTATATAAAGACTAGGAAGTATATTGATCTGTCATCGGAGGATGTATATGAAAAAGGTTATGAAACCTTATTGAGAAATATATATGAGAGACCACAGTTTCGCAAACCTGGCTTAGGGGCACCGCCTGAATGGCTTTTTGAGGAGGAAGTAGTACACTACAAGACTACTAATATTATTAAACAGATGGAAGATGCAATGCAGCGAGTCCCCACTCGAGTCAAAGGATTGTCAAACAACTTTATTGAGTCGTTTTTTGAATATCTTGACCAATTCCATATTACAGAGTTTGATAGTATTACTCCTATTGATGAAACTATTCTTAATCAAATAGATAGAATGTTACCATTGAGAGATGACTATATTACATATCTTGAAAAGATGTGTAATTATTACGAAGAATTAGATGTAGAAATTTTGATTGGTTTTTTTGAAAAGATATATTCCTATACTCAGCCATACGAGGGTATTGGATCATTTTTTGATTATCAATTTGATCATTATAAATTTATTGTTCAAGAATTATTTATATACACATTTGCAATTCTTTTAAATTCTGCACAGTATAAAACTGCAGGCGAATTCCTTAGGAGTAACTTTTTTATTAAGGAAGATTTACGGAGCGAATTGCGTCACGAAAGTTACTGGATATTCCGGCAATATATAAAATCTCTTGAAGAGTTTAGGAAGAAGAGATTAGAGCTTAATCGGATAAGTCTGGTTGCTGACTTATTAGTTCAAAGGGCAGAGAATAAGAAATATAATAAGACTATTTTTGATGCTGATCTCTTGCTTTACTATTTAGCATTCATCTATGATAAAGAGTTTTCTTGGCCTTGGTTTCCTAACACTTATATTTACGCAAGATACAGAAAAATTGAGATACTACAAAGATTAGTATCAAAGAGATTTTTCAGTAGGGTTCAACCATTATTTGGTATATCAAGTGACCAATTAAAAGAAAAAATTAAGGAATTTAAAGATGATTATTCAAGAGGGTATAATAATTCATTTGAGAGAATTCCCGCTTTAAGAGCACATATAAATCCAGATGATATTTGTACATTACCTTAACTTGAATATTCTAATCCATGAAATATGTATGTTTTGTTTAGGGCGCACCGTCCATGGTGCGCTCTGAGTAAAGGGACATGGCACTTTACATAACACGGAGTTCCCGACACTTGGAAGATGATGAATGCGGTTGGGGCGCGTCGGGAACTCCTAAACGTTATATGAAACCCATCAGATTTAAGCCTTTACATAGGCGGAGTATTGGAGGAATTATGAGTATACAGAGACCATTAAGCACAGTTGTAATCAGAGATTTAATCTTTGAGGTATTCCGAGATCGAGATTTCTGCAAAAGGTATAGTAGTAGATATGATTTTTTTAACGCTAGAGGAGCTCATCAAAGCAATCTGTTTATGTTGGTTGAGCATATGGCTATAGAAAAAGGATTGATTGATAACAAAATTGCAGTGTGTAAAGTTGCTTGGGGAGCATCAGGGTGTAACTTATATGAAAACCATTCAACTAATTTTAGTATTATTGAAATTGAGAGGTTATGGGAGGCGTTTTACCTATTACTGAATAATCATATTATTGCACCTGGAATGTACGGGACGTCACCAGAATTGCCGTATTTTCACATTACTAGTCATGGTGAAGTCTGTATAGAAAATAAAGATATACTTCCTTATGATATAGACGGGTATATCAATAAATTACGACAAATAAGTGGATTGGACGAATGGATAGAATTCTATATGCTTGAAGCTCTAAAGTGCTATAATGCAAATTGTTGTAATGCGGCAACAGCAATGATTGGTTTATCTTCAGAAGTTATTATTGAAGTAATAATCATAGAGTTCTCAAAACTACTTGGAAAGACGAGATATGACTTTAAGCCAAAGAGCAGTTTGCAGCTTAATGGCAAAACGATTAAGGATTATTTTGATGATAAGATAAAAAGGGAAACAAAGATTTCAAAGAAATATGAAGTATTCACTTCAGTTCTTGAAGGAATTAAGGATATTCCAGACGATTTAATTAGTATTATTGATAAATCTGCAAGAGATTCATTTTTTACATTCCTACGACTTAATAGAAATGAAGTAACACATTGTTTAGAAGTGAAAAAAGATAATACAGAAGTGTTATTGTTATTTATGAGTTTTATCAAGTATTGTACTCTCATGACTGCCTTTATAAACAAGTTTAAAGAGATGAATAATTAATGATTTCCGTGTCTATGGTAAACATTGAAAGCCTGTACTGATGGGCATCATATAACAAATTAGAGATTTATGATGTTGGAGGGATATAAGACAAGAATGACCCTGCTAGGTAGTATCAGCAAGGCCATCGGCAATTTATTAAGATATCTTAAACATCATGAATCTCCTGTTGTACTGAACCGTCTGCTATACAGAAGCTCTT
>JAENZQ010000066.1 GCA_016841185.1 Anaerovorax odorimutans
GATGTATTTACCCAGATTGGTCTTCAACTCAGTGGCGGTAATAACTTTTGTGGTCTCATTCATATAAATCACCTCGTACGAAAATTATAACATATAGTGCGAAATTAATCTAATAAGATGATGTCGCACGAAAAGAGATTGCAGTAAATTATGTAAGCCATTACTGCCCTGCCCTTGTATAAATTGTCTTCGGTTACAATTGACCAGTGCTAAACTATGTTGAAAAATGCTATATAGCGTGCCCCCTGCCGTTGTAATTAAGCTGACCAGAAGTGTGTCATGAGTGTAACAATTGTGGCAGTATCTAGCAAGATTGTGACAACTATGAGCAAATTAACTGGCTGTTGATATTTGATGACTGATATATAAAAAGATTTATAATCTCCCGGCTAGTGGCGTTATATTTTATTTATGAACATTATTTTAATTGAACGCTAAATTGGAACGGAAGTTGCATTATTCATTGTTACAGCCATTAAGTTGGAGAAAATTAGAGAAGGAGAGTGGTAATATGATTAGTAACAAACTATTTATTGTTCGTTGTATTTGTTGTATTTGTTGTTTCCCTGCTACGGTCGCAATGGCAGTATTTCTGCTATGTTATATTCCGTTCTATTATTTGTTTTCGATGTTTAAACCTTCAAAAGATAAAGTTGAACTTCCCTGCAGCTCTTACTGAAACTGGATTTATTATAAATACGCCTCTGCAGTTACAATCCCTAACGACCATACAAATTAATAAAACCCAAATAATAGCGGAAATATAAATGCTACAATTGCCGTCCAGATGAAATAAACATATAGATAACCTGTCTGCCATTTTTCTAGATTAATAAAATCACGTTTCCTTTTAAAATAAGCAACATATAGCCAGGCAAGTCCCCCCAAGTTACCTAATAAAATCAGATTTTCTCCCAGGGCAGCAAGCTTATTGGGGGTGATGCCAAAGGCTGACAGGCGGAAAAGTATTGCAGATAAGGCAACCCCATCGATTATGAGAGCTATTATTATTAGAGCTAGATTCAGATAATCAAACAAGTTGGGCGGTTGTTGATTATTGCGTGATGAAATAACGTATAAAACCAATCCCAATACTAGAGCAAGCATAAGATCAAATGCTATCAAAAATTCTCGTTCCATAAATGGACTTTTGCCGGTAATAATCATTACTACTAAGAATGAAACCATAATTACCAAGAATAACGGACTAAATATCTTTGCTAAAATAGGCGCAAAATTTTCTACTATACTTTTCTTTGCTTCAACTAAATAAACAGTTATCAGGACTGCCGCACAGGCTCCATAAATAAAATAATAGTCTTCCAGGAATTTTTCGGCATCAACTTGGATGGCTCCAAATATAGCCATAGTAAACATGCCTAATACCAATACTCCCGCCCATACCAAGACACCGTAGACCACCATTTCGCCTGTAAAGCGTATAAAGTTCATTCTGCCCTGGCTGCTTTGCCACTCCCTGCCTGTATATGCCACCCCAACAATTAACCATAAAAGTAATGGTAAATGAAGACTGCTTAGAATTTCGGTATTATATGGGGAAAATGACGGATAGATATTAATAATCAGTGCTGCAATGATAAAAGTCACCATAAAAGTTGACCATGTTTTCCTGTCAGCTTTTCTCTTGATTAGGAAAAAAGCTGCGACAAACGGCAAAATAAACAAGCTTATGTTCTTTAAATAGAACCGGTCAGCGCCTGGATCATTAAATCCTAATCCAAATAATTCCGGAATTTTGATTAGTGTCCCTGCTAGCAGCGTAAAAATTACCACCAGAGCAATATCACGGTTGCTTTGTCTTTTTGCCACGTTATCTACTGGGTCTATATACAAATGTTTCCACAGATTCTCAGTATTAACCTTGGCAAATTCGTGTGAAATCGCATCTAAATTACCCAAACGTTTCACACTTATGAGAAATGATTCATCTGGGGTGAGTCCGGCTGAAATCAAGTCATCGATCTCTTCCCGTAAATGACTTTCCAGTTCATTAATATCGGCTTCGGTAAAATTACCACGGGCTCTTAAATGATCACTCCATGAATGGATCTGCATTTCCAAATCAAACATACTGACCCTCCTTAGGTCTATTCCTTCCTATTCACTCCAAGTTTTAGACAGGGCAGAATGAACTATCTCCCATTGCTTTTTTTGTAGTTCCAATTCTTTTAAACCGCTTTCCTTAATCCTATAATATTTACGTTGCCGGCCTGCTTCGGATTTACTCCAATATGATTCGATTAACATTTGATCCTCCAGGCGGTGCAACACCGGATACAACATACCTTCCGTCCAAACCAGTTCATTTTCCGACATCTCTTTCACCCGTTTTATGATTGCGTAACCATAGCTGTCATTTTCCTTAAGAATGGCTAGAATTAGAGGTGTCGCAGAGGCTGCAATTAAGTCTTTAGATACATTCATTAAATCCCCCCACTATACCTAACACTTCTATGTAATAATTATTATGCATAGAAGTTCTATGTATGTCAATAAATGAATATCAGATTCTGTGGCGGCAATAGACAGGTTCGGATTTTTTGCTTGATCATTACCATTATCATTTTGAGATGGGGGTGGATTCCCTGCGCTGTCCTGCGGTGTACTTGCCTGCTGCGTGCCTGAGCAGCCTGCAAGGGTTAACGCCAGAAATATCGTAATAAACACCATAAGCTTCTTTATGATATAGTCTCCTCGTTTATGAATCTGGGGAAGCTGTATCTTTTTCGGCCAGACATGGGGAAGGGGCAAATCAGAAGCAGAGAATGAGGTGAAAACGCTAAGCTAAAACTGAACCAGTTAGGCGGAAAACGCCAGCGAAAAAGTGGACCAAATCCGGATATCAGATATTCTGAAGATAGGCATTTCAAAGTTATAAGAGCTTTGCCTGTTTATGATACACTATACTTAACAATAGCCCGTTGATTATTAAAACCAGCCAATCAATAACTATCACAGCACATTCAAAAATATATTCCCGGTGAATACCATATCCTATTGAAATAAATATGAGGGCGAAAACGGAGAAAATGAAACCCGCAATAAAGACAAGACTTACTGCGTGTTCAAGCGCACTCTTTTTGTAGTAAACCGGGGCGATAAAAATAAACGAGAGACTCATCATTAAATACCCGATTTCTTCAAGTGCGATGAATATTCCGTGGGGGTTGTACTGAGTTAGAAGTGAAATGCCATCGGTTTCTCCATTCAACAAACTGGGCTGTATAACAGATAGTTGAACAAAATAATTGGTGATCAGGATAGTTGCGGAAATCAATGCAAACGACAGTCCAATCAGACTGAAGATATTTTTCTCCCCTTCGGCGTAGTAATGAACTGATACCATAAATACCACATAAATTATCATGAGTAAAATCATAAAGTACATCCATATGTAATCTTTAGGAAATTGGGCAAGAATATCAAGATAAGGGTATCCCAGACGGTCTCCCACGGCAAAGGGACCGGATATGGGCGGCTTAACCACTAATAACCCCACCAGAGTCAGTAATGCCATTAGCAGCGAACTATAAAACCCAATCCGGTTAGCGTATTTTTCTTTTTTTCTTTCATTGCATAATTCTTTCACATTTATCTTCCCTATCCATCCTATCTTTAGTCCATCCTTATGCACATACTGGTGTTGTTATTTAAATTTATATAACTTGAATGCATTCTAACTTTCGTATGCTTAAATAGTATCATTATCAGAACAAGAATGAACAGTACTAGACTATGGCAGTATGACAATATTATTTGCAACTGCCCGCTGCGTTCCATCAGAAGGACGATTTAATACTTTGCCATTGAAAACCATAGTGCTCGAACCACCGCCATCCAGGTTGTATCCTTCCTTAACTCCCAGCTCGGCAAGCTTGTAT